>NZ_BAABRS010000002.1:0-600000 GCF_039545095.1 Fodinibius salicampi | reverse complement strand
CTGCTGATTCAGCAGATACGCCGAGAGGAATCCAATCGTCAATCCTTTGTTTACCCCAATTTGTAATAAAGTAGGTGTTCCCCTCCTCGTGGCTTCGGCGCAGGTATTCAATGCCTCGGTCGGTCATTGACTCCCGCACTACAGAAGCCTCCTCCAATAATTCATCAAGGTTGTCACCGAGCAGGAAACGCCCTTCACCCGCCTCTGCTTCTCGCACTGATCCTTCATCAGAGTCAGAGAAGTCGATATTTTCTACCAGCTGTTGGAAACGCTTGCGATTGGTTTCCAGGTCAGACCAGCCTGCTACCTCAGACGGCAAATCCTGGTAAAAGAGCACCGTCGCTCCACTGTTTGCCAAGTCCACGATTCTTTCAAAAGTTGAAACCGGAATATATTTGCTGGCCGGAACTAACAGGGTTTTATAGCTAATGTCACCCGCTTGTATTTGCTGTCCGGAGCTGGCCACCTGCTGCAGTTGGCGGTCTGAGATGTAATCGAAGCCATAGCCCCGACTTTGCATTTCCTCAGCAGCTTCTTTAAAAGCGGTTCCCTCAAATTGATCTTCAATTCCCCCATCAAAATGCTGCAGGAGTCCCGGGCCGGTTTCGGCCCAGCGGTCATGAATAGGCAAATAGAGAAGTACATCATTATCAGGATTACCCCGCTGCAAGAATGACTGTGTACGAGCTACGTATTCATTAAATGCTTTAAAATGATCCCAAAATGGATTCTGCGGATTGAAGTGAACGGCCGCATAAAATAACCAGCCCGGCCATTCTTCATCCTGTGGAGAATAGGCCGAACCGTGATACACAATATGGTTAACACCACCAAGGAAAAATCGATCTACGGCAGTCTTAAGGTCAGATAGAGAGGAACTGAAATGCTCATTCAGCCAGGTGGCGGCCTCTGAGCCCACCAACTGTTTATCCGTCACATTAGCGGCTGATGAAGCCATCTTAGCCCGGAAGATATCGGTCCCTTCAGTTTCGGGAATATCACTGGCGGCGTAGAGATCCAAAATATTGGCAGGCGACCCGTGCGCCTGGTTACGTATATGAGCACCTTTCCCATCAGCCCATTGGTTCCAGGGACGGGTAAACTCATCCAGCAGCAGATCCGAAACAGTTTGCCGGTAATCACTCAATATACGACTGTTTTTTTCATCAGAGCTATTGCCTAATAGTGCCGGAAGATGTTCTCTTAAATCATATCCGCGGCGCTGCTCAAATTCTTCCAGGAAATAACGAGTCCAGTTAGCCTCTCCCCGGGCATCGTCTACCTCATAGGAATCGTTAAAAAAGCTTCTTAATCCTGAAATATCATAACCCGTAAATGCCTCATTGAAATAGGTCAAATAATCAGTAAGCACATCTTCATCAAAATGATCAATTGCCAATCCTTCTCCTCCGGGTCCGGCACGTTCGACCATTTTTCCATGTATTCCCTGAAAAAATGCATATAGCGTCCAGTTTCCTTCCGGAGCAGTCCATGCCAAATTCCCTTCCGTGTCAACGCTGTCTGTAAGATCAATGGATTCCCCTTCATTTGAAAAAGCCATCAGAGTGACAAGCGGCAATGATTTTTCAAATCGAACCTGTTCCAGTGCCAGCGATTGCAAGTTATCATTGGCAGAAACTGGTTCTTCCAGATCATCAAGTTCAATCTCCTCGCCAGGTTCTATAGCAGAACCGCTTTCCACTCCAAACATACGATTACCGAGTGCATATACGAACGGCTCCTGAACATATTCAATAGGAGTAGAAAGGCTTTCTCCCTCCTGCAGCTCATATGTTTCATAAGCCACATACTTCGCCGCTCTTGCGTCGCCTACCATTGGTCCGCCAAAGGGCCATCCCGTACCGGTAGCCATATCAACACCTATATCCAGGCTGTCTCCTTTCTGCAAGGTATGGGTTAGCATTTCCATCCACTCCGGCGACAGAAAATCAATAAATTCATCTTCATATCCGGCTACTCCATAGATCGGGGTGATTTCGACGCCCCCTATATTGGCCTCTTTAAAGCTTTCCAGCTCCAGGGTCAGATTTTCTTTATCTACGGCACTGCCCTGCCACCACCATCGGGTCCAAGGTTTATTTTCTGACGTTACTTCCGGCCATTGTGGTTCCGGAGGCTCTTCGGTTGTACACCCAACCATAAAGCTTAGCAATAATATCCCTATCGTAATTACTGTCCGATTACTTTGCCTATACATCTTTTATATTATATATGTGATTATTAATTACTGAGTGCCTGAACTTATTTTTTCAGGTATCATACTCTTTAAAACCTGGCCCAATCGATTCCCATACCTCTGCTGAACCAATGTAGTCTGTAAGATCCTCTATCGCAATAATGTATTACCATTATATTGTTTTCAGACCTGCGAAATTTCTTGTTCCCTGTCGTGGTTGTTTGAACTAACCATTTCTATTTTATTTCAACAACTTTAATATCCGGACGACTGTACTCCTCCATAAAATTTTCCATATAAAAGCTGGGATGAGGCGGCTGATTATAGGCCACATTTTGCCAGGCCAAAGCCAGCCGGTATTGCCGATCGTGCAGTAGCGTATACATGCGATGATCGGTCGGAATAGTAGTCGTGTAAATTCGAAGCTCTTCATTATCTTCGGAACGTAGAATTACCTCTTCCCGCCAATCTCCCAGAATATCTCCACTTAAAGCGGGTGTGGCTTTGGTTCCGTTATTAGAGGTTGCTCCTTCAGCCACAAGCACAGAATTTAATTCTTCTGCTTCCCAATCCCATTTGGCAATAACATTCCCGTCGAGAAGCTCTCGCAACAGGTCGCCATCCCACCAAACGCCAAAATTACAAAATTCGGGTTTTTGATTACTGATCGTTTCCCCTTTCGCATTAAACATCCCATCAATATTTGCGCCATGTACCCAAGCCTCTGCCCCGGGGTGACGGGGATCTATATTAAAAGCGTTACCTCTTCCCGG
The DNA here is from genome assembly GCF_039545095.1 of Fodinibius salicampi. NCBI lineage: Bacteria > Pseudomonadati > Balneolota > Balneolia > Balneolales > Balneolaceae > Fodinibius > Fodinibius salicampi. The sequence continues at coordinate 597,030 of NZ_BAABRS010000002.1, read as the reverse complement.
TCCCTCTCCATCATCGCCTGCCTTAACCGAAGGTTTTTTCCAGAGGATTTCTCCAGTAGCCGCATCCCTGAAGTTGGCACCCGCATCATCAAAACGTTCCTGGATGTTAAAAATCTCTTGTCCGGGATGCCCGGGATCCAGATCTGAAACATGTAGTGCATCACCATGACCCAAACCGGTAGAATATAATCCTTCACCATTGTGATCTATCGCGGCTGCACCGTAAATAATTTCATCCTTCCCATCTTCATCAACATCAGCAATGCTAAGCTGATGATTTCCCTGTCCCCTGTAAGCCCTGTTTCCCGGGGTTCCGTCGTCACTATCAAAGGTCCACTGATGGGATAACTTTCCATCGCGCCAATTCCAGGCAGTCAGCACGGCTCTGGTATAATACCCGCGGGCCATAATAAGGCTGGGACGCTCCCCATCCAGATAGGCCACACCGGCCAAAAAACGATCCATGCGATTTCCATAGCCGTCGCCCCAAATCTCGTCCAGCTGCTCTGAAGTAGGTTCAAGCGTCTCCGGATGACGGGGTGGAATATAGTCTGTCGTTGCCAGTTCGCCCCCCGTTTCTCCGTCAAAAATAGTCAGATATTCCGGTCCTTCCAGGATATATCCTTCTTCATTGCGATAGTCCGCATCCGGATCGCCAATTACCGTCCCCTCTCCGTCCACAGTACCATCCGCCGTTTTCATAGCGATCTCTGCTTTTCCATCGCTATCCAAATCGTAAACCATAAACTGGGTATAGTGAGCCCCTTCGCGGATATTTATTCCCAGGTTAATTCTCCACAAATGAGTGCCTTCCAATGTATAGGCATCGATAATAGGCGGATCTGTAAAACCGCTTTGGGAATTGTCCCGGCTTTCCCCGGTATGATGAATGACAATCTCATATTGTCCATCGCCATTCAAATCGCCAACAGAGGCATCATTAGGAGTATAACCGCTGGGCGTTTCCAGCGGAACTGAAAGATAAGGATGTGCTGAGTCCAGCTGAAATGCCTTACTTTGAGACCGCTCCTTACCATTTACCACGGGCCGTACTACATACGCTATATCCTTCTCCGGCTTTACATTCTGATCCACAAAATTCGTTGCCCCGATTATTGGCTGTTCATTAATTTTAGTAGCTTTGCCATTGTTTGTTTTTCGATACAGGTTAAAGGCTGTCCCTTCTGGGTCAGTGGCCAGCAATCGCCAACTTATAAATACTCCACCATCTTCTTGTGGTGCGGCAACAAGGCCCCGGTCAAGATCTTCCATGAGTGGCTGTGCCTGGACTTTTATGGGTAACAAGCATCCTACTGTTACAACTAATGCAATACAAGTTATCAAATATGATTTCATGGTCTTATTCCTACCGGTTATTTTTTAAATGACCTTATCTGAATTTTCGGTTCCTATATCTACTGATAGATACAAACTAATCCATGTGGAAGACCTCTTTGAGAGGAGTCGTTACGGGTGAATTATCAGGATTCGTTTCCATAATATCTTCCATATAATCCCACCACTTTCTAACGATGGGATTGTCTATAATATCCTCATCGTTGTAATCGTCCTCCAGTTTCTGGACTGCAAATAATGTGAGCGTATCTTCATCCAGGAAGATAGAGTAGTCATGGATACCGGCTTCGGAAAGAATTTCTTTAAGTTCAGGCCATATTTCATCATGACGCTTTTTGTACTCTTCTTCGCATCCGGGTTTTAATTTCATCGTAAAAGCATGGCGTTTCATAAGATTAAAGCATTTGTAGTTAAAAGATAAATTTTGTCATTCCAGGGTGTAGTTCACTTCATCCACATCTTTTTGGAACTCTTCCTCAAGCTTCTGCTTCAGTTTAGAAACTATTTCCGTATATTCAGTAATCACATTTTTTTCTTCTTCGGGATCTTTCTCAAGCTGATATAACTCATACTCTGTTTCTCCTTCTGCATGTCTGGTTCTAATAAGTTTCCACTTCCTGGTTATGAGACTTTCCTGCAGATGGCCCCTGACATAAATCATACGGTTTTGCCGTTTTTCTTCTCCATAAAGCAAGCTGGCAATGCTTTTTCCTTCAACATGTGCCGGTCTCTTTTCCGTGTTAGCAATTTCTAAAAATGTGGGCATCCAATCGGTAATACTTACCGGATTTTCAAACGTTCCTTGCTCTAACTGACCTTTCCAAGAAAGAACAGTCGGGACTCTGATTCCACCTTCATAGTTCGAGGTTTTCCAGCCTCGCAAGGGACTATTACTTCCGAGCGTCGGGTTGGGTCCATATTTCCCATCATACTGCTGATCGGGATACCATTCCTTTTGTGCCCCGTTGTCGCTCATAAAAAGTACCAATGTATTCTGCTCCAGTTCTTCCTTTTTCAGGGTCCCAAGAATCTTTCCAATTCCAAAATCCATATGGGTCATAGCCGCGGCATAATGTCGACGAGAAGTATCACTGATAACTCCGTTGTACATTTCTTTCCACTTCTCTTCCTCCTGCAATGGAACATGGGGAGCACTATAAGCCACCTGCAGGAAAAACCTTTTGTCCGCACTCCTTTTCTCGGTCAGCCAGTTAATTGTTTCCTCAGTAATCAAATCCGTAGCATGACCTTCTTCTTCAATAAAATTGCCGTTTCGATGCCAGCTTTGATCTCCATTTTTGTAGGTATGGGCATAATGATCAATTTGTCCATGTAAAAATCCATAAGAATAATCAAAACCATAGGCCATAGGTCCACTTTCAGGCTTGAGACCCAAATGCCATTTACCCATGAGTGCCGTCTCATAGCCAGCTTCCTTCAGTGCCTGGGGAAGGGTAATAAGAGAATCGGGCAATGCCTTTTCACTCCTTCCACTTATAGGGGCCACTATCCCCATTCTACTGGCTGGTATCCCGGTAAGGAAAGCTGCACGGGATGGCGAACAGGTTGGAGTGGCATAGAAACGATTGAGCTTTACGCCGCCCTGCGCCAGAGCATCAATATTGGGTGTTTCTATTTCAGACCCGTTGTATCCTACGTCATTCCATCCCGCATCATCAGCGATGATAACCAAAATATTGGGCTTCTGCACCTCGCTGGAACACGAAAGGCAGAAAACAGAAACGATAAGGAAAAATATTGATATTGATGCATGGCATTTCATAAAATGATTCCCTTGTGTCATTTAGAGACGACTACGGTAATATCCTCTTCACTACTTTCTGAGAGCCTTATATGAAGCTCTCCTGCTTCTTCATCAAAATACCATCCTGCTTGCTGCTGGTTTTCTTCGTACTCAGATCCAGAAGAAAAGGAGTTGAGCTGTTTCGATCCTTCCTGTACAGATTGGGGCGCCGTATCGCTGTGAACATTCAGCTTATAAGAACGCTCCGGCACTTGGTATTCACCCTGAGGCGCCTGTATTTTGATCACCGTCTGCCCACTATCATCGTTGGCCGTTACTTCTGTAATCGCATATTCTCCATCCTCATAATTTTTACTCTTGCCATCATCATCGTATATCTCATAAGAGGACTCTCCATCCGGAAAAATTTCCAGGGTAAGCGTATCGGCAGTTTCCTGTCCCAGGTTTAAAACTCTTTGCTTTGGAAGGATACCACCGGCCTTCACAAAAATCGGCAGTTTTTCCAGTGGGGTTACGATATTATAGTACTGTTTACCCTCATAGGATTCTCCATTCCAGTAATCGTACCAGGTACCTTCGGGTAGATACACCACCCGGGTTTGGGCACCTTTAGTAGTAACGGGAGCAATGAGCAGGTTGCTGCCGAACAGATACTGATCATCAATGCCGTATACATTTTCATCATTTTGGTATTCCAATACCAGTGCCCGCATTATAGGCATACCGGTTTTATGCATTTTATAAGCCTCACTATAGATATAGGGAATAAACCGATACCGCATGCGGTCATACTTTTTAAAAATACGTTCGGCTTCCTCTCCGTAATTCCAAGGTTCTTTATACCCGGGATGGTCCATCCCAAAAAGGTGAGCCATGGGACTAAACAATCCGAATTGGGTCCACCGGATATAAAGCTCCGGATCAGCCTCATGTTCAAATCCTCCCATATTATGGGACCAATAGCCAACGCCGGAGAGCCCTATATTAAGTCCGGCCCGAATAACGGGTTTAAAGTATTGCCATTCGCTGGGCCAGTCGCCCGCCCAAATATATGGATAGCGCTGAATACCGGCATAGCCCTCGCGCGTCAGGTTAAAACCACGCATTTCGTTGTGATCACTGAATCGCTCAAATGGGGCTTTGGCATATGCAAGCGGAAACAGGTTGTGTAAACGAGCTGCTTCTTCTCCGGTTGGACCAGTTTTATCACTCTCATTGGCCTTTCGTCCGAATGCACTGCCTTCATCGGTTTTAAAAAACATTGCGCCCTGGGAAACAACCTTCATTGCTCCGTTTTCCCACCACCAGTCAACGGCAGTAGAATCAAAAAAGTTGACAAACTCACCAGAATTATTCGGTTCCGGATAAACCATTCCCTCTTCTCGTGCACGGTCTAACAAATTATATTTCTCACCATTATCATAACGAGGACGTACGTGGACCCCAACCATATCATATCCCATGGCATAGAGACTGTCGAACATCGCTTCCGGATTGTTAAAAGTTTTGCGCCATTCAAAAGTAGTAGCACCACTTCCCCCATGCTCACCAAACATTCTCCAGGTAGAATCCAGATGTAAAAGGTCGGCTGGAATTTCTTTTTCACGGAACTTACGTCCTAAATTAACGACATAATCGGTAGATGTATGCTCCTCATAGCCCCAGGTACCACCACTATAAGTTCCTACATGCAAACCATGAGTAAATTTTGGCAAGAGAGGAGATTTACCGGTAACCGAAGTATAATCATCTAAAATAGAGGGGAAATCAGGGCCGTACATGAAATAGTAATCCATTTCGCCTCCCTCGGCTTTGAAGGAATAGGCATCCGGATTGGAATGCCCCATATCCCATTCGGTCGTGTATGGTGTATTGAAGAAAATACCATAGCCGCGAGTACTCATGAAAAAGGGTACCGGACTGTAATTCGCTTCCAGAATATTATAAGCTCCTACAATATGAGGTCGACCGATACCACGACCAACAGTTAGGTTTAACTTTTTGCCCCGCTGATTTACAAAATCCATGCGTTCGCCAAAGCCAAAGAACTGCTCATCCCTAAATAGTTTCTTCCGAACCGAAACACCTTCATCTTCTTGGGTTATTCCTCGGGCATCTTGATCAAATTTTTCGGTCGACAATAACTTTCCGTCAGCTGAATAGAATTCTACAAGTAACGGTGATTTATAAACCCGGACTTTTAGATATTCGGTTTCAAAATCCAAAAAGTCTTCCTCTTCTGTCGATTGGATATCTACCGGTGGCCAATCATGTTTTGTAACCATCAATCCCAAAGATTTTTCCTCATTGAATTCCCGATCCCAGCTACTGCGTACACGAACCATTGAAGGGGTACAGAATTCAAGCTGTACTTCAGCGTTAGTAGCTGACATCATTATAATATTACCCTTTTGTTCAATATCCGACTGGAGTGTTCCTATCGATTCCTGTGCCTGCCCCACAACAGGAATGGCCATGGAGATCAAGAAAAAAACAAGGACAAAAAAGTAGTGTTGACAATTATTCATAGCGATATATGTTGACTGCTAATTAATTTAGAATTAAAAAATTCGAGACTGCTGATGCCCCATATATAACATTTCAACAATTTAAGGCGGTTACTTCTTTTACATACTTATCTACAAATATTTCTGCAAAAAATTCAGGAATATATCCCAATCAGAAGGGATGGTACCATGGCCGCCATCATGCATGTAATAACTAATTGTGCCCAAAACCGGCTCCCCGGGTGAAGGCCATTGATCAGTACCCAGTCCCTGTTTACCCAATAACCGGTAAACCCGTCCGGCATCGACGGCTGCCAGAAATTCGCCCTTCGGATCAGACCATAGATCTTCATCTCCTGTTTGCAGAAGCACCGGACGAGGTGCAATAAGGGAAAGTAGCAAATTGCCGTCTACTGGGAGCTGATTGACATGTTTAGCAAACACGTGGTAGTTTGGAGCAAACTGATACGGATAGCGGGAAGGTGCCGTCAAATGAGCAACGGTCTCCCCAAAATCACGACGACTTATAGCCGCCCCTCCCTCACCTGAACAACTGGCAATGACCGCAGCAAAACGCTTATCCCGGGCAGCAGTCCATAATACGGTTTTTCCAAGTCGTGAAATACCCATCAGAGCTACCCGATCTGAATCAATATTCTTATCCTTTTCAATATAATCCATTGCCCGGCTCAGTCCCCATGCCCAGGCAGAAATAGCGCCCCACTCATCCGATTTTCGTTTTTCCTGTCCTTCTTCCCGATAAAGTCCTGTAACACCATATTTAGAACCCCCATCAAAATCCGGCTCAATATCTTCATAATAAACTGTGGCTACCCCAACGCCGTTAGAAATAAGAAGTGGAACGTCTAATTTTCCAAATGGACTATCTCCAGGAGCAGGAGCTCTTTCATTTTCCCGGTTCCATATTTGTCCGCGCTTGACACCGGGATCATCTACCCTGCTATAATTCGGAAAGAAACCTGGCATTAACAATACCGGTGCTGGGTCCATTGTATCGGCCGGTAAATAAATTAACAGATCCATTTTGGGACCTTCTTTGTCATCAGAAAAATATATTGTAACCTGTTTGCGAACAGCAGTTCCATCATATGCCGGGGTCCCATCGTCAAAAAGGTTATAATCCAAATCATCAAGAGGACCGGGTGTATGCCCATACTGGAACTCCTTGAACAGTTCAAGAATCTCTGGACGTCGTTTTTCAAACCATGTGTCAGCATTATCTACGGACTCTCCATTAGCAAGCTTTAGCGGATCGGGAAGCTGGTATTTACCTACTTTCTCCTCATCATAATTAACCGGAATCCCCGCTACTGTGTCAGGTGCCTGGCCCTTTACTGGATAAGAAACCAATACCACCAAAAGAAGAGTTAACGGAGCATAAAAGCACTTACACTGCTTCCTGCATATTTCAGATACAATCCCTGATTTATTCATAATCTTGTTGGTTTTTTGTTGTCAAAACCTTAATTGTGACGGGTCCAAGCAGTCCAGAATCTTTCAGGGTACGTGGCGCGCCAAATCGGGGAATACTCGTAGAAAGTATTTTCTTCCCATCAGGAGCAGACTGATCTCCAATCAATCTATTTGTCCATTGGTTGGTTACGCTCACTTCCAAATTATTAGTGTCTGGTTCTAGCTCATCAGTAATATTAATCTGATACGGGGGTTTCCATAGTATGTCCAGTGGCTTACCATTAAGCGAAATTTGAGCTATATCCTTAACATTGCCAAGATCAAGTACCACTTTTCCCTCTGAATTAAGCCAGCTCGCTTGGCTCTGAAAGGACTGCTTATAAGTAGCGGTACCAGAGAAATACTTTATTCCCTCATTATCATTTTTGGTCCAAGACTCCAATTGGTCAAATTGAACTTTTTCGGGAGCCCCCAAATCAGGCGAAAAACTAACTTCCCAAGGTCCCTCTATTGTTGTAACCGATTCTATTTGGCTATCGGGAATGCTATATGAAGAATCGGAAGCTGTCCCTGAAAAAACTACGAAGACTGATTCACGTTCAGATAAATTTAGGGGAATGGTCGTAAAGCTACTCGACATCCGGTACTCTGCAGGCTCGATTGTTCCTTCATCGGGATGCCAGATCTCTGCCTTCTTGCCACTTACACGGAACCGAACATTTACCTCCTGGGAATGATCATTGCTATTGGACACATAGTAAATATCTGAATTGCCTACACGACGGTGAATCCATTCCAGGCTTGAGTTAATAAGTTGATCGTATGCAACATCCTTCTGGACCTCAATCATTGGTAAAACATCGGAAAGCGAAAGTCCCCAAACAACCATTCCCTCTCCATAATAGTTTATCGTTCGGTTGATACCATCAAGGTCCCCCCAGATTTCGGCAGCAAGTTCCTGTACTTCGTGATCCGTATCCGGATATCCCTTCAGGCTTGGTGATTTTTCTGGTTTGGGTCCGAGAACTGTTGCGCCCTTCTCAGCTAACTCACGAATTTTTCGAATTACAGGCAATGTCATTTTACTTGTTTCCGGTAATACAAGCACACGGTACTTCATCCCACTTGGCAGAACAATCTGTCCGCCGGAATCAACAGACATATAATTGAGCAGGATATCTGTATTGACATAGTCATAATCGTATCCATCAGGTAACTTCGGTGTAAGCCCATCCCCCCAGAAAGGCATTGTTGAAGGGGCTCCTTCTTTCAACAGATAAGCTACATCTGCTATATATTGCCCCTGTTGCAACATAAATGATATTCTGCTCAAATATGAAGTAAAAGGTTCTGCCAGCTCTGCCCAAGTTATGTTTCGATTTATATGCGTCCCTACCATAGTATTTCCGGGCTTTGTGTCCAGGGGTTGCAGGGCAGTACTGTGGAAGACAATACGATTTACGCCCTGGGCAAACCAATAATCGGCCACTTTTTTCAGTGTATAAGGAGCCTCATAATCCCCTCCCGTAAAAGATTCTGTGGCCACATAGGGTTTACCATATACATGAGCGGCCGATGCCGCACCCCGCACATCAACATAGTACATAGAGCGGGGATGAAGATCATTTACCCAGAACTCCCCCATCGGGATGTCAACATTCTTCTTGGTCAGCAGGGCATCTTCCAGAATTTCCAACGATACACCCGAGGCCTCTCCATACGTCTTTAATCCCCGTTGATTCAAATAATCCGTTACCACACCATAGAAATTTTCGGCAAACATATCTGCCAGTGTACGCCTGAAATCCCAGAGAAACCGGTCACTTATTTCCGAACTTTCCACGACATGACCTGCTAATACCGGTAAGTAGGGCCTTGGATCATATCCGCACCGTTTCTGAAACGCCTCTATCATACCTCCCGTCCAGTTTTGCATTCCAGCTTCCCAGCTGTCTAAAGTCACATGGTTCAAACTATTCCCAAAAAGCGAGCCCAAAGTATCAGCAATAGGATCTAAATAACCATGAAGATAGCTTTTGACATACTGCGGATTTAACTTATCCACTTCGTAACCCGAACCATTGGGACGGGGAGGTCTGTTTCTTGCACCTGTTAGAGAATATCCCATCCGTAAAATCGTCCAGTTACCTTCAGGTACCTGCCATTCCAGCCTGCCATTGTCATCAACTCTGGACGTCAGATTAATAATGTCTGATTGTTTGATAACTGCTGATGAATCAAATGACGGGATTGAAGAAGATTTATAGTCGAACAGAAACCGGTAGTAACCGGCTTTATCCTCAAAACGATTAACGTAAGCATCTGAACTTAGCCTGACCTCTGTAAGCGCATAGGCACTATCAGGCTTTGGTTTCGGCTGAGACATTACTTCTTCAGGGCTCATAGATGCTCCCGTAATTTCGACTCTAAAGTACCGCGCCGTTGTCTCAGGAAAAGAATATGTTTGTACATTACCGGCACGATAATTTTGGGGTCCCGGAAGCATTGCTATGGTATGATAACTACTACCATTGTCACTGGCCTCAACACGACCAAAGGGGACCCCCTCTCGGGCGGAAATTGTAATGGCGCGGGCTCTAAAAGGTTGAGCGAACTCAAATTCTATCCACGCCGTACTGTCTCCTTCAGGTGTAGTAATAATGACGGCACTATTGTAATCGTGATCCATCAGCGCTTTGCCGTCTATCGGACCTGTATTTGCAGAAACTTCCGGATGGGTTTCCTTCAGTTTTGTTTCAGTCGAGGATGTGCGGTAGGCAAAGGTCGCAATATTCTGATAATACGTTTCTTCCTGGCTTCCACCCGGCGACATATTTTGAAAGGGACCATTATTAGAGGGGGGAGCCGGCAATTTGGTATTGAATAGCTGGGAGCCTGTTATACTGGTATCACTCCAAACCACTTTCTTCATCGCCTCCTTGGGCTTAACCCAAGGACCCCCGGCAAGGCTCCATCCCGGGGAACTAAATATAGACATTTCTAATCCTAACTCAGCGGCTTTTGATGCAGCAAAACGCACATGATCAAGCCATTCCGGGCTTCCGTAGGGTACCTTTTGTTCAATGCTTTGTCCTGTCCCAAAACCTAAGTCGGCTAACTGAACCCCTTGAATACCCACCCGCTTCATCCACTCTAAATCTTTTTCAATACCCTCGCGATTTATATTCCCATTCGTCCAATGCCAAAAGGTTCGTGGCTGGGCTGATTGTGGTGGATCTTTAAATTCTTTTTTAAGTAATTCAACCGAATCCTGAGCAAGTCCAACACTGCCCATCATAAGCATAACCAAAATAGTTATACAACTTATGGCCATATATTTGCCCATTTTAAACCAGTTATGCATGATTAATAGTTTTATAGATTCCTAAATGTAAAAGGGGCTTATAAATCCTAAACCCTGTAGTTATTTGCTTTAATCCTAATGCGATTCATTCCTTCCATAATCAGTTAATTAACCTACCCTATCTTGCTAGACCTCACTCATATTCATTTTCATCCGGATACAAGGGTACTCACTTAATATCTAGATTTGCATACCTGCTCAAACATAATAGAGACATACAGATTCCGTTCCTACTTGTTAAAATTTATTAGAAACGGACTGAATAAACCAGCCAATGATATTTAGTTTCCAATCCCGGTTTTTTTAACTTTAGTTTTGTTGGGTCCAATATTCTATTTACTCGACTGATTCAAGACGACAAACCCTAAAATCAGAATAAATATGATGGGTATTTACCAGGCGAAAGCCAAACCATCCTTCATTATATGATGGAAAACGTTCCGGGGTATAAACCACCTGTTCCTGTGTGCCATCCGGCCGGAAAACGGTTACAGTGTCTCCTTCCTGTATTTCATAGTATACATTCCCATCTACGATATATTGAATTACATCGTCATAAGTAACTAGTTGAATAGTATGGGTGTGGTCCGGCCGGATCAGAAACTTTTTGCGGCCATCTCTTTCCGATAAAGCGATATGTTCAACCGGTTCCCCGTTGCGAATGCGCGGGTATCGCCTGAAGCGGGTAGTGGTATTATCTCTGCCTCCCATACTTGCGTAATATCCCTGTTGTTTATGATAGGAACTGAATGCTCCTGTGTACTTATCGGGATTAAAAATATCGTCTGGGACATTCGGATCAGATGCATGCCAAAACGTATTGATATCCCGCACTACTATTCCCAATTCCTCCACATAGGTTGAGGGGGCTTTCACTTTATATGTAATAGCCACATTACCACTGAACTTATTTCGGTTCCAAATAGTTGCGCCCCGACCGGGCACTACCACCTCAAGAAAACCATTCCAGAAATCTATGCGTGGTTCTGTCTGCGCATCGGTTTCTTCAACTTGCGGTACCCATTCATCTGGGTTTGTAAAATCGTCACGATATAAAAGTTCCCCAACTTCAAAGCGTCCTTCGCCGTATCCGGTCACGACCGGGCCGTTCATCTCTTTGGTATCTTTATTTCGCATTTCTACAGTTTCCGCTTTTTTAGAAAACCAAGGCTCAACCGGATTTTGTTCTAGCCCTTTTAAAGTCGCGACAACCATTTCTGCACTAAACTCAGCTCCTTCCCGTGTTGTATGCACGTTGTCATCAACAAAAAAGTCCTGAACTTTATCCCGTCCTACTTTTTCATATTCGCGAGCTATTATTTTATTTAAATCGAGGAAGCGAACTCCTTCAGTCACCGCCACTTGTTCCGCCCATTTCGCAAATTGGTCTTCTTTATCTATCACTTTCCCATTAGTGGGCACCAGCGAACAGATGATTGGCGTAGCTCCCTTGTTCTTAATGTCTGAAATATAGGTTCTTAAATAAGAACCATAGGTATATACGGTTTCTACCTTTTTGGTTAACTTATTAAAGATATCCTTTTTTTCTTCACCAATACCATCGAGAACTCCTCTTGCACGACTTGTGTCGTTAATGGGACTGGCATCGTTATGTCCAAATTGAATTAGCACTACATCTCCGGGTTTTAACAACTCTTTTTGTTGACTCCAGTATCCCTGAGTAATATATGTTCGGCTGCTACGCCCTCCTAATGCTCGATTTACTACATTTACTCTGTCAGTATCAAAATAAGAGGACAAAACGCTTCCCCATCCCCATTGTCCATTTGCCCCGTCACCAGATCCGTTTCGAACAGTTGAATCCCCAATCAAATAGAGGGACGGTAATTCGGAATTTGTTGGAACAGGAAGCTGGATATTTCTTTCATTAGCGTTTTGCGCCTCGACCGAATTAGCCATAAACAGGCTGATTGTAAGGAGTATCCCTCCAAAATACATCAAGTATCTATTCACATGATTCATAAATGTTATCAACTGTAACGTTAAAGTTCATTTAAAAACTATATACACATTAGATCCTGAGTTCACCACATAACAGCACCCCATACCGGGTATTCCTATCAGGAATGAGGTGCTTATTTGCTACTCAACTTTATAAGTAGCAAACTGGTATTTATTTAGCTATCTGAAACTATCTTTTTGAGAGACATCCAAAATATTGTACATACTCCTTTTTATTGAGACTCTAATCACAAGTTCTATCAGAAATAAATACCAGGTCTGTCCAGTCTATACTCAACAAGGATCATAACTGGTATATAACTTTCCCACCACGGAAAAGATGTGAACGAGTTATCTGTCTCTTAGAAATTAAAAAATGGAGCTAAACTGCCAGTGAAAGAAGACTTACTGCATTTTTCGCAGGCCTTCCCACTTGATATCCCATTTCCCATTATCAGGGAAACCAGGGGTATCAATATCAGGACCATCCTCCCATCCGGCCGCCATCATGGCCACCGCCGTTAGCAGTCCGCCATTGCCCGGCAAATAAAGTCTGAGACGTTCATCCTGATAATTATGGCCATTTTTTAAGTACGTATTCTTTTGAACATCCATAAAAAGTGCGTCCACCGCTTTTTCCGGCATATTGAGCCTTGCGGCAGCCATTGCCATCATGGGATAATCCCACCCCCAGGTACTTTCCCATATCCAATGGTTTTCAATTTCATTGAAAGTATTTTTCATGATCTGCTCATCCACTAATTCTGCCGAGGGAATTAGTCCATACGCTCCCACCACCATTGGATGGTCATGACGGTATTTGTCGTTTGTATAGGCATCCGGAGTAAGGGCATTTGGAAGATATAAATTGTCCTTTTTGGGCAACGGGGCAAGGTTATTCGCAACTTCTTGCCATTTTTTATTGATCGGCAGGTCTAATCGCTCTTTCCATTTTTGGGCAACAGAGAGTCCATAATGCCAATATGCGAGCTCAAAAGGAGGGTTTTTCGTATTCATCGTTTCAAACAGTTCTTGGGCAGGTTTAATGGGACGCGTCAGATGGTAATGGCCATCCGTTGAATCGTAGGTTGCAAAAGAAGCCATAAATTCGGCAGTCTCGAAGACCCGTTCCTTATATTCATCTAAAACTTTCTGTGTAGGATTTTGACGATAAATCTCCTCTGCAAAATATATGGGATGAGGCTGCTGCCAAACTAATACCTCTCCTACACCCGAGGGACTTTTCCTACCGCCCGGACCGGTCATCTTCTGCCACCGTACTCCCTCATAACCCTGCCACTGGGCGGTTTTCCGTGCCCCTGACATTGCTTTGCTATACCAATCTAAACTATTTTCCAGTAAATGAGTGCGATCCCAGAGAGAATAATGCACCCCATGCCACCAGTGCATTTCTAAGTGAAATTTTCCGTACCAGCTATTCATGGTTAAACCGGTCTCTTGCGGGGGAAGAGAACCGCTCGTCTGGATCTTCGTTAGGTATTGGGACAGTACGACCCTTCGCTCCAGCTCATTGGCCCTGGGATCGGTGGAACCGGAGAAATCTATTGCTCCTCCTTCCGACCAAAATTTCTCCCATTGCTGCTGGCTGTTTTGGCGGGTTGCCTCAAATCCATCCGGAGCCTCTTCAAATTTTTCTTGGCGAAATAATACGCTGAATACAAAAGTATCTTCACCCGCATCCGGCGTCAAATGAAATAAATGCTTTTCCTCTTCATTTATTTGCGCCTTAGCTTCCCAACTGACATCAGTTACATAGCTCGTTGTATCCAGTTTTCTCTGAAGAAAAACCCTGTTTTCAGATTTGTTTGTTAACAGCGTCTCATGCTTTTCCGGTTTACTCCAATCATACCCAGGACATACATGGCAGTCACTTCCATAGGGAAATCTAAATTTCACCTTCAGGCGTTCTTCTTCGATGAGCGGGGAATGAATACGTACGGATATCTGATCCCTGTCCTGATGCCCGTATAGCTCCACCTCTACCGGCTCCCCATCAACCGTATATCGGCTGTGTATTTTACCTGTCCACAGATTCAGTTTCTGATCGACATTTTTTATATCTGATATAGCTGCTTCTTCGCCATTTTCCTTAAGCAGTACTAGTCCCACAATTCCTAAATGAAGCCGCTGCGGATTAGTTCTCAGCCAGTGCGTGGCCTCCGCTGCTCTTCCGGTATCGTGTTGGGTAGCATAGGGTACCTCCCGGCCATCATCAGTGGTGTAATACTCAGCCACATCTTCCATTGTATAGTTCCCGGTATTAGGGAAGCTGTGCCAGCCCCATTGAGATTGGGTCCCCAACGACATTCCATTCTCATAGAACTCTGGGAAAGATTGCAATCCAGTAGCTCCCACGGTAAAAGCAAATTCTCCATTTCCAACGGAGAGGGAGTTCAAAGAATCAAACTCAGTAATTTCTACATTATGACGGTTAACCAACGCATGCCGGTCAATGGATTCCTGGGCACCTGCCGTATTCCAGAGGCCCAAAATAAAACACATTGATAAAACCGGAATAAGGAATCCCAGTTTAATGAAAAAAACTATTTTCTTACTTGTAATATTCATAATCCTATATTTGATCTTTTTTATAGAGTGGCAAAAGAAATTCTTTCTCCTGCTATTCATTTTGTTCAATCTTGAACACAAAGCCGGATGAGGTTTTATATTTCCCTCCCTGTGTAGCCAGGAAAAGATGCGTCGGTTTCCCATTATTTATCAACAGCTGGGGGCCTTTTAAATCTGCCGTATTTGGATAAATGATCGGGTGGTGGCGGCTGTTGTTTGCAGAAATATTTTCTTATCCATAATCACTGGTTTAAATTGCTCAGCATTTGATCTATAGCTTGCAGGTTTTCGTTTGATATACTGAATTGCCCGGGTAGACTCTGCGCCGCTCGCTCAAGAGGATATCCCATTACCTGACTCAACCAGGGAGAGTCCATTAATTCTGGCAGCTCTTCATTTAATATCTGCCTGGCATCCTTATCGGCAATTAATGCGGCAAGCTTATGGTCTATAGCTAAGTCTTTTTCTTCACCGCTTTTATTATTTGTATCACTATTTCCCGATTTCTTTTCCAGGTGTTGCCAGCCATAAATAAAGTGATAAGTACCGGACCCGATTTTTACTTCAACATTATCTCCTTTCTTTTCTATCCCGTGTATTCCTTCCGTATCTGTTAAATCCTTACCTCCTTCAGTAATACTATCTGGCGTTGTATTGAGAAAAGTGACCGTTGCTCGCGTGTTAGCAGGAATGGTAACGGTATGAAAGAATTGGTCTCCATCAATCGTCCAATCCGATTCCACCCTTCCATACATTGTATTTAAAAGACTTCGTGCATGGGTCAAATTTCCACCTATTTGTGGTGCAATGGTAATCTTTTTATAACCTGGAGCTTCAGCTTTAATACCAGCTACATTTTTATGAAGCCACTCGCCAATAGCACCATAGGCATAATGGTTAAAGGAGTTCATTCCCGGATTTTGAAAACTACTGTCCGGCTTTATGCCGTCCCAACGCTCCCAAATAGTAGTTGCATCTATTGTTACCGGATAAAGCCATGAGGGATACTCTTTACGGTTCAGTAATTTATAAGCCTCTTTGTCATGTCCGTATTCACTGAGAATAGGATTCAAATGTGGCGTCCCTAAAAATCCGGTCGTAAGATGCCCGCGTTCATTAATATCTTCGACTAAATGCCCTACTGCATCCTGCTCCAAACTATCGGGTAGAAGTCCAAATTTCAGGGCTAATAAATAAGCAGTCTGGGTATTTGACATTACCCTACCACTCGCTGTTATATACTCTCTTTGGAACGCTTTTTTAACCTGTTCCAACAGATTTGCGTATTCTTTAGCATCTTCATTGTTACCAAGAATTTCTGCCGTACGGTGAAGTAAATCCGTAGAACGGGCGAAATAGGCTGTTGAAATTAATTCTTTATCGGTATAGGCCCCTGGATAATCAGATGCATCACTGTTAAAGGAGAGCCAGTCGCCAAAAGTAAAAGTATTGTCCCATAAATAGGTAGTCTCATCACTTTGGGCTTCCTCTCTCATAAACTCAACCCATTCCTTCATGCTTTCATACTGGGTTTCCAGGATGCGTTTATCGCCATAGGACTGATACATTGTCCAGGGAACAATCACACCGGCATCAGCCCAGCCGGCAGCACCAGCCCAATCCTCTCCCAGCACGTTGGGCACCACGTGTGGAATACTTCCATTACTTAATTGGTCGGCCTTTAAATCGCGCAGCCATTTGGTTAAAAATCCGGCAGCATCCATATTTAAACAGGCTGTTCCGGCAAAAACCTGAATATCGCCGGTCCATCCTAATCGTTCATCCCGTTGCGGGCAATCTGTGGGGACATCCAGGAAATTACCTTTTTGGCCCCAAACAATATTATGCTGTAATTGATTTATTAGGGGATTAGAGCTTTCAAAATGCCCTGTAGGCTCCATATCAGAATGAATAACCACACCCGTTACGCCATCTTTGGTAAGTTCACCCGGATATCCTTCTACTTTTACATATCGAAACCCCTGAAACGTAAATCTCGGCTCCCATACTTCTTCGCCTTCACCCTTTAATGTGTAGGTATTAATTTGGTTAGCAGCGCGAAGATTTTCAGTATAAAAATTTCCGTCTTTGTCCAGCACCTCGGCATGCTCCATAGTTACTTTCGTACCTGCTGATCCCGACACCTTCAACCGTATCCAACCAACCATATTTTGTCCCATATCCACAACGGTATCTCCTTCGGGAGTCCTCAGAATTTCAACCGGACGTAACTCCTGAATTTTGCGAACGGGAGGACCCTCAGGTGCTACGAGTTGTTCTTTACTTTCAGAATCAGAAACAACACGAACCCCAATCCAATTACGGTCATCATAACCGGGATTTGCCCATCCCTCCTTTTCAAGGCGGGCGTCATAAGCCTCCCCATTATAGATATCCGACTTTAATATGGGACCCGTAGTGGCTTTCCAGGAATCATCAGTACCAAAAGTTTCTGTTGTGCCATCCTCATAGGTAATCTTTATCTGGGCTAATAAGGCAAGGTTTTCTCCATAATAATTCCGCTGATTGTTAAATCCGATATAACCGCGATACCATCCATCCCCCAGCATAACTCCAATGGCATTATCGCCAGACTGTAAGTATTCAGTAACATCATATGTTTGATACTGCAGCCGGTTATTATAGCTTGTCCACCCCGGGGTGAAGACCTGATCGCCTACTTTTTCACCATTTATCTCCATCTCATACAATCCGTGAGCCGTCACATAGGCCCGGGCTTCTTTAATTGCTTTAGGAACAGAAAACTCCGTCCGCAACATGGGCACAGGCTGAGGTTCAGAGGAATCCTGATCTAATCCCGGCTCAATCCAATCAAACTGCCAATCATCAGTATTTAAAAGTCCCATTTCCCAAAAGGAGGTATTACTCCATTCTGATACTCCATCATTTTGATTCCATACCCGAACCCTCCAGTAATACCGCTGGCCTGATTCAAGATCCGGTCCCTCATATACATTGTGAATAGAGGACTCAGACTCAACTCTACCCGTGTCCCAGATGATATTTCCACTGGAAAAGTCATTTTCTCCTTTTGCTACCTGGATTTGATAGGCAGCTTGCAAGGTATTTCGCTCACTATTCTTAAGCTTCCAGGCTAACCGTGGATTGGCTTGATCTATCCCAATAGGATTTTCAAAATATTCTGTTTGTAAATTTGTAACACTTAATTCCCCATCATTACCAGCAGAACAAACAGGTGATGAAATTCCAACTATAATTATGAGAATTAATATTAAATATTTTTTCATACACCAACTGTTTATGAATTATGTTTAATATTAAAATTGCAGAAGAATAAGTATCCCTGGCAGACTCTAACTTGTATAATTTATACCGTTATTAAAATATATATGGTATATCTTTTCCATATTTAAAATATTCTTGTCTCAAATCCCACCAGTTTTACAAAAAAAAATAAAAAATGCCAGGGCTGCCCTCAGACACACAACAAGAGCAACACCTGGCATATAACCTATAACCAAGGGGATAGGGTTATAGTATCTTCTTTTAAAATCATCTTAACTCAATCAAACTGCTTCCTGCCTAGTTTTATAGCCCAACTCTATTTATAAAGAGGAGGCCAGACGGTAATCCTACTGCTAAAAAAATGAATAAATCTTATTTCTCCTTTTCACACCGCATTCTCAAATATATCGATTTACCTTAGCTGTACCTGTTCCTGCATCTTACTAATGGCAGTTGACACATGGTTATATACACTCTGTCTGTTAATATTCATTACCTGCGAAATTTCCTTATTTGACAAGCCATCAAAATATTTGAGAGAGATGGCTTCCTTCTGGCGCTGACTAAGCGATTGCATTGCATTTTTCAATTGCTCCTTGCGCTCTTGGCCAGCTTCAAGATGGATCATCATCTTTTCTATGTTCCCGGCCTCTTGCAGTTGGTAGTCCTTATAATCATGATTTCTTTGGGTACGATTCCTCTGTTTTTCCAGCCGCCGAAAAATGATTCTCCTTAGAGAGGCAAAAAGATAAGAGCGGACTGATTTGGCCTCATTTATATCCGTTCTTTTCTTCCAAAGAATTAAAAAAAGTTCCTGTATAGCGTCCTCAACAAAGCCTGATCTTGGAATTATCTTATAGCCATAATTGAAAAGCCAGGAATAAGAAACGCAATATAGATGGGATAATGCTTCGGTATTGCCCTCCCGAATTCCATACCAGTAATCTTCTAAATCGCTTCTGTTCTTGCTACTACTATACAGTGATCTTGTAACTTCTCCAATCATATCAAATCCCCATTTTCAGTAGGTGAATCAAGTTGTAATGAACAATCTATCCCTGGCAATCTACTTGAGCTACAATTCTCAAAAAGCGTTTATTGAACATTTGTTCACTTATGAATATTTGTTCTTTTCTTAATTTACAATTTTATTTTTTAATGTCAACTAAACTTTTTTTAATTGTTATTTCTTATTTTGAATATCTTTTGCCTTTGAATATTTAACCAAGAATTGCATTTAAGTATTACGACTATCCTCCTTTCTAATAGATCAGTAGCTAAAATCATGAAACAAAAATTCATTAAGCTTTAAATTTCTGTTTTGCCAAGCTTTACTTATTTTGCAAACAGTGGTAGCGGGCACTAAAAGACATTTACGTATTATGATATCAAGTAAGGCTAAATTTTGTATATGCTAAGAGCTAATAAATCCATTGAGAACCGCCTTCTAAGCAAAGTGAGCTCAATGTACTATGAGCAGAAATATAATCAGCAAGAAATTGCTAACCGCTTACATCTGTCTCGGCCAAAAGTATCCCGCCTACTAAAACAAGCCAGAGAGATTGGAATCGTACAAATATCCGTACTCTCACCTAACAATAGCTTTGTAGAATTGGAAAACGCTTTAGAGGATACCTATCATCTACAAGAAGCGTTAATTGTTGATTCCGAAGAGGAAATTTCCGACAAAATAATCAAAAAACAGATTGGGTCTGCTGCCGCAGATTATTTGCATCGGACCATATCGGAAGGTGAAACCATTGGTGTAACCTGGGGAACGACCCTCCAGGCCATGGTTGATGCCATGCCTTCAAAACAAGTGGATAATACGCACGTCGTACAAGCCCTTGGGGGCGTAGGTCCTCCGGAAGCAAAGGCACATGCAACGGATATTTCCCGGAGGCTTTCTCAGCTCTTAAAGAGCAAACTTACGCTCCTACCGGCCCCGGGAATTGTAGATAGTAAAGAAGCCAAACAGGTGCTCCTTGCCGACCGAAAAGTCAAAGGTGCGCTTGATCTATTTTCAACCATTGATACACTTTACGTTGGTATCGGAGCACTCAAAACGAACCCGGTACTTGACCGGGACCACGAAGAACTACCTCCCAAACTATACGAAAAAATTACTCATTCCGATGCCGTAGGCGATATTGCCTTACGATTTTTCGATAAAAACGGTAAGGAGATCGATTCGCCACTCAAAGAGCTGGTTATTGGAATATCAATAGAAGAACTGAAAAAAATAAAAACAGTTGTAGGAATAGCAGGCGGATCCCAGAAAGTAGATGTAATCCATGGGGCTCTCAAAAACAACCTTATTGATGTACTCATTACCGATCAGCAAACGGCCCAAAAGCTTGTCTAGATCATGATCACCGAATTAAAAATATTCTCACTAACGGATCCAATACATTCTTAAAAACTCCAGTTCAATAACTGTATCTGTACGCTCTAAGTACTCTTCATCCAAATAAAGGAACATCCCTTCTTCAATCTGCTTTTATTCGATCAATTCGCCGTTCGAAAAGAATTTCGCGTATCACATTTTGGAAGGAAACTAATCCAAACCATCTGTATAAGGAATCATTATCAGCTACTCATACAAGTCATCGGGATTCATATTGATAAGCTTTCGCCAAGCCTTAAAAAGCATCATAGAAGCAACTATAGAAACCACTGTAATAAAGCCTGCAAGAATCCAATTGCCGTAAATCCAATAACCGGTAGCGAAAAGCGTTCCATAAACAGCGACACAGGCTAAAACCATACAGAAAATTCCCTGTGGTACACGCCATGCTTCATCCTTATATTTTTTGACCTTTTTACCTTCGTTCTCCGCCATATTTAATACTCTCTCCCATCCGGGTCCGCCGGGTCGTGCTATCTCATAGAAACGAAAGAGTGTTTCCTTGGAAGTAGGACGAATCATATAAGTGGCCGAAACCCAACCAATCGTCGTTATAATAACTCCAATGACAATTTCCTGCCAGCCCGTCAATTCTGGAAGTCCGGTATGGACATGAAAAAATTGAAAATACATAGCAATAACAAAGGAGATAACCATCGCTGCAATTTCGCTACCGGCATTAATGCGCCACCAGAACCATCGCAGAATAAAGAGCAATCCGGTTCCTGCCCCAATCTGGAGAAGAATCTGAAAACTATCCAATGCATTCTGCATTGCCAGAGCTAAAAATCCGGCCACAATCATTAAGAAGACTGTGGAAAGTCGCCCCACCATTACCAATTCTTTCTCTGAACTTTCGGGTCGGATAAATCGCTGATAAAAATCATTTACTAAATAAGACGATCCCCAGTTGAGATGTGTGGATATTGTTGACATATAGGCCGCTGTCAGTGAAGCCACCACAACGCCCAGCCAACCGGTAGGGATAAAGGTCAGCATAGCGGCATAGCCCATATCATCATCCGCTACCGATGCCGCATCCGGGAAAGCTTCCTTCATAGCAGCCACATCCGGGAAAACGATAATTGAGCAAAGTCCAACAATAATCCAGGGCCAGGGACGCAAAGCATAATGAGCAGCGTTAAAAAAGAAAACAGCCGCAATGGAATTATTTTCGTCTTTGGCCGCAAACATACGCTGAGCAATATAACCGCCGCCGCCCGGCTCCGCACCTGGGTAGTATACGCTCCACCACTGAACAGCTAGTGGAATAATAAAAATCCCTATTGCCTGAGAAGGATCGGAAAAGTCGGGTAAGATATTGAGCTTACTTACCACATCTTTGTGTTGAAGGAGGCCTTCAAAACCACCCACATCAGGATGATTAAGAGCCACATAAGCAGCGATGAAACTTCCCCCTATAGCTAGGAAAAACTGGAAAAGGTCCGTTAGTAAAACCCCCCGCAGACCACCAAGCGAACTATATATCACAGTTACCGCTCCCGTAATAACAACTGTTTCCACGGGCGAAAGCCCCATTAGCACCCCAGCAATTTTAATGGCAGCCAGTGAAACCGTCGCCATAATAACTACATTGAAAACAAACCCGAGATATACAGCTCGAAATCCCCGCAAAAAAGCCGCCATCTTACCGCTATAGCGCAACTCATAAAACTCTACATCTGTGAGCACGCCAGAACGCTTCCAAAGGTGGGCATATACAAATACCGTAAGCATACCCGTAAGCAAAAAAGCCCACCAAACCCAGTTACCTGCAACGCCATCGGTCCGGACAATATTAGCGACAAGATTGGGAGTATCAGTTGAAAAAGTCGTTGCAACCATTGAAATACCCAGTAGCCACCACGGCATATTTTTACCGGCTGCAAAGTATTGAGTTGAATTTTTCCCTGCCTTCCGGGCTACATAGATACCAATCACTAATGAAAAGAGCATATACGCTCCAATCATTACCCAATCAATAGTTGCAAGTTCCATAGTTAAACAATCTGTAAAAAATCCCTTTAAGATTACTGATTTTAAAATCCGAACTTCAAAAACAAACGTATTTTTTTAATCAAAACCAACTCCCTATTTGCAAACTTCTGCAAATTCAGTATTATAAATAGCCAATAATAAAACAATTCCTCAAATTATTGATTAGGAAATGAAAGAAAAGAGCTTTCTTTTTGTTTTTTTAACCCTATTATTCATTACAATCCTGGGATGCCAAGATGGAAATCATTCTTCCGAGTGGCCGGGTATTTCTCCGGATGAGGTAAGACCTACTACTCAACAAATTCAATACCAGCAAAAAGAAAAGGTGGCCTTTGTACACTTTGGAATCAACACCTTTACCAACCGGGAGTGGGGTACCGGAGATGAAGATCCCGAGTTGTTCGACCCTACCAATTTTGACGCCGACCAATGGGCTAAAACCCTTAGCGAGACAGGATTTGAAACGCTGATACTAACAGCAAAGCATCACGATGGTTTTTGCCTTTGGCCCAGTGAATATACCGATCATGATATCGCCAACAGTCCCTATAAAAACGGTGAAGGTGATATCGTAAAAGAAGTCTCCGAGGCCTGCAAAAAATATGGATTGGATTTTGGAATCTATCTTTCGCCCTGGGATATGCACGAGCAAAGTTATGGTACGCCCGAATACAATGAGTTCTATATGAACCAGCTCCGCGAACTTCTTACCAATTATGGCACTATTTCTGAAATCTGGTTTGACGGAGCTAAAGGAGAAGATGCAAAAGATATGGATTACGACTTTGATGAGTGGTGGTCAATGGTACGTGAATTGCAGCCCGATGCGCTTATTTTTTCGGATGAAGGTCCCGATATCCGCTGGATTGGAAACGAACACGGCTTTGCAGGACGTACCAACTGGTCAACCATTGATCGGGATTCCGTGGAGATCGGTCAGGCCGGGCAGACTGATTATCTTAACAGTGGAGAACAGGGAGGGTCCGATTGGGTAGTAGGAGAATGTGACGTCTCTATCCGTCCGGGATGGTTTTATCATCCGGAAGAAGATGACGAAGTAAAAACGGTAGCGGAGCTTACTGAAATCTATATGAAATCAGTGGGAAGGAACTGCACGCTGTTACTGAATATTCCGCCCGATACCACGGGACAATTTCACCAAACGGACACCGATCGTTTATATGCTTTCTCCGATACTCTGAACACCTTATTCGATGACAATCTGGCCCCGCAGGCTACGGTGGAAAGCAGTAGTGCAGGTGAACGATACCCCGCCGATCTGGTTATCGATGAAAGTTGGGAAAATTTCTGGATTGCTTCGGAAGAAGATGATCAGCCTTCATTGATGCTTAATTTTGATACTCCCATTACCTTTGATTTGTTGTCTCTGCAAGAGTTTATCCCGATTGGGCAACGCATATCCAGGTTCAGTGTCTCCGTGCAAAATAATGGGGGTTGGCAGAAAGTAGCTGATGAAACAACCATCGGCTATAAGCGCATTCTCCAGCTGGATGAAACAACTACCAGCGCAATTCGAATTGACCTTGAAGCGTTTTTAGCCCGACCGGCAATCACCGAAATCGGTATATACAAATCTGACTAAGCCGCTAACATTGAAGTTCATATTTTTTTAAAGGCATATCCAAAAAAACAATGACAATGAGTAACTACAACTGCTTTATAAAACGTTTACAAGTAATATTCATTCTCTTATTAGTTGGCATCTTTTCCGTTAATACCATTCACGCACAAAATAGTGACAGTATCTCCATTATTCCGGAACCAGTTTCAATGGAAGTACAGGAAGGGTCCTTTCACCTGGAGCGAAATACCGTTATTAAAGCTGACCTTTCCCAAGAAGAGATAAAAAGTATTGTCAAACAACTTAAAAAAGCCATTGATTCTGCCACTGGTTACGATCTACCTCTTGTAGGCTTAGATGCTGATCAATATCCGGAAAATATTATTTCCTTATCTATTGATAAAGAGTCTGTCGATCACAAAGAAGGATACCAATTAAGTGTAACGGATGGAGAAATCTCCCTGAAGGCATCCACATCCACTGGATTATTTTACGGGATACAATCGCTGCTGCAACTTCTGCCTGCACAGATTTATCAAACAGACTATACTTTAGTCCCCCAAGATACAGAATGGACGATCCCTGCTGTAGAAATTGAGGATTACCCGCGCTTCGCCTATCGTGGACTCCATCTGGATGTGGGACGGCATCTGTTCCCGGTTGATTTTATCAAGCGCTACATCGACCTGATTGCGATGCATAAAATGAATCGTTTCCATTGGCATCTGACGGAAGACCAGGGCTGGCGCATTGAAATCAAGCAATATCCCAAATTAACGGAAATAGGTGCCTGGAGAGATTCGACGCTTGTCGGTCACTATGGCTCGGATATTTACGACGGCGAGCGTTACGGCGGTTACTATACCCAGGATGAAGTGCGCGAGATCGTTGCTTATGCACAAAAGAAGCAGGTTACGGTAATACCCGAAATTGAACTTCCGGGTCATGCTTCGGCTGCATTAGCAGCTTATCCCGAGTTAGGATGCCTGGAAAATAAAAATTATAAAGTTCAGACAACCTGGGGAGTATTTGAAGATATTTACTGTCCCAGTGAAGAAACCTTTACCTTTCTTGAGAATGTACTCACAGAAGTTATGGAGTTATTTCCCAGCGAATACATCCATATCGGCGGAGATGAAGCCCCCAAAACGCAATGGGAAAATAGCGAGCTCGCCCAGCAGGTTATTGAACGTGAAGGACTCGAAGATGAACATGAACTTCAAAGCTATTTTATTACCCGTATTGAGGAATTTTTAAACGAGCATGGCCGACAAATTATCGGCTGGGATGAGATACTGGAAGGTGGTTTAGCTCCAAATGCAACGGTAATGAGCTGGCGCGGTATTCAAGGAGGAATCGAGGCAGCGAAACAACATCATGATGTGGTTATGACACCCGGCACCCATCTATATTTGGATCATTACCAGGCTACTCCCGATTCTGAGCCCTTGGCTATTGGTGGGTTTACCACATTAGAAAAGACATACTCCTATGAACCCATACCGGAAGAACTTACAGAGGAAGAATCTCAGTATATTTTGGGAGCCCAGGGAAATGTATGGACTGAATATATGCACTCTCCTGAAAAAGTTGAATATATGGCTTACCCTCGCGCATCGGCACTGGCAGAGGTTAACTGGTCCCCCAAAGAAAAAAGGAACTGGGAACATTTCTGGCAACGATTACAGACTCAATTCGATCGTTTTGAAATATTAGGCATTAATGCGGCAGAACATTTTCGCGGGAAGCAACCCGAACTGGAAAATCCGGAAAAATAATTCTATTATTCTATAAGAAGTATCTTGAGATTCTCATGCTATACTGATCCTCTTTCAGTATCCACAGAAAGGACTCTAGATGCTCTATATTACGTTGGTTTTAAAAGTTCCTGAATAGGGTATTCAGGATGACACAAGGTTTTGTAAAAACCTCAACAAAATACATAGGCGGGGAACAAATCATATGACAAACTTACTTACTACATTTAAAAATATTCTTTCGAGTGGGATTATTCTCCTGTTATTAGGGAATTCCAATATTGGTACAGCCCATTCTGTTCATGAGCATGGCCCTAATTCAAATACCGGAATTTCCCCAACCATTGATGATACCATCTCCGCCCACTCTAAATACAGTCAAGCCTTGACAGAACTCATTGATATTTTTCACAAAAAAGAATATCAAACATCCCATTTATTTCAGGATGAGCGTTTTGAAATCTATGGAGAAATTGATCAACGGTTTAAACGATCCGCAGAACGTAAATCTATAAATTTAGAAGAATATAAACAGATTCTGGGCTTTGAAGAAAAGAAAAGACGGGCTGTAACCTTTATGCAAGAACATTCCGACCAACTGCAAAAGGCCGAACAAGAATACGGTATTTCCAAATATGTTATTACCGCCATTATCGGTATTGAATCAGATTTTGGTCAGAATATTGGCAGTTATAACCCCTTTAACGCCTATGTATCCATGTATGCTGTGGGATATCGCGCCGATTTTGCAAAAGCCCAGCTAATTGAACTACTTGACTTTACTAAACGTCACAATATTGACGTCTTTGATCTAAAATCCAGTTATGCAGGTGCGATGTCCTCCGCCCAATTCATCCCCTACTCCTTGAATAAATGGTTTGTGGGAGACGATATTTTTGACATGGATAATAATATCATGTCGGTCGCTAACTATCTGGCACATTTTCAAAAGCGAACGAATGATCTGCGAACTTCAGTGTTACGATATAACCCCAGCGGTCTTTACGCGGACACTGTACTAGCTTTAGCGGATGAAATTAAACAGCGCCAACTGTCTACTGCTGCAAGATGATAGCCATCCAAAAAAAGAGGAGCCTTTGTATAAGCGGCTCCTCTAATGATAATGCTATTATTGAGGATGTAGTCAGTACACCTCATAGCTTTCTATTCCTCTTTCAGTAATCGTAATAAGCTGTTTAAAATTGTTCGTTGGATAATATCCTTTACTACCAAGCACTCCTCCAATATCTTTTTCCGGCGGAGTTAAGGTAAAGCTCGTAATCGGAGAAGCACCGGTAAGATTATATACATAGATATTTTCTTTCCCGGATAACAATCGCCTCATCTTGACGATAAGAAAACGATCATTTATCTCATAGCTTGTTAATCGTCCATTCGGTGACTCACTGAATAACATAGTCAAATCTCCTTTATCTACTATTGCCATACCTTTAAAACCAACTAAAACAAGCTTATCACCAGATTCGTGTATATATTTTATCTCTCCTATCTCATAGTCTTCATAAGAAGAGTCGACTAAGACGGTTCCATCGTCCAGACTGAATTTGTATAGGGATTCTCCACCTGCTGCCCAAGCTTTATTTTCTCCATATACAACATTGGTTACATGATTTTTAAAAGGTTCACTAAGCTGCCAGTTAAGTGTTCCATCTTCTTGATTAAAAGCATAAAATCCTAAATCCTTTACACCACCTAATATATTTGAAACATTCCCTGACATGGTATCAGGTAATTGGGAGGACAGACGTACGATTACGTTATTATCCCACAGTAACATATCCCGAATATCCGTGGTCTTTTCCAGTTCTATATCCCATAGTACTTCTCCTGTTGCATAGTCAAACTTCTGAATCTGCTTATCAGGCAAACCTACTGCTTTTATATTTTTGGGATTTACAGCATACAAATACTCCCCATCAAGTTGAGGAGCAGCTGTTTCAATCGTTTCCATTAAATTATAGTTGCCGGTAAAGCTGGCTAACTTAGTATTCCCTTCAAGTGATCCGTCGCGTGTACCCCAAATACGCTCGCCATCCAAAAAGTTAAATATTTCCATCGATCCACCGTTAAAATTCAAATGAACCTTGTCATTTTTGACCGCGATGCTTTTTACCTGCTCACTGCGTCCCTGATATTCCGATTTCCATGAGAGGTCCCCGGTATTCGCATCCACAAGAATAAGTTGCTTTAACTCTCGCTCCTCATTTACATTTTCGAGTACATCTCGAAGACCCGACATACTGCTTGCAATTAGGAACTCGTTGCTCTGTGGCAGGTAGTTCACTGCTGCGATACCCGTACCAACCATCGCTTCATTTTCCCACAGTACTTCTCCCGTCTCATGGTTAATTAGATAGAGTTTCTCAACCGTACGAAACAGAAACGCATCCTTTTCCGGCACTTCCTGAATCATGCTTTGAATTAACCTGGTTTGGAGGGCAACGGCCGACATACCTTTAGCTCCCAAACTACCTCCCATGAGTTCATTAATAGCGATATTCGCAATATCCTCATATTTGTCCAGATTCCAGACGTATGAAGTAGAAGACCATTTTTCTTCGCCTGTTTTGAGGTCATAACTTTGCACCTGATCTCCTTTCTCTACCTGGTTAAACAGCAGTATCGTCCCCAATTGAGGCAGTTCCTTGTGAAAATATTTGATATTCACCCGCTGACTCACTAGCAAGTCTTCTTTAACCTGTTCTTTAAAGTCACGGCTAATCTCTGAGAAAAATCCTCCCCTTTCACGGATATCGTCCACTACAATGCGCCCGTCATTCCCATCCAATAATACCATATCCTCCTTGCTCTGAACAATAAGATAATCGGATTTCGTTGATTCTGCACTGTTATAGTTTT
This sequence comes from Fodinibius salicampi, assembly GCF_039545095.1. NCBI lineage: Bacteria > Pseudomonadati > Balneolota > Balneolia > Balneolales > Balneolaceae > Fodinibius > Fodinibius salicampi. The sequence continues at coordinate 568,162 of NZ_BAABRS010000002.1, read as the reverse complement.
CCCAATTCAAGTTATAGGTCCATCCCCTAGGTATTGTAGCCTCATTTGTGGATGCACAGTTTTGTAATAACAGCGCTAAACACACTAATATGATCCCTTTAAAACAGCTTCTCGTATTCATTGTCATAGTCATTTTATTCCTTGTATACATTTTAAATATCAATCAGTATTTAATACGAAAATGACTATCCAAATAGGTCATAAGAATAAAAAAGCCTCACTCCCGAAATAGAGAGTGAGGCTTTTAATAATTGCAGTGCGGTTAATCCCGCAAGGCGTTAAAAGAATGGCGCAATTTACATCATGCCACCCATTCCGCCCATGCCGCCGGGCATACCGCCGCCCATTCCGCCGGGCATACCGCCGCCGCCAGGACCGCCATTATCATCGTCATCATCACCTTTAGTAGGCTTATCAGAGATGAGGGCTTCGGTTGTCAGCATAAGACCAGCAACAGAAGCGGCATTTTCAAGTGCCGTACGTGTAACTTTTGTAGGATCGATTACACCTGCTTTGATAAGATCTTCATACTGCTCGGTTCGTGCGTTGTATCCAAAGCCGCCTTCACCTTCAAGGACTTTCTGTACAACAATTGAACCTTCAGCACCAGCGTTATTGGCAATAATTCGAAGTGGCTCTTCAAGCGCACGACGAACTATGTTAAAGCCAACTTTCTGATCAGGCACTTCAGCTTCTAACTTATCCAGTGCTTTTCGAGCACGAAGCAACGCAACGCCACCACCAGCTACAATGCCTTCTTCAACTGCGGCGCGGGTAGCGTGCAGAGCATCTTCGACACGAGCTTTTTTCTCTTTCATTTCAACTTCAGAAGCAGCGCCAATATTCAGTACGGCTACACCGCCACTGAGCTTAGCCAGACGTTCCTGAAGTTTTTCACGATCGTAATCAGAAGAAGTATTTTCAATCTGACCTTTAATCTGATTTACACGACCTTTGATGTCGTTGTCATCTCCTTTTCCACCAACAACAGTCGTATCGTCTTTGGTGATGTTTACACGGTCAGCTGTACCCAAGAAGTCGAGTGTAGCATTTTCAAGCTTATAACCACGCTCTTCGGATATAACCGTACCGCCGGTCAGGATAGCTATGTCTTCCAACATCTGCTTGCGTCGGTCACCAAATCCAGGTGCCTTAACAGCAGCAATTTTGAGAGAACCGCGGAGCTTATTAACAACCAGAGTAGCCAGTGCTTCGCCTTCAATATCTTCAGCGATAATCAACAGTGGCTTGCTAGTTTGAATGACTTTTTCCAGAATAGGAAGCAGATCTTTCATATTACTGATCTTACTGTCGAAGATCAGGATATAAGGCTCTTCCATTTCTGCAACCATATTTTCGGAATCGGTCACGAAATAAGGTGAGAGATATCCGCGGTCGAATTGCATACCCTCAACCGTTTCGAGATAGGTTTCGGTACCTTTGGCTTCTTCAACCGTAATGACACCGTCTTGGCCAACTTTTTCCATAGCATCGGCAATGTTCTGGCCAATCTCTTGATCACCGTTGGCAGAAATGGTACCAATTTGCTTGATACTTTCAAGGCTGTCACCAACAGGTTGACTGGTTTTACGAAGCTCTTCAACAATAGCTTTAACGGCAATGTCGATACCACGCTTCAATTCCATTGGATTAGCACCGGCTGTAACATTTTTCAAACCGGTTTGAATGATGGATTGTGCAAGTACCGTTGCCGTTGTTGTACCGTCACCAGCATTATCACTGGTTTTGGAAGCAACTTCCTTCACCATCTGAGCACCCATATTTTGTCGTTTGTTGGACAGCTCAATCTCTTTTGCTACAGTAACACCATCCTTTGTAACTGTTGGTGCTCCAAATGATTTTTCGATTACTACGTTTCGTCCACGCGGTCCCAAGGTGACCTTGACAGCATTTGCAAGCTTGTCAACACCCTGCTTGAGAGCATCGCGTGCTTCCATATCGTAATGAACTAGTTTTGCTGACATAGTTGTCTATTAATTTTTAAGATTTTGTAATTTAATTTTGTGTAATAGGAAATGCTTAGTCAACGATTCCAAGAATATCGGCTTCACGCATGATCAGATACTCTTCACCATCCAGGGTAATTTCCGTACCTGAATATTTTCCATAGAGCACTTTATCACCTTCTTTTACCGACATATCAATCTTGGTTCCGTTTTCTACTTTACCGGGACCTGCAGCAATAACCGTTCCTTCCTGCGGCTTTTCTTTAGCCGTATCGGGAATGATAATTCCGGAACTGGTTTTTTCTTCAGCAGGTTCTGGCTGAACCAAAACGCGATCACTTAACGGTTTGATTTTAGATTTAGCCATAAGTATGACTCCTACAATTTAAGTTAATAGTTGAAGTTGAAATTTATCATCAGCATAAAAATGCTGGTAATACTTTTTATAAACTCGTACTAAAAATATGCTTCTTATTTTAGGTTAATAGAGGAGCAAGTACCATACCAAACTCTCATTAACTGCCATTTAATTTTCAAGTTGCCCTCTGATGATAGATTTAAGCCTCTCAGGGTGGTTCCCAGGAAAAATTAAATTTATAGAAAGGATGGGTAGCCGATTTTTCAGGTCAAAATGCCATTCTGCTCAAAATAGTCTGTCAACTTTTCATATATGGAAGGTGGCCATGCTTCAGCCCGTTTATCGAAATCAAATCCCTCAGGCAGCTGATCCTTCGGGATAATCGGCTTTAGGGCATTACTTAATTTTTTACGACGCTGATTAAATGCAGTACGTACTACCGTTTTAAGATTCTTATCACTACAATTCAGCTTACCCTTATCAAAGGTAAGCTTCACCATTGCACTGTCTACATTCGGCTGAGGATTAAAGCAGTTCCGGGATACGGGGAAAAGTATCTCCGGGGTACTCATCAGTTGGGTTTGAACACTTAAAATACCATAATCCTTTGTTCGAATATCAGCGATTAATCGCTCTGCCACTTCTTTTTGCATCATCAAGATAGCACCTGCAAGTACCGAACGATTTTCGAGCAACGAAAACAAAATCTGGCTGGTAATATAATAAGGTAAATTACCTACTACATGGGTTTTGCTTTTACCCACAGAAATATCTTCCCAATCCAAATCCAAAACATTTTGCTGATATATCTCTACATCCTTAAATCTTTGTTGCAATACCTCTACGGCACGCTCATCAAGCTCCACGGCCAGCAGGTCACTAAATCGATCGCTTAAAACACGGGTAAGTGCTCCGGTGCCCGCCCCAACTTCTATAACCCGATCACCTTTTTGGGCCGGAATGGCGTCTACTATTTTATTTATAATATTTTCATCTTTCAGAAAATGCTGTCCTAAACTCTTTTTGGGTCTAATACTCATTGTAAAGTAGGAATTGGATTATGACATTTATTTAGATGTGGATTTAAAATCGTAATTCCACATTCTCAATTCTTAATTGATATTTTGCTTACTGTAGCTACGAAGATTAAATTATTGGGTCTAATATATCTGCCCAAACCCTATTTTATGGATATTAAACCACTCAAAACTGAACAAATTGGCATTCAGACGTTAGAAAAACGGTTAATGAAGTCTGAATCTAAAATCTCTCTTAAAATAGGGCTTCCCAAAGAGGTCTCCAACGATGAACGGCGTATTTCTTTAACACCAGGTGGTGTTTCCATTTTAAAAGCAAATGGGCACGAGGTTTTTATGGAACAGGAGGCGGGAGAAGAAGCCAACTTCTCTGATCAGGAATTTGCTGATGCAGGTGCAGAAGTAGCGTATAGTATAGAAGAAGTTTATAAAAAAGCTAACTTGATCGCTAAAGTAGCTCCGCCCACCCAAGAAGAACTTGAACTGCTTGATAATAATCACATATTACTATCGGCCCTTCATTTGGGCAATGCTACGGAAAAATTTATTAATACCCTTATCAATAAATGTATTACCGCTATCGGCTTTGAATTTATTAAAGGAGAAGATAAAGAATTCCCAATCGTACGGATGATGCACGAGATTACTGGTTCGATGGCGGTTCAAGTTGGCGCACACTACCTTGAGAAAGGAGAAGGTGGACAAGGTATCATGCTGGGAGGCATTTCAGGTATTCCACCGGCTACGGTCGTCATTCTCGGAGCTGGCATTACTGCAGAATATGCTGCCCGGACTGCCCTAGGATATGGTGCCCAGGTTTTTGTTATGGATAACGATTTGGCACGACTCCGGCATCTTGAAAATGCTCTTGATCGGCGAATTATCACGGCTACTGCCAATTACCAATATTTGTCTTCTGCTCTTGAGCATGCCGATGTGGTTATCGGAGCAGCAATGCAGGAAGGGGAACGGGCTCCCTGTCTGGTTAGTGAACCTATGGTGGCCAATATGAAAGCCGGCAGCGTAATTGTAGACACAGTTATTGATCAGGGCGGATGCATTGCTACAAGCAGGGCTACCAGCCATTCTATGCCTACCTATACCGTCCATGATGTTATCCATTACTGTGTACCCAATATTCCATCCAATGTTGCCCGGACAGCTACCTACGCACTCAATAATGTACTTGTTCCCTATTTATTGGCTATTGGAGATGCGGGGGGTATTAAAGAATGCCTATGGAGCAACACTGCTCTTCGCAACGGTACTTATGTGTATAAAAAACATCTCACAAAAAAATCGCTGGCTGAACTTTTTGACATGCCTTTCCGGGAAATAGAGATGCTTATAGCCAGTCAAATTTAAAGCAGGATTATTTGGTCTTCTCTATGGTTCACCCCGAATTAAGATCCAAAAATTTCAGGCGTATCAGTGTTATAAACTGGCTGCTTATCCTTCCCCTTTTAGTTCTTTTTGCCTGGCCCTTTTTTTATATCGCTCAATTTCTAAATATTTCAACTAATATTAGCTATACTGGCGCCTTCTTCTTTGCCCTCCCCTTTACCATAACTATTTTGCACGGCCATGTAACTATGGCACTCGGAGAATTACACAGGCATCACTACTACAGCTGGCTTAAAACAAAACCTTATAGCTATGGATTGCTTTTCCATCCCCTTTTAAAACGTACCCGGTTTAGACTCTTCTTATTGTCGGCAAGTCTAATACTCTTGATTATCGGCTCCGTTATAGCATAATAAAAAAGCCGGTACCTGTTTAGGTACCGACTCTCATAAAGGTTAAAAAATCAAACTATACAGTTCAGAATGCTTCTCCTGCTCTGATCTCCTCAACCACTTCAGGATTTAAAAGGGTGGAAATATCTCCCAAATCATCAGCCTCACCAGCTGCAACCTTACGCAAAACCCGGCGCATAATCTTGCCCGACCGCGTTTTGGGAAGTCCGGATACAATCTGGACTTTTCCTGCTTTCGCTATCGGACTAATAGTCTCCGTGATTAAATCGTTGATTTCCTCTTTGAATGTTTCCGGATCGTCGATATCCTGGTTACAGATCGTAAATGCAAAAACACCTTCTCCTTTCACATCGTGTGGATAACCAACTACAGCCGATTCCACTACTTTTTTGTGATCGTCAATAGCATCTTCAATTTCAGCAGTTCCCAAGCGATGCCCGGATACATTCAACACATCGTCTACCCTACCAGTAATGCGATAATATCCATCCTCATCACGTCGGCAACCATCACCTGTGAGATAGTATCCCGGGAATTTATTAAAATAAGTATCCATATAGCGTTCATGATTCCCCCAGATACCTCTCGTTACCCCAGGCCACGGATTAGAAATCACCAAATTGCCCTGCCCTTTAGTTTCGGTAATCTCGTTCCCTTCGTCATCTAACAGGGCGGGCTCTATACCGGGTAGCGGCAATGTTGCAAATCCGGGTTTGGTTGGAGTTACACCAGCTAATGGAGAAATCATAATACCTGCCGTTTCTGTCTGCCACCATGTATCCACAATGGGACATTCTCCATTGCCTATTTCTTCATCGTACCAGTGCCATGCCTCTTCATTGATAGGCTCACCAACCGTACCCAGTACCTTCAGCGAGCTCAGATCATAGCGGTGCACATAATCAATATCCTCCTTCATCAGTGCCCGGATGGCTGTTGGAGCGGTGTAAAAATGGGTAACATCATATTTTTCAACAACTTCCCAAAGCCGGCCTGGATCTGGATAAGTAGGCGTACTTTCAAAAATAATCCCGGACACTCCATTCAACAAAGGACCGTAAATGATATACGAATGCCCCGTAATCCATCCGGCATCGGCGGTACACCAGTATACATCATCTTCTTCAATCTGAAATACATTGCGAAGAGTATAACTGGTATACACCATATATCCTCCACAAGTATGAACCTGCCCCTTGGGCTTGCCCGTGGAACCGGAAGTATATAGAATAAACAGTGGATCTTCGGCATCCATGGCAACCGCTTCATGCTCCTTAGAAACATTGCGCATCAACAAATGCCACCATTCATCTCTTCCTTCTTCCCATTCAATCTCATTATCGGCATGCTGGCATACAATTACACTTTCAATAGTCGGACAATTTTCCAACGCCTCGTCAGAAATTTCTTTGAGGGGAACCAATTTATTTCCGCGCCGAAGTCCATCGTTAGTAATCAACATCTTGGCATCGCAATCCTGGATACGATCAGCCAGCGACTGTGCAGAGAAACCGGCAAATACAATAGAGTGAACTGCCCCAATACGAGCGCAGGCCAAAGCAGCAATGGCTATTTCCGGTGTCATAGCCATATAAATAGCAACCCGATCGCCTTTCTTTATTCCTTTTGATTCTAAAACATTCGCAAATTTGCATACTTCTTCGTGAAGTGTTTCATAAGAAATAGTACGCTTAAGAGCATCCGGCTGATTGGGCTCAAATATAAAGGCTGTCTTATCTCCCCGTTCTTCGAGATGACGGTCCAGGCAATTCTCAACAATATTCAGTTTACCGCCTTCAAACCACTTAACATTTCCTTCTTCAAAACTGCCACTCTGCACTTTATCCCAGGGCTCATGCCAGTCAAAAGTCTTTGCATAATCAGCCCAAAAATCTTCTGGCTCCTCAATACTTTTTTGATAAACTTTTTTATAATCCTCAAAAGAACTAATCGTATGCTCCTTCATAATATTTGCCAATTCAATTGTAATTAGTTATTCATTTTCCCTTTAAGCCGTATGTTACATAATTCAGAGAGATAATCAAGTTTTACATAATTTTTTACGTTTCTTTTTGCCCTAACATTTTTTTCGGGATAAATATACATACTTATATATATTCTCGTACTAAAACAATTTCCCTATTCCTCCACGGCCTCCTGGGGATATCGGATTTTATCTACCAACTCCCTTATTTTTTGGGGAGGCGCCTCAGTCATTCGGGATACGGTTATCGCTACCGTTAAATTGACCATCATAGCCACCGAGCCAAATCCTTCCGGAGAAATACCGAACCACCAATCCTCTTCGACACCACCGCCGAAACCACCCAGCTTGTATTTAATCATATAAAATAGCATTAAAAGCATTCCTACTATCATTCCGCTGATCGCCCCCTGCCGATTCATTCGCTTGTCAAAAATTCCTAACAGGATAGCCGGGAAGAAAGAAGCAGCGGCCAATCCAAAAGCCAAGGCAACGGTTGCTGCTACAAAGCCCGGGGGATTAATCCCAAAATAGCCCGCGACTCCGACTGCAAATCCGGCGGCTACGCGGGCCCAGATAAGCTCTCCTTTTTCCGTAATTTCAGGCATAATCTGTTTCTTAATCAAATCATGCGATATACTGGTAGAAATAACCAACAAAAGACCCGCAGCTGTAGAAAGGGCCGCGGCCAGTCCTCCAGCCGCAACTAATGCAATAACCCAGTTAGGCAAATTTGCTATCTCCGGATTTGCCAGCACCATAATATCCCGGTCAATAGTAAGTTCATTTCTTTTCTCATTAGCCACATACTGAATCTTTCCGTCTTCATTTTTGTCATCAAAGCTTAACAGACCGGTTTTTTCCCAATTATTAAACCAAGCCGGTACTTCCGAATACTCTTCCTCGGAAACGGTTTCTATAAGATTGGTCTTGGCAAAAGCGGAAATAGCCGGGGCCGTTGTATAAAGAATAGCAATAAATAGAAGAGCATACCCTACCGACATCCGGGCATCCCGAACTTTGGGAACCGTAAAAAATCGAACAATGACATGGGGCAGTCCTGCTGTTCCCACCATCAGTGCCAAAGTAATAGCAAAGACATCAATAGTAGACTTTGTTCCTGATGTATATTCTGCGAAACCCAGCTCCACATGCAGTTGGTTCAGCTTCTCCAACAGATAAGTCCCCGAACCGTCGGCAAGAGTTCCTCCAAATCCAATTTGGGGTATTACATTGCCCGTTAGCTGAAAAGAAATAAAAAAGGCAGGGACCATATAGGCAAAAATAAGGATACAATACTGGGCAACCTGCGTGTAGGTAATCCCTTTCATTCCACCCAATACGGCATAAAAGAAAACCACGATCATTCCAATATACACACCAGTATTGATTGATACTTCAAGAAAACGGGCAAAAACAACGCCCACCCCTCTCATCTGTCCCGCTACGTAGGTAAACGAAACAATGACTGCACAAATAACGGCTACCGTTCGTGCTACATTTGAGTAATAACGGTCCCCAATAAAATCAGGAACAGTAAATTTCCCGAATTTTCTAAGGTAAGGAGCTAACAACAGAGCCAAAAGTACATATCCGCCGGTCCAACCCATAAGGTAAACCCCTCCATCATATCCCATAAAGGCAATAAGACCCGCCATCGAGATAAAAGATGCTGCTGACATCCAGTCCGCAGCTGTAGCCATTCCGTTGGCCAGGGGGTGGACTTTACTGCCGGCTATATAGAAATCTTTTGTAGACCCTACCCGCGCCCATATAGCAATACCTATATATAAGATAAAAGTGAGCCCTACCAGTAAATATGTCCACGTTTGAATATCCATAAGCAAGCTGTAAATCGGGGTTAAAAGTCAGTCTTCTCGTACGCCATATTTTCTGTCAAGGCGGTTCATCAGCCATACATACACAAAAATCAGGATCACAAACACATAGATAGATCCCTGGTGAGCAAACCAAAACCCCAGTTTAAATCCACCTATCCGGATGGTATTCAGAGGTTCTGCCAATAGAATGCCAAATACAAAAGAAACCAGAAACCAAATTCCCAAAAGTATTCCCACATAGCGAAGATTGGCCCGCCAATATGCTTCCATTTGTTCTTTATTTCCCATATCTACCTATTATTTAATCCCTTACTGAAGTTAAGATACGCTTGTCTTAACAATCTATTTATCCATCTGACAGTATTAATATAAATGGTCCGTTATAATCCCTATAGCGAAAACATTCTCAAAAATTTTAATTCGTAACTATATAAATATAGGCGTGAAATGCAAATACTCTCTCAACCTCTATGAACTTTTTTCGAACCCGTGGGATGATCATCAAAGATTGCTGCTGGTAGCCCTATAAAATGGGAACAAGAAGCAAAATGGCTGGGGAAATTTTTAAGCAATTTTTTCTAATCACAAAGACGAGTATAATAGGAATAGATAGTTCTTAGAAAGGCATTCCTGAACATCGAAAATAATCAAAGCAATGACCTATTTATTCCATTTCCGCTGGAAACAGTAATGAAGACGCTCTAAAATTCGCGATTTCCGGGTTCTCATACTGGCTTGTGAAATCCCAAAATGCCTGCTTGCATCTTCAGTAGAAATATTTGGCCGCTCCATCAGATATTCGATAAACTCCCTATATTCTTCTTTTAGGTTATCCAGGCAGGCCTCTAAAATTTTCTGCCGGTCTTCATCCATCAGGTTTTGGACCTGGTCCCCGGGGTCCACAAAGTGTCCTTCATAATTATCTTGTTCTTCATAATCATGATTATCTAAAGACTCCAATCGCCGGTTTTCTTTTTTAAGCGTGAAATACTCGTTGCGGCATATTTTTAACAGGTAAGCAAATATCCTTTTCTCATCCTTGATGTTTCCCTGTATAATCTGCTCATATGCAATGGTAAGCGCTCGCTGGACACATTCTTCCCTATCATCCTGACTGGCATCCAGAACCACACGCATGTAGTCCCGCAAACGGTAAGTAAGTTCTTTCAACAGCTCGTTTACCTCTCCCTCCCGATTCTGTTGAAGAGCATCAATAATTTCGGAATAATCGACTTTGGAAAAACTCAAAATGATATATGCATCTTATTTGCAGAAAAAATAGGTCCCCAATCAACGGTATCTTCTATTTTGAATATATAACTATTCTCTTGCCATCCAAATTACAATCCGGCTTCCTTAAAAACCAATTCCTCTCTAAATAGTTGTTTTATATAAAGTTATATTATATAGTTAATCTATATTTATGCTGTTTTGCAAGAAAATAACTCAAAAATAAACTTTTTTGTAACAAATTGCTTGCAAAATACTCTTGTATAAATGAAGGGGGTCTGTATGTTTATCTCGAAGCAGGCTCAATGGCTTATTTTCACTTTTATATTAATTACTCATAATCAAATAATAAAAAGGACTCATTATGAAATCTCTCATTAAAAAATTCGTCGCTCTCACTTTCATCGTAGCTTTATTCGCCGGTTGTGCTTCTTCTGTTACTGATCCCGGACTTTCTCAGCAGCCCGAACAGCCTGCAACGGAGCAAGTAACGCCCGACCAGCCTGACAACCCCGGTTTTGGTACAGATGCTGAAATGAGCCCTATTGTTGACAAGCCAGAATAACAAATATAATCAGTGATATTTCTTCTACAATTATAGCTGTAGTCAAAAAAAAGATAAATTATGAAATCTCTCATTAAAAAATTCGTCGCTCTCACTTTCATCGTAGCTTTATTCGCCGGTTGTGCTTCTTCTGTTACTGATCCCGGACTTTCTCAGCAGCCCGAACAGCCTGCAACGGAGCAAGTAACGCCCGACCAGCCTGACAACCCCGGTTTTGGTACAGATGCTGAAATGAGCCCTATTGTTGACAAGCCAGAATAAAATTTTTGGAATTTCTTCTGTAATGCTTGACCAATCATCAGTTCAAATATTTTCTTTCAGGTCTCAATGCAGTGTTTGGGCAAACCAGTTCATTATTATGAATCATTCTAAATGCCGGAAGGTAGAAGGGCCGTCACATTAAAATAAATTTATGTTTCGATAAGTTTGGGATATTTCTTTATATCTTTAGTTAACAAGCCCTCATTAACTCATACTTATCATCGCAATGCGGCTCCTTCTACTTCTTGGCATTCTTCAGCTTGTACAGGGCCCGGAAAATCATCCTGAAAATGTACGGCAGGCCTTTACCCAGGCGGAGCATTATATACAGGAAATTGAGGAAGGACGAAATACGGATGAAAACCTGTGGGCGCTTACTCTCATAACCTCCGATAACAAAAACGTAAAAACTTTTGTCGAACAGAAAGTCCGTGAACAAGGACTTAACGAGGGCCCTCTGTCTCTTTTTAAGAGTATTGAGAATTCAACTGCTAAGCAGCTGAAAAAAGTGGTGTTTGAAACGGGTTCGGCCGATCTCCTGATCGCCCTCCTGCTTCAAGATCTCCCCAATAAGCGGCAGCTGTACGAGGATTTTACTTCTAACCATACTTTTCCAGGAGGTTTTAGCAATATCAATTACCAGGATATGAGTAATGCGATCATTGCCAATGACCGTATTACAGATGAAATGCTCCCCACAAAATCCTTTCGGCTGCCTCATTTTTTCCTGCTCACCCACCCAGATCGACGCCAATATTTATCCGAGAGCTATATTACACAGCTAGCTTACCAATGGCAGAATAACCGATCTGTAATCAACCATAGAGGACCTCACCTACCCGCCTTTACTTTGATGCAGGCGCTCTACCTGTTGGACCGCTATTCACAAATTACCCCACTCTATAATACGTTAATAAATGATCATTGGTTTCCCGCTTCTTCGCTTAAGTTAAGAATTTACCGGTACCTTGATTATGCCATGTATAGGACCGGATATTTTGACCGCAACTTAACCATTACAAGAAATTATCTCCTGCCCCTCACCAAATATACAAATGACAAAAAGGCGGAACTCAGTGTCAGAACCTTGCAAGGGGTCTATTTATATAGTATTGGAAAAATACAGCGAGCCAAAGAAGTGTATACCCAGGTATTGGAAGAGGCAAATAGCAATAATATTCCCATTAATCGCTCTTCGCTCTATAACAACCTGGGAATCACCTATCATAAATTGGGAGAATATGATCGGTACCTAGACCTTCAATTCCAAGCCCTGGAAACAGCCCAACAACAAGGGAACTATTCGCACCAGCTGGAAATCTATAACAATCTTTTTGTTTACTATAAACAGACTAATGATTTATCCAATGCTCTAAATTACATTGAACAGGCTGAAAAACTAGCTAAAGAACTGGGGAATCCTACTGACTTGGGGAAAATTTATACCTTTTTAGGTTCATTCTACCGGGAATTCCAAAATAATTTTGAAAAAGCACATGAATATTTTTTAAATGCTGAACAAGCCTTAGATCCACAAAATGACTCCAGATACTATATCTACCTTCTCAATGAAGAATCGCAGACATTTGAGAAACAGCAAAAATTTGAAAAAGCCTTAATAAGATATGATCGGATTATCGAACTAACTCCACAAGAAGACAACCCCAACTATATCGATGCGATAGTGAATAAAGCTAGGATTCATCTGAAACAGCATCAAATATCAAAAGCAGAGACTCTTGTTAAAGAATTTAGTCAGCTTGACCTAAGCAAACTTAACTTTGAACAGCTTGTGAAAGCCAATACCGTCAGGGCGCAGCTGCTCCACGAAAAAGGTCAGCCTGAAGAAGCACTGGCGATTTTAACTCCTACCATTGAGCAGGTCGTGGAACGGGCTCAAAGCAGCACGGACCTTCAGTCCGGGTTTTGGCATGTCGCCGATGAATATATTGATGCTTTTGAGCTAACGGCGTCTATTTATAGGGATAGTGATCAGCCTGCCCAGGCCGTCAACCTTTTAGACCGATTAAAAACCATTAATGATGCGTCCATTTATCAAAATCCACTGATCCGGGCCAGCCTGCTGAGTGAGTCGGAACTCACTCAGTACAAAAATATTACGAACCAGCTGGACGCCAAACGCAAGAGATTACTTACCCTTCCCCAGGATGAGCAATTTCAGGTTCAGCAGGAAATCAATGAGCTTAATCTCCAGAAAAGAAAGTTTGACCGGAAAATCTCTTCACAATCTGATGTACAGCCGATACCCATACCTGAAGTCCAGCGTAAGCTTTCTGCTCATCAATTGGTACTACACATCACCGAACTGAAGGACCAATACTATATAGCCAAAATTACCCGTTCTGATGTAAATGTTGATGTCATTCTGCTCGATGAAAAAAGACGTAAGCTCTTTGAGGGTTCTGTCGAGCAACTGGCCAATAACTCAACGAATCTCGACTCACTGTACGCCGTCTCTCAACTGCTGAATATTGATGAGCTGCCCAGCCGCATTGAAGAAATTACCATTATCCCGGACAGTTACCTCTATCAGCTTCCGGTAGATGTCTTACCTATAGAAAAGCCGGCTCATAAATTCAGTTACGGGGAAAGCCGGTATGCTATAGAACGTTTTGACATCCACTACCTGACTTCTCTGAACGACTTTAAAACGGAGGCACAGACCAATAATACCGATTCAACGAATGAGTGGAATTACATAGGTTATGGGGTATCAAACTTTGACGGCTTCCCAAGCAAAAACCTGGTTCCCCTTCCCTTTGCAGAAGCAGAAGTGAATACCATTAAGGACCGGTTGACGCGCCTTAACAATCTCAAAACTTATACCAATAATGCGTCACAAAAAGAAACTTTTACCCAATCTGCTCAAAATGGACGAATTCTGCACTTGGCCACACACAGTGAAGTTTCTGAGAGAGATCCGCTTTTTTCAACGATCTACATGGCTAATAACTCAACAGAAAAAGACAGTGCATTTAGTAATCAACTATTTGCATATGAGCTCTTTGAGTTAAATCTCAATAATGAAATGATCATGCTTAATTCCTGCAAGTCGGGGTCGGGACCCTATATCCGGGGATCCGGAATCATGGGATTCAGCCGGGCCTTACAATATGCCGGAGCACAATCGCTCGTACTGAATATATGGTCGGTCAATGATATGCTCGCCTCAGACTTTGCAATCCATTTCTATGATCAGCTTAATGAGGGGAAATCCAAATCTGAAGCCCTTCAAGCTACCAAACGATACTTCCTGGAGACAAAGAATGCAAGTCCGCATCTCTGGGGTCCTTATATGCTGATTGGTGATACCGAGCCTATTGTACATCCCAACCGAAGAACAAATCTGGCTATAGCTGGGATCTTCTTACTCTACTTTTTGATTATTATAATATTGACTTTGTTCAAAGAGAAGGGAGTCCTATTTCAATCTTCTAACGGCTCAGTATCCGTATAGTTGTATAAGATGAAATAGGAATATTAGAAATTTAACTAACTGAGTTGATATAATGTAGATGTAGTACCAGACTCTATTATATAGTAGTAACTAACTATATATATCCTACATACACTATCCTTATCTAGTAGTAGTATTATTATTGTTGTTATTCAAACTTTTAAGATAGCGTTCTGTTACGCGGCGATACGCTCCGTTCAAGTCATAGGCTTTTCTAATATCAGTTTTAGCTTCTGCAATTTGATCCTTCTGCAAATAAGCGTTTCCTCGATACCACAGTGCTTTTTCCAGCAGTAAGAGTCCCAATTTTTCTTTATCTGCCCTTTCTATAATCCAGCTGTACTGTTCAATTGCCTTATCGTACTGCTCTTGGTTATAGAACAAAGATCCCAATGTCATATTCAAGCGGGCTATCTGTTCTGTTTCTTCAACCTTATCTATCTCTTCTTCTAAGAGAGAAATAGCTTTATCTATTTCACCACTATTTGCAAGAGCTACGGCATCACGTATCAACTTATCACTATCGCGATCGGTAACAGTGCCATCTGCAGAACGATAATATTCAAGTTCAACATCCGGAATCGGGCTAACCAATCCGACAGATTCTTGATTAGATAAGTTCATTACGCCCAATACGGCAATTAACAATGCTATCACTGCAGCCGCCGCATAGTAAATATAGCTTTTCTTCGTCTCCTGTACCTGCTCTTCCTCTTCTTTTTTGTCTTCTACTACAGACTTCAAATTAGCTACACTCTTCATATAATCCAGATACTCCCCCTTCTCTACAAGCTCTGCCCAAAGTTCATCTACTTCCCCAGGCGAAAGTTGGCCATCCAGATATTGTTCAATTTTTCCTTTTAGCTCTTCGTTATTTAGACGCTCATTCATAATTCCACTTTTTAAAATTTATGCAGAAAAATACATTGTGAGATCAAAAGGTATTATATATATGAGTCTTCATCACTCTTTACTCACAACAATTATTGCTATTTATTCCAGTTGTTGCCTTGAGGACTTCCCCTAATCAGACATTTAGATCATCCCCTCAATTAACAAGAGTGTTTAACAAGCAATTTGTTACAAAAAAGTTTGAAAAACTTTTATTGATGCTCTACAGGATCACTCAAGAACTATCTCAATGAATAATGCTCTTTTCTTGTTATAAGATTAATCAAATCAATCTGTCTTACAAATTTTTTCTACTCATTTTTTAATGATAGATTATTGCTTCCTTATAGGACTTATTGTCTCTAGTTAAAACTTTCTGACAAACGGTTATCCCCAAAATGTATATATACGCTCACGTTCATATAACAATACTCCTTGGACTTTGCACGTTACTGCTCATCGGTTGTGAGAACAACTTTGAAAACGGCAACGGCAAGCAATCTAATAATATCACTTCGATTGAAGGAGTTATTGATTATGTAGGCTCTGCAGAAATATATATCAGCAAGCAGCCTATACACTATAAATATGCAGATAAAATAACTTATCCCTTTGAGCCTGATAATAACGGAAATTTTCAGGTTGATCTCCCCGTGGATTCAACCCAGCTCGTGCGACTTTTCATTGACGATCAGCATTACCCGCTACTCGTAGATCCTGGTAATTCGCTTAATCTAACAATCCAACGCAATCAATTCCCTAAATCGGTAGAAGTGAAGGGCTATTCTGAACCCTGGGACAGTCTTTATGCGGACTATTGGAATGAAGAGCAGCAGATACTCTCTCAAATAGAGAAACAACTCCCGGCCTTCCGAGAAGGTGAATCAACACAAGTCACCAATCTATATCAAAAACGTTATAAACTTGCAGAGAATTACTTTAAGGATACTCCCTTGCGCCCCCTGTATTATCGCACGGTAGGCGAATACCTTGTAAAACGGCTGGAAGATATTCGTTACCGAAGAGAACAGCCCGAATTTGCACCCGACAAAGAACGTCAGGCTGTAATAAAAGAAGCCAAAGAGCTTCATTTTTTTGAATTTAATACTCTCCATGCCCAACGGGCCGGCATCCGGGACTTTACCAATGCCTATGCAAACACCTTTGGCGTAGCGGATAGCATCGAAGAAGAATACGGGCAGTCACTTATGGAATATGATATCAAACGTCTGGGTTATGAAACTCTTGATTCCGCCCGTACTGCGGTTTTACAGCATGTCGAAGATCGACGGGCCAAAGCATACGCCAGAATGCACCTCGTCGCAGAAAGATTAGGTGAAATGCCCCTGGAGATCGCCACTCCCAGTTATGAACGGTTTATTGAGGATTATTCATCCGACTATCCGAGATACACAGACTTTCTTAAAAACTTTTATGAGGAGCTAAAACGTGTCTCCCCGGGACAACCAGCCATCCCCTTCACTCTACCAAATAGTGAAGAAGAAATAGTTGAAATGAAAGATTTCAGAGGGAAGTATGTACTCCTGGACTTTTGGGCTAGCTGGTGTATTCCATGC
The DNA here is from genome assembly GCF_039545095.1 of Fodinibius salicampi. Lineage (NCBI taxonomy): Bacteria > Pseudomonadati > Balneolota > Balneolia > Balneolales > Balneolaceae > Fodinibius > Fodinibius salicampi. The sequence continues at coordinate 551,216 of NZ_BAABRS010000002.1, read as the reverse complement.
CTGGATGAATTTGCATCGATGAAAAAACTATATAATACCTATTCACGCGATGAGTTTGAGATTGTAGCAATATCCATTGAAGAGGATAGTCTGCGCTGGAGGCAGGCCATACAGCAGTTCGACAATCCCTGGCCTCAACTTTACGGCGGAAATGGATTCCAGCAATCTACTTTTAAATCGTACCGGGGTGGAGGCATTCCCTTCTATATCTTGGTTGATCCCGAAGGGACTATTATACGATATAACGATATTCGTCCCTCTTTTAATTTACCAGAAGTGTTAGACAGCCTCATTACCAAGCCTAACGAATAGGAATCGCAGACTTATGAAACCACTAATACTCTCACTTGCCTTACTTTTTACCTTTGCTGGCAGTGCGTGCAGCCAGCAGGATACCAACGAATCACATACTGAAGATGTCTCTCTCAATAAAAAAATTGGAGAAATGCTGAACATTGGTTTCCGGGGGATGACTATTGCAGATACCAATCATATCGTACGAGATATCACCAAATACCATCTGGGCGGTGTCACTTTATTTGATTATGATGTACCCCTCGGCAAGGCGGAAAGAAATATCAAGTCACCAGAGCAGTTAAAAACCCTGATAAATGACTTGCAATCGCTCTCCGAAACTCCTTTGATCGTAGCCATTGATCAGGAAGGAGGAAAAGTAGCGAGACTTAAACCTAATCGCGGTTTCCCGGCCTCTGTATCCGCACAGTATCTGGGTCAACTAAATAATTTGGACAGTACCCGTTATTATGCCCGACAAACAGCGGAAATGCTTTCTGACCTCGGTATAAATACCAATCTTGCACCGGTAGTGGACGTCAATACCAATCCGGATAACCCGGTTATTGGTGGACTTGAACGTAGTTTTTCCTCAGATCCACAGGAAGTTACAAATCATGCCAAAACCTATATAAAGGTCCTTCATGAACATGATATCTTAACTACCTTAAAACACTTCCCCGGGCACGGGAGCTCAGAAAAAGACTCACATCTTGGGGTTGTAGATGTGACGGATACCTGGTCAGCTAATGAACTCATTCCTTACCGGGAGCTCATTGACTCAGGCTTGGTCGATTTAATTATGACTGCTCATATTTACAACGCCCGATGGGATTCCTCCTATCCGGCAACTTTATCCAAACCGGTCATTACCGGGATGCTTCGGGACAGCCTTAGCTATGACGGAGTCGTAATCTCTGATGATCTGATGATGGGAGCTATTCGCAAAGAATACGGACTTAAAACGGCTATCCGGCAGGCAATCAATGCCGGGGTCGATATTCTTTCTTTTGCTAATAACTCCGTATATGACCCAGAGATCGTTCCCAAAGCAAACCGCCTTATTAAAGAACTACTAAAGGAGGGAGAAATATCCGAAGATCAAATTGACCAGTCTTATAACCGTATAATAACGGTGAAGGAGGAGTTGTAATATGCAACAAAATAATTGAAGCTAATGGTATTTATCTCCGGAATACCAATCGCTTCTGAGGGATGCATTCCAATACGGACGGATCCTTCGCCCAAAACGCTGTGTAAATACTTGTGTAAAAATAGCACCAATTAGCATGACCTGAACATTGTAGTATATCCAAATAAGATAAATCACAAATGATCCGGCCGCTTTGTATACCGGCTGAAGAGCAGAAGCGCTCAGATACCAATCAACCAATGCCTTTCCGACCAAAACAAGAATTGTAGTCACCAGCGCCCCCACTGCAATATCCCTGAAGCGGGCTTCGATATCGGGTAAAAATTTAAATAACGCGGTAAAAAAGGTAAAAGCCAACACAATATTGGTCAATCTGCTGCCCAGCTGGATTAAAAACAAGTCATCCCTACCAAAGAGCGGCATCAACACTTGATCCATCACATGCAGCACGCTTTCAGAAGCTAATCCCAGGATAAATAATAAACTGAGGGAGCCCACAAACAGCAACCCTTTAAAACGGTCCCATAAAAAATATCTAACTACCCCAATTTTCGGATTTTCAATCCCCCATATTCTATTCAGCGTATACTTTACCTGTGAAAGCAGCTTTGTGGCACCAAATATAAGTACAACACTGGCAATCACGGAAGACCAGAATCCAGTCATATTTTCTGTTGAAGACCGGATCATCCCCTGTATGGGTTCAGTAAGATTAGGACCTGCTATTGAACTCAACCATTTTATGAGTTCCGCTTGTCCCAGTTCACTGCCCAGAAAAATACTGACCAGCCAAATAATAATTATCAGTAACGGAACCGTAGAAAATATAGCGTAAAAAGCAATAGCAGCGCCATACAGGCCGATATTAATTTCTGATACTCGCTTATAGGTTACTTGAAGAAGCTCTTGTATATTCTTTAATAGTTTCACAACATTTTATTAAAAGATACTTGCTACTAAATTAGCTCAAACCCTCTTTTTTTAATTTACCATGCAATATAGCTATAGTTGGTATATCCATCAGTTTGAGGAATCTAAAGAACAGGCGAATCAATTCCTTCATTCCATTGATAATACATACTTCTTACGACGTCCCAACCAAGACCAATGGTGTGTTGCCGAATGCTACGACCATCTCATTAAATTTGGAAATATTTACCTGGATAATTTGTCGGAGCAGCTTTCCACAGCTCAACAAGCTGGTGAGCTTCCACCAACCTTCCCACCACGTTGGCTATGGAAAAAAGTGGCGGATTTCTTTGAGCCTCCCTATACCCTCAAGCTTAGTACCATTTCCTCGATGCAGCCTGATATAATACAGGCCGAGTATACTAAAGCGGATTTATTAAATAAATATATCGAACTACAGGACCGATACATCAATCAATTGAAACATTCCAAAGATAAGGCCATTCATTTAAATGAAATGTGGATCCCTCATCCTATCATGTCCTTTTTAAAACTAAGTGCCTCAGAATATTACCTGTTAGCGGCCGCCCATCAGCGGCGCCACCAGTGGCAGGCTGAGCAGATATTGGATACCTTAAAAAATAGCTAAGTAAGTAATAGAGTAAATAGTAAGAACGATCTAAAACCTAGTTACTCTCAGTTGAGGTCTTTATTGCGTATTATTCAATAACAGTATAAAAGGTAAGCTTGTATTCCAGTTTTGGTTTAAATTCCCCTCACCAATAAACTGCCGGGAATGATTACCCAATATGATATCCAAATCGCCATCTCCTTCAAAATCACCTACATCCATGGTTAACCAACGACCCAAATGGTGAATATCAAGCGTCTTAGGGGTAAATGATAAGGGCTGATCTTGTTCCAGATAGACAAAAGATTCCGAGGGATCATTTTTAAGATCAGCGAAGAATGCATGGGCTACAATATCTAAATCGCCATCGCCATCAAAATCTTTAGCAACCGCCTCTGTTGCACCATTCAGTTGATAAAAGTATTCCTGCTCAAAGGTAAAATCTCCCTGATTGATGAAAATATAGATGCCATGATAGGGTTTTAAAATCTGTGAATAATCTGCATTATCACCTGAGGTATAGAGGATATCAATATTCCCATCCCTATTAAAATCTTCCAGCTGGAAACTGGTTGAACCGTAAACAGGCGGTAAACGAATAATATTATCTTGATTAAATCCGCCTTTTTTATCATTTAGCATCAACCAGATACCTTCATCTCCATGCGCGAACAATACCATAATATCGAGCCAACCATCACTGTTAAAATCGCCGGTTTCGGCATCAACTGCTCCCGGGACCGGACGAATAATTTTTTTCTTAAATTGGCGATTACCCTGCTGTTCAAGCAGATATAGTCCTCCTTTTTGATGACCAAAACCACAGACGACCCAGTCTTGGAGCCCATTATTATTAAAGTCGCCACTAACAGAATGTACAGGTCGTGGAAGCCCTTCGGCAATAGTTCTAATAGAATCATTTTCCATATTTAATTCCCACACCTTCCCGTTTGCAATATCTACAGGAGGCAATGTCCCAATTGATGTAAATATTCCGTATTGCTGTCCCGTTGAGTCTTTCAAAAATGAACTGTGGACTCCTGCTATTTTTAACTCTTCAATGGGAGAAGGCTCTAAATCACGGTTCCACCGGAATAGCCTTTTCTGCGTGCCATCACTGGTATAGATGGTATGGTTGGAAGGATGAAAAGCGACCAAGGTGTTAGCAGCAACATTTTTCGAGGTATCGGCTTGGTGAGGCTTACGGATTGAAAACAGAGAAGAATCCTTCTTTACCTGGTGATTGCTAGAAGGAATTTCAAGAGAATCGGGAGCATTTTGTGCAAAGAATCTAACAATTTTCTGCCACTCTTCAATGGAAACTTGCGAACCTTTGGGATCCGGGTAGTATTGCTTTTTTCTATATACCCTGATACCTAATTTAGGTGCCATTACAGGTAATATATTATCCTGCCAAGTCTCTTTATCCAAATATCTGGGAGCTACAGGCGCATGGCAACTACCACAATATTGATTTGCCAGTCTTTCTCCTTCCCGCATATTAATATCCGTAGCCCCGGGGGAAGAATTATCACTCTGACACCCCAACATGAAACAAATAAATAATGTAAACAGTACTCTGATATATGTTTTATTCATTTCTATATCTTTTACTGGGATCTATCATAAACAAAAGGAATCAAGGAATCTGGCTTGGCTTTTTTAATATAAAAAGTTATTGGTTTGAAAACTTTGCAACTCTAACCAACGATTAATGGTCCTGAATCTGAATTTGATGTAATCTGTTTATTCAAATGAGACTGATCTCGATTCTCCCTCATAGTCAGTAATTTCTATGGATTGTATTTCTTTACTTTTCGGAATAAAACGTCCGGAGGAAGAAAGGAAGGAGGAGCCATAATAGAATTCTACTTTTTTACTACTCCCATCCCGGTAATTCATAACTGCGGATGCATCCAGCGGCTTTGCCTGTATATATTCTTTTGCTCGCTTATTGTTGAAAACCTTTAAGGGACCTCTGTTTTGGCTGGCCGCTATATAATATGAATTATTTGCACTTCGCAATTTTACCAAGGCTTTTGCATCCCCCGGCACAAAGAAGCCGCTCTCTTCAAATTCAGTAACCATGAAGCTGCCGCTTCCTTTTCCCATTAAAACCAATCCGTTTAATGCATCATGCCGGCCGGAAGAGACCTCCATACCGTAATCATTTCCGACAAGCATTAAATCAGTATTTCCATCACTATCAAGGTCTTCGGCCATACATCCGTATATTGGAGCCCATTGTGCTTTATCAGGCAATGGGGTAATAGCAAATTCACCGCTGCCCTTATTTTCAATATACGATGATTTCATATAGTTCGCTTCTTTCACCAATGTTTCTGTAGCATTAAATCTTGAGAGAATATCATCCATGTTGGCCAATGCAAATTCTTTATATGATTTAAACATTCCGTTCAACGGCGGTACCTGTTTTCGCACATCCTGTTTGATATGGAATGGAGCTTCTACTCTTTTGCCTTCCTTATTTTTGACGTAAAATGCAGGGATAGCGTCGTATTTGCCATTATTGTCAAAATCATTTGCATAAACACGCAGCGGATATTCATCGCTAGCTCTGAAGTACGAATTTGTCCCAAGGTTCCCCGCCACATAATCTGTATCTCCATCGTTATCAAAGTCACCGCCACACAGGCTATTCCACCATCCCTTGTACTCAGCTAGGCCAGATTCCTGAGTTACATCGACTAAAGTACCCTCATCATTTTCTAAAAACCGAAGAGACATCCACTCCCCGGCTAAAATTAAATCAGGCCATCCGTCGTTGTTAAAGTCTGTCCAAAGAGCATCTGAGATCATACCTAAATCAGTTAGTGAGGGCGCCCTGGAATCATTGACGATCTCAAATCGTACTTCTCCCTCTTCAGTCCTATTTTCCAACAAATAACTGTCCACCGGTTTGGGATATTCATGTGGATGAACCCGTCCTCCCACAAATAGATCCAGATCGCCATCTTTATCAAAATCAGCTGCCCTTACTGTTGAACTGCTGGCCAGAAAATAGTTTGGCAAGGCATCTTCAGCTAGTTCAAATTTGCCGCCCTTGTTGATAAATAGACGGTCCTGGTAGGCTTCATCAGCGAATTCATACTCGTACCCACCGCTCGCTATATACAGATCATCATCGCCATCCCTGTCAGCATCAAAAAACAGTACTCCCAGTTCTTCTTCTCTGTTTTCGGAATCGACTCCTTCCAATAAATTTTCCTCACTAAAGGTCCCGTCCTCTTGCTGAATCAAAAATCTTCCTTCATAACCATTGGCTCCTGATATGTATATGTCATCCAGCCCATTTCCGTTGACATCGCCTACGGCCAATCCTGGGCCGTACTGCGACAATTTATGAGGCAGCAGTGGCTGTATCTCATAGTCGTTAAAATCGTGTTCCTGATGAACGTAATCGATTCCAAGTTTTTCAGTGACCTCCTGTACTAAATGTTCTGACTTCTGTTGTTCTTGTTGATCATCTATCAGTGTATCTTGTTCTGCTGCATTTACAGCATTCACTGTTAGCACCTGGTTGGCTTTAATATCTCGGATCACTTCTTTCGATCCATTCGGCCAGGTTATAATTAGCTCACCAACACTATTAGCATTCCCCAGGCCAAAATGTGCAATCGGCTCAACACTGGACAAATAACCGCGGTAGGGAGTATGCTCATGGTATTGTTTCTTTCCATCTCCATACTTTATTTCAAGTATGGCCCCTAACCCCATCCTGTTTTCATTCGCTCCATTAAAGCGGACTCTCAAATAATTGTTACTATCAGGATTTAACTCCGCTTGCCTATTACGAAAGACAAAAGCCGAATCATTGATATTATTAACGACATAGTCCAGATCTCCGTCATTATTCAAGTCTGCAAAAGCTGCTCCATTAGAAAAGGAAGGAATATCCATTCCCCACTCTTCAGTTACATTTTGGAACGTTAGATCTCCATTATTTTTAAATACATAATTACTTAGCTTTACCGATGGGATTTTTTCCAGAATTTTTTCCATCGATAGATAGTTATAATTTTTTTCTATAAATGTTGCAAAGTCGTGATTAGTGATATCCTTTGGAAAGCCGTTCGTGATAATGATATCGCGCAGTCCATCGTTGTTAAAATCAGTAACCGAGGGAGTCCAGCTCCAGTCAGTTTCCGAGATACCAGCAAATATTCCTATATCACTGTATGTGGGTATATCCGTCTCAGGATGATCACCTCGATACAATTGCAGCTGATTTCTCACGTATTGGTAATCATAATTGTACTTCTCGTTATTTCTATAAGCAGAATAACTATTCGGCTGGAGCATAGTCTTTTGCCGGAGATTATCTTCCGGACGCATATCTACCATCAGTACATCCGGATGGGTATCATTGTTAATATCAGCTATATCTACTCCCATTGAGGCATATGCCGTATGTTTGAAAAGCTCTCCGGCTTTGTCCGTAAATGTACCATCCCCATTATTCATATAAACCACTTCGTTAGCGATAAAGTCATTTGCTACGTAGATATCTTTCCAGCCGTCCTTATTTAAATCGGCTATGTTTACACCTAACCCAAATCCTTCAATTAAAATACCCGCTTCATCACTTACATCCGTAAAATACGGATGTCCGAGAGAGTCCGATCCTTCGTTACGGTATAGTCGATCGGTAGTAATTGATTCTCCCTTAATCATTTTTTCATGGTAGCGGTCCATTGAACTATGCCTGGTAAACTTATTAACCAGCAAAAACAGATCCAGGTCACCGTCATTATCATAATCAAAAAAGGCAGGCATGGTAGTGTGTGTAGTATCTGCCAGATTATATTCCTTCGACATCTCTTTAAAGATGGGAATATCCTCATTATTAACTCCCTGATTAACATACAATAAGTTGGACCTCTGCTCAGGTTCTTCAAAAGAAGTAGCCCCCATATATAAATCCATAAGACCATCACTATTTATGTCCACGGCGGCAACTCCTGAACTCCATCGCTCACTTCCGGCCACTCCCGCTTGGTCTGTAACATTTTTGAACTTAAAATCTCCCTGGTTCAGATAAAGCTCATTATCAACGACATTGCCAGTAAAATAAATATCCAGTTTCCCATTATTATTAAAATCTGCTATCGCTACGCCACCTCCATTATAAATATTCGTGTGACTGATAATATTCCTCTCCTTGTCTCCGGTAACCTGATTGCTAAAAGTAATGCCTGTCTCACTTGGATCCAGCTGTTGAAACAAAGTTTCTTCACCAGAGCAGGAGATCATAAGCATTGATATCAGAAACCAGCAAAAACAAAACAGTAATTTATTAAAGGAACCCATCTTCATAGAACGATACATCACAATTAGCATTACCTGAATATCATAAGGTCATCATCATTCTTAGAAATGATAATATGGTTTTCTCCCTCAACATTTACGCGAATAGCATCTCTGACTTCACCCTTTATAAAAACATCCGTCTGATCATAAGGAATAAATTTGAAGTTCATGTCTCCCTGATTCATTAAAAATACCCCGTAGTTATCGGCCAATCGGCCAACCTCCGGTTTAAGTCCATGCATGTTTCCAAGAAGCAGGATATCAATCAAACCGTCGTCATTAAAATCCTCAGCAACTATTGCATACACTGGTGAAACCTGGGCCTCTATTGGCAAACTTTGCAATTCATATTTTCCATCATGCTTGGTCAATATTGCGGACTCCAGTGTTTGAACTTCTTTTTTCAAAGCGCCTTCACGCTCTTCATTAGTAAATATATCTTCATAGGTCATCTCCGCATACTGTCGATGACTGGTAATTCTTTCTTGTAAAAACGGCATTTCACTCATTAAATCATTATAAGTTGGGAAAGGATAAGAAGTATCATCACCGGGTTGATAGGTATTAATTAGAAACTCCGTTTCCTCGTCATCATTGAAGTCATTAACAAACATGGTGAGAGGGCGTTTTGGGGAAGCTTTAAATTTTGAATTTAATCCCCAGTTACCTAATACATAATCCACCTGGCCATCTCTGCCTAAATCCACTTCTTTTATAGCAGACCACCAACCAGAGCTCTGATCAAGCGCATAATCAAACTCAACTGTTCCATTGTTATTCTTATAAAAAGTAACCGGCATCCATTCTCCAACCACGATCAGATCCTTATCTCCATCGCTGTCATAGTCGGTCCAAATTGCATCGGTCACCATTCCCGGATTTTTTAATTCAGGCGGCGTTATATCGGTCCAATTCCCATTTCCATCATTTTCCAACAAATAACTCCGGGGATCTTCGCCATATCTTTGGGAGTTGATCCTTCCCCCTATAAAAACATCCTTGGTTCCATTGTCATCAAAATCATGGGCTTTGACACAGCAAGCATCAATAAGTATTTCAGGTAACATGTGGGAAGCCCTAATAAAATTGCCCTTGCCCTGATTTTCATAAACCTTTAGCTCATTGTGGGCTGAATCCTGTTCGTATTGATTTCCTCCATTGCCAACCATCAAATCCAAATCTCCATCCCCATCTATATCAAAAAAATCGGCTGCGGTACCTTCAAAGATATTGTCCTGAATCAGATCGGGAGTAATCCGAGGTTCAAAGCTACCGTTATTCTGTTGAATAAAGAGCTTTCCCGGATCATTCAGTCCCCCGGTTACAAATAGATCTTCCCGACCATCCCCATTAACATCTCCGCTAGCCATTTTAGGGGCCCGGGTAGAAAGCATATGAGGGAGCAATGGAGTGCGATTAAAGTCGATATAATCATTTTCTTTATGTGTGATATTACCAGAGATCATTTCTCCAGTTATATCCTCAATTAATGGCGAGCTATCTTCTGTGTTTACGGGTACAAATTCCTTGGTTGATGATGAGTGTTTTAATGTTATTTCCTGATTTACCTTAACATCTTTCAATACTTGCATCTGATGATCGGGCCATATCACTTTTAATGAATCTATTCGGTTGGCTTCTCCCAGGCCGAAATAAACCTCAGGAGGCACCGAACTCTGGAAACTACGTGAAGTCATATTTTCAGCAATTTGCTCATTGCCATCAGCATAGAGTTTAACATGTGCCCCAATGCCAAAAGAATTTTGCCCTTCACCTTCAAATTTTACTTTCAAAAAGTGATTATTTTGATATCTATCGGTATTATTTCGAAATATTGATGTTTCATCATCAATATTATTGACTACAAGATCCAAGTCTCCGTCATTATCCAAATCTCCATAGGCAGCCCCATTGCTAAATGTAGGTTCATAAAAACCCAGAGAGTCTGACCTATTCGTGAAAGTTTTATTCTTGTTATTAGTGAAGGCTGCATTTTTAATTTTTTGTGAAGGCATCCGCTTCAGAAAATCCAAAATATTAAACTCTCCTTTTTCCTTCACTATTCTCGCAATATTACTCCTGTCACTAATAAAATTACGGAAATCTTTATCAGTTACATCCCGGTAGATCCCATTACTTACAAAAATATCGTTCCACCCATTGTTGGTAAAATCAAATATAAGGGCACCCCAGCTCCAGTCAGTGGCCGCAACTCCAGACAAAAATCCGATTTCACTGAATGTCCCGTTCCGATTATTAAGCTGCATGGTATTCTGCACATATTGGTAGTGATAACTACCATGATAATTCATGTCTTCAAAATGATAGTCATCAAAAACGGTCATCGTTTTTATTCTCGAATGATCTGTAGGCAGCATATCTGTTGTAAAGATATCCATGCTTCCATCATTATTGATATCAGCCATATCACTTCCCATGCTTGACTGAGATATATGGCTTGTCCGGTCAACAAGCTCCTCTGAAAATTTTCCATTTCCCTGATTTATATAGAGATAGTCTCGTTCCCAAAAATCATTACTGACATAAATATCGGGGAGGTGATCACCGTTGATATCGCCCACAATAGCCCCCAATCCGAAACCAATTTCTCCCTGGTAAATACCTGCCTGCTGGCTTACATCGGTAAATACTCCATCATCATTTCGCAATAATTTATCTCCTCCACTCTCGCTTATGCCATTCCGATCGAGCCTAAGCAGCCGTTTCATATTTTCATCGGCGCCCTTAAAGCTATTGTTCACCAAGTAACAGTCCAAATCTCCATCCTGGTCATAGTCAAAAAAAGTTGCATGGACAGAGTAGCCGTTGTCATCGAGGTTATACTCCCCAGCCTCCTCTTCAAAGGTAAGATCTCCTTGATTTATAAATAGTTCATTTTTACGGTTATTACCTTTAATATCTGCAGAATTTAAGACATATATATCCAACAGCCCATCACCGTTGACATCAGCCATGGTAACTCCCGTACTCCACGGTCGACTACCAGCAACACCCGCTGATTCTGTAATATCTTTAAATTTAAAATCCCCTTCATTGATGTACAGGACATTTTGGCCCTGATTGGAAGTCAAATAAATATCATCAAGACCGTCGTTATTGATATCTCCAATGGCTACACCGCCCCCGTTATAAAAATTTCTGTAGTTGAAAATATTAAACTCCTGTTCAGCTGAAATACTATTCGAAAAGGAAACCCCCGTACTATCACTCGGTAAATCGACGAATAAAGGATTTTCAGGCACTCCGTCATCATTTACACAGGAAACTAACAACACGATTAAGCCCACCAACAAATATATTGTCTTATACATCCGGCTTATATACTATTATTTGATTATAAAAATTATGAACGATGCTGAGTTTCAAATTAAGAAAGTCATACCAGAAATTATGAATTACATGTTAATCAACGCAGATCTAATAAAAACTAGACTTTCCAGCGTATTAATGACTTATAGAAAAGGCAAAGTATATAATATTGTTATCCAAGTACCTTTAAAAAATAAACTATTACAAAATAAAACTGGAAGATAAACATGCAATCTTACTAATTAGAAATTAGTTAAAAAAAATCCCGGAAAGTGAATTGTTCTCACCTCCCGGGATAAATTTTTAATTAGCTGTAAAGGTTACCAGCCTGGATTTTGCTCCAGTGTTGATTCTCCATCCACCTCACTAAGTTCTCGCTGAACAGAAGGTATCGGATATAGGTTATTGCGCTCCTGATAACCATCAGAACCCGTCAAATATTCACGGCGGGTTTCTTCAACATCCAGATAGTTATTCAATGTTTCTTGAGCAATGCCCCAACGACGGAGGTCGAAATAACGATGACCTTCCATTGCCAACTCAAGGCGACGCTCAACACGTACGGCCTCTCTGGCTTCAGAAGCACTTGTCCAAGGAGTATCGTAGGTACCAACTTGATAATTGGCCCATGTAATTGCGGGATCATCAATTGGCACTTCGATATTATCCAAGGAAGTACCAGGACCTTGTGCGGCCTGTCCAGCACGCTCACGAATACGGTTTACAATAGTCCGGGCGTTCTCAAGAGATCCCACTTCCACCTCTGCTTCGGCCAATAATAATAGTGCATCAGCATAACGATACAGATGCAGATTTTGAAAATGCAGCTGGAAACTGGACCATCCAACTGAGCTACCTGCGTCGGTACCCTGTTCCCATACTGTTTTTTTCGCACTATACGGGCCAGAATAACCACGGTCACGTATCCAACCTGGCGCATGCTCTCCCCAATCAAGGAATGGTACTCCATCCCGGCCTACTGTCCAGTCGAGACGGGGATCTACCGGTGTCATATCTCCTGCTGCAAAGTTGTCGTCATCGCTGTTCCAGTTATTCGGATCTGTAATCGGCAATGGAAGTCCAGTACCACCGTCTACCTTAAAGGCATTGACTAAGTTCTGTGAAGGCTGATGAAATCCGCAGCATCCAAATGGACTACCACTATGTGGAAAGTTCAAGCGATCAGGATAGTTCCCATTAGCACCACCAGGCTCTCCATCATTAACAGAAGCCTGATAAGCAAGGATAGTTTCTGACCCATTACCTCCACTGGCAGAAAACACCTGGTGGAAGTTATCTCTCAGCGCATATGGCCCGCTTTGTTCCACCTCACGCAAGGTAGAAAGAGCACTCTCCCAATCTCCGGTGTAGGCTTCCACCCGACCTTTATAGGCCTTGGCGGTCCATTGTGTTACACGTCCAGCCTCACTTTGCGAAGTAGGAAGCAATTCAATTGCGTCATTCAAGTCCGCCAGAATACTCTGAATGGGATTATTTCCGGTGTTAGGCTTACGGAAATCTTCAGCTTCTTCGGTGTAGTAAGGGATATTCTTCCACATTTTCCACGCCTCAAAATGGTAATGGGCGCGCAAGAACTTGGCCTCTCCCTCAATACTCGCTCGATCCTCACCTGTGACTTCATCAACCGATGCCAAAAGCTCTAAAGTTGCATTAGCCCGGTTAATACCATCATAGGTAGAACTCCATTTATCATTCACGTAAGTGTCTACCCCACTGGTACCCCAATTGTAAAATTCTACATCAGCAATGGGTTGCTGGTCACCTGGCTCCGAACCCTTGTAAGCATTATCACTCGAAACACTTCCAAAAGTCCAGTTACTGGCAGCTGTTCCCCAGCCACCATAGTTGCCATACCCATCAAGCATTGAATATGCGGCAATAAGATTCCCGTCAACTCCATCTTCATTGGCCAGTACGTCGGAACTTAATGTCCCTTGCGCCGGACTGGATAAGAAGGAATCTGTATCGCAGGCATAGATGGTCATAGCCACCACAAGCGCTGCTCCAACTATTCCAAATAATCTTTTTATTTTTTCCATAATATTTATGCTTATAGTCTCTTCAATTAATTTGTGAATTCTTTGTTAAAAACTGGCATTGATTCCAAACCCAAAGATGCGGTTATTCGGATAAGTACCCTGATTGATACCTCTAGCCTGGTCACTGGCATCTACTCCATCTCCAACAGGTTGAGCTGGCATAGCCGGATCAAGGTTATCATAGCCCGTTATGGTAAACAGGTTCTGTGCCTGCACATAAAACCGAACCCGCGATAATCCCGGGATCATCCCTGCTGGAGCATTATAGCCTATCTCCAGATTCTGCATCCGCAGATATGATCCATCCTTGACATAAAAGCTGCTGTATTCACTACTGAACTGGTCATTTTGATCTAACCTGGGATATTTAGCATCCGGGTTTATAACCTCGCCATTCTCGACTATTGCTGACTTGGTCAGGCGATCCTGCCTTACATTCGTATTGAAAAGACGGAAAACGGTAAATTCATCGGTTATATCAAATATGTCATTACCGATAGATGCAAACAGGAAGGTATTAAAATCAAAGTTCTTCCATTGCATTCCGAGATTTAACCCACCGGTAAAGTCCGGATGATAGGATCCGATTACCTTTTTATCTTCTGGCGTGATTTGACCGTCTCCATTGACATCTGCAAACCGAAGGCGACCGGGTGCAGCTCCATCCTGATCAGCATGAGCATCTACTTCATCTTGATTCATAAATAAGCCGTCAGCTTTATAACCATAGAAGGCTCCAATTGGGCTACCCAACTGGTTAATCACCATCTGGCTGCCACGACCTTGTGCGGGGCCATAGAAAAAGTCCTGCTGCCCGTCTATGCGTATGATCTCGTTTTTGTAATGGCTACCGTTTATATCCACATTCCAGCTGAGTTCACTACCAATAGTTCCTCGATACCCAAGCGAAACGTCAATACCTTCATTCTGCATTTTTCCAACGTTCACAAAAGGAGGTGCCGCATTACCTTGTGTTGCAGGTATGGAAGGATTAAACAGAAGGTCATCGACTTCACGATGATAGAGATCAACCACTAAGCTCATTCGACCATCGAGAAATTCCGAATCTATACCAAGATTGTAGGAGACATTTTCTTCCCATTTCAGGTCATCATTACCGATGGCTGTTTTACGAAACCCCTGCTCAACACCGGTGTTGGACCCCGTAATGTCGTAAAAGGTTTCACCAACTGCACCACCGAATTCGTCAACTGTACGACCGGTCGGTATTTGCTGATTTCCGGTCACTCCATATCCGAAGCGAATCTTCAGGTCACTCAGCCCGGATAATCCATCCATGAAGGATTCTTCCGATACTCTCCAACCTACACTAAAGGCCGGGAAGGTACCCCATCGGTTATTCGCTCCAAGTCTCGAGGATCCGTCGTGCCGTAGTGTAGCACTCAAATAATATTTCTCAGCGTAGTTATAGTCTGCTTTACCAAAGAATGAAAGCAATGTACTATAACCGCCGAATGAGTTTACGGCCTTCGTTCCGGGATCTCCCAATGCATCCCTGATGTAGCGGGTATTGAGCGAAGTGCTCGAATATCCAGCCATGGAAGCGCCAATAGAGCGATTATTTTCACGATTGGCCTCCGTACCAGCCAGTACATCCAGGTTGTGATTTTGATTAAAGGTCTTGGCATAATTAAGCGTATTACTCCAATTCCAGTTGGTATAAACACCAAAGTTTTCGTTTAGTGAGGTAACTGAATTAGGCTCCGAGTTCTCGGGGGTGGGCAGAGCCATCCCTTCAAACCTATTACGACCGATATTAAATCCAAAATTACTCTTAAACTCGAGATTCTCCATAATAGAGGCCGTTGCAAATGCATTACCTACAAACGCATTAGTCTCTGTTACATCATGGCGGTTTTTCCAGACCTGTGCTACAGGATTACTACCGTTCCCCAATGTATTTGCTTTGGCGCCAGCATAATAGCCTCCTATATCATGTACGGGTATAATCGGCTGCATTTTTATCAGCTGACCAATTGGTGTATCCTCGCCCATAGCCCCGGACTGCATACCTCCTGACTGCTGGTCAACCGTAAAGCTGGCATTTTCTCCAAAGGTAAAAATACCCGCCTCAAATTCCGTATTCACACGGATGGTACCCTTTTTATAAAAGTTATATCTCATAGTACCTTCCTGGTCGTAATAGTTAAACGAAAGATTGTAAACGGCTCCTTCATTACCACCGGAAATATTCAGGTTATAGCTTTGTGTCAAGGCTGGATCAAAAAGCTCATCCCACCAGTCCGTTCCCTGGCTAGCCGGCATAATCAACCGATCACAATTACATATTTCATAATCTTCCTCAGTAATTCCAAACTGGGCCTGCAGATCCATTGTCTGATTGGTCCCGTCATTCGGCCAAATATAATTTGGAATGGAAGGATTTTCAGGATCTCCATAAATATTAGTAGGAGTAGATAAACCCGCATTATCATGACTCCGTTTAATAATTTCATGATAATTAAATGGATCCTGCATCAGAATATCACTATATCCACTTACCGGAGTAGCAACTCCCCAGTTAGCATCAAATGAGACCTCGGGAGCCCCGGCAGATCCTTTTTTTGTTGTAATAATTACAACCCCATTGTTAGCACGCGATCCGTAAATAGAAGCTGCAGAAGCATCTTTTAATACCTGCATGGACTCTATGTCATTTGGATTCAAGAAATTATTATAATCACCTTGAATCGGTGTTCCATCAATAATATAAAGCGGATCATTGTTTTGGAAAGAGCTAACTCCGCGAATCCTTACTGTATTAGCAGAACCTGGTGAACCGCTGGACTCTACGTTAACTCCGGCAATGCGGCCCTTCATTTTGTCCAAAAAGCTGGCGGAAGTGGTTCTATTCATATCCTCAACACTAACTTCGGATACGGCCCCAGTAATATCGGCTTGTCGCTGAGAAGTATATCCAGTAACAAAAACCTCATCACCTTCAATAGCCTGCGGCTGCAACTCAATATCCAATGATGTCCGGCCGTTAATGGGTATTTCTGAACGAGTGTATCCAACATAAGATACAACGAGCGTATCATTTAATGAGGGAACATCTAGTTCGTACTCCCCATTTAGGTTCGTTGAGGCTCCTATTGCTGTTCCTTTAACTAAAATATTCACTCCAGGCAGTGTTTCACCTGTTGCCTGGTCGGTAACTGTTCCCGATATCGTTGAAGTATCCTGTGCCATTGTCACGCCAGAAAACATGAGCGCTAGCACAAAAACCCCCAATGATATCAATGCTTTAAAATTAACGTTTCTTGGTATATGTGTCTTCATATATATCCCCTTCGAGGTTATAGTTATATATCCCATTTTAAATTATGACCAACATTGAACTTGGAAAGCACCTAGAAAAGTATCCCTACATCAATAAGTAACCCTACAAGTTTTCCCACCAAAGCGAATTGGCAATGCAAATCATTTGCTTATTAACTAAAATATTTTTCTGATAATAGGCAAATTATTTTCGAAACCAAGTCTTTACTGACCAACTATCACCAATATATATAGCCATATTCTCTATATATAGTAGATAGGCCTTCTCTTTTTCATTCTTTCATCTAGAGATAAATAGTCCTTTTTACTTCCATTTACACTTTAATTCACAATTAAAATTAAATTCTAGTTCGAATAGACCTCGATATTATGGACCAATTTATATTTGTTTTAATTATTTCACATCCTCTGATAGTAAAGAATTTACAATTGAATTGGTTATCTCCTTTCACTGAATCTTTCAAATATCTCTTTCTGTCTGTTCATAAACATTTTTAAATATTTTTTATGCATCTATGCAAAAAAATTATCTTATGTCCTATTGCAGACTTGCAATGAACGAAGTCCTACCAATAATAATGTCCCTATTAAAAGGCACCTCTACCAACATTTTAAAGAGGTTTAGAGATAGATCGTAATTCTCACATTTCTGGTACAACTATTGCACTATTAAATAAACAAGAAATGTTAAAAGCATCTTAAAAAGTCAATAGACTAATTTTTGATGCTCTACAATTACAATAGGAGGTGCCATTATGAAAGCCCTTGTTTATCACGGTCCCAACAATCGCGCATATGAAGAAAAGCATAAACCCAAAATTCAGGAATCAACCGATGCCATCGTCAAGATAACCAAAACCACAATCTGTGGAACAGATCTACATATCATGAAAGGGGATGTGCCCACTGTTACGGACGGACGTACCCTTGGCCATGAAGGGGTCGGAATCATTGATGAAGTAGGTGAAGGCGTTTCCAATTTTAAAAAAGGAGATCCGGTTCTCATCAGTTGCATTACTGCATGTGGCAAATGTGATAATTGTAAGAAACAAATGTATTCACACTGCGAAAACGGTGGATGGATTCTAGGAAATACTATCGACGGTACTCAAGCCGAGTATGTTCGCATTCCCCATGCCGATACGAGTCTCTATCACATCCCCGAGGGAGCCGATGAAGAAGCATTGGTAATGCTCAGTGATATTCTGCCAACGGGATTTGAAGTTGGAGTGCTTAACGGAAAGGTGAAACCCGGTGATGTGGTTGCTATCGTGGGTGCTGGTCCCATCGGTCTGGCCGCACTGTTAACTGCCCAGTTCTACTCCCCGGCCGAAATCATCATGGTCGACTTGGATGATAACCGACTGGAAGTATCGAAAGAGTTTGGGGCCACTAAGACGGTAAATAGCAGTCATGGCAAAGCGATTGAGAAAATCATGAAGCTCACCGAAAAAAAAGGAGTAGACGTTTCCATCGAAGCGGTAGGAGTTCCTGCTACTTTTGATATCTGCCAGGAGATCGTCAAAGCCGGTGGACATATTGCTAATGTAGGTGTACATGGAAAAAGTGTTGAACTTAAGCTCGAAAAGCTCTGGGTTCAAAACATCACCATGACGACCGGCCTGGTTGATACTTATACCATACCGATGCTGATGAAAACCGTAGGTTCAGGCAAACTGGAACCCGAACAGCTCATTACGCACCACTTTAAATTAAGTGAGATCATGGAAGCCTACGACACATTCGGAAATGCGTCCAAGGAAAAAGCGCTTAAAGTAATCCTGGAGAATGAATGAAAGCCAAATTCGTAGTGCGGAAATTAATCCTAAATACAAAATATAGATAAGCCCGAATTGAAACTTGACAGTTCCCTGTTCAGGTTTGTTTATCTATTTAATCAGCAACCGACATCAATAATAAAGCCTGCCGAAATATTCCGGCAGGCTTTATTAATACTGAATACTGAGCTCTCTGCCAATTGATTGATAATCAGACAGATAGGGACTATCAAGTTGAGCAAAAGCTGATTCCCCTGTCCTTTTCCTCCTTTGGCTTGCTGTTAGGCTGACAAGAGTAATTCACAACGTGAATCATATCAAGGGAACTTACTACTACATCCTTTCTGACATCATAATGTCTTGCTATCAGACATCTAAATGTCATACTATACGACATTAGGATGTCATATTATACGACACTTTAATGTCGTATTTCCTGACATACTCATGTCGGATACCCTGAACTTACAAGGACGGGCTGCATGAGAGACCAGCACACACTACAATGTAGTGATACAGAGTGCTGGCTGTACTTATGAACTACTGATAAAGCGGCCGCTTTATCACGATAATCCGCAATACAGCTAAATAATTGAGCTACCCAATTATTTTAGTGGGGCTATTTATCGGATCTTTCTATCTTTAAGAAGCGCGCGTTAATAGCCACCACAACAGTACTCATCGACATCAGAACTGCTCCAACGGCGGGGCTTAAAATAACACCCGCCCATGCAAAAACTCCTGCGGCTAACGGAATAGCTATGATATTATAACCACTGGCCCACCATAGGTTTTGGATCATTTTACGGTACGTCGCCTTGGCCAAAAGTATAGCCGCTACCACATCATTAGGGTTATTCTTAACCAGAATTAAATCTGCCGTTTCAACGGCTACGTCCGATCCCGCACCAATAGCAATGCCCACATCGGCCTGCGCCAATGCCGGAGCGTCATTTACCCCGTCGCCAACCATTGCCACAACAAGCCCACGGCTCTGCACCTCTTTTACTTTTTCGGATTTCTCATCGGGCAGTACCTCTGCAAAGTAGTCCTCCAGTCCCAGTTCATCAGCCACATATTTAGCTACCTGCTTATTATCCCCAGTCAGCATCATGCATTGAATTCCAGCCTCTTTCAACTTTTTCACAGCTTCGTAGGATTCTTTACGTATCTGGTCGCCAAGCGCAATAGCTCCTTCCAGTGAATCATCAATCAAAACATAAACAATGGTTTTGCCTTCCGATGCCAGCTTATCCACCTGTTCACGATCAGGAATTTCAATATCCTGCTCTTCCAGATATCCGGGGCTTACCACCGCGAGCTGTTTGCCCTCAACCTTGCCGGTTACTCCTTTTCCGGTAATTGAATTAAAATCAGAAACCTCATACGTCTCGTCTACAGCTTCAACGATACCCTGTGCAATAGAATGTTCGGATCGTGTTTCAAGTGAAGCTGCAAGCTTAAGCAATTCCTCTCTGGAATAATTCTCTTTAAACAATTTGACATCCGTAACGCCGAACTCTCCCTGCGTTAAGGTACCGGTTTTATCAAAAATGATAGCATTGACATTCCGAGCCTGCTCAAAAGCCGTCCTATTTCTAATCAGAAATCCCTCATTAGCCGCTTTTGAAGTAGATACCGAAACCACCAGCGGAATGGCCAAACCCAAGGCATGGGGACAAGTAATAACCATCACCGTGACCGTACGCTCAATGGCAAACACGAAATCCTGCGACGACCAGAAGGACCATCCGAATAGAGTCAACGCTCCTGCACCAAGTGCGGCAAACGTCAACCATGCCGCCGCGCGATTGGCCAGATTTTGCGTTTTAGATTTACTTTGCTGGGCATCTTCGACCAGGGAAATAACCTGGGACAAAAAAGATTCATCCCCGGTTTTAGTAACCTTAATGGTGATGGATCCTTCTTTATTAATAGCCCCACCAATTACCTCATCGCCTTCCTCTTTGGAAACCGGCTTGGATTCTCCAGTTAACAGCGATTCATTAACCTGGGTCGCTCCTTCGATGACCTCCCCATCTGCCGGAATTTTTTCACCGGGTTTTATCACCAGTCGGTCACCATTTTGTAGTTCCCTGAGCGGCACCTCTTCGGTACTGCCATCTTGTTTGAGACGATGGGCCGTATCCGGCATCAGCTTGGCCAGCTCTTCGAGGGCGCGCGAAGCGCTCATCACCGATCGCATCTCAATCCAGTGTCCCACCAGCATAATAAGTACAAGCGTGGCCAGCTCCCAGAAAAAGAGTTTGCCCTCCAATCCGAATACCACGGTCGAACTGTAACCATAGGCCACAGTAATGGCCAGCCCGATCAGGGTCATCATACCGGGCTGTTTATCACTTATCTCATCATATGCCCCTTTGAGAAACGGCCATCCGCCGTAAAAGAATACGAAAGTAGAAAGAAGAAAAAGAATAATCGTATCCCCCGAAAAGTCCAGCTGCCCGGCAATTCCCATAAACTCCTGGATCATGGGAGACAATATTAAAATCAGAGCGGTGGGTAATAGCGAAATGAAGAATCGCTTTTTAAAATCCTCCAGCATATGGGCATGATGATCGTGGTGGCCATCCCCGTGGCTTCCCTCTTGGTGTTGGTGTTGATGCTGATCGTGATCCATGGATTGTCTAGTTTTCGTGAGTGTTTTGCCTAAATGTCTGTAAAATTGAGTGATGAGGCGTTACAACTAAATAAGAATTTTGTGTAAAACTTTTAGGCTGCAGTAGTCAACCGTCACTCCCAAATAGTTTTCTTAATCATTCCCATTTATGTTGCTTTTGATTTTATAAATTCCGCCACCTATTCAGTAATGATAAAATCTAGACATCATAAAAAAACCTGAAATGGATAAGACTACAAGCTTAATACTTCTAATACCTGGACAAATAGTTAATCATTTAAGAAATAAATTAAACTGTATACCTCCGCTCTTCCCCATCCCGGACACGAATACTCCGTTCAACCGGCAGTACCACCATGAGGCCGTCTCCCGGATGTCCTGTACTGGCATTTTTATGTATAATCTGAACGATATGATCAACATGTTCTGCTTTCGAGATCATTTCCAGCTTAACCACTTTGGAATGTAGCGCCGGAAATTTTAGAGAGCTATGCCGGTCTTTAGGATCACTGTAGCTGCCCATACCCTCGGCCTCCATTACAGTCATACTTGTATAGCCTTCTTTGTTTAGAGCCCTATGGACTGTTTCAAACATATCGGTACGTATATAGGCTTTAATTAATTTCATAATAATAGAGTATATTTGATTACAAATGCTAAACCTTTATTTCTTCGATAATTTCACCACACGCTGGCATTTTTTTCCCTAAATAGGGATTATTAATTTCCTTCTCTTCACTGAGCCAATAAGCGCCCTCTCCATTAAAAGCCATGGGACAGAACTGATAGTATAAAATCCCATCAATACTGAATTCGCGGACACTTTCCACCAGCGCTTCTGACAACAGAAAAAAAGCTCTTCGTTGGGTGTTGAGTTCATTATATCCGGCAATTTGTTCGGCCTCCTGACTTAACTTCTCGTGCAGTTCCATCCAGCGATCGTGTGGCTTCTCTTTCAACAGCGACATATCAATATTTCTCAGTTGCTCAAGGAAACGTTCGGCATGGTTCGAAACTTCTTCCGGATCGGAGTCCTCCACCAAAGCATCTTTAAGATCCAGATATTCGCTAACCACCTGTTTTAACTGGTTGCGAAATCCTTGCGGAACTTCGGCGTTGATTCCACTTATCTCTGCCCGACTATCGGTATGCTCGCTATGGTCTTCTTCCTGTTGTATCTGCTGCTCTTCTATTCCGCCGTGATCATGTCCTGCCTGATTTGCTCCACTCCCTGGTTCCCGATTCATCATACTGAGGTTATCCGCCAATTGAGCAGCGCTGTCGAGCTTGAAGTTGCCGTGAGTAACCACTTCTTCGCCTTCTTCCAATCCCTCCTCTATCACGTAGTAATCACCGGCACGCTGACCCAGCGTAACCAATCGGGGCTCAAAAGAAGGAACATCTTTATCTTCTTGTTTCACAAAAACAACCGAACGCTTGCCGGTCCACATAACCGCTGACCTAGGGATCATGATTTTTTCTCCATTATCAGCTGTTCCGCTTACTACGCCCCGGGCAAGCATGTCTGGTTTTAACATGTTCTCCGTATTATCTACTTCTGCCCGTACACGGGCCGTCCGCGTTTGCGGATCGATAAATGGATCGACATAGGTAATTTTTGCTTCAAAGGTTTTGCCGGGATAACTGCGGACCGTAAAGTTGACTGAATCTCCTTGGTCTATGGCTCCGATATCAGTTTCATAGGCATCGAACAGTACCCAAAGCGTTGAAAAATCAGCTACTTTATACATAACAGTTCCTTCATCCACATAATCCCTTGTATCAACATTTTTCTGGGTAACATAACCACTGCGTGTCGCTACAATGGGAAGCGTATCGGATACTTTTCCGGATGATTCAATGCGCTGAATTTCACTTTCGGGAAGCCCCCACAAACGTAATTTCCTGAGTGTTGATTCATACAATCCAGGATTAGTTTGCTTGTTTCGGGCCGCTTCAAGTAGTTCCTGCTGTGCAGAAATCAGTTCCGGAGAGTAAATTGAAGCCAGTTTTTCACCTTCTTCAACATACGTTCCTCTGAAATCGACAAAGAGCTCTTCAATGCGCCCCGAAAATTGCGCAGTAATGGAGGATATTCTTCGTTCATCGGCAGCCACACGTCCCGGCAGGCGAACTTCAAGCTCAGGAATGCGTCGTTCAACGGTCGACGTTTGAATATCTGCCAGCTTAACGGCGGCTTCAGTCATGGTAAAGACGGTTTCACCCTGCTCTTCTGCCTGGTCGACTGGGATGAGCTCCATGCCGCAGATGGGACAATTCCCGGGCTCATTTTGTCGGATCTGTGGATGCATGCTGCAGGTGTAGACGATATTCCCCTCCTCGTCGGTATGCGTTTCTTCCACATGCTGGTCTATATCTGTTGCATCTTCCCTGGCAGAGCCGCCAAAGAACAGCCAACCTAAGAAAAGTCCAACCAGTAATAGACCGAGTATTTTGCTTATTTGTTGTATATCAGGTGTTTTCATAGTTGTGGTATTTTTGCAGCAGTAGTGGCGTAATGCGTTACGCCACTACTGCTTATATATTATTCTATTTCTTCAGGATTAGTATTATACTCGCCAGCAAGTGCTTCTAACTCAGCTGTAGCAATATTTTGCTCCACGTAAGCTGTGTTAAGCATCATTTCATATTCCAGCAGCTGTTGGTGTAACTGAATGATCTGTTCAAAGTCACCGCGTCCCCCGGCATATTCAGACAATGCTATTCTGAGTGCCTGACGCGTCTTCGGTATCAAGCGTTCCTCGTGCAGAGCAATTCTTCGTTCCGCATCACGATACTGCTGTAGCAGGGATTCTACCTCGGCGGTCAGGCGGTTTGTAACCTCCTGCTGCTCTTCGCGTGCAATCCGAGCTTCAATACGAGCTTCTTGCCGTTGAGCACGATATTTGGAGCGCGAAAGTGGAACACGTATGGTCAAGGATCCGGTTAATCCCGCTCGTTCGCCAGACATCAAGGGCATATACATGTAATTCTTATTCATGACCATCAGTCCCAGACCAAATGACGGGAGCCCCTGCAAGCGTGCCTGCTCTTCAGCAACAAGAGCCGCTTCTTCTTGAAGCTCTCTTCCGCGAAGCTCCGGATTGCGATTGTAGATACTCTGCCGCAGAAGTCCCTCACTCTTTGTCAGTTGCGAACTATACATTACATCCGGTATTTGAATCTTTGTCTCTGCTGGTCGATTCAGCAATGAATTAAATCGAACTTTCATCGCCTCTAGCTCCTCTTCGGTATTTACAATCCGCGTTTCCAGGTTGTCCTGTTCAATCTGGATGCGAAGCAGGTCCACCTGGCTGACATCCCCGCTTTCGTATCTCCTTTGTACTTGCCGTTCCAACTGCCCCAGCAAATCCATATTTTGATCAAAGATCATCAAATGGTGGTGGAGTTCATGCATTCGGTACCAGCGCTCTTTGACATTTTGTACAACTTTGTTGCGTGCCTCTTCAAAGGCGGTCCACTCCACTTCTGCCACCTTTTCCACCCGTTCCTCTCGCTTATTGAGCGTTCCAAACCATGGGAACCGCTGTGTGGCACTCACAGTAGTTCGGGTCAGAGGATTACTCTGCTCCATTGGATTAATATGGTATTGAAACATTATTTCCGGATCCGGCAGAGCGCCAACCTGCGGAACCTGTTCCATCCGGGCATAAAACTGCTGAAACAACCCTTCGACGCGCGGATTATTGGCCAAAGCCTCTTGTATATACTGGTTTAAGGCCAGGCTGTCTTCGACTGCTTCCTCGGATCCCGGTGAAGGATGATCCTGTGCCTGGAGGTTCACACTGATCAATAAAAAGAAAATCAGTACAAGCAGGATTTTCAAGCAAGAAAGTCCCTCCTTGAGGAGGGTGGCCAATTCGCGGGTTTTCGAATTGTGTCGGGAGGTGTTATCTCCACAATCAATCGAGTAAAACACCCCTCGTCTGTTCCGACTATTTTCGGAACAGACACTCCCCTCAAGGGAAGATATATTATACCTACAGGCTAAGGTGTATTTTTGAGCCATAATCAAACTATTAAATAAATTACTACTTGCCTGTCCCGATTTTTTTCTAGGAGGCCAGGAGGATTGATCGCCGGTTATTATTGGATTTTTCATGGTACTTCGTTTAGCTCATTTCGTTATTAGTATTTTCTATCAGCGGCAATTGCTCCATTTTCTCTTCCATCTTCCACTTAGATTCCTGCCAGACGGCATAGAGCACGGGCACCACGAAAAGTGTGACAATAGCAACCATCATGCCGCCGAAAGTTGGTATGGCCATGGGGATCATAATATCGGATCCCCGTCCGCTTGAAGTAAGAATTGGCAACAGTGCCAGTGTAGTAGTAGCGGTAGTCATCAGGGTCGGGCGAATACGTAAGCTTCCGGCTTTTATGATGGTTTCATGTAGTTCCTCGATACTTTCAGGTTTATGCCGGTCCATCAGCTGGTGGATATAAGTGGCAATAACAACAGCACCATCAGCTGCAATGCCGAATAGAGCAATAAACCCAACCCATACGGCAACACTGAGGTTTACGACCCCCATCTGGAACAGATCGCGCATATTAGTACCGAATAGTTCGAAATTCATAAACCATGGCTGTCCATACAGCCAAAGCATAATAAATCCCCCCGCCCAAGCCACAAATATGCTGCTGAAGATCATGGCCGTCGTCGAGATAGATCGGAACTGGAAATAGAGAATAAGGAAGATGATGAGCAGGGTAACAGGCATTACGACCGCGAGACGTTTCTCGGCCCGTACCTGATTTTCATAATTCCCGGCAAATTCGAAGCTGAGTCCCGAAGGTACGGAAAGCTCTCCATTATCAATCTTTTCATCGATAACCTGTCGAGCTGCTTCCACAACCTCTACCTCAGAAAAACCATCCCGCTTATCAAAAGTCACATAGCCCGTCAGAAATGTATCTTCACTTTTAACGACCTGCGGACCCTGCCGGTACTTGACTTCGCCGAGCATCCCCAACGGAATGTTCGTGCCCGACGCCGTTGATATGAACATCCGCTCGATATCTTCCGGACTATCGCGGTACTCCCTGGCATATCTGACCCGTACCGGGTACCGCTCGCGCCCCTCTACCGTTTGGGTCAACGCCATCCCGCCCATAGCAACTTCCAGGTACTGCTGTACGTCCGCAATTTTTAACCCATAACGAGCCAGAGCTTCCCGATCCCATTCAATTTCCAGATAGGGTTTCCCGACAATGCGATCTGCAAAAACAGTCTGGCTTTGCACTCCAGATACTTCCCGAAGCACTTCCTCCAGCTCAAGCCCAAATGCTTCAATTGTTTCAAGATCGGGACCTTTCACCTTAATCCCCATGGGGGCCCGCATCCCCGACTGCAGCATAATCTGCCTGGTTTCAATCGGCTGCAATTTGGGGGCTGAAGTCAGACCCGGCACACGACTGGCATCAATTATTTCATTCCAGATATCATCCGGGCTTTGGATATGATCACGCCACTGCCGGTAATACTTCCCGTCTGAGTCAGGGATTAACTCTCCGGATTCATCGCGCACATATTCTCCATCCTCATTGACCGCAAAGCGAATTCGTCGTCCATCTTCATCTCTCTTATACTCACTTTTATACTGAATAATATTTTCATACATCGAAACCGGTGCAGGATCCAGTGCGGTCTCCGCTCTTCCAAGTTTTCCTACGACCATATCCACTTCAGGAATAGACGTGACCGCCATATCAACTTTTTGCATATAATCTTTTGCCTCCTCTACACCGACATGGGGCATGGTAGTGGGCATCAACAGGAAAGCACCTTCATCCAGCGGCGGCATAAATTCTTCTCCGAGTCCGGGAAAAGTTTCTTCCATGGAAGTCCAGACCGCTGTCTCCTGCACCGGAACGCCTACCGAGTCAAATCCTTTTTCGACCCATCCGAACATGGTACCATATCCCAGCCAGATGGTCACTCCCAAGATCACCAGTACCAATGGAATGGAAAGAAAGGTTTTCCGATAATAGAGCGCCCATCGTAGAATGGGACGGAAATAACGAATAAAGAGGAAGAAGATCCCTATCAAAACCGCAGCAATACCGCCTACAAAAATGAAATTTACAAACAGGGATACTTCCGGCCCCAATGGCAGCCAGGCTTTTGACAATAGCCATGTGACGACGATGGCGGCAACAAAATTATTAATCCGAACAGCCTGCGGTTCATCGTATGCTTCTACATAAAACGAAGCAAGTGTGTTGACTCCAAATAACAGTAACAGCCATCCGGCCCAGGGAAGTACAGAAAAAATTATACTTATTAATCCCAACACAACGATGAATCCATTCCAGGCGATTTTCAGCGGACGCTTTTTGATGCGCACCGAAAAGAACCAGTGGGCAAAGGGCGGTATAATAATCAGTGAGATAATAATAGATGCAATCAGTGCAAATGTCTTGGTATAGGCCAGCGGAATAAACAGCTTTCCTTCGGCGGCCACCATCGTGAAGACGGGCAAGAAACTAATAACCGTCGTTGAAACAGCGGTAACCACCGCCGAAGCGACCTCACTCGTTGCTCTGAAAATCACCTCCAGCAATGGCTCCTCATCGCCGGCTTCGTCAACATGCCGGATCATATTTTCGGTGAGGATCACCGCCATATCCACCATGGTACCTATGGCTATGGCAATACCGGTAAGTGCTACAATATTGGCATCCACGCCGCCGTACTTCATGGAGATGAAGGTCATTAACACGGCTATGGGCAGCAAGCCAGAAATCAATACCGATGATCGCAGGTTCATCACCATGACAATAACCACAATGATGGTCACCAGAATCTGCAAGAATAGGGCCTCTTCCAGCGTGCCCAGCGTCTCCATGATAAGTTCCGTACGGTCATAAAATGGCACTATAGTAACTTTCGATTCGGTACCGTCATCCAATGTTTTTGAGGGCAAGCCCGCAGAAATTTCACTGATCTGCTCTTTCACATTCTGAATTACCTGAAGCGGGTTCTCTCCCTGGCGTGCTATAACCACACCACCCACCGCTTCGGCACCGGACTTATCGAGAGCGCCCCTTTGCATGGCCGGACCGTATGTAACATGTGCAATATCCTGAATACGGATAGGCGTATTATTTCTACTTACCACCACCGCTTTTTCCAGGTCTTCGAGACTTTTGATGTAGCCCAGTCCACGGACCAGATACTCCACATTATTCATTTCCACAGTCCGTGCACCAACATCAACATTGCTGCCGCGAACCGCCTCAAAAATCTGCTGCATGGTGATATTGTATACCTGCATCGCCTCCGGATCCACGTCCACCTGGTATTCCTTGACATATCCACCTACGGGAGCTACCTCGGCTACACCCTGAGCTGAAGTCAGAGCAAAATCCACCGTATAATCCTGAATTGTGCGCAGTTCCTGGGGATCCCAACCTCCAGCCGGATTTCCATTGCTATCCCGTCCCTCCAGGGTATACCAGAATATTTGTCCGAGCCCGGTGGCATCAGGTCCAAGCGATGGTTGTACGTCCCCAGGCAAAGTACCTGAGGGAAGCGCATTAAGCTTTTCCAGGATACGTGATCGGCTCCAGTAAAATTCGATATCCTCTTCGAAAATTACATAGATCGTGGAAAGTCCGATCATAGAGCTGCTTCGTACACTTTTAACTCCGGGAAGCCCCAACAACTCTGTCGTCAACGGATAAGTTATCTGATCTTCAATATCCTGTGGGGAACGTCCCGGCCATTCTGTATGAATGATCTGCTGATTTTCACCAAGATCCGGGATAGCATCTACCGGAACCGGATCGCGGGGGAAGATATCATCCAGCTGCCAGTTAAAGGGAGCCACGGACATGCCCCATCCCACAAAAAGAAGCAGCAGGAGCACTGATATGAGCTTGTTTTCAAGAAAGAAACGTATAATTTTGTCAAGCATCGAATTAGCGGAGAGTTATTGACCAATGAAATTAAAAATGAATACCAATACGTAATACGGTTCACTACAAATAAAATCGTAGTACGCAGGTATGCCCAAAAAAGAATTCAGGCTAAGAAAGAGAGGTCAATCACTAATTCAGAAAAGCGCTGTTTAGCAAAAAGATAGGCGGAGTAGTACTCGCTGTATTTAATTCAGACAGGGAAGGATTAATCTCGGAGTAAACGGAAATCTGAGCAAAGGGATCCGTATATCCAAGCACAGCCGTAAACGCTTTGGCAACCTGGGGAATGGCCTTTATCTCATTCTCCTTAAGGGATAAGACTTCTTTGCATATTTGTTGATAGTTGCATAGCTCGTTATCTGAAAACAAGGTATTGTCAGACTGAGCAGAGGAATGCATACCTAAACAAGTATGGGCACCGCCATGATTGGCTTCCATTTCCATATCACAAAACAGACTGCTCGCAGTAAGGCCAACAGGCAGTACTATACTGTTGAGAAACAGAATCAGCGTAAGGGCTGAGAGGTAACGATATGTCTTGTTAATAACTTTCATCTAATCAGCTAGATAATATCGAAATAAATGGTTTTCTGAAAGGTTATTCACGGGGAAGTAATTTTTTTCGCCCAGCAGGCGAGAGTAAGTATTCAGATACAAAAATAGGGATTCTTTCTAAATTAATTGTTTACTGCTCCCTGAAATATATGCTTTAGATGTAAGATCATTTCCTAAATAATAAAGGGAATAGAGTAGTAATAATAGTTCTTGGTTAAATAACAAAACATTCAACCTTCAGCACGAAGCTCAAATTCAGGAGCTATTATCATTGGATTCTCCTCAATTCAATTCGGAGTCCATCCCTTGAAATTCATACCCCGCTCCCTGGATAGCCTGGTCAAAGTCATTCTCTGAAACCGTATCCTGATTATAGGTTACGGCAGCAGAGTTATTTTTAAGATCTACGGCTACCTCTTTTACACCTTCAATATTATCAAGGGCTTGCTGAACAGAAGCGGCGCAGCCGCTACAGGACATTCCGCCAATATTTAACGTTGTTGTTTGTGTGTTCATCCTAATGTTGGTTTGGTAAATTACTTACATTCCACCCCAAAAGGTATTGAACAGGAACGCCGGATCTCTTACAAAATTGTTGGTACTTATTGTAGAATTTTCAGGGCTTATTGACCTTCGATCCCATCTAATGGTTTTCGAAAGGAATCCCGGGCTTTCTTATAGTCGGTAACTGACATCCCCGTGATTTTTTTGAACTGATTCGAAAGATAGGCTACGCTACTGTAGTTGAGCCGATAGGCAATCTCACTCAGCGTCATCTCTCCATATGATAGCAGTTCCTTGACCCGCTCTATTTTGAGGTGGATCAAGTATTTTTCGATCGTCGTATCCTGGCTTTCGGAAAAAGCGGAACTCAACGAAGAGTAATTTTGATGCAACTCCTTTGCTAGATAATCCGAAAGTTTCGGGCTTTCTTCCGACTGTTCGGATTCTTGTATATAACGTATCAGAAGTGTTTTAATCTGCTCTATAAGCTGCTGGTTTCTGTCCCGGATGAGCTCAAAGCCATATTTTTTAAGTTCTTCTTCAACACGATCCATTGAAATTGATTCATCAATCTGAACAAGGGCTTGTCCCAGTTCTACCTCCAACACCTCAAATCCAAGCTCCTCAAGCGTCTGGCGTACCACCATCAAACAACGGGGACACACCATATTCTTTATATGTAAAGTCATCATTTTAGAATCAGAAATATCCATTGCAATAGATCTTAGATAATCAATTGGTTAATGGTCACTTAAAATAGCACTAATATGGACTTAGTAAAATAACTCCTGAATGAACTAATTCTGAGTTAAAAGGTCGGGAATAGTAATAAAGATTAGTTCCTACTCTGGACCCATTATCATAGGGGAGCCCAAAAGGGCAATAAATTGTTTTTTTACTTCAGATAACTTGGGGCTGGATTCCTATGTGCACAGTTGAAAGCTCAACGATAGATCTAAAAAACAATAATTCAATTTATTTTTCGCGAATATGTGACTCTGATAGTCATGAAAATCATTTTTTTGCCCTTGTTATTAGACTTGGGCCTTGACTAAAATAGCGGATGTTTCCGAATAATCTTCAGGATCAGATGATACAGCTCGTCCTGATTATTATTGTATCGAAATTCTGATTCCTTAAGATGTAAAAAGTAAGTATGAGAATGGATGCCCTTAAATTTTTCCAATCGGGATTTTGCATATCCCCAAAAACCATCGATACGATTTATTTTAGAACGATTATTTTTCTGTAACCGGGTCCGGTCTTCGATCCATATTTTCTGATCTTTTTTTAGATCGATGATCACATCCATTTCTTTTGATTTGAGATCTCTAACATCATTTTTATCCCCAATTTTGGTATTTGCATCCATAAGCCGGACACAAACTATCCCCTCTTTCTCAATAATTCCAAGATATCTTAACTCTCCATCTGGCCATTGCCTCAGAGACTTCACACGATCTGAAATCGGTCCAGTTATTTCACAGTATTCAGCCAGACGTTTCCTTATCCCCTTGATATACCGATTGACCGTATTTCGATTAAGTCCCGATAACTTAGCTATCTGAGTAGCTGTTAAATCCAAGGAAAATAGCTTAACTAGCTCCCGAAATTTAGCCTCTGATATTTTTGAACGATTAACATATTTGTTATCCATTGCGCATCAAGGAGTTATATAACTTTTAGAATTCTCGTTCTAGTCAAGACCAATCCTTTTATCTATTTGATTGAAATCAGAATCTGATATTTGATTGATCACATTCTTTTTATTTAGAATTAATCTAAATTATATTCTGATGCTTATTTAAAGATGGTTTAAATAAAAGTCAAGTTTTAAAACAAGAATGAAAATTGTCCAATCCCTTTGTCTCTTATACTTGGGACTAATCATAGTAACTCCAGCCAAAGCTCAAAACAGTACTACCGTACGGGGCAAAGTACTCACTCAACAAGGAGAACCGCTGGCACAGGCTCACCTGACCATTCAGGATCACTCAGTGCATACGGTTACAAATAGCAATGGTGAGTTTGCTTTTACTCAGCAACTTCCGGCTGGGACATACAACTTGGAAATCAGCCATATCGGCTACCGGACCCTACACCAAACTATTGAAATTGACCATTCATCAAGAGATACGCTCACTTTTAAACTCAGGCAAAAGCGGTATAGATCGCCCTCCGTTGTAGTGACAGCCACCCGAAGCCGCCGGGATATCGAGGATGTCCCAGAGCCGGTAACCGTCATTTCCGACCAAGAGATTCAAACGTCCGGAAGCACCCGGCTCAGCGAAATCCTGGCCGAACAGACGGGGCTAACGCTTACCTCCGACCACGGAACCGGCATCCAAGTGCAGGGATTTGCCTCCGATTACACCAAAATAATGATTGATGGTCAGCCGCTCATCGGCCGAACGGCTGGCACGCTCAACCTGGATCGGATCTCGGTAGGTAATGTACAGCAGGTAGAGATGATCAAGGGTCCCTCTTCGGCCCTGTGGGGGAGCGATGCTCTGGCCGGGGTCATAAATGTCATAACCGAAAAAGGAAGTCGCCCCTTCGAACTGGACGTCAATTCGCGGTACGGCAGTAATCAGACCGGAGATATTGGTATTGACCTTTCCGCTAAAAAAAACGGCTGGAAAAATAATCTGTTCCTGAATCGTAACAGCTCGAAAGGATACCGCCTCCGTCCGGATGCCATTTCCCAGACCGTCCCGGAGTACTATAACTACACGGCTTCCTATCAAACGACTGTTCCTCTTTCGGACGCAATAAAAGTTGAGTACAGGGGAAGGTATTATCGTGAAAATCAGTCCAGTACCGATTACCTGGGATCCTCTGAAAACCCTACACTTCTCAACGGCGAGGCCCTCCAGGAAGATTATAGCTTGGCGCCATCGCTACATGTCGAATTGGGAGCCGGACTCAGTGCGGAACTATCCCACTACTACACACGCTACCGCACCAACAAGCGCTATCACTACCAGCAGGGAGACAGTCTTTATGAGCATTCCACATTCGATCAGAGCTACAACAAATCGGAACTCCAGCTTACCAAGCGATGGAATACCGAGCATATTTCTACCATAGGCAGTGGATTTAAGCATGAGCAACTGAAAGCCCAACGTTATTCCGATGATCCGACTTTCGACAGCTATTTTCTATTTGCTCAGCACGAGTGGACACCCTCAGGAAAATTGGATTTTATTGGCGGACTCCGTTATGACAGTCACAGTGAATATGCCTCGCAGCTGAGTCCCAAGCTTTCGGCTCGCCACAAACTGTTCAGTTGGATACACCTTCGTGCATCGTTGGGCAGTGGCTTTAAAGCACCCGATTTTCGGCAACTGTTTCTGAACTTTACCAATCCCACTGTCGGATATACCGTGGTCGGATCCAGTAATGCAAAAGGGCGAATTGAAGAACTGCAGAATCAGGGACAAATTGAACAAATTTTAATTCCACTCGACCAGCTTAGCAAAATCCAGGCCGAGCAGTCGTGGGCTTACAATACCGGTTTTGATCTCTTCTCCACAAACAATATGGAACTGCGGGTCAATCTTTTTTATAACGATGTCAGTAACCTTATCGAATCAGCTCCGGTGGCCACCAAAAATAATGGACAGTCAGTATACACCTATTTCAACCTCGAAGAAATATATACCCAGGGTGTAGAAACGCAGCTCCGCTGGGAGCTGTCTGACCAGTTTGAGATATCTGCAAGCTACCAGCTGCTGGATGCGCGCCGCAAAGTTGAAGAGACCCAAACCGTACAGGATGAGGATGGAGAAGTCATTGAAAAAGAATTCAGCTCCTACGAGCCGATGTTTAACCGATCAAAACATTCCGCAAATATCAAAATGTATTATTTCTGGGAGGCCTTGAATATCGATGCCAACATCCGGGGCAACTGGCACGGGAAATACGGTCGCATCGATGCAAACGGAAATAGTTATGTAGATCCCGACGAATATGAAGATGGATATATGGTATGGGATGCATCAATTGCCAAAACCGTAAACGATCGGTACACGCTACGTCTCGGCATTGACAATATTTTTGATTTTATGCGTCCCGCTGATCTCTCCCATTTACCCGGAAGACTTTTCTATGGCCAACTTTCACTACAACTCTATTAACCTAAAATCAATCAGATCAAAAACATCATGCTACCAACGACAAAAAAACTATACTCACTTACGCTCATAGCTGCGACTCTTGCTTTTGTATTCACCGCCTGCAGCAACGATACCACCGGATCCAACGGCGAAGAATCTCAGCTTGAAACGCATACTGTAACCGATATCTCAACAGGTGAACGCGGCAATCCTCAAATTGCCTACTACAGCCTTCGTGAGAACACCTTAGTCCAGGATTCTGCTTCCACGGAGTGGGATATCGCTTTTTCCAGAACAACCATTTATACGAATAGCGGAAGTAGCGGGCCCGGTGACGGAGGGGCCATTGTTTTAGATCAATCATTTGAGGCTACAGCTATGGCGCCATCCGAAGGATATGTGATTGATACTTCTTCCACAAACCTTGCTATTCCTACAGGCTCTGACAACGGATGGTATCATTACAATCCTTCCACGCATATCGTTACCCCCATTGAAGGAAAAACTATCGTGATTCGAACAGCTGGCGGCACACAGTATGCCAAAATAAACATCCTGAGTTATTACAAAGGCAATCCCGATCTCTCAGGCGATGAATTCAACAACAATCCCGATAATTATCCATCCGGACATTACACCTTCGAATACGCTATCCAGTTACATGGATCAAGAGAGCTGCAATAGGGCCTTCCTGTCCTATTGTCCGTCTTTTTTGCCGCAGGGAGGGTTTCTACCCTTGCTCTCCCTGCCGGCAAAGGGACGGCCTAATAAAAAACTAAGTACAATCCTTAAAACGTATAACCATGACTAACTACAACCGATATTTCTTCTTCCTTGCACTGTTACTCTTTTTCCATGTTTCTGCCGTGTCTTCCCAGGATACGGGCGTTCTTGTCCTGGCCCACGGAGGCAGCGAAGAATGGAATAAAACCGTTATAGAAGCCACAGAACCGCTTAAAAAAGAACACAAAGTAGAAGTGGCCTTCGGGATGGCCAACTACGTGACGATGCATAACGGCATCAAAAAGCTGGAGGAACAGAATGTTTCCAGAATTGCTGTAGTGCAGCTCTTTATCTCCAGCTACAGCCCGATTATCCGCCAGAACCGGTATCTGCTGGGCAAGCACGACTCCCTGCCCGAACGACCGATGCCGCTGATGCATCACATCGATGAATATAAAGAGATGCATGGCATCAAACAGGATTCAGCTGAGCATTCCTCCGGCGACCATGGATTCTATATGCCGGAAAACCTGCAGCCAATTCCCATTGGAACAGAAATTACGCTAGCTCCGCCGTTGGATGATCATCCTGTAGTAGCCGAAATACTTAATAAGCGAATTCAAGAACTCAGCTCCAATCCCGCCAATGAAACAGTGCTGCTGGTCGCTCACGGACCTAATGCCGAGGGCGACAACAAAAAATGGATAGAAACAATGGAGAGCCTGTCTCACAAAATTCAATCCCTCCAAAAAGAGCAAGGGTCCCCTTACAAACAGATTTTTGCTACTACGGTACGTGATGATGCTTCTGATGAAATTTTCAACCAAGCCAAAGCAAACCTGCGGGCCCTCGTTCGACAGGCCGGTCAGTTTGGCGATGTCATTGTCGTACCGCTATTTCTCTCTTCCGGGGGACGTGAACAGGCGGTAGCCGATCGGCTTGAGGACCTCGATTTCAAATGGAGCGGCAAAACCCTGCTGCCCGATTCACTAATTACTGATTTCCTCCGGCAGTCGGTAGAAAAAACCTTTGCTCAGCAATCTCAAAACAAAGAGAAACTTTAGATTCAGGATTGTTATTTAGATCAAATCTACATAATATTGCCCCCCCTATTTATAATTGATTTAAATAGATGGGAAATCTGGCATTTATACTGAATTAAAAGATCTAATAAACTTAGACTCTTAAATATCTATCAGATTATGAACATCATCACAAGTATTACCCATAAGTTACTTTTTGCAGCCGGAATCTTTTTGAGTCTGTCAACGGTTGTCCTTGCCCAGCACGGCCAACTTGAGGGTACCGTTACGGAATCCGAAAGCGGGGCAACACTGCCTGGTATTAATATCGGTATTGAAGGCACTACCCTTGGCGGGGCAACCAATGCTGACGGATTTTTTACGATTGAGCGCATCCCCGCTGGAACGCATACCATCCAGGTATCGGGAATCGGTTATCAAAAAGTAGAGCGCAAGATAACCATTCAGGAAGGTGTCACCAGAAATATTGCTATTAAGCTCGAAAAGGATATCCTTGGTATGAATGAGGTTATCGTTTCTGCAATCCGTAGTGCTGAAACGATTGATGAAGTTCCGGCTTCTATAAGTATAATCAACTCTCGGCAAATCGATAAAGGAATGACGATCAATTCTGATCTCAATGACATGTTAGCCAGGGAGGTTCCAGGCTTCTCACAAAGTACAGAATCGTCCAGTAACTGGGGACAAAATCTCCGAGGCCGTGATTATCTTGTGCTGATTGACGGGATCCCACAGTCCACCCCGCTGCGTGCGGTGAGTCGCGACCTGCAAACGATCGATGCCGGGGCGATTAACCGTATTGAAATCATTAAGGGAGCGACGGCCATTTATGGAAATGGTGCTACAGGGGGACTAATTAACTATATCACCGAACTTCCCCGGACAGAGGGATTTAGCTCGACCTCTAAAATCGGCTCCAATGTATCATTGGCTTCTCCTGATAACAGTCTTGGCTACCGGTTCTCTCAATATTTTAGCGGATACAGTAACGGTATAAGCTACAACCTGAGTGGTTCACTCGAACAAAAAGGATTATTTAAAGATGCCCAGGGCGATATCATTCCCACTAATCCACAGGGACAAGGGGGATTGTCCG
Organism: Fodinibius salicampi; assembly: GCF_039545095.1. NCBI lineage: Bacteria > Pseudomonadati > Balneolota > Balneolia > Balneolales > Balneolaceae > Fodinibius > Fodinibius salicampi. The sequence continues at coordinate 513,800 of NZ_BAABRS010000002.1, read as the reverse complement.
AAGCTTCGGTCTATAATCTGCATGGTCAGATCGGTTACGACATTGCCCCTAAACATCATATAGAAGCCATGTATAACTTTTATTCTAACGATCAGGAAACAGATTATGTGACCGTTGCCGGCACTTATCCCGAACAGAAAGCGACCGCAGAGAAGGGCGAAGTACGTGGAGAACCACAGGGCACCCGCGGGAATCATAATGCGCGACTGAATTACCGCTGGCTGGATATATTGGGCAGCACCTCGCTGGATGCCACCGCTTACCTGCAGGACTATGAAACCCTGTTCGGTTATTATGATGGATACCGGGATGGTGGGCAAAGCTATCTACAGTCGGAAAAATATGGGATTCGCTTTAACTTCAAATCCCCTTTCACTCTTTCCGATCAAGTTCAGGGTTCTGTTGTCTATGGTGTTGATCTGCTCAGTGATAAGACCCAGCAAGCCCTGCTCGACGGCCGAACGGTGACCCCTGAAATGACTATGGCCAGCTATGCTCCCTACGCACAGCTTAAGACAACCTTCTACGACCATTGGGTATTCAAGGGTGGCATGCGGTTCGAGGCATTAAATATAGACGTTCCGGATTACACGACTGCTGAAATGGTGAATCCGGATGGCAGCTACAGCGGTGGCGTAGATATAGAGGGCGGTTCGCTTGACTACAGTGCACTAACCTATAACCTTGGGCTCAGCTTTAAAAAATTCAGCACATTTAACCCGTTTGTGAGTATTTCTCAGGGATTTTCTGTGGCCGACCTGGGGCGTACCCTGCGAAGTGCGACGGAGTCAACGACGGTTCAAAGAATTGATCCGGAACCAGTAATCATACAGAACTACGAACTTGGCGTAAATAGCTCATTTGATATCTTCCGGGGCTCTATTTCCGGCTTTGTGAGCAGCTCCGATCTCGGTGCCTCCTATCAAGAAGATGAAAACGGAAACCTCGGTATCGTACGATCTCCGGAAATCGTATACGGAGTTGAAGTGAGCGCTCATGCACGTCCCACTAACAAGCTGGGAATTGGAGCTTCCTATACCTTCACCGAGGGTCGCACCGATAACAATGATAATGGTAGTTACACCGATCCGGTTGATGAGTTCCTTGTCAACAGTCGTATTTCGCCTCCCAAATTTACTGCTTATACTGAATATCAATTCACTTCGAAACTAAGCACCCGAATCAGCATGATTCATTCCGCGGAACGCAATCGATTTGAACGACTTGAAAACGGGAGTTTCCCCGCCTACAAGAATAAAGTAAATTCTTATACGGTATTTGATCTGATCTCAAGCTATGAACTCCCATTCGGATCCTTCAGCCTTGCCGTTGACAATTTGCTGAATACAGACTATTATCCCGCTATTTCTCAGTGGGCCGGTGCTGCCTTTAGTACAGGCTATGCAAAAGGTCCGGGTGCCAGGCTGAATGCAACACTGACGGTAAATCTTTAAAGATACTTGCGGTAAGCTGCCGAACCTTTTTTAAGTTCGACAGTTTTATTCTATGGACAAACGATTTCTTCTTTCTATCCATAAGTGGCTCGGCCTAATAGCTGGCATCTTCATTCTTATCATGGGCTTAACCGGTTCTATACTGGTTTTTGACGATGAAATCGAACACTTCATCCAGCGCGATGTTATCTACGAGCCGGATTCTGATCTACCCGTTTCTCTCGACAACGCCTACTCTTCGATCATTCAAAAACATCCCAACTGGGATGTACGATTGACCGTTATTCCCGAAAAAGCTGACCGGGCAATTGAAGCCGAGATACGTCGGCCCGATACCCGTCGATATTTGTACCTGCATCCGGTGACGGGTGAAATCCTGCGGGATCTTAATAGAGAAAGTACTTTCTCTTACTGGATGCTTAAGCTCCACTATCAGCTGCACTCCGGCTTTATCGGCGAGGTTATTCTGCTCATCTCGGGATTGATGTTTATATGCTCCCTCATCACCGGTTTTTGGTTTTATCGCAAGGCCATAAAAAAAGTACTTACGTTTAAAATACGTCCCCGTTTCCGAAACTTACAGTCTACCTCCTCAGAGCTGCATCGTACCGTCGGTGTTTGGGCCCTCATCTTCAACTTGATAACCGCCATAACAGGCGTAGTTATTATGTTGATTATTGTTCAGACGCATATCAAATCCGATGACGGGTCCGCTCCCCTTCCTGATCCTCCTGCCATTGAAGCATCTCTGGACAAAGTGATAGAAACTGTCCAAGAATCTTATCCGAGCTTTGATCCTTCTTACGTACGAATGCCTGCACAACCAGATCGCCAGATTACGCTATATGGACATATGGAATCAGACTTACCCATCCATTATGAATTTTCAAACTATGTACAATTTGATCCCAAAACTGGAACAGAAAGCAATGCTTTCTTTATCCAAAATCAGCCGGTTACTACACATCTTCTGAGTTTTACCTACCCGCTTCATTTTGGAGACTGGGGAGGCATTATCATCAAAATATTATACTGTCTGTTCGGATTAGCCCCGGCGCTCCTATCTATCACTGGCTTTATCATCTGGCGAAAACGAGAACAGAAAAAGCGGGAATTAAAAAATAGAAAGCATTATAAGCCTTCCCTTCCAGGTACTAATAGGAACAAAAAAGAAAAAGAAACAACATTGCCCTGACTATTTATGTCAAGCACTTAATAAGCCAGGCCTGAGTATTCTTGGGCCTGGCTTTTTTATTTGACTTCCCAATTATATAAAACCTTCAACTCTATCTTCATTTAATCTCTAGTGTTTCCTGTTAAAGGATATGCCCGCAACTCCCTAAATTTAGCCTTGGCTAAATATTATATAAGTCTTATATTAAATTTAGTTAAGGATAAATAAATAACGGTCAAATGTTTTTTCCCAGTCGTGTCGCCATAATATGTTTTATTATCACTCTTTTCTCATTGAGCTCCGCATTGGGTCAATCCAATACAGGTATCATCGAAGGAAAAATAACGAGTAGTGAAGGAGAAGCTGTAGCAGGGGCCAACATTGCCATCCAGGAAAACCAAAAAGGTACTTCGAGCGATAACAAAGGCAAATTCATTATTAAAAACATTCCTTCCGGAAAATATACTCTCATTGTTTCAGCAGTGGGCTATGCTGAATATGAAAAACAAATATCCATCCAATCCGGCCAAACAGCAAAGTTAGAAATAACGCTAGAAACGACAACCGAAGAGCTCGGTGAAGTGGTGGTCACCGGGACTATGCGAAAAACTTTTACCAGAGAATCCCCGGTAAAAGTTGCGGTCGTCACTCCCAAACGTCTTGAACAGGGTAAAACAAGCGCTAACATTATGGATTTAATCGATAGTGTTAACGGTCTTTCCACCCAGCTAAACTGTGGGGTTTGTGGTACAAATGCCATCCGTATCAACGGTGTTGAAGGACCCAATACAGCGGTATTAATCGATGGCATGCCCATTATGGGAGCTTTAGCTTCGGTCTACGGGTTAAATGGCATAAGTCCATCCATCATTGACCAGGTTGAAGTTATTAAAGGTCCACAATCGACCCTGTACGGTACGCAAGCTTTAGGAGGAGTCGTTAATATAATTACCAAAAATCCAGCCAATACTCCCTCCTTTTCATCTGATATTTATACAAAAAGCACACGGGAGGGAAATATTAACCTGGCTGCTTCCCCAAAAGTTGGTCGTTTCAAAAGTTTTATCAGTGGAAATCTTGGCCGCATGGCGCACTATTTTGATAACAATGACGATGGCTTTAATGATATGCCTAAACGATCCCAGGTGGGCATTTTTGGCAAGGGCACCCTGGAAGGAAAAAATGGGGAACAACGAATAAATATTGCTGCCAAATTATATGATGAAAATCGTACAGGCGGCACGCAAGATTATTCGGATGCAGTACGTGGCTCCAATCAGATTTACGGAGAATCAATCTATACCCGTCGAGCGGAATTAATGACTGACTATCATCCTGCGGGATTGGATCAGCAGCTGCGCATTAGCGGAGCGCTTACCTATCACGACCAAGACAGCTACTACGGCACCGAACATTATAAAGCCCGGCAAAATATTCTCTATGGGCAGGCTACCTGGAATCAAAAAATTACGGAATCAATCCAATTGCTGACGGGCGCTACTCTTCGTTATCAAACCTACAATGATAATACGCCAGCTACCTCCGAAGGAACGAATAGTCGCTTTATCCCGGGCCTTTTTGCCCAAGGTGAGCTCTCGGTCGGTGCAGCAACATTTTTGGGCGGCTTCCGTGTTGACCACCATACGGAGCACGGCTTTATAACAGCTCCTCGTCTCTCCGTCAAGTACAGTCCAACCAATTATACAACCGCACGAATAAGCGGAGGTACGGGCTTTCGGGTTGTTAATGTATTCACCGAAGACCATGCCGCCCTTACGGGATCGCGAGAAGTTGTTTTTAGGGAAGATTTACATCCGGAAAAATCTAAAAGCATTACTGCTAGTATTGAACATATTATTCCTTTCGGGGCAAATCCATTGACAATAGGATTAGACGGATTCTATACTCGATTTTCCAACAAAATCATCCCCGACTACGATCAGGACCCTAACCTAATTGTCTATGAAAACCTGGACGGCTATTCCGTTACTCAAGGGGTTGCTATTAATCTGGACCAAAACTTTACTTACCTACCCATCAGTTACGATATAAGTCTAACATTGATGGACGTGTTTACCAAAGAAAGTGATATCCGCAAAGCCCTGACCTATGCCCCGGATTTTACCGGATCATTTGGGGCGACTTACCAGCTGAATAAATGGGACATGACTCTCGGCTACTCTGGCAATCTCGTAGGTCCCAAGCGAATGCCAGACAATTATGTAGAGAATTTTGGGCGCAACCGATGGTCTCCTACTTTTTCTACCCATGATCTTAAACTGACAAAAGAATTCAGCAACGTAAACCGATCGCACGGAGTTGGCATCGAAGCCTATTTCTCAGTCGAAAATATATTTAACTACACGCAGGGAAGTCCATTGGTCGATGCAGCAACCCCATTTAGTTCCGAATTTGATACCATTTATACCTGGGGTCCCATTGTTGGCCGCACCTTTTCACTTGGGGCTCGGCTCAATCTCAGATAAAATAAAAAATAATAGTCAATTTGGAGATAAACCAGAGTCATGATATCAACTAAAACCCACCTTTGGTTCAAATGCTTACTGGCAGCCCTCCTGCTTGCGGGATGGCACCTTCCAGCCACTGCTCAAAGTAATGCAGAGGTGGAGTGGCAGCCTTTTGAGACAGCGATTGAGATAGCCGATTCAAGCAACCGTCCTATTTTGATCCATGTATGGGCACCCTGGTGTGGTTGGTGTCAAAAAATGGAGAGGGAAGTGTACCCCAGGCTGACGCCTGAATTATCTGACCACTTTATCATAACCCGTCTCAACCGGGGTGACCATGAAACCACGCACCAATATAAAGGACAAAAACTTACCTCCTTCCGATTAGCCCAAAAACTAACAGCTGAAAGTGTTCCTACTATTATATTTCTTTCATCAAATGGAGATTATCTTCTCCGGTTACCGGGTTTTATTGAAGCTGACAATCTTCATCCGGTATTAAAGTATATATCTTCCAATGCGTATGTGCAGCATTCTTTTGAGGCCTTCAACAAACGGAGAAAAGAGTTCTAACCCGATTAATTCGATTGTACTTTTACTATTAAATTAAATGCTATGCCTCAGCTCACTCACCTAAGGTAAGTAAACAAATTACCCTCAATATTATTAAAGCTCCGCAACTAAAATATTTTGAGCCACATCGTTTCCAATTACCTTCTCATTCCCTTCAATAAGGATGGTAATCGGCCCTTTAAAGGGACCTTTTTCTTTAATTTTAATCTTAATTCCCGGCAATAATCCTATTTTTTCGAGATATCTGAGCAGATCCGGATTCTGATCCTTCACACGATTTACAATGTACTCCTGATCTGTCTCTGCATTTACCAAGGGATCTGCCTTCATTTCAGGCATTAAACCGTCTTTAGTAGGAATGGGATCCCCATGGGGATCGTGAGTGGGATCATCAAGTAACTGGGCAATCTTTTCTTCAAATTGCTCGGAAATATGATGCTCAAGTTTTTCCGCTTCCTCGTGCACCTCATCCCAGGAATAGCCCATTACTTCCAACAAATAAAGCTCCAGTAATCGGTGATGACGTATAATTTCAAGAGCAATTTTCTTACCAGACTTGGTAAGTGATGCCCCTTTATAGGACTCATAATCCACCAATCCCATTTTTGATAGACGTTTTACCATATTGGTAGCGGAAGCTGAAGACACCTCAAGTGCATCGGCAACTTTGGTAGTTGTTGCCTTATTTCCCTCCAGTTCGATTCTGTAAATAACTTTTAAATAATCTTCAACAGCTTGACTTAAAACCATAATTCTTAATCGTTCAGAAATCGAATATCTTTGTTTAACCTTACTAACAGCGGAGTATCGTATTTATAAAATATAACTATTTTATTTCAATACTGTGATCCATTAGATATTCCTCAAAGGTGTTTGAAATGCTCTAAATTTTTTAGCTAATGATTCTTCGGAAAGTCGTTCGCCATTAAACTTAACGATTGCAACTGACTCAATATCGAGAAGTACACCATTAAAGTATTTCCCAAGGCTGACAGTTACAGCCTGTGTTGAGAAGACTTCATCATCCATTTTTTGGCAGTACCCACATCATTCAGCTTCCGCAAAGATGAGCACTTTTTTGTCTTCTTCAGAAGCTTTAGTCTGTGCCTCCTGCAGTGATACCCAATCAATATCCTGGCCCAAAACACTTAAGCTCCTAAAACAGAGAAAGAGAAAAATCACAAATCGTCTCCATACAAGTATCATTCCTTCAATAGGCCACTTTCCTTATTCTTAAGCTTCATAACAATCATTGTCATATCATCATGCTGCTTAGCTTCTCCAATATAAGATTTTATATCGTTCGATACGGTATCTAAAATTGTTGAGGCAGATTTATCTGATTGCTTTTTCAACAAATTATGCAATCGATGGCTTCCATAAAAAGTTCCTTTTTCATTTAATGCTTCTGTAATACCATCAGTATAAAGTACTAAGGCATCATTATCATAAAGCTTCAGGCGTACTTCTTCAATCTGATTGTCAAAAGGAGAGCCTAATGATAGCCCGAGACCAATTCCCCTGGGTTGTAACTCTTCTATCACAGACTCCTTAGTATTCATACGTAAAATAGGATTATGACCTGCCCTGGCAAAGTGGAATTCCTGTTTATTCAGATCAACAATGCCATACACCAGAGAAATAAAAATACCCCGGGAAGCATTGTCATAAAATAATCGATTAGTTTTTTTCAATAATTCTGCCGGGGAATCAATCTCCCTGCATAAGCTGTGTAAAATGCCCTTTATAAAAGTCATATAAAAAGCGGCTTCAATCCCTTTTCCGCTCACATCTCCAATGGTTACGGCAACTCGGTTATCATCAAGTGGAATAAAATCATAATAATCTCCACCGGTTTCATAAGCAGGTTTACAAATAGCTGCCAACTCGAGATGCTCAAACTCTGGTGTTCGAATAGGTAAAAATGACTGTTGCACCTCCCGGGCAATTTGGAGTTCCTGTTTAATGCGCTGTTCCTGGGCCAACTCTTCTACATATTCGGGAACAAATCTTGTTAATACTTTTTCATCCTTTCCTTTTAAAATTGTCCAGACTCCTGCTACAAATATGGATGCCATTAGTCCCATCTGGAAGATAAAAATATAGGCATCTATTGAATTTTCGACGACCCATCCACCAGCGGATGTCAACAGTCCCAGAAATAAAAAGTGACTTAATAATAGTGTCACGACTTCCCATTTCAAATAGATAAGCACCAATGCTATTCCCACAATTGATGCACTTCCAATCTCCTTTATAGCAGGACCATAATCTCCTGCTATAGGGACCACTATAGTGCAAGCTAATACCATAAACAGCGATGAAATAATACTGTTTTTTGTCTGTGCATATGCTTGTCCCCCCAGTACTAAAAATACTCCCAGCGTTACGCTTAAGGCAATAGCACCATTTTTAAACATAATATATATAGGTGGCCACATAGCCTGTTCATGGAGAAATACCTGCTGGATATCCAGGTACATTTTAGGAAATAACCAGAGTACTAGCGTCCACAGACCTGCCAAAAGAAACGCACATAGAACCGATCGTATCAACATATAGCCCACCGGCTTATTAAAAAGCATACCTTGACGTATATAATTGTACAGGCTTAGCTTCTCAGACCAATGTTGACGGGTTATGGAATCACCTATGGCAGAAAAAACAAAAAAGGCTAATGCGGCGGCGGCACCGGATACTCCCGTAACGACCAGAATTAAAATACTTGTGGTTAAATCTGTAGATTCGGTAAAAATATCGGTTTGGACAATGGTTGAAAGCAGCATCTGCACAGAAACCATGACTCCCGCCAGGATGGCTATCACCAAAGCCGGTTTCGTATCAATAGCCCGCGCCCTTATCCTAAAAAAGAAAATAATGACTCCCGCCAGGCAAAATAGGAAAATAAGCATAGTACGTAATACAGGCCATAACTCATGAAAGGTCGTATTTCCATTACCATCCGGATTATACGTCGATTCTATTGATAAAAGTCCACCTGTAGCCGTAACACTCACATCAATACGAACTTTTTGCCCCTGTTCTTCCTGAGCTCCCTGGAATCGAGCGTTAGCAGTATTTGTCCCATTCGTCCGACCAAGACGAACCGTATCTTTTACAAAAGCGGTTACATCCCATCCGGTCTGTCCCAAATAATAAGAAGTTATATTGAAGATACCTGGCTCTGTCAATCCAACCCGGCCTCCTTCGTCTAATAACGTTTCTAAGCGTTCCAAAGACCATTGAGCCACTGATTCTGTATCTATATCGCTTCGCTGTACATCAATACCGAATTGCCGGCTAAGTGAAGAGTCCGACAATGATGATAGCAGTTCACCAATTCCATCTTTTCCAGGTCCAAAAGCTGCTCCTAAAGCCGGGCGATTTACCGCCTTATTTGGTATTATCGCATTAGGATTGCGTACCTCTATGAGTTCGCCCTGCATATCAAAACGCAATTCGATATATTCATCGTTTTCTCCGGGTGGTCCATCATTAGAATCCTCTGTACCTGCTAATCCTATAATAGACGAACGGCCTTCAGTGGTAGGGGTGAATCTAACCTGCCAATAAAACGGTTTGAGATTTTGAATCTCACCAGACTTTATTTTTTCAATCAACTCCGATCGACCAAGTTCTTTTTGAAGAGAATCCAAAAGACTACGGTGAGCGTCGAAATTAACCTCAGAACTATAATGCTGGGTAGCGAATCCAAAGCCACCGAACGCTTCCTTTGCCTTCTGTTCTACTTCCGTTTTTTCTAACGAAAGATTTATACTGCTGCGTGGGTCCTGTGTAGGATAGCCCACAAAAAACCACACCGCTGCAAGCAGGGAAAGTACAAAAAAGCTATATTCACGAATGGTAAGACTCACTTATCTCAAAAAATAAAAGTAGTTCTGGTCTCTAGTTGTATTCTTTCACGTAGAATATGTAAAAATGTTTTGAGAATTAATATTCTATAATCCTTGTTCTTTAAGTTAAAAGCCCAAAATCTATTTATATACACGGAATATGTGTCTTATTGTTTTTGGTTATAACGCGCACCCAAACTACAGGTTGATCTTTGCTGCCAACAGAGATGAACAGTACGCACGCCCTACCCGGGGTGCCCAGTTCTGGAATTCGCATCCGGATATACTTGCTGGCAAGGACTTGGAGGCAGGAGGAACCTGGATGGGCATTAGTCGCGCAGGGGAATTTTCGGCAGTCACCAATTACAGGGATCCCAACATAACCAAAGAAGATCCTCCGAGCCGCGGAAAATTAACGCTGAACTTTTTAATTAATAAAACCGATCCTCTTTCCTACCTGCAGGAGCTTCATCAGGAAGCTGACAACTATCAGGGATTTAATCTTCTGACTGGAAATATCAATACACTGGGCTATTATTCAAACCAGGAAGGAATTGTGCGGTCATTATCTCCCGGTATTTACGGACTGAGTAATCACTTGTTGAATACTCCATGGCCAAAAGTACAACGTTCAAAAAATAAGTTAAGCCATGTTCTCAACAAGCAAAAAGTTTCAACAGAAGCCCTTTTTGATCTTTTAGGCGATGATGTAAAAGCACCCGAAGACCAATTACCCGACACCGGTATCCCCAGAGAGGTAGAAAAAGAAATTTCCCCTATTTTTATCAAAGGAGAAGAGTATGGCACCCGATGCTCTACAGTATTACTGATTAATAAACATAATACCGTCACATTTATCGAACGGCGTTACAAGCCCGCCACACAGGAAATAAAAGAAGAGAACAGCTTTGAGTTTGAGATCAAAATCCCACAGATTAACTGATAAAGAATCTTTACAAATTAGTCTAACCGGGTAGAAGCCGCCTCTTTGCCTTCGGGGGCATATTCTTCCGGATCTGGTACTTTTCCAAACTTGTAGATAATACCAACAATTAATGCGATTCCTACTGGATATATAATCCAGAAAGAGATTCCCGCTACCAGGACACAGATCATCCCAACAATACTTATACCTCCAACAATCATGGCATAAGGCAGCTGGGTGTTTACGTGTTCCACATGGTCGCATTGCGTAGCAATAGAGCTAAGAATCGTTGTATCTGAAATAGGCGAACAATGATCCCCCCAAACAGATCCTCCTAATACAGCGCTTACACTAGCATAGATGATTTGGTAGGTCATTTCGACTGGAAGGCCGTTATTACTGCCAATTTCCCAGGCCAAAGGGACCACTAACGGCATCAAAATGCCCATGGTTCCCCAACTCGATCCCGTAGCAAAAGCCGTCAGGGCCGACAGGATTAATACCAAGGCAGGCAGCCAATAAGGATTCAGTGTCTCGCCAAAGACAGACATCAAATAATCCGCTGTACCCAATTCTACTGTAATCGCACTCAATGCCCAGGCCATAACAAGAATAAGCAATCCATCGAACATCGTATGCATTCCCTCCATCATGCCTTCAAGCATTTCTTCAACATTTAATAGTTTTTTGCCCAGGGTCATGACTACGGCCACAGCAATTGAAAGTAGCGACCCCCAGAGCAAGCCCTTGTAAGAATCGGCGGTCTCAATTATTTCCTGAACTGTACTCCCCTCTCCTGTTATAAAAAGTCCCCCGATGGTACCGAAAACGAGGGTAAAAATAGGAATAGCAGCGTTCGACCAATGAGAAACTGCCTGCTTCTCCTCGTCATCCTTAATTTTATCCTTCCAAAGGTTATAGGTGTCCAGCTGGGGATTATGTTTAGCCTTATAAAGATTGATACGTGCTTTTAACATAGTAGAAAAATCGCGTCCCGACCACGCAATCATCAGTACAAAAAAGATGGTAAAGAAAGCATAAAAGTTATAGGGCAGGGAACTGAGAAATACTCCGTATGCCGCTTCATTAAATTCAGGCATTTTTTCCTGAGCATCCGCAATGAATCCAACCATGGCTCCTATCCAGGTACTTACCAGCGCAATAGTTGCAATGGGAGCGGCAGTAGCGTCCACCAAGTAAGCAAGCTTCGCCCGTGAAATGCGCAACTTATCGGTAAGGGGACGCATTGTATTGCCCACCACCATTGTATTGGCATAATCATCAAAAAAGACGATAAAGCCCATTAGTGCCGTCATGAGCTGTCCGTGCACTTTGGTTCGCACCAGTCCGCTAATACGCTGTATGACTCCCCGGGTGCCTCCATTATCCGTAATAATTCCCACCATGCCGCCAATTAAAAGCGTAAAAATCACAATACTCATATGACTTTCATCGGCTGTAGCTGGAACAATATAGCCACTAAGCGTCGTAAAAAAACTGGTGAATACACCACCGAACGAGATATCTCCGACTAAAAAAGCCCCGCACCATATTCCTAGAAAAAGCGCAAACAATACCTGCCGAAAAATAAGGGCAATTCCAATAGCTACCAGCGGAGGCAATATACTGAGCCATGAGCCAACAATATCCGGAGAGGACTTACCTCCCTGAGCCGCAATGGCTTCAGGAACTCCTATCATATTAAGGAACAAAAACAGAGCACTCAGTCCGGCTATCCAATACAGAACCTTCCACTTCATCAATGATACCTCACTTATCTGTTAGGCTGATCTTCGCATATATTATTGATCAGTGAAAATACAATCTCTGAATTAATTTGCCAGATTTTTTTATCCTTCTTACCGTCTCAACTAAAAAACCTGGCAGGAATTTTATATTCTGCCAGGTTTAAATTTTTTAACTCCGAGTAAATTAACCCAGTCGTTTTATAGCGGTTTTAATCCGCCGGATCGTAGTTTCTTTACCTAAAAGCTCAAGCGTAGGCGTTAAATCAGGGCCGTATCCCATGCCGGTAACTGCTACACGAAGAGGCATCATCAGCGGACCAAAGCCCACGTCATGTTCATTGATTACCTCTTTAATTTTATCCTTGAGTTTTTTGGCTTTAAACTCTTTCACATTCAGCTTTTCAATCTCATCCACATAGGCCTGTAAAAGATCAACGCTATTATCTTTCCATTTTTTCATGGCCTGGTCTTCGTACTCCTTGGGATCTTCAAAGAAGAACCGTCCCATCGTAACAAAATCCTCTATCTTACTTACCCGTTCCTTCATCAGTGGTATGATCTCTTTCATATATGCCTCATCTGGCTGAATACCATGCTCTTCAGCGATAGAACGTACACGGGGAAATAGCTCATTAGCCGATTTTTCACGGAGATAATGCTCGTTGTACCAAATCAGCTTTTGATAGTCAAATACGGCCCCGCCTTTACTTACCCGATCCAGCGAAAAGAGTTCAATAAGCTCGTCCATGGTATGGAGTTCAGAATCGTCACCGGGACTCCAGCCCAGATAAGCCAGGAAGTTAATGAGGGCTTCCGGCTCGAATTTTTGCTCAATATAATCCCGTGTATTAATGGGAATACCTTCACTTTCCGCTTTACGCTTGGAAAGTTTTCCTCCGCTGGGAGACATAATAAGTGGCAGGTGCGCCATTTTCGGGGGCTCCCATCCAAAATACTCATACATCAGGATATGTTTGGGAGTACTGCTAAGCCATTCCTCTCCGCGAATAACATGCGAAATTTTCATTAAGTGATCATCTACCACATTAGCCAGATGATACGTAGGCATGCCATCTGATTTCAGCAATACCTGATCATCCAGTCCTTTACTTTCAAATGAAACAAACCCACGTATCTCATCCTCAAATCGGATGGTTTCGCGCCGGGGTACTTTCAACCGGATCACATACTCATCTCCTTCTTCCAGCTTACGCTCAACTTCTTCCTGGGGAAGAGTCAGGCTATTCTTCATGGACATACGCGTAATGGCATCATATTTAGGTGCGGGATTGCCCGATTTCTTCAAGCGTTCGCGCATTTGATCCAGTTCCTCCGGCGTATCGAATGCATAATAGGCATTACCCTGTTCTATGAGCTGCTCGGCATATTCTTCGTACATCTCCTTGCGCTCACTCTGACGATAGGGACCTACTTTTCCGGGTTTGCCGGGTGCTTCATCGAATTCTATACCGCTCCACAGCAACGATTTTACAATATCCTCTTCTGCTTCTTCCACATATCTTTCCTGATCGGTATCTTCAATTCGAAGAATAAAATCGCCGTCATTATTTTTGGCAAAAAGATAATTATACAGGGCCGTCCGCAGGCCACCAATATGTAATAATCCGGTGGGAGACGGTGCAAATCGTACACGTACAGAACCTTCCATAAATATTTTCTTTAATTTGTTTAATCTTGATCTGTAAACGCTAAAAATAAAGCTTATAAAGCATTAATTACAGAACAATTAATATATCTTTTCTATCTTCATTAGGAGATACGGTTACAGAAACAATAGTTCCGAAATTACGTTATTAATTATCCACTTGGAGAACGTCGTTTTTTAGGTGTAGATCATGAATTAATTCTTATAACCTGAAGTGCTGCTATGCTATTATGAAACAGACGTCTATTTTAATCTTTATAGTGGTCCTCGCTATCATACTTGTGATGGAAAGCTGTAAGACTGTCAAGCGAACCTTCCAACCAATGAGTCCCTATGAAAGTTATGAAAAGTCCCTGTTGGATAGTCCCATAGGCGATAAGCCGATGGTCCGGGAGTGGAGACAGGCTGGAGACTCGGCCCTTTCACAGGCGGTCGAAACTACCATTCCACATAAAGTTACGGTATCGTATTTCAAAGACGAACCGGTTGCGTATTCCTGGCAATTAGATATAGAGCGGGGAAGAGTTCTCAATGCCAGAATATCTCCAACAGATACGACTCACCAGCTATTCATGGATCTGTTTGCTTTTGAGGATGGGAACGAAGAACCATCCAGAATAATATCTGCGGAAGATTCCCTGCTGCATTATGAGAGTAACCAAAATCAAACTGTAATACTGAGATTACAGCCAGAACTTTTGGTTAGTGGATCCATAACTCTCTCTATAACAGATGATCCATCCATGAGCTTTCCGGTTGCCGAAGCAAGCCCGGCCAATATCAAAAGCTTTTGGGGCGCTCCCCGCGATGGGGGCGCACGCCGGCATGAAGGAGTCGATATCTTTACAGGCCGTGGCACCCCTGCTATTGCAGCGGCAAAAGGACAGGTATCACGTACCGGCACCAGCAATCTCGGCGGAAATATCGTTTGGCTGCGTTCAGATGGACGTGGATTATACTATGCCCATCTGGATTCCATCACGGTCCAGAGCAGGCAGCAGGTTGAAGTTGGGGATACACTGGGCTTAGTAGGCAATACCGGCAACGCCCGAACAACTCCTCCTCATCTCCATTTTGGTATTTATGACAACGGCGCCGTGAATCCTCTTCCCTTTATTGATGATCCTAGTCCAACAGCATCTGATCCGGATGTAGATACCTCGTTAATTGGAAAATGGAGTCGAGTTCAAAATGCAAAAGCAAATGTTCGTCCCCTGCCTTCCACCCAAAGGCCTCCTATTGCAAGCCTGAATCAAAATGAAGCTGTACGAATTCTCGGAGCTACCAATTCGTGGTATCAAATTGAACTGCCGGATGACAGAAAAGGATTTATTTACGGTTCCTTGCTGGAAGCCACTGAGGAACCTCTCGAAATGATATCAACTGTAACTGGAGACTCCCTTTTTGAGCATTTTTCCGCCCGAAATCCTCTACTTGTAACGGCATCCGAACAGGAAATACCAGCCTTTGCCCACTATGGAAATAAGCAGTTAGTACGATATAAAAAACGTCTGATGTGGATAAAATCAGGCAGCTAATGTAGAGAAGTTGGAAGCTTTTAAGTAGCTTTGTGTAAAATGGATTTGTCTTTTTCTAATACGTAAATCCGACGGCTGGATAACTGCTGTAATAGTTATCGTTAATGTTTACTAATCCCGAAAAATCTCTTTGAATTGAAGTTAGCCCTGCTCCTTCCCCAATTTGCTCCGAATTTATACGACTTGTCTGTAATGTTACAGGCCGATCGAATTATTCTGCAGGATGTGGAACGATGGTCGCGCAAAAGCCGGGTTCACCGCGCCAAAATTCGCGTCCCAAATGGGACGCAGTGGATTAACATCCCCATTCGAACCGAAGACCGAAAAAAAGCGATTCGAGAAGTACGAATAGATCATTCCGAGGATTGGATTCTTCCCTTATTACGCAGTATCGAATATAATTACCGGAATAGCATCTATTATGATTTTTATGAACCGGAAATAAAAGCCGATTTCAAATCGGCGAAGGATTACACCTATTTGATGGACTTTATTCTCTATCTGCAAAAACGCCTGTTTCGTTTTATGGATATTAGCATGGAATATGAATTGGCAAGCAACCTGGCTGATTATACTTCTGATCCGAATCTCTTGGCCGAACGGCTGGGAGCGGAGACTCTCTTTCAAGAATATGACAGTCGCCATTACCAGCGGCAAGCGGAGCTGAAATCGGTTCTTGATTTCAGCCATCCTCAATATCATCAACACTTTGACGGATTTGAACCTTGGTGTAGTATTCTGGATGTGCTTTTCCAATTTGGACCAGAAAGCTTTCGGATAACTGATACACTCAAAGGTTAAAAGCAAAATTTAACGGTTACTCTTATTTCAATTTATTACTTAATTACACTCATTAACCATCAGCAATAAAATGGATTGTCAAAAGCACCTGTTTTCCCTTCCCGATAATCATCATTATATCAACTGTTCTTACCTGGCACCACTCCCCAAGACCGTTGAAGAAGCAGGTATAAGGGGAATCAGACAAAAAAATCGTCCCTGGGAAACCGCTCCCGAAGATTTTTTTACAGATAGTAACCGACTGCGTGTATTATTTGCTCAACTCATAAATGCCAAACGGTCTGCCGATATTGCCATTATGCCTTCTGTATCCTATGGACTGGCAACAGCAGCACAGAATATCGATTCTTCAAAGGGAAATACCGTCATCATTGCCGGAGAACAATTCCCCAGCAACGTTTATGCATGGAAACGGTTTTGTAATGAGCATGATTGCAAGCTACAGATTATCGAAGCTCCTCCCCTTTCCGAAGGACGGGGCCGACAATGGAACAAGCACATACTGAAAGCTATAAATTCAAACACGTTATTGGTTGCACTTGGAAACGTACACTGGACGGATGGTACCCTTTTCGATGTAGAAGAAATAGGAAAACGTATCCGGAAAAACGATGGATATTTTGTGATTGATGGGACGCAATCGGTAGGCGCCCTTCCCATTGACGTGCAAAATGTCCGGCCCGATGCTTTGATTTGCGCCGGTTACAAATGGTTGATGGGCCCCTACTCTATGGCACTGGGTTATTTTAGTTCCCGTTTACAAGAGGGACAACCGCTCGAGGAGGGGTGGATTGTACGTAAAAACAGCGAAGACTTCAGCGGACTCATTGATTATAAGGAAGCATATCAACCTGGTGCCAAACGATTTGATGTGGGAGAACGCAGTAATTTTATTCTCGTTCCCATGATGATTGAGGCATTAAAACTAATTCTGGAGTGGAATCCTAAGAACATCCAGCAATATTGCAAAAAATTAACGACAAATTTTATTCAAGAACTAAAAACGTTCGGGTACCAGGTCGAGGACCCTGCCTGGCGTGGACATCATATGTTTGGAATACGGCTGCCGAAGAAGATAGATATGGATAATTTAAATAATCGCTTAATCAACCGGAACATTCATCTTTCTCTGCGGGGCAGTTCCCTTCGTATTTCCCCCAATGTATATAATGAGAAAAAAGATATCGATGCCCTGCTGGATGTATTAACCGATATTGACATATAAAAATAATCTAAATACCGCTCTACTCCGATCGGTGAAATGTCATCACTGTATCCTCATCATGCAGTAAAAGCAGCCGCTCGTTGCTTATATCATATTTATTAGTTTCGCTTAAGGCTTCCTTGAACTGTGATTCGAGTTCCCTTGCATCCTGATCCTGACATGCCACTTTGGTAGTAATGAGTTCCCCAAAAGACAAGCTATCCTGGCCAATTGTCAACTTGCCATTTAACTGGTTACAGCCTGTATGCCCATGAACCTGTTGTTTATTAAGGTTAATCTGTAATGCCGGTAACTGCCTTAAAAAGGCCTCTTCGGATATTTCAGCATTGTTTAAAGAATGAAGGGTCCAGAAATCATGCAATTTATAGCGATCAGTGATCATGCTCCCGCATCCCCGATACGTTTCTTCTCCTATTTCTACGATAACACGATGAGTAAATAATATACCCGACATGCTATCCGTACATCCAATAGGAGAAAATAAAGCAGTAAAAGATCCTGATTCTGTTTCAGCTTTTATAAGACGTGCTTTACTGGTTGAATCCTTTTCTATCTCAGGAGTTGATATTACTACGGTATCTCCGTCCAAAACTTCGAAGCGGGTATTATTATCAAAGTCTATTTTTAATCGCCAGAACGGCTCGTTACCCGCTCCGCGGAAGTCAACACCTTCCTTTTGCAACTCTGTCCATTGGGAATGGCGTTCTGCAGTTTTTAAAGGCTGCTTGTCTAAAATATACCGATCAGTGAGAGATCCTGTAATTTCCTTTCCTTGCTGATCCAACATTACCAGTAGGCTGTCGTCAATTGTAAATTCTTTAGAAGTACCTGATTTTTCTTCCAAAGCCAGCAAGGTATCTTCTTTTACACTCCAAGTACCCTTTTCTATAAAAGGACGACTACTTTCCCCAATATAAACTGATGAACTTTCATACTTTTGGTTTTCTTTCAAAGTAAGTTCAAACGCTATTCCCTCGCAGTCTGCACATGGAATAATGCTGCTATAGGTTGATCCCTCCAAGCTTTCAACAGTTGACGAAAAATTATTGTTGGAATTATCACATGCAGTAAATAGCGCTATTATAGCTATAAAAAGAACTATTCTGTTTTTCATCAGCTGCTAAGTTAATATTGTTATTATCTTTTAGCTGTTAGTAGTCATTTTGAAACTTGTTGTTCCGAAAATTTATCCAAAATAAAATTCAGTGTTCAATCAATAAAAAACCCCGGTGATAAACCGGGGTTTAATAATTAATATTTGCAATTATTTAGTTTGAAAATCAGCTATTCGGATCCAAAATATTTTCAATTCGTTGTTCTGCATCCGCAAGGTGTACACGGGTTGCCCGGTCGCTGACCCGACTTTGAGTGCGCTGTATGTCCCTTTGCAACGTTTCAAGCTGATCACGTACGATGGGGCGGATATCAGATTGACTAACATCTACATCGGTCCATCCGTAGTATTCCTTCATCTCCCCGGACACATCCGGAAGTTCCTCAGTCATCAGGTACGCCATCCGTTCAATATAAGCACGCTGTAAGTTCCGGCGGTGCACTCCAATAGCAGTATTGTTTTCCAATTCGCTCCAGATAATGCTTCTGACATCATCCATCATTTCAAAAGTATCATAGGTATCATCACTACTGCGGGCATCGAACTCAATGAGCCGGGCAATACGTTGTGGATTGGTAAGATCGTTAAGCACATTTACCTGGGCGCTACGTAAATTATTAACGACCGTAGACTGATTTATACGATCCAGGATGTCTTCATTGAGCATCCATTCAGGAGTTGAAAAGGCAAATTCCCCCAGAAATGTCATTGCCCTTTCCTGGGTCTCTCTGGGCACAAACTGATAAACAGGTCCATTCTGACTATAAGTTTTATGATTTTCATAGACACCACCCACGTTTTTGGTTACGTGTCCCATATAGCGCCCCCATTGGGTCACCACATTATCATAGAGTTCTTCCAGCTCATCGTAGTCGGCCCCTTCGCGGTGGGTCCACTCGATAAGGTTATCGGTAATGCGTTTCAGATTTTCAATACCCAGCTCACCTGCTTTCATGGCATCATTACCGAGATCTTCATTTTGAGAACGGGGATCAATTTTACTGCCCGTTTGTCGGCCATAGAAATAACGAGGATCATCAGCGCGCTCGCGCGTCCATTCATTTAGGGTAGCCTGCTGCTCTTCCTGACTCATATCCTCGGGGAACCACGTATAGCCCCACTTAATTGACCACTCATCGTATTCACCGATGGCGGGTCCAAAACTTTCCACGCCGTCACCTGGCTGAGCAATATAGTTAAAACGGGCATAGTCCATGATAGAAGGAGCGGTTCCATGCTCTTCTGTAAAGCTTGGAGATCGCAGTGAATCTACCGGATAGGCATAGCTGGAACCCCAGTTGTGGGGAAGGCCCAGTGTATGTCCTACTTCATGGGCCGACACAAACCGAACTAATTCTCCCATAACTTCATCCTCAAACTGTACCGAACGTGCCTCTGGATTGGCAGCGGCCGTTTGTACAAAATACCAGTTTCTCAATAAATTCATCACGTTATGATACCACAGGATATCGCTCTCGAGAATTTGTCCCGTTCGCGGATCGTGCACATGCGGACCCTGGGCATTAGGAATATCATTTGCTATATATCGTATTACTGAATAGCGAACATCTTCGGGCGTAAATTCGGGATTCTCCTCTTCAGAGGGGGGATCCTTGGCAATAATAGCATTTTTAAAGCCTGCTTCCTCAAATGCTTTCTGCCAATCTTCTACGCCCTGTTTTAGATATGGACGCCACTTTTTGGGTGTTGCTGGATCTATATAATAGACAATGGGTTCCACCGGTTCCACGAGCTCTCCATCGAGATAGGCTTCCTTATCCTTAGGCACCAATTCATACCGCGTCACAAACTGTTTTTCATCAGCCCGATGCCGCTCACCGCCATATTTAATTTGTTCGATCGAAAAATAACCTACACGATCATCAACAACTCGTTTCTCCATCTGTTGATCCGGAAGAAGAATCATCGACTGGTTCATTTCCAAAGAAATAGTCCCTGTAGGAGCGTCATCCGGTGGACTACCGGACTCATAGGTCAGGATATGTCGGGTTTCAATATTTTCCGGATAGGCACGGATACTGTCAATCAAACTACGTTCTCCATCCAAACGACGTACTTCAAACTGCTTGCGCTGTCCATCACTTAAACCACTAATCAACGGTACATCAGAAGTAAAAAAGTCGGTAACTTCAATAACTTTGGTATTTTCCGAAACCGAATCCTTTTTTATAGTTTCTATATCAAAACTATGTACGATTGGTTCATAATTATTATTCTTTACAGATTCATATATGGGATTATTTTCATCTGCGATACTTTCATATGAGACATGACGCAACAGAATATTATCATCCTTTATCTGCCAGCGTACTACTTGTTGGGAACGGGCTTTCATTCCTGCTCCTCCAAAACTGAGATCATTTTGAGTACCGGCAATACGACTAACCAGCAACATCTCCTGATTCAAGACTGAATCAGGAATTTCATAGTAATACTTATTGTCTACTTTATGGACCGTAAATAACCCTTCATCCGATTGGGCCTCATCCGTTATAACCTTCTCATAAGCTTTATAATCTCCATTTTCACCGTTCTCTTCTTGCGAGGCGGACTTACCGGAACTTGTTGTTTCTTTAGAAGTGGCGCAACCTGCTACCAAACCAATTGATAGCAGTAACACTGCCCATCCTTTATGACGCATGAAATTCAAATAATCCATATTTGCTAGACGTTAATTAGAGTTATTCTTATTGCCTGATATTGTGCAAAAAGTTCTTTTTAAAACAACAATGAGTCAACAACAAAAGCTTATTTAGATGTAAAAAAATTTAATAATGAATACTTTAAATTTTTTAACTATACAAAAACCTCTGTCATTATTATAATTCATCAGATTGGAATTTTTAAAAGTAAGAATATCATTATTAGTCAAATACCTCCAGCTTTATTACATTTAGGCAACTATGGGAAAAAATCCGGCAAAACCACTTAAACACCTTCTCTACTTTTTTAAAGACTTAAAACAGGTTGGGGCTGTTGCACCCAGCTCTAAATTTCTTGCTAAAGACTTGGTAGCTCGCTTTAAAAAAGAGTTGGCTGATGGAAATTGTAGTCCCCTCAATATTTTAGAAATCGGTCCGGGAACGGGTCCACTAACCAAACAGATTGTTAAATATTTACGTCCGCAGGATAAACTGGATGTAGTAGAAATCCATAAAAAGTTTTTCCAAATTGTTAAAACCCGGTATAGGCAATCTAATATCCAGGCATACCATACAGATATTTTACAGTTCCAGCCGGACTACAAATACGATTTTATTTTTTCCAGCTTACCCTACGAAAATATGCCTGCTGAGGTTAGTCAGGAAATATGGAAAAAAAAGCTAAGCTTATGCACTGAAGAAGCTTGTATTAGCTATTTCAAATACGTGAAATTTCGGAATTTCAAGAGTGATTTTGAAGAAGAAATTGTCCGAAAATACGGACGTAATAAAAAGTTCGTCCTCCTCAATTTACCTCCGGCCAAAGTATACACGCTTGAAGTTAACCGAGAAGAAACCTCTACCCCTGCTGTCGATAATTTGAGTGTAGCCTGATTAAAAGAAAATTACATTCAACAGCGAAAGCAGAATACTAAAGCCAAGCGCCCACCAAAAGTTATCGATATCCACACCATCTACCAGTGCGGCAATCAATAGCAGCATTAGTGCATTGATTACCAATAGAAAGAGCCCCATCGTCAGAATAGTAATAGGGAGCGTCAAAAATATGACTACAGGTTTAACAAAAGCATTTACAATCGCAAGTAAAATAGCGGCGCCAAGTGCTGCCCAATAGTTTTTTATGTGTATTCCCTTCAGTATGTAACCAATAGCAAAAATTCCTATGCTGTTCACCAGTATTTTCGTAATCATATTTTCCTCTTATTTTATTGGGTTTTGTTACTTCTACGGGAGTTTTACCTTAATGTTTTGAAAACATTGCGAACTAAACTTTACTCTTGGATCCCGGTTATCCACAAAGTTTTCCACAAACATATCCTAAGGTGTGGATTCATGTGGATAAGTCTGCATTTTGAAGTCGGCGCGAGTTATAAACTACGTTCACAGAGCTGAATGCCATAGCCGCTTCCGCCAGCAATGGATGCATCATACCCATCACAGCTAACGGGATCATTACTACGTTGTAGAAAAAAGCCCAGAAAAGATTCTGTTTTATTTTTTTAAAGGTGGCATTGCTAAGCTTAACCGCCTGAACAACTGAGGTCAAATCTCCGCGAACAAGTACAATATCTCCGGATTCTATAGCCACATCGGTGCCGGTTCCAATAGCGATACCAATATCTGCCTGCGTTAGTGCCGGGGCATCGTTAATACCGTCTCCCACCATGGCTACTTTCTTGCCCTGTTCCTGTAAATGTTTAATCTCATCGGTCTTCTGGTCCGGCATCACCCCTGCTATTACTTCATCAATGCCTACCTGTTGGGCTACAGCTCTAGCCGTTCGCTCATTATCTCCTGTAATCATAACTGGCCTCATGCCTATGGATTTCAGTGCAGAAATCGCCTCCATACTGTCCTCTTTAATTGGATCGGCTACGGCTATGATACCAATACATTTCTTACGAGCAGCAATAAAAACAGCGGTTTTTGCCTCTTCCTCTAATTTCCGGGCCTCGCCTATCTTTTCTTTTCCAACATCAATATCATGACTTTTCAGTAAACTAGGCCTTCCCACCAATACTTCCTCCCCCTTTATTTGGGCGCATACCCCCTGACCCGTAACTGCCTCAAAACCTGAAGCCTGGGGAATCTCTTGCTCTTTTTCATCGGCGTGACGAACAATCGCTTCTCCAATTGGATGCTCCGATCCTTTCTCTACAGCCGAAGCCAGGCGCAAAACCTCTTCATACGAAGATTCTTCTGAGGCAACTAAATCGGTCACCGATGGATGACCTTTGGTAATAGTTCCTGTTTTATCGAGTACGATATGATCAATCTCCCGAAGAAGCTCTACGGCTTTTCCCTGCCGAATTAAAATACCATTTTCAGCTCCCATTCCGGTTCCAACCATGAGCGCTGTTGGCGTTGCAAGTCCCAATGCGCAGGGACAGGCAATGACCAGTACCGCAATTGCAGCAAAGAATGCAAGGGGGACTGCACCCATTTCTGGATTGACCCAGGGAGTAAATCCCGATGCCCAAAGCGCGATCTGTCCAAAGAAGTCTGGGAAAAGCATCCAGGCCGCCCATGTAACTACTGCAAGTCCGATAATAGCCGGTACAAAAATAGCCGTTATCTTATCAGCAAACTCCTGTATCGGGACTTTGGAACTCTGTGCTTCCTCTACCATCCTGATAACCTGATTCAGGAAAGTCTCCCGACCTACTTTTGTAGCTTTTACCTTAAGGGTTCCATTTTTATTAATAGTTGCGCCGATTACCTCATCTCCTTTTTCTTTGCGCACGGGCATAGATTCGCCCGTAGCAAGTGATTCATCCACCCGGCTCTCCCCCTCCACGACTTCTCCGTCAGTGGGTATTTTATCACCCGGTCTTACAACCATGACATGTCCCGCCTCAAGCTCAGATACCGGGATTTTTTCCTCTTTCCCGTTCCTAATAATGGTAGCCTCCTTGGCTTCGAGCGTCAGTAGTTTCTTGATAGCCTCAGAAGCACGTCCCTTCGCTTTAGCCTCTACATAACGTCCAGTCAAATGAAATGCCATGATCATGCCAGCAATTCCGGCAAAGCTGTGAAATGGTGGAGCCAGTCCAAACGTATGCAAAAGGGCGACCACTCCTGTTGCCAGGGATGCCAGCGTGCCCATTGCAATAAGTACATCCATGTTGGGAGATCCTCCGCGAGTTGACTTCCACGCTCCCCTCAAGGTTTCCCATCCGGGGTAGAAAATTACTACACCAGATAGCAAGATCATTGTCCCGTGATAAACGGTTTCCCCTCCTAATGTCCACCCCCATATCATTTCAGGAAGCATCCAGAGAATAATCGGGATCGTGACACCCCAGGACCACCACATATTCTTCCGGGCATTTTTAAATTTTTCATCATCAGAGTCCACCCCCGATGTTGAATCCTGTACTGCCTCTTGCTCTTCTTTTACGTCATAACCTGCTTTTTGAATAGCCTGAATGAGAGCCTCATCCGTAACATCACCATTAGAAAATTCAACGAAAGCCTTTTCCGTAGCCAGATTAACGGATGCCTTTTGTACACCTTTTACCTCTGAGAGATGCTTTTCTACACTGTTTGCACAGCCAGCGCAGTGCATTCCTTCTATTTTGAGGGATTTTTTAGTTGCCATAACCCAGATTGCCAGATTTGTTATTATTCATACTCATCAGTTTCCAATGCGAATAATAAAATAATGTTTAACTCGCCCAAGATTGTTACAATCTATTAGGAATGATGTGTAAAATTTTCAGGTATTCTCAATAATCTGGGGGCTAATAATTAACGGATAGCATCTAGTGATTTACGGTCTAATTCATCCAATTCTGATCTAAAATCGCTGACCGTTTGGCCGGTAACCTTTTTAAACTGGTTGGAAAGGTATTGGACACTGCTATAATTAAGCTTCCACGCTATTTCACTGAGCGTCATTTCCTGATACGTTAGTAACTCCTTCACCCGTTCAATCTTCAGCCGGATCATATACTGCTCTATGGTCGTCCCCTCAAGCTTCGAAAACCGGTTGCTCAGATAACTGTAATTGCGGTGGAGTTTATCCGAAAGAAACGCTGATAATTTGGGCGGATCTACCTCGTTCTCAATCCTTTTTAAGTAGCCGATAAGGTTCGACTTCACATCCTCGGTGAGGGCAGACTGGTTTTTATGTATCAATTCGAATCCATCTTGACGTAATTTATCCGCATTATCATGAAGTTCATCCTCCGCAGGAGTCTCAGATATGACGGCCTCTCCCAAGCGTACGGAATTTACCTCATATCCGAGATCGTTCAACAGACGCCGTACCGTTGAGATACAGCGATCGCAGACCATATTCTTAATTTTCAGCGAATACAAAGTGTATTTAACATCGGATGTATTCTTTTCGTTTAAACCCGATAAATATCCTATTCAACCGTTACACTCTTGGCCAAGTTCCGGGGCTGATCTACATTGCATCCACGATTAACTGCGATATAATACGACAGCAGTTGAAGCGGAATAGAGGTTAACAGTGGAGAAAGACAATCCTCCGTTTCCGGTATCGGACAATTAAATTCTGCCAGATCCATAACTTCTTCATTGTCTTCGCCGGTAATAGCTATAATACGTCCTTTTCGGGCCTTTACCTCCTCGATATTACTAATCATCTTATCATTGGTATGATCGGTGGCCGCAATAACCACGACGGGCATCATTTCATCAATAAGTGCAATAGGTCCGTGCTTCATTTCTGCTGCAGGATAACCTTCGGCATGAATATAGGAGATTTCTTTAAGCTTTAACGCCCCTTCCAATGCCACCGGAAAGTTATATGTTCTTCCGAGATACAGGAAGTTCGGAGCATAGGTGAATAGCTTTGCCATTTCCTCAATTGACTCACTGTTTTCAAGAATTTGCTCTACTTTTCCGGGAATCCTGTCAAGTTCTTCAATAAGCCGAGCGGCATATTCTTTTTCAAGAACACCTCTTTTTTGTCCGAGCAAAATAGCCATCATAGCCAGTACAGAAACCTGGGTAGTGAATGCCTTGGTTGAGGCCACCCCGATTTCCGGTCCCGCATGGGTATATACCCCGGCATCGGTATCGCGGGCAATGGTTGAACCGACAACGTTACAGATTCCCAAAGTAAGTGCTCCCCGCTCCTTTGCCGTACGCAATGCAGCCAGTGTATCTGCGGTTTCTCCACTCTGAGAAACAACCAACATCACATCATCTTCATCAATAAGGGCTTCCCGGTAGCGAAACTCTGAAGCGTATTCTACTTCAACGGGTAACTTGGCCAGATGCTCAAACAGGTATTCACCCAACAGGCCAGAATGCCAGCTGGTCCCACATGCCGCAATAACCAGTCGTTTGGCATTGACCAACTTATCCAACACATCAACAAGACCGCCAAGCTGAATAGAATGGTTCTCAACATCCAGGCGGCCACGCAGGCAATCGGCGATAGCACGGGGTTGTTCAAAAATCTCCTTGAGCATAAAATGAGGATATCCGCCCTTCTCAATCTCCTCAACACTCATGGCAAGTTCATGAACCTTCTTGGTGAGCGGTACATCCTCAATAGTCTTCACTTCATAGCCATCTTTAGATACCACGGCTATCTCACCATCATCCAGATAAACCACCTTTTTGGTATGTTCAACAATAGGAGAGGCATCCGATGCTATAAACATTTCTCCATCTCCAATCCCCAGCAACAACGGAGAACCTTTTCGAGCCACCACAATCCGATCGGGTTCTTCCGTATGTAAAATAGCTAGGCCATACGTACCCACAACCTGTTTCAAAGCCATCTGGACAGCCTGCTCAAATGTTAAATCATCGCCATTACCGTTCTCATAAATTTCTTCAATAAGCTGGGCAACAACTTCGGTATCCGTATCCGTGTGAAAAGTTCGTCCTTTATTTATAAGTTCTTTTTTTAGAGAATTATAATTTTCTATAATTCCGTTATGTACGAGCGCGATCTTACCAGATTCACTGACATGGGGATGCGAATTAATATCATTGGGCTCACCATGTGTGGCCCACCGTGTATGGCCAATACCTATTTTGCCCTTTGAAGGATTAGCCTCGAGCTTATTCTTCAGGATCTGAACCTTACCTTTGCCCTTCTTGATGTCTAATTCACCATTTAACAATGCAACGCCAGCAGAGTCATAACCGCGATATTCCAACCGCTGAAGCCCCTTGACAATAATATTACTAGCTTGCTGTTCTCCAATATACCCTACAATTCCGCACATAAATAGTATCTAAAGTTTTTGATCTTTTTTATTATACTGTCTCTCTGTCAAAAAAATGACCTACTAAATTTATCATTCTGACAGGGATTTTAAAATAGTTGTATTAAAATAATTAAAAGGGAAAATCGCTTATGCAGTTGTGTTTTTTTGAAGATAAAAAACTGCCTAATTTTCATCCTCTAACCCTCAGCCGGCCGATTGATGATCTCCGTATCGGGATCTTTACAATCAGGCAAAAATGGATGCATGCTTTAGATGCAGATTCCTTTGCCCGCACTGTTCGGCCAAACCTTGAAGGTGTTTTTGAAGCCGGTAAAATACATTCCGACCAAGCCTGCTTATGGATTAATGCTCGTTATCTTCCCTCAGGCGCGTTGCTGGATGAAGTCCAAAACCTAAACAATGGTACTTGCCTTCGGTTTGATTCTACTGTTATAGCCGCGCGTGTTGATGGCCAAACATCCCAAAAATGGGTAGCAGAAGGAAATCCTGATTTTAGTAATCTGCTCGTGGTAGAATCCCAGTCTTTCGACTGCTTTGAGCATCTTTGGGACCTCTTCCAATTTAATGGCCGGGAGATTATAGGTGATTTTAGGCTTGCAGGTTCCAATGACTCAGAGAATATATCTATCTCCCCGGCAGCAACCCTTGAAAACCGAACGGATATCACCTTGAAAAGTGGTGCTGAGATTGAAGCAGGCTGTGTAATTGATGCCCGGAAAGGACCGGTATATATTGGAAAAGATGTGACAATTATGGCAGACTCTGTTCTCCGTGGGCCCATAGCGGTCTGTGAAGGATCTATTGTAAAAACAGGGGCTAAAATCTATAAAGACACTACCATCGGACCGGTTTGTAAGGTTGGGGGGGAGGTAAGCAATACTATCTTCCACTCTTATTCAAACAAAGCACACCACGGCTATATAGGAAATTCTGTAGTGGGACAATGGTGTAATTTCGGTGCGGGCACCACCGTCTCCAATCTAAAAACGAACTACAGCAATGTAAGAGTTCATGATTGGGAAAACGGCAAAGAAAAAGACAGTGGTCAGCAATTTATTGGAATGATCATGGGAGATCATTCCAAGACGGCTATAAATACGGTTATTAATTCTGGCACCGTGACTGGTGTCAACTGCAATATTATTTCACGGGACTTTCCGCCTAAGCTTATCCGCTCATTCAGTTGGGTAGGATCCAACGTCATCCAACCCTACAAGCTAAATAAAGCCTTAGAAACTATGGAGATCATGATGGATCGCCGGGATGTAAAAATTACCGAGGGCTATAAAAATATGATGCGCAATATCTTTAATAACCGTCAGGAGCAATAACAATAATCAGCGAATGAAATAAGGTACTTAAAGAAATATTTTCAATTTAGGTTGAACTTTCTCTGTAAAGCTTCCTATATTTGAGGGCTTTAAACCCAAGCCCAAGTGGCGGAATTGGTAGACGCACATGCTTCAGGAGCATGTGAGCTAACGCTCGTGGAGGTTCGAGTCCTCTCTTGGGCACTCAAATCCCTGTAAGTTATTGACTTACAGGGATTTACTATTTTAGGTATAAATATTAGTACAAACAATTACTTAAAACTAATGGGTGTTAATCCAGCTAATAAATTCTTTTACCTCCTCAGGCCTATCACCCACCTTTTCCCAATTTTCTCCCCTTTTAATTCGTTGGTCAAAATATTTTGCCCTATTCTTTGACTCCAGCCCAAGTGTACTTTCAAGATCACCACTCCTCCAAAACCAGTAAACTTCATTAGATAACTGGTTTTGGATTTTTTAAGAACAGGGTCAACATCTTCAATATCTGCAAAAAGTTGATAGGTATTTTCTGAAATTTTTCTATCTCGTTCATATCCTTGCCATTATGGCCTTAATCGTCAAATAAATAACACCAAGCGCATCAACTGGGAACGCGGATGTCTATCAATTACCAAAGCTTCTTGCTTCTAAATTTAAGTTACTCAAGAAATACAACCGTTTTTTGTCACATCTTCGCGATCACCTCAACGGTTCGCTCTACCTCCTCCTCATTGTTAATAAGACTCGGGGCCAACCGAGCGTGAGAATCCCGGTATGGGGTCGTACTAGCGGTAATCTTATGCCGGTGAAACTCCTCTACAACCTGTTCTGGTGAATAACCATCTACATCAAAACAGACTAACCCTGAGGAAAGCTCAGTACTCATAGGTGTGTGAAGCTGTACATGGGGCATTCCCGCGAGTGCCTCCTTGGTCATTGTATTCAGCGTATGAATTCTTTCTTGCACCCTTTCCTTTCCGATATCGAGATGAAACCGAAATGCTTCAGCCAGTGCCCAGCGGTGTTCAAATGAATGGAAGCCTCCGGGGGTAAAAAAGTTGCCTGGAGTAATGAGTGGAGTATCTACCGGTAGTGCACCGATCCAGACACCCGCGCTTGGGCCAAAATTTGGAATGATTGGATCGAGCGCTTCCCATGCTTCATCCCGCCCCCAGATAATACCTGTACCACGGGGACCAAAAAGCCATTTATGGGTCCCGGCTATAAAGAAATCACATTCCAAATCATCTACCCTCATATTTTCAATGCCAAACCCATGGACGCCATCCACGCACAGCAATATACGATCTGCCATCTCACGAGAACGGTTCATCTCTTGCAAAACCTGTGCTATCTCCTTAATTGGTAGCTTCACTCCCGTGGAAGAATGAACCCAGGTCACCGCAATAACTCGTGTCTGTTCAGTGATAGCACTTTTTGCCCGGGAAACAATCTCATCAACCGAGGCTTCCGCCGGGTTGTCGTATAGAGAGATCTTTCGAATCTTGGCCTTGGTGCGTTCTGCCCGGTGTTTGAGGGATAAATCCGTAGAAAAATGACCGTGCGTGGTAGTAACAATCTCTTGTCCTGGCCGCAGTTTCAGCATTCCGTAAACTAGTCCCAGCCCCATCGTGGTGCTATCGGTAAGTGCAATATGATCGGGATTGGCGTTTAGATATTCGCCTGCAGCAGCCTGCTGCTGTGGTTCAGCCGTCATAAAATGTTCTTCCCAATAGTGAGCCGGATCTTCATCCAGGGCATTCCTATGCCGTTCAATCGCTTCCGCCACTGGCTTCGGATGGCTCGATAGCAAAAAAGTAGACATATGTATATGAGAGCGTCTAAGTTCAAACTGATCGCGAATTTCCGACCAGCTCATTGGATCATATGTTGTTGAAATCTCAGATTTGGAAGCCGCGGTAAGTGAAGCCGATCCTAAGGTTGGCAATGACCCGAGGATCAAGCCGGTTTGTTTCAAAAATTCTTTACGTTCCATCGTTTTTGTAGTTTGACCGTTCACGTTTTAAAATCTCATTTCCCAGTTCATTTCTCCTCTTTATTTGTAGCTGAGGAGTATAATGGCTTGGCGTATGATCGTCACAGGAATTAGGGCCTATGGTATACTTTACTCAATGCCTACTCGATCCATATTATCTTAAACTCGCTTCCTAGCTATTGGTTTTCAACTAGTAAGTACCCTCTCCTGTTTTTTTCTCCGACTATCTCATGATTACTAGTCACTGTCCTCCTGCACATCTGAAGGATTATATTTAGGCATAGGTGCCATAACATGCACGTAAGGGGTATTTCGCCACATCACCCATGGCCCGCCTGACTCAGGGGTTACCGGTAGCCCTTCAAGCATGCTATTATTGGGCACAATAATCATCAAATGGGGGACGGCATCAGTTATCCACTCATTGTCATCAGTTGGCCCTTCAGCGTATGGATCAGTATTGCTTTCCGGGGTGCCACCCTGCAGCATATAACCGAATCCCATTTTTGATATATTTACTTCTTTCTGATTCATCCAGGCGTCCGCCCATGTTAACCAGGGCTCATCCAAACACATAGGATCATTACCGGGTGTACCAGGCATATCGGGCAGACACGTATACTCATTAGTACCTTCACGGAGCAAGGCCATTTCTTCACCTTCACTTGCGGGCCAGTCTCTAATGGTTGCATTCTTTGCAATAGCGTATGGAGCAGCACTCATAGCGCTATTGATCTTGGCTTGTTTATCGCTGCTATCCCCGGTAGGCGACTGAGCATAAACGGAACCAACAAAAAGTATGATTCCAAACAGTAAAGTGATTCTTTTTTTCATAGCTATATCTCCACATTATTATATATGTTGTATTTTCGAGGTAGGACGCTGGAGATGACAGCAATATGTAAATATATATTTACAAGTAAATCAATATCCTAATTAAAAGCTATTTAGTAATCACCCTTTAGGAATAAATCTGTTATTATGATATCAGAACTTTCTAAAGCTAAAATCAGGATGCTATTTTAATCTCTCGTTCCATAACTGTTGTATATGTCTGCGTATTATTATCATGACCTGCGTTGATCAATTCATCAAAGTCCTCGATCATATACCTAAGACGGAGATTACATCCTGATATCGGATTATCGTATTCTTTGTTATACGTTACTACTTTATTTTCTCCTATATCTTCCATAATTGCTACCCCAATATTATTTTCTTTTAAATGAACTCTACCTTGATGCCCTGAGACATTATGTAATATTTCGCAATCAAATACAGGCAGATGGGAGCTTTCTAACGTACTTAGGAGACTTCTAATCTATTTAGGGATTTCCTAATACTTTGTGAGGAATGTTTCTTTCCTCATAATTTATCTAGTCCTATTCCCCCAACATAGTATTAAGGACCACTTGTTTTGGACTAGCAGCTTCAACGGTAAAACTATTTTAAATTAAGAATTATCTAGGGCCATCTGCTTAAATATTTTTTTTAATGAAAGATTTAGCCACCCATCCTTTAAGTTTTACTTCTACCTGGTACCACCTGTTAGACTCATCTACAATATTTACAGGCGTACCTTTTTGAAGGGGATTGGAAATTTTTTGATTCTCCGCAGAAGGACCCGAACGTATGTTTAGCAATGATGCGGTTACAACTCCGGGATTGTCAAAACCTTCTGTTTCCTCCTCTTCTTGCTCACTTCGGTCGGCATGCAGTAGTTTATCCCGCATTTTATCAAGTGGAAACGCGGGCCCGGGATCTATCTTCCGGCCCGGTGATATCTCTTCATGGCCCAAGATCGTTTTAATATCATAGGCATTAATCAGCAGCTCACAAATCTCGTATGTTTTTGTAATCTGTTCTTCTGTAAAGCGATGCCAGAAACTGGGATCTTCTTCATTTCTATGAACAGCCTCAATCGTCTGGTCTTCAGGATATGCGCGGCCAAACCAAGAAATATACTGATCACCACTTTTCGTAAGTCGACCAGCGTTATCCAGTTCAATGCCAATAGAATATTTATTCAATCCCTGCCGATCTCCCCAAGCACTTTTCCCAGCATGCCAGGCAATGGTATCAAAGGAAACTAGCTGAGTTATGGAACCATCGCGGCTGATCACCAGGTGAGCCGATGCCCTAACATTCGGATTAGTGAGAGTTCGAATAGATGATTCTCCCGAACTCCCTGCTGTATAGTGGATTACAATTGTATCCGGTAAGTCTTTGGAGAATTTTCCACTATGATTGGGGGATTCAACAAAATCTGCAGTTTCTTCGTCTAGCTTTCCATTTTGTGTCTTCATAACTCAAGCTATTTTCTAATTTAGTTTTTTGTTTGTCACCACTTGATTTTAATTACTTGGCTACATCCAGAATTAATTTTGGT
This sequence comes from Fodinibius salicampi, assembly GCF_039545095.1. Lineage (NCBI taxonomy): Bacteria > Pseudomonadati > Balneolota > Balneolia > Balneolales > Balneolaceae > Fodinibius > Fodinibius salicampi. The sequence goes on along the minus strand of NZ_BAABRS010000002.1, from coordinate 480,660 downwards.
AAGTCGAGACCATTCGACAAAATTTTTACGTTTCTATATTGAACAGCTAAAAGATTTCATCCAAACATTTCAGAGGCCGAGGTTATCACTGAATCTACAATAGAACTTTTATATTGATCCAGCTGTGCTTTCGCAATTCCTTTGTGTTTTAAGGCTTCCATTTTTGCAAGATCCTTTTTCCCATTTACCAGAAATTTAAGGTCCTCTTTTGTGAGCTTCCCCTCCGCCATAAGTTTAGTCCAACGTTTAAGATCATCTTCGGCTTCTTCGGCAAACGTTCTCCCATCCTTTATAAATTCGTCTTTAACCTCATCACCTAACTTGCTGGCACGATTTACAAGCTCATTTTTTAATTGGTCGATAAAGTCATTAAAGTCGGGCATATCATTTCTTTTTATTGTTCTCTTTTACCACTTTCCAATTCCATAATAATATCAAATCCCTCTTCGATATTTCCCTTTGATTGCTCTATCAATGTTGAAGAAACTTCTCCTTTTTCTTCCCATATCCGAAGGAATCCTCCCAAAAGTGAACCTTCAGGATCAATCATAATCCCCCATTGCTGGGTGCTTTCCGTATTTTGGGGACGCCCTTTTGCATATTCGTATGCTTTTTGTAGCTCTATCCTTAATGCCTCTACCTCCTCTTGATGGTTGTCATAAGATTCTGTTGCCTTGTCCATTAAGTTCAATGATTCAACCTTCAATGTTACCGCTTGTTGATAAGCTTGCTCACTATACAGTGCCTGCATATTTTGGCAGCCTGTTATAAACAAAGAAAGGATAAGGCAATACAACGCATTGGTTCTATAACTTTTAGAATTCATGAGTACAAAATCAGGATTTAAGGTCAAATTCTTCGAGGTCGGTGTTTATTTTTTCCATGATAGCATCTACTATTTTGCCCCTTTTTAGGCCTGCAATTCTTTTTGCCAGCCACCGTGTAAAACCATCATCAACATATTGTTCTATTAACCGGTTGATCACCACTTTCGTCCGATTGCTTATCAAGCTCTTCAGTTCCTCGAGTTCCCGGCTACCCAACTTTAGAGTATTCCACCCAAGCGGAAAAACTTCTTCTTTAGCAGAACCCATCAGAGGAATCAAAGGGATAATATCAGTCCCATCTTTTTGAAAAGAAAAGCGCTCAAAATCAGCCTCCGTATAATCGGCAAATACAGGATTTTGACGTGCTTTATCTACCGGTATTGAAAGATAATTCCGAAGAAACTGTTGACAATTTCGTCGGCCAAGTTGAAAATCATGCATCCTAAACTTTTTGGAGAAAAAGCCCCCGAAACCATTCAAAAATCCAGAAGCAATAGGATAGTTAGCCTTTGTCCCATCAGGATTTCTGCGGGTAGGAGCTACCAAGTAGCGACTATAGATGCTATCTGAATTGGCAAGCATCAACTCGTCCGGTTTAAAGCGTGCCTGTGACATCAGGCTGCCAAACAATTCAGTAAAAATACTAACGATGTCATAATTCTCCAGCTCTTCCTGTGATTTCATCTCTGTCTTCTTTTCACTAGGAAAAGGATCGATCATAATTACTGCACGTTCTGCACTTTCGGGTTTCCTGGGATTGAAGCCCTGCTTACCCGCCAGAGTCCGGCGTGCCAGTTCCATCGGCTCATTATCCATGACGCCTCCATCAACCGATAAGAAATTAAACCGATCAGTATGATCGGCAGGCCATGCTGGTTTTATATTTACCATCCTGACGCATTCCGCAGCCCCGTCCGATTCTTTTGGGCGCTGGGGGACGGGCCAAGATCTAAACTCATAATGATCAAAATTCCTTTGCAATTGTCGGGGCGCTAACCCACCCGGGAATGCCCCAGTGGCAAGAGCCGTACGTTTTAGCAGGTGCCAATTTTTGGTGTTACTGTTACCCGGATCCAACCACTCGGCTTCTTTTAACTCCGGGTTATTCTGACTGAGTACAAAATGCAGAAAGTCGGTATGCTGAGAAATGGAATGTCCTCTTCCAGTATTCCCCTGAAACTGAATATCATATGGGACTCCCTGAAGATTCGTGAGAGTAAGATACAGATGGAAGGGCTTCGATATGTAAGGTTTCCATTCTTGAGTAGGTGAGAAACTGACGGCTGATTCAGCTATTTCATCTAGTACGGATGAGTCCAGCAGGGATTTTACACTACTGTTTCTTTCTTTTAAATCGCTATTCTCAAGCAGGTCTCTAATATCAATATCATCAACCCAGGATTTGTATAATTTATTTCTGTTTATTTCATCACGGGTGGGTTCTTTACCGGGAAGGGAAGTGATGTGTGAAAATTCTTCATTCATCATCGCCGTAAATATGGCCCCCGTCATTCCCCCGGCAGAAGCACCCGAAATAACTTTTATTTTAACGTCATGAATCGGGGCACTACCTTCTCCAGCATCCTTTGCTTTTTGCCACTCCTCCAATGCCTGAAGCAAAAAGTCTATCACACCTGCAGTATAGGCTCCTGCCGAAACGGCACCGGCCATAACTAAACCGATTTCAAAAGTTCTATTTTCTTGCTCTGGTGGCAATTTATGATATTATATTATATTCGGTGGCAAGTTAGTATCCCCATTCCAGCCAACATTTATTAACTTCTACATGAATATTATACGGGATGAGACAATATTATCTACGGACATTCTTTACGAAACCCCAAATTATACTTCCCTACAAATTCAAACTACTGTACTATTTATTAGAAGAATGATCATCCCTGTAGACCTCCTCTCATCTATCTACTCGTTAATATATTGCCTATCATATTAACATCTATCAATACCTAATTTTACTACCGAATAATTCAAATGCTACCCTGAAAGGCTTTGAAGTCAATTACCGTAACGACGGCAAGGGCCAAGACCAATCCGAATTTAACCAAAAAATTTGCTGACAGGTCAACATCTTTCACTAATAAAGTTTTAAGATACATCTCTGTATCATGATACTACCTTCCGATTTATGGCTGCAGGCAAGCGACTTATAAATTCGTTATTTATAGCATCACTTACTTCAGTAAAGGATTTAATAGTAATGGCATTTTTTTCCTGGCTTCCAATCATTACTACTTCATCACGGATCTGGACATTTTCGATATCCGTCACATCTACCATGAAAACATTCATATTTACAGATCCCACAATAGGAGCACGTTCTCCCCTGATGAGTACATGTCCTCGATTCGAAAGGCTACGTGCATAACCATTTCCATATCCCACTGGAATCACCGCTATTTGCATGTCACGGGATGCACAGTAGGAAGTACCATAACCAATAAAATCACCCTTTGGTACTTCCTTGAGATGCATAATATCAGTTTTCCAGCTTAGTACTTGTTGTAAAGGATTATCCGATACCTTGTTTTCCTCCAACAAATGCAGATTATAAATATCCGGACTTGGCCACAGCCCGTACTGTGCAGTACCAATCCTAACTAAATCCATAACCGTCTCCGGAAAAGCAAGCGCTGCCGCCGAACAAGCCGTATGCTGCAGCCTTGGATTAATACCTGATGATTGGATATAATCGACCATTCCCCCAAACTTTTTTAGCTGCTGTTGAATACGAGATTGATTAGAAAGCGACTCTATACCTGCGTAATGGGTGCAAACTCCTTCCAGTATAAGTTGGTCTGAATGCTTTTTAATCTGTTTGATAACCGCATCCAACTGATCTTCTTTCAGACCGGTACGATTGCCACCTGTTTCCAACTCCAGATGAATATGGGCTTTTTCATCTATCTTTTCAGCTACTTCTATCACACGTTTTAATCGATTGTAATCATAGACAAAAAACTCAATCTGTTGCTCAATTACCCAGGGAAGGTCCTCAGGATACAATATCCCCATGATCATGATATCTGCATCGGTAGTCCGGGCGTCAATCACTTCTTCCGCTTCATAGCTTGATGCTACCGCAAAATGGCGGATACCACACTTTTCAGCCATAGGAACAATTTCTTGTATACCGTGCCCATATGCATTGGCCTTTACAACGGAAGATATAACCGTATCATTACCGGCTTTCCTGCGGATAAAATCAAGGTTGTTTTGCAGCGCCGACTGACTTAGTTCAATTCGGGATGAATGACGTTGCATATCAGATGAATTTCTTTAAACTGGTTAATCAGACCACGTATAAGACTTGCCCCAACTGTTGCGTGCCATTTCAATGATTTGCAAAACTTTTTTATCCGGAACGGTCTGCGGATCAGCCAGATCAGCTTTTAAATAATGAAAAGCATATATCCGCGAAGCAAATTGGTAAAAGGGAAGTGAGGACTCCCCATAGCGCTCACCTTTTCCGGCCACGGTGGGTTCGAGTCCCGGTCCCCAGGTCTGCCGACCTTCGTTATTGGGATTGAGAAAATAAACACGCATCTCTCCCGCATGTTCTGCGACGCGAAGAATAGAAACCGCATGAAATCCCAAAAGCTTACCGCTTGATGAGGTAATAAAGATACCTACAGGATTTGGATAGGCTAGATCGTGACCACCGTTATAGGATGGGTGATGTGTAGCATAAAAGGTTCGAACGAACTCCTCGTAGTTCGTAATAGTATCAGTCGTAACATTATAAGCCGACATAAACCCATTCGGAATCCAGTGCCCGTACATTGCCGGATTTACCCATTTATGGCCATCCTCAGGGCGGAGTGCACAGCGGCGCATCATTTCATTATACAGGCGGTCTAAATGGGGTACCAGTACAATAGAAACCATATCCAGATGGTAATCCAACTCCTTAGCCAACCCCTTGAGCAATTCAGATGAGTTCAATTCGGTTCCTTCGAAACGCATAGAGAGATTATTCTCGGTAGCGGCAGCAATAATCATATTCAGCAGCTTACCTGGGGCGTGACTGCTCCACAAACTAATTCCACGGGCCGACTGACAAGTGGGATTCCATCCCTGGCCAACGCCAAGCGGTTGTCCCAACACACTCAGGGCATCTGCGGTAAGCAGTGCTTCCGGTGTTGGATTATCCGCCTTATGGGCAAGGGTAGATTGAAGAATATTTTCCCTGACCGAAGGGTCCATCTTTAAATTTAAAAGGCGTTTTAACCCTGTTTCAACTGGTTGGTGTGACAACAAATTTCTCTCTAAAAGTTTACCCAGTCCATATATACTGCTATGGGTAGCCGGGGTTATAACTCGGGTAATCAGCTCTTTGACAAATGCTTTATGTTTCATCAGTTCCGCCTTCCCGGATTGATTCAAAGCAAGCGCCTGATGGATTCGTATCGGTTGATTTACCACCTTGTTAAGCAGAATACTATTCCACGGAGTGGTTAAACCGGTTGAACTCATTGCCTGCCCCAGTTGCAGGCATTCTGATTTAAGCTGTTCAGGATCAGCCTGTTCGAGATATTCCCCATAGGCTTCCAAAGATAACTCCGGGTTATTACGTAAATAAAGTGTGGGACTGTACAGGCAATCCACATATTCACGAAGACTTTGGTCGGTGGCCGATTCTGAATTAAGGCTAAGCTCTTCCTTAACAAACTGAAGAATACGCTGTACGCGGTCGGTTACAATCGGCCGCTGAGCACAGATCATTTCTACCTCTTCCAGAAGATTTTCCTTTATCCCTTCCAGTGGAATTTCCTCTACCAGTAACTCAAACAATTGCCTGATCTTGGCCCACTGTTCTTTTGAAGTTTTGCGGGCTTCTTCCGTACTTTCCGGAAAAAGAAATTCCAAATTATTGGCCAAAACTTTCTGTAGAAAAGTTCGGGCTTCAGCGGCAGTGATATTTTCATCCTCAATACGGCCTTTGGCAATAGCGAGAAGGCGCAATTCACTCAATATCTCAAAGTCTGCTGCTTCGCCGCCTGATTTTAATGTGCCCCCTACCAGGGTGGGTACTAATGAATGAGGATCTTCCCAAGCTGATCCCTGAAAGATCTGAGCTTCATAAAGCTCTTCAATACGATTATATAGAAACTGAAGACCATCAGGGCTCTCCGTCAGGCGATGGACGGCACTCATAAGCCGGGGTTTATACTGTTCTACACCAAATGATTTCCCCTCACTCAAATTTTTAAGTGCCTTATCAAATTGAGCAATAATCTTTTTAGGAGCGTCAACAGATATCTCCATTAAATGGGGATAAAATTAAATTCGTATTGCTATTATTTTCTTATACATAGAAGTCAACCTCTCGGTAATGACGAAGTAACTCCTGCATCCGTTTCGGATCTTCTCCCTTAAAGAAAATAGTGCCATAGTGGTTCCCAAATCCTTCGCGGTCATTCACTTTATGCGGACTTGGCGGATAAAGCGTATGCTCTTCAAAATACGAGTCTTCTTCCAGCTCTTTCGGAAATTCCAGCTTGGTGATATGACCTCGTTTAGGATACACCATCAGGCTTCCGTGATAGACATCAGTTTTAGTATCATCAGGAAAAAAGTCGTCCAGTTCCTCCGAAGTTGTACCCGGATCGCTGCATAAAACAAGAGCCTGTATGGCATCAAATCCATATGATTTGCTCACCAGTTCCAGAATATGTCCCCCCGGTATGCGACAGGCTACCTCTCCAAAGCTCAACTCATCGTTTTCTGTGAGAAACCATTCCGGATGAATCATTCCGTATTCTATACCAAAAGAATCTACCAGCTTTTGCATTGCCTTTTTGATTGCCGGACGTTTTTCCTGCAATTCCGGACCCGCCGGTACAAAATTGGAGTATCCGAGACGGACATATTCAGTAATATTCAAAAATTTAATCTCCCCTTCATGGATAAAAGCCTCACAGGAAAACTCCTTTCCAGGTAGATGACTCTCAACCAAGCAGGGAAAATCCTTATCAACAACTTTATCCTGTATATCACTGCGGGAGCGCAGCAGTTTATGACCTACGGTCCCGGCTGCGGCAAAAGGCTTCAGATGTATCCATGCATCCTCTTCGCCCTCCAGCTGTAGGTTAGCTTCATTGAGTCGGTCCATAAACTGATGGATTTGCGAGGTGTTGTATACCTCTTCAAATAAACCGACCCGCAAACCGGCTAATAGTGCCTTCCGCTTCATCATAGCTTTATTTCGGAACAGGTAAGACCGGTTCATTAGCCTGGGATCTTCACGGAAAATCGAATTTAATGCTCCGGCCCATTCCACCGTTTCCTCAAAAAGAGGTACCGCATAATCCGCATCAAAGGCTTTTAGCTTTTCAGCAAGCTGCAGGGAGTTTTGGGTTTCATCCCAGTGATTAAAATCCCAGCTTACAAAAGGAATATCATGTTCGTTGGCATAATTTTCAAAATCGGGGAAACTGACAACTACATAAGGTTTATCCAGTTTCTCTACGCTTTCAATGGCAGGGAGACTCCATCCAAGCAGGACAACACAATTTGACATAAATATTATATTTGATTCAAAATCCCGTGATCGTGATAAGGTTGTACAACTAATTTTATAAGCTTATCGTTTATACTCTTTCATACCTAAACTTTTCTGCCTCTAATAATAAACAGGCAGAAATTCCGGATTTATAGAAATCTCCCAATATTACTGATGAAGTACATTCAGCTCACTATAGCTAAACTAAATTTATAACATTAGGTAGTATATTCGGCATTGATACGGATATATTCATAAGAAAGGTCAGGTCCCCATCCTGTAGCGCTAACCGATCCTTCGTTGAGATCAAGGATTATGACGATATTCGAATTCTTCATTGCTTCTTTGACCTCGGAGCGGGCTTCTTTTATAGGTTGCCCATTTTTAAGAATTTGCACGCTGTTCTCGGCATTTGAACCGATATACAGGTCAAGTTTATCGGGATCAAAACTTACCCCTGCACGTCCGGCAGCTCCGACAATTCGACCCCAATTGGGATCGGAACCGAATACAGCCGTTTTAACCAGGCTTGAATCGGAAACGGTCCGTATGATCTTTCGCGCCTTCTCTTCGGTAGCCGCCTGTCGTACCTGATACTCAATCAACTTGGTGGATCCCTCACCATCAGAAACGATCAACTTGGCCAGATGAGTACAAAGCTCTTCCAGATTATTATAGAATTTCTCGTAGTTTTTGTCCTTTTCGGTTATTTTTTCATTGCCAGCCATCCCGTTGCACATAATGCCCACCATATCGTTTGTGGAGGTGTCCCCGTCAACGGTAATCATGTTAAATGTTTTGTTGACGGCACTGCGGAGTGCTTCATCCAATAGGCTTTGGGAGATAGCAATATCGCAAGTAATAAAGCCCAGCATAGTGCCCATATTCGGATGAATCATACCGGATCCTTTAGCTATCCCGGCCATATTAATGTTCGTCCCGTTGATATCAAAGGAAGTGAATCCTTCTTTGGCGTAGGTGTCGGTTGTTAAAATAGCGTTGGCCGCCAGAGATCCCGCCATTTCACGATCAGATAGTTTTTTTACGCACTCGCGAATTCCATCCAGCACTTTTTCGGTCGGGAAGGGTTCTCCGATAAGTCCGGTAGAAGCAACCTGAACACTTTCTTTTGGGATACCAAGAAGCTCTGCCGTCGTTTCCGCCATCGCTACAGCCCCTTTCCATCCTTCTTCGCCGGTACAGGCATTTGCATTTCCTGAATTAATGATGAAAGCCTGGGCCTTGCCACCTTTTATATGCTCGCGGCTTAGCTTCACTGGTTCAGCGCAAAATACGTTTTGGGTGAATACAGCCGCAGCCGTCGCGGGTACTTCGGAATAGATGAGGGCAATATCTCTCCGTTTGGATTTAATGCCCATGTGAGCGCCCCAACACTTAAAACCTCGAACGTGAGTAATATTATTCAGCATGTCTGACTAAAATGTATATTGGTTAATAATTTGGTATTGATAACAAATACAATTGGATTACGGACTCAGCGGGATGATGTCAAGTCCGGTGCGTTCAATATATCCGAACATAATATTCATATTTTGAACTGCTTGCCCCGCTGCTCCTTTTACAAGATTGTCGATCGTAGAAACGGTGACAATCTTGTTTGTTCGCTCATCATAAGTAACGTAAATATCGCAATAATTGGACCCACGAACATTTTTAACATTCGGGGGATCATCAACAACCCGTATAAAATGCTCTTTTTCATAAAAGCTGAACAAGGTATCCTCAATAAATTTTTTATCTAACTTCCGTTTGGGTGTGGAATATGTGGTCGTCAGAATTCCCCGGTCGATTGGAATCAGATGGGGAGTAAAGAGAATTTCTGTCTTATCACCGCTGTACCTTTCAAGTGAGGTTTGAATTTCCGGAGTATGACGATGATTTCGAAGCCCGTAAGCCGAAAAATTTCCGAATACATCGGGGAAATGGGTTTTGGGGCTGGCCGTTGCCCCGGCCCCGGTCACTCCCGATTTCGAATCGACAATAATATTGCTCTGATTGATAAAATTATTTTTCAACAGGGGAGCCAGAGCCAGTATTGCCGACGTGGGATAGCAGCCGGGATTGGCTACCAGTTGGGCATTGCGTATCTCGTTCCGGAACAATTCAGAAAGTCCAAAAACTGCGTCGTCGATGGAGTCGGGATCTAAGTGTTTCTTCCCGTACCACTGCTCATATATTTCTGCCGACTGTAGACGGAAGTCCCCGGAAAGGTCGATTACCCGAAAATCCTCATATCCCCAATCCTTAATAAAATCCATGGAAACGCCGTGGGGCAGCGCCAGAAAAACAAGATCGAGATCATAGTCCTGAAGCTTTTCAAGCGGTTCAAGTACCATGTCGGTCAACCCGTTAAAATGGGAATTTACTTCCGAAAACTTCTGTCCTGCTTTGCTTTCCGAGGTTATTATGTCAATCTGTACCTTGGGATGATTCGTCAGCAAACGAACCAGTTCCGAACCGGTATAACCGGTAGCTCCAACAATTCCTATTTTATGCTTTGGCATGTTCTTTCTCTACTTCTTTTATAGATTCAACGAGTACATCAAATATTTTGTCCAGTTCATCCTTTGTGATAATTAGAGGCGGCACAATTCTCATCACTGTATCGGAGGCGCAGTTCGAAAGCACTCCTCGCTCCATCATTTCTTCAACAACTTTTCCGCCTTCAAAGTTAAGTTCAACGCCTATCATCAGGCCTTTTCCGCGCACTTCTTTAATGGCATCCCAATCTTTGGCTACGGTGCGGACTTTATCCATAAAGTATTCGCCCTTTTCGGTTGCTTGTTCGGCTAAATCGTTATCGATAATGGTATTTAATGCAGCAAGAGAAGCAGCACAAGCCAGTGGATTACCGCCGTATGTAGTTCCATGCTCACCGTGACTGATAGCCGAAGCTACTTTCTCCTGAGCGATAACAGCTCCTATGGGGAATCCACCGCCCAGAGCTTTGGCTGATGCTATGATGTCAGGTTTAATATCGTAATGTTGATAAGCAAACATCTTGCCCGTACGACCAATACCGCACTGAATCTCATCCAGGATAAGCAGGGCATCGTGTTGATCACATAACGCTCTTACTTCTTTTAAATACGTTGATTCAATCTGATGAATACCTCCCTCACCTTGTATAGGTTCTATGATTACTCCAATAGTTTCATCATCAATCTTACTTTTAATCGCACTAATATCATTCTCCGGCACTTGTTCAAATCCACCGGGCAGTGGTCCAAATCCTTTCTGATATTTTTCCTTCCCCATGGCAATGGTCCCGAGCGTACGCCCGTGGAAGCAATTTTTCATTGATATAATTGATCCCTTCTTTTCTTTGGTCGATGCATATTTTCGGGCCAGTTTTATAGATCCCTCTACCGCTTCGGCACCGCTGTTACACAGAAAGGCGCGGTCAAGTCCGGATACTTCTGCCAGCAATTTCACCAGTTCGCTCTGGGGCTCGCTGTAGTAAAAGTTTGAGATATGAATTAACTTAGCTGCTTGATCTTGTATCGCTTTAACAACCCTGGGATGACAATGCCCTACGCTGTTCACGGCAATGCCGGCCAGGGCATCCAGGTACTCTTTGCCATTTGTTGCCTTAACATAAATCCCTTTCCCTTCGGTGAGAGTTAGAGGATATCTTCCGTAGAGATCAACATGATAATCATTTGCAATTTCCTGTGCGTGATCTGGCATGAGTGTAATATTTTATGTTTGATTAATCAGTTTGACAGTAGTATAAACAGAAATTTCCAGCTTTTATATTAATCAAGTTTCCTTACTGATGAGCGTGCCGGAACGCCCTTCTGTAAAAAGTTCCTCTAAGATACTCCGCTTTTTGGTTCCATTGATAATACGAGCTGACTCCACGCCACCCTTCAGTGCAATTATACAAGATTCTACCTTGGGAATCATTCCACCTACGATGGTCTTTCCCATTTCAGCCTCGGCTTTTTCCAACGTAATATCTTTTACAAGTGATTTTGGATCATCTTTGTCAGTAAGCAGGCCATCAACATTGGTCAGGGCAATATAACATGCAGCATCTAAGGCGCCCGCCATGTGTCCAGCAAACATATCGGCGTTAATATTATAATCACGGTTGTCTTCGCCGGAGGCTACAGGTGAAATTACAGGAATATAATCTGATTTAATAAGTGTTTTCACAAGGGCCGTATTAATCTGTTTAACATCACCAACATGACCGAGATCAACTTCCTGTTCTTTACAGTCCACCGTTAGCTTATGGACGCGTTTTTGTGCTGTAACCATGCCTCCATCCTTACCGGATATTCCCACAGCCTTATGTCCGGCGGCATTGATCATCCTAACGATCTCTGAATTGACACTGCCACTTAGGGCCATTTCCACATATCCCATTGTCCGGCTGTCAGTCTTGCGGTGACCTTCAATAAATTCCGATTCTACGTCTACCTCATCCAGCAGCTTTTTGATAGCAAGTCCGCCACCGTGCACAATAACTGGTATTATCCCGTTATCCCTGAGCGTTATGATATCAGAGATAACATTCCTCTTTACATTATCATCTCTCATAGCGTTACCGCCGTATTTAATAAGCACGATCTGATTCTGCAGCTTCTTAACAAGTGAAGCGTTATAAGTTTCCGTTATTTCCAAGGTTTCTTAATTGGATTATGGATTATTATGAAGAAAGAAAACTAGAATTAGGATGAATTAATTTCACACTTTGTTTTTTAGGGAAAGTTTTTCTTTAAGCTACCTCTTATTGTACTGATACGGCCAATACAATTTATATAATAAATTCAACATGGCAGTCGAATCAGTAATTTAGGAAGCTTACTGTCCTTCCTCTGCAATATGGTCCTGTTCCGCCTCATCAACCAGTGTCTTGCGACGCCACCAATTTGCAAGAGCGGAACCTGAAACATTCATCCATGAACCAAAAATGACAGATGGCACCCCAACTGTTGCGATCTTACCCATTTCAACAGCAATACCCGACGCCATTCCGGCATTTTGCATACCAACCTCAAAGGCGATGGTACGGCATGACTTTTCATCCATTCCAAACAGGCGGCATCCCCAATAGCCCAAAAAGTAACCGGATAAATTATGGAGTATGCCTGCCAGAATAATCAGAAATCCGAGTGTTAGAATGGAATCCCGACCTCCAGCCGTCATAATGCCAAGAATTACGACAATGGCCGTCATTGAAATAGTGGGCATGATGTCATCCAGCCATTTGGCTTTGCCGTGCAGATAGCGATTAAACAAAATGCCAAGCACAACAGGCAGAATAATCATATTGATGATACTCCACATCATCTCCAAAAAGTTGATGGGGACAAATTGTCCGGCCAAGAGCTGCATAAGTGATGGAGTGAGTATAGGAGCCAACAAGGTACCGACAGCTGTTAAGGTGACCGACAGAGCCAAATTTGCCTCGGCAATATAAACCATCACATTTGAAGCAACTCCTCCGGGAGAAGAACCTATCAATACGATACCGGCTGCTATTTCCGCAGAAAATCCAAAACTCAGAGCCAACGTAATTCCGAGAACGGGCATAATCGTAAACTGGCAAAGAAGTCCAATCAAAACTCCTTTGGGCATCTTTACTACCTCCACAAAATCCTGAATACTCAACGAGGTCCCCATGCCAAACATAATAATCTGGATAAGTGGCACAATAAGAGCACTCAACTCAAAACCACGAAGTTCAGTAAAATACCCTGGATAAAACATAGCCGCTGCTACAGAAGCAAATACCCAAATGGAAAAGGCGAAATCTTTGAATATCGTATCCGTGCCCCGAACTCCTATTGCCAAGGCTATAAACATGGCAACAACAAATATCCCAATTATTCCCGAACTGTAACCCAACATTAACAGCACAAATATCAACCCAAAGCAAATAAGGCTTACAAATCGTAAAATCTTGTACAGTAGATTCATCTAAAGGTAATTATCTTTAATAATTTTACATTTTATACTTCAAAAAGATTATCAAATAGTGCCTGGATAAAATCGATCCGGGTGAGAGTTAAAGATACCGGATACTTCTCCATGCTGATTTGCAGCCGGACTGATCACATGGAAGCACCCGACTAAATCGATTGGTTATTCAAAAAAGGGATATCCCTCCGTAGCATACTTGCGCATTCCTTCTTCATTAATCTCTACCCCAATACCGGGCTTTTCGGATACCGGCAGATATCCATCCTCATCAACCATCGAGCCCTCAAAATCAACGATTTCCTTGAACATTTCATCTTCGTGGAAATAGATCTGCCACTCCATGATCATAAAATTAGGCACAGAGGCGCAGACATGTGCACAAGCCATCGCCCCCAGGTAGGAAGACACCATATGTGGTGCAAAGGGAATGTAATAGAGTTGGGCAAGATTAGCGATCCGCTGCCCTTCTCCCAGCCCCCCGCACTTCTGCAGGTCCGGCATAATCATGTCAATGGCTCCGATCTCAAAAAGCTCGCGAAAGTCATTAGCGAGATATAGATTCTCCCCGGTACACAAAGGGGTAGTGGTTTCCTCCTGGATATACTTGTACGCCTCAGGATTTTCGGCCGGAATTGGATCCTCCAGCCACATTAAATTCAGGGGCTCCAATTTACGGGCTATTTGTTTGGCCGAGGGAAGATCATAACGACCGTGCATATCGCAACAGAGGTCAACATCGGGCCCCACCTGTTCGCGGGCAGCCGCAATCTGGTTATACATTCGTTCCACTTCTCCCTGGCTGGCCGTCCAGTTATACCGGTCCCACCTATTTGGATCATTGGCTTGATCCAGATCAAATTTAACAGCCGTCATTCCGTAATCCACAGCCGTTTGGGCATTTTCTGCAAAATCCTGGGGAGAAGGCTGACTCGACTGATACAGAGCCGTATCCATATACACCCGTACCCGGTCGCGAAATTTTCCACCCAGCATTTGATATACCGGAACTTCCAACGCTTTACCTGCCAGATCCCACAGAGCCGTTTCCACCGCTGCCAGGGCTGCCAGATACATCCCCGATTGAGCGCCGCCAAAAACCCCACTTCTCCGTATCTCGTAAAACAGACGATGCACATTTAAAGGATTTCGCCCCTTTAATCTCCTTCCCCATCCTAATACAAGTTGATCGGTTCCACGAACAGCATCGGCCCCTTCACCATGGCCAACGATATCCTGATTGGTATAGATCTTGACAAAAAGATGGCTGCCGCCGCGAATGTACCCTACCTTTAGATCGGTGATCTCGAGATCAGAGGGGCGGGAGTATTTTTTCGTATTTTTCACAGCACTTTCCAGCTCCTTGCCCATACCGGCAAAGGGTGCCGCTGCAAGCGCTCCCGCTCCCAGCACACCCTTAGATAAAAAAGACCTTCGGGAATACTTATTGTCTGAATTTTCCATGATAGAATTGTATTAAGATTTATAAATTACATTTCCTGAATGGCAGCCATTCACCTGTGTCACCTACCAGGTTCGCTCATCCAGCAACTCCTGTATCTGTTCTTTCGGAACCGGCAGTTCATCCATATGATCTTCGAGCCATTGTGAGAAATCTTTTTCGATCTCTTCCGTCCAGCGGGCATCAATCTGATCGGCCCCGTAAACCCCTTCCCGTATTCGCTGCTGGCCAAACATATCCCGAAGCCGTACGATCTCTGAGGTTGTAACTACTCGCTCGGCCAGATGCGGCGGAATAAATATAACTCCTCCATCTCGTCCCAGCACTATATCACCCGGCATTACCATCACTTTTCCAATGCGGGTTGGGGCATTAATGCTTACCAGGGTAGTATTGAGTTCACCCTCCGGATTATTAAGATGATGAGACGGATGGTAACTGCGGAAAAAGGAAGTAAAATCTTCGATTTCTTTCAGCCCCGCTACATCACGGAGGGCCCCATTATAGACAATGCCATTACCGGAATTGGTATAAATAGCATTTCCGACATTATCGCCGATAGTGGGCCCATCTTCATGAGCTCCGAATTGGTCAGCCACATAAACATCCCCCTGCTTAAGCATCGCTACCGGCCAGGCGTTTTGGGATCCCGTCCGACCGGCTTTTTCTCCTGCACGTTCAAGTACTCTCTGCACATCGGGCCGGCCGGGCATAAAAGTTGCGGTTAGCGCCCGTCCAACCAGTACACTATCTGGGTTGATGGTTTCCCAATTTTCGGTATACTGGTGCTCAAAGTTCTCATTACGCAGTACTGCCCAGGCTTCCTCGAGCGTCACTTCTTCCATGCGTTCCAGGATTCCTTCAGGAACTTTCGGGCGTCCATCCGGATAGCGCTCTCCCTCCCACTCAGGTGTTAGTGCAATGACTTCCTGTTCTGACATCTGCACATCCACATCCTGAGCTATTACAGATGCCTGAATAAAAAGGCAAAATAGGAGTGTAACAACCGAAGAGAAAATTATGTTCTTTTTTGTCATTTTTTCAGAAAGATTTTAAAACGATTAAGATTATTTATCAAATCAATGATAGGGGAAGATATTCCCTCAACATGAACCAAAAGAATTAATTTGTATTATAAGACTTAGTATCCCGTCAAATTCAAATATTTGGCTTGTCGCCAACAGTATCATCCCCCAACACATTGAGGATTATAACTAAGAGGATCATTAGTACTTGGCAACCTATCCCAGAAAAAAAGAGTACAATATCAAATCCTTTTATGCAAAAAGATATTTTTTTAAACAAATACGAGCTGAAAAACATCCAAATTCTCGTCTTCTCCTGTACTTAGGATTAGTAGTTTTCCCTAAAAGAACGTCAGGTAGCCACATAGACAATATTGAAATCCCTTTATTTTCTATCTAAGAATGCTCTTTACCCAGATTTTTATCTTTTATCTTTTGCTCCAGATCAAACCTTTTAAAAAAGTCAAATTTAGAAAGGTATTCCCCAACCATATAACTAAGTAGCCAGGTATAAATATAGAAATTCAAAAGAGGGAGCACTGACAACAAAAAACCGAAAACAGAACTTTCCAACGGAATAAACTGATTAATAACGAATGGCAGAATCACGACTGCCAAAAAGACGATAATTGACTTGTACCATTTTGCCCTGAACAATTGCCAAAGCATAAATGGGGTAAACAAAACCGCTAATACACTAAGACCCAGCATAATTAAGCCATAGGGAAACCAAACAATTCCTCCTCCCAACATCCACGTGTGCTTTTCGTACTGCAGCCAATAGTATAACTCCCTGAGCGAAGACTCGTTTAGCGTTTCTGTATTGGCCAGTATATCCGCTTCCTTTATTGCCATAATAATATTAAACAAGGAACAACATCATCCGGTATTCAAAGTTTATCATAAGTTACATATTTGAATGGGATCCGGTTTTCTTTTCCTTAAAGCTGAATTTTAATTCAAATCCATCTTCTGTATCCACATCAAATTTTGCTTCGAGCTGCTTTAACAACATTTTAACAATGGTTAGGCCAAGGGTTTCTGAATTATCAAAATCCCTCCTGTCAAATCCCCGTCCATCATCCTGATAATGTACCTCGTAGCGATCTCCGCTCTTGCAAACATTAACTTCTATAACACCCTTCCCCTCCTCACTGAAGGCATATTTCAGGGAATTTGTCAATAATTCATTCATCAACATTCCCAAGGGAATTACTTCATTAATATTCATATCAATGTCATCTAACTCCAGGTGGATATGAATATTATCGCCTTTTTGGAGAGTCATCATAGCCGTATCCGTCAACTCAGATATATATCTTTTGACGTTGACGTATGAAAAGCTTGCGGACTGATACAAAAGTTCATGAACTTTGGCAATGGAATGAATACGATTTATGCTTCTTTCAAGAGGCATTTGGCCGTAACTATCTTGTGATAATTCCTGCAACTCAAGAGACAGGAGACCAGAAATTATAGCCAAATTATTCTTTACCCGGTGGTGAATTTCCTGAAGTAATACCCGGTTTTCTTCTTCTGTTCTTATCCGCTTTGTGACATCAATTCCACTGCCTATTACGTAATTTTTATCAGCCAGTTTTATCTGACTTCCATTCATGTAGTAATGATACTCTTTCCCGTCCTTTCCTATTAATATCGTTTCCAGCTCGGCGTATCCTTGCTGAAATGCTTTTCCTATCAGTCGTTTTGCCCTCTTCTGCTCGCGGGGTGCTACAAGAGATAACGCATTTGTTGCCTGTAATTCCTCAGCCGATAACCCAAACAACTTTTCAACATTTTTATTTGTTCTGGAAAAGGTAAGATCTTCACCAACCATATAGAATAGTCCCGGCAGGCTATCCAAAATATGGTTCAAAAGCGAGACCTGCCTTTTAATATGATCTTCCAATTCTTTCTGATTGGTAATATCCAGTATTACGGCCACATATACTGGCTTGCCATTGTATCCCTCTTTCCGCAATCGTACATCTATCGGATATACAGACCCATCAGAACGCTTGTGGATTGTGCTAAATGTCACTACTTCTTTATTAGCAAGATCTAACGGTCTTAGATATTTATCAAAATTCTGACAAATTTCTGCATCTTCAATAAGATCCAACGGTGTCATTTCCTGCATCTGATCTTCTGTATAGCCGGTATGATCCTTGGCCAATGAATTGAAGTAGACGAATTCCAGAGAATCTGTTTCGAAAATATAAACTTCATTCAGACTTTCTTCTATAATGCGATAAAGCTCCTGCTGCTTATTTTTTGCCTGTTCCTGCTCTGTTATATCCAACAGAATGGTATCCCAGATAATACTTCCATCCTCTTTCTTTTGGGGCGTTCCCCGGCCATGGATCCATTTCTCCCTTCCGCTCGGTGTTTCTATCTTCCACTTTTGATTCCATTTACTTAAATTCCTGGCCGAAATATCTACCGATTTTCTCACCTCCTCAATGTATCCGTCATCAATCTGTGACCACAAGACACCAGAATCAGCCAGCACTTCTTTGGGAGTAACTTCATGCAACTCTCTGACGCCCTCGCTAACATAAATAAATTCATCATGTCCATCCGGAAATCGCTGGTATCGATGAACCATACCATCAATATTATTGGCTATATTTCGCAGCTGAGATTCCTTTTCTTTAAGCTCTGTGATATCCGTCATACACCCTACCATTGCCACAGTCTTTCCCTCATCGGTGATAGGAGATTCATTGACTTTGACCCAAATTGTCCGACCATCAGTTCTTTTTAACTGCAGCTCATAAGGAGGCTGGGGATGACCCGTTTTAATAGCCTTTTCGGTCTTCTTAAGACCTTCTTTATTTTTAGGATGATCTGTAACAAATGACGTCCACTTTTGCTTTCCTTCTTCAGGCGTACATCCTAAAAAATATTCTGACTGTGGACTGAGATACTGTAGGTGGTGATCAGTATCGTGTCGATAAAACATTACCGTACTATGCTCAATGATGTCGCGCAGCTTTTGCTGAGCTTTCCGGGCTTTCTTTTCCGTCTTTTTAAGCTCGGTAATATCCTGTGTACTTCCGAAGAGGCGAATACACTTGCCCTCCTTCATCTTAGGCTCACCTATTGCTCTAACCCATCGCTCATTGCCCTTGTGTGTAATAATTTTGGACTCAAAAGTAAATGGCTCTCCTGCTTCAATGGCCAAATTTACAGCCGAACGAACTTTTTTACGATACTCTCCCTCTTTATAAAACTCAATAGCACGTTCTAAATCCGGGGTATAATCGGAATCAACCTCGTGGAGCTTTTTTATTTCATCAGACCAGTAAAGTTCTTCATTTTCTATATCCAGCTCCCAGTGTCCGATGTTAGCCAACTGATACGCTTGTTTTTTATACCGTACCTGCATAGCGACCCCCAATCCTGCATATGATATAAGCCCTTATCTATAAAGGCTTATTTAAAAAATTAGTGCTTTTTTCCCACTATAACAGATTTGTTTTAGAAATCCAATCAAAGAACAGTTTTTTACTATGATAAGCAATAAAAAGACAACACTTAACCAAGTGACGAACTTTAAATATCCCTCTCTATAATAGGTTCTGCAGCATTTTCTCAACGACTTCAATTTTTTCCGCTCCTATCCCTTTCATTTTGATAGTCCCGTCACTGTCGATTAAATAAAAAGTAGGTGTAGCGGTAATGGGATTAAAGGTATTCCAGGCCTCATCGTTACGAAGAACAAATATGCCTTGCTTAGGATTCTTTTTCAGATGTTCCTTCAGCTCATTCCGGTCTGTTTCCCGGGCCATCGTCATAAGTGTAAAATCCTCACAATATTCTTCTTGCAGTTGGTTTAAATCAGGTCTTACCTCTTTACAATAAGGACAGTATTTAGACCAAAACTCCAAGAGGACCGGTTCCCCAAAATACGAATGCAGGTTATGCTCGTTACCTTCCAGATCTGTTGCCTGAAAGTTGGGTGCCGTTAACCCGCGAACCGGGGCTTCTGTTTCATTACTTGGTTGCAGAAAAATTTGGAATCCCGTTGAATCAATGTAACTGACTTCATACGTATTCCCATTAATCAGAAAAGGTTGGGTAATATCAATCTTTTCGCTGGATACTAATGCCCCCCTCATCGGTAATCTGCCATTGGCCTTCAAACTCCCCGTTTTTATTAGCGTCAAGAAATAAGACAGTTCCAGAGTCTCGTTGATATATGGGCTTTTCTTTAGAGCGGGGACGAAGAAGAATATCAAAAGATTCTCCACCCAAATTGAGCGTGCCCGTTCTATGTTCGCTAATTCGGCCGTATCTCCAATCATCGATTTTTACAACCTGAAAATGTACCCGAATGCTGTCGACATTTAACGATTCCGGATAAATATCAACTAAAGCATCTGCAACCAAACGATCTCCCTGACGGACAAAATAGAGACTATCTTCATCAGTAAAGTCCGAATTAGCGTTTGTATCTACATAATATGTAGTATCACCCTTATTATTTTCATGTCTCAATACATGAATGTTCTTAAAGTCATCCCCTCGCGATAAAACAGCAACCTCCGGATATTCCCATTGCGAGGGATAGATAAAGTCCTTATTCAAATCTTCAAAGAAGATATTGCTCTTTCTTCCATATCCCCGTTCCCCGGACTCAGCTTCCGTCACTACCCTTTCTAGATCTACTTGGATTTCTCCTTCTTTATGCTGAGAGCAGCCGAAAACAAGCAGGCACAAAATAACCGTTAACAGCGTTTTCATAATGGAGATACTTTAAAATCTATATGATATCATTAAAGCGTTTATGAACATTAAAATACCTGTGCAATTTTGACTAGTTAGTTTGCTAAATCTAAATCTGAAATATTAGAGCGAATTTAGATTACAAAAAGCAATTGGAGTCCAAAACTCAGTTTTTAAAACTGAGTTAAGAATAGAATCAAAATCGAAACAAGATACTTGTGCAACTTTCAATACCTCTAGAAAACTGGAAGCATCCCAAAGCTCAATGGGTATAATACTTTTATTTGCTATATCGGCAGTGGCTCTAGAAACTTTGGTGAAATCCGAAGTCGTCACAAAGATTCCTTTTGTAAATCCTCCTAATATCAATGCCCCAACAAATGAGCGAATTGTATCAATCTGAATTTTATTTTTGGTCCTTTTTACCTGAACTCCTATACAATCTGAGTCGTTTTCAAGTAAAATATCAATCCCATCATCATGATTATAACTTGTCAACTTAACATCATATCCCAAATCTGAAAAAACACTTGCAACCACTTCTTCATATTTAATGGGATGCAATATATTCCGAGTCTTATATCTTCCGGACAGGAAAGATCGAATATCCTGAATGGGAGTAGATATATCAGATATATCGAATTCCTTTAGTACAGCTGATACTCCTGCTATAACCTCCCAAATCATATCTTTAGCTGCAAGAAATCCTCTATAGTCAGCAATCCACCAACCGCAAAATTCACATGCATAACAATATGAATATAAATCAGAAGATTCCTTATCCAGGATCTCAAAATATGAATCTGGAAGATCTGTGAAATATTCTGGAAATTTTCTTCTTGTTACATCAAGAAGATCTGTTTTGAACATTGAAATAAGATCCGGGGCATGGGTAAACTCAGTAACATCTAGAGCCCTTGAGTTAAGTTTCGCACCACAAAAAAAGCACGGCTTAAAACAAGTATTATAAAAGTCTAAGTTACAGAGTTTATTCAAATCTCTATACAGTTCATGATGTTGCCATATACTCATTGATCATATATTGCTCTCGCAATATCAAATATTTTATCAGCAGTATCGGTCCCATTTAAAATTTTAAGAGCGGTTTTTCCTTATTTATATGCCCCCCTTCTCTTTAAAACCGATTCCGCAATCATCAATCCATTGTATCGAATTTATAAATAGTGGTAGAACTGTAATCATCATCCGGAGTTATTAAGGTAGAAGGAAAATGGGAATGATGGGGCGAATCGGGGAAATGCTGGGTTTCCAGACAAACGGCCGATCGCGGACCGTAAGCATGTCCTCCTTTCCCAACCTGGTTGCCTTCGCCGGTAAGTCCGTTAGCGGTATATACCTGCAATCCGGGTTCGGTGGTAAACACTTCCATAATGCGTCCGGTTTCGGGCTCTATTAATCGGGCGGCCAGATCCATTTCTCCCGAATCCTTATTTAGTACAAAATTATGATCATAACCTCCTACATGCTCAAGCTGCTGGTTATCAGCATCAATACGGGCACCAATGGGCGTGGTTTCCCTGAAGTCAAAGGGCGTTCCTTCTACATCGCGCAACTCACCGATGGGAATGGCAGTCGAGTCTACCGGCGTAAACTGATCAGCATCTACATAAAGCTCATGATCCAAAATTTTTCCTTCCCCTTCTCCTTTCAAGTTAAAGAAGGCGTGATTCGTCATATTCAGGAAGGTAGGCTTGTCGGTGCTGGCAGAGTATTCAAGTTTAAGTTCATTATCATCGGTGACCGTATAGACAACACTCACATCCAGATTCCCCGGATATCCTCCTTCCCCATCCTCTGAGAAAAGGGTCAGCCTAAGGGTCTGGTCGTTTATCTGCTCAGCATCCCATACCTGGTGCCTGAAGCCTTGTTCCCCTCCATGAATGGAATGTGCACCATTATTTTCATCCAGGTAATACGTACTGTCATTGAGATTAAACTGGGCATTCGCAATCCGGTTGGCATAGCGTCCCATAGTGGCTCCAAGAGAAGCTATACCGTCAATATATTCCTGACCCGTTTCATATCCCAGTACTACATCGCCAAGCTCACCATTGCGGTTGGGCACTAACAAGGAAACGATCTTTCCCCCGTAGTTGGTAATTTGCACTTTCATACCTTCTTCGTTCTCCAGCGTATACAGATCAATCTGCTTCCCATCGTGTTCGGTACGGAATTCAGACTGCTCCACAGGAACATAGTTCGGGGATTGATCTTCATTAGTACAGGCAACAACACTTCCAACGATTAAAAGAGATACTAGTATTCGAATATATGAACGCATAGAAAACAAGTTAAGAGGAAAAAATTAGTGTTAGTGTATGACTTTCTAACATTGTTATGAATAAATATGTAACAGCAGTTTTGACATGCATGAGAATTACTCGTGCACAACAATTCGTTTACAAGACTCTTCTGGCCCCAAGGTATCTATTGGCCCAATACTTTTTGTTCAGCTTGCTTATAGTTACCCCGCTTGAAGTTGAAGCATGCATAAATTGTTTCTCATCCATGGCAATGCCCACATGGAGCGTTTTTCGTCCCGTTCGAAAGAAAATTAAATCACCGGTTTGGATAGCAGCCCGCCGGATGCCATTCCCCACATTCAGCTGAGTACGGGTATTGGTTGGCAGCTCCTTTCCAAAATACTCATCAAATACAATGTTGACGAAACGGGAACAATCGACTCCATTGGAAGAGTAACCACCTAAAACATAGGGCGTGCCCTTCCATTCGCTGTAGGCTTGCTCCAATAATGATTCGGTGCTATTCGCCTTCGAGGAAACGCTCATTGCCGTGATGGAATCTTGCCCAAACCCGGCTTTATCCTCGGTTCTTTCTTCTTTATTCGGGGATTGTGAATCCTCAGAAGCTTGCGAGGCTACCGGTTTGCCCGTCTGGCGGGCCACTCCGCACCCGATCAACAGGCATCCTGCCAGGAAAATGTTAACAATATTCTTCGGAGAAATCATGATTTTCTTTGTATTACAGCTTAAACTACTCCACTAAATGATCTATATTTAAAGGTTTAATTACAACTATAAAAAATAAGGCGCATAAATATATGCAACTTTTGGTAAATGTTGATCATGTTGCGACACTCCGTAATGCCCGCGGAGAAGGATATCCCGATCCCACTGAGGCCGCAGAAGTATGCGAAAAAGCAGGTGCAACCGGCATTGTGTTTCACTTGCGAAAAGACCGGCGGCATATCAGAGATGAAGATGTACACAAATTAAAAAAACAGGTGCAGGGTACGCTCGATTTTGAGATGGCGGCTACTGACGAGATGCTGGATGTATGCATTGAGGTAGATCCCCATTTGGTTACACTGGTTCCGGAAAGCCGGGAGGAACTGACCACGGAAGGCGGATTAGATATGGCATCGGTTTTTGAGGATTTTAAACAGCGGGTATTTTCCCGGCTGCGGGAAACCGATATTGCTACTAGTCTTTTCATTGATCCGAATAAGAAAGATATTGAACTAGCGGCTGAGTTAGGCAGTGATGCCATTGAACTGCATACAGGAACCTATGCGAACGCTCCGAACAAAGAGTCGAAAAAGCACGAGCTGGAGCGGTTAAGAAAGGGAGCGGTTTTAGCCCACGATCTTGGCATGAAAGTGAATGTCGGCCATGGACTTAATCTTACGAACCTGAAACCGCTGGTGGAAACCGTACCCCATCTACATGATATCAGTATTGGCCACGCCCTGGTCTCTTCGGCCCTTTTTTATGGATTGGATACGACCGTTAAGAAGTTTTTGCAAATTATGGAGAATGCATAACCCCTAATGGGAGCAATTGATGTTTCCCATCATTAAGTTTATTACCTATGGAAAATACCAAAGATCATCGATCCGGTTACGTAGCTATCATCGGCAAACCCAACGCCGGCAAATCCACGCTGATGAATCGCCTGCTCGGCAGTAAAGTCTCGATCACCACACACAAACCCCAAACTACACGCCACCAGATTCTGGGCATCCACTCCGAAGAAGACATGCAGATTATCTTTCTGGATACGCCCGGCGTTATTGACCCGAGTTATGAACTCCAAAAAGCGATGATGAAGACGGTAGATCGTGCCCGTACCGATGCCGATATCATTTTACTGATTGTGGATGTAACGGATTATGAAGTACCGGGACGTATTTTTAAAATGTTCTCCTCGATGAAAAACAAGAAGATTTTCCTGGTAATTAACAAGATTGACAAAACTTCGGAACAGCAGGCGGAAGTCGTTGCCAACAACATTCAGGAACGATTTGATTTTGATGACACGCTTTTCGTTTCGGCCCTCAACGGGGAGGGACTCCAGAACTTGATGGATACGATTAAGGCAGATATCCCATCCGGACCGCCATTCTATCCCAAAGACATGCTCAGCGAGCAGCCAGTGCGCTTTTTTGTGGCCGAAATGATTCGGGAACAGCTTTTTCTGCTTTACCACCAGGAAATACCATATTCCTCCACCATTAATATCGTGCAGTACGATGAACGCGATGATCTGGATTATATCAGTGCGGATATTATTGTAAACCGTGAATCACAGAAAGGAATCCTCATTGGCAAGGGAGGCAAAGCAATCAAAAAGCTTGGAAAAAATGCACGGGAAGTCATCCAGAAGTTTGTTGATAAAAAAATATACCTGGATTTACACGTAAAGGTGCGCGAAAAGTGGCGCGAAAATCCAAGCCATGTGCGTCATTATGGATATTAAACTACCAGCCAAAAAGAGCCCACTCTTATTTTCCCACTTAACTCTCTTTATCAAATATTATTTGACTGACATACTAAAATTTTCATGAAAAATATCTCTATAGTTCTGTATTGCAGTTTCCTACTGTTACTTATTACAGCCATAACCTTGCCGGCTACCGCTCAGAACTCCGGCGTACTTGCTACTCAAGCCGACAGTCTCCGGGGATCCATCACGCCACAGCGCGCCTGGTGGGAAGTGGTCTATTATGATCTGAATGTGGCCGTTATGCCTGAAGATTCAACGATCAGTGGATATAATAATATTACCTATCGTGTCACCGATCAACCTGCCCGGCTGCAAGTTGATCTGCAGGACCCCTTGAAAATTGATCAGATTAAGCAGGATGGGGAAGAATTATCCTATGAGCGTGCAAAGAATAGCTACGCTTATTTTGTGAATATGCCTAATAATCTGCAAAAAGACTCGCTTTACACCCTTTCCGTATATTACCAGGGAAAACCGAAAGTAGCTGAAAATCCACCTTGGGATGGCGGCTTTATATGGGCACAGGATTCACTCGGCAATCCCTGGATCGCTACTGCCAACCAAGGACTTGGTGCCAGCGTCTGGTGGCCAAATAAAGATCACCAGTCCGCCGAGCCCGACAGTATGAGCATCAATATTACGGTGCCTGATGAAATTAAAAATGTCTCGAATGGTCGATTAAGAGATACCACTCGGCATGATAATGGCATGACCACTTGGCATTGGTTCATTTCCAATCCCATTAATAACTATAATATCGCCGTTAATGCCGGCAATTATGTAAACTTTAGCGAAATCTTTGATGGCGAAGACGGCACGCTCGATCTCAGCTATTGGGTTCTGGAACAAAATCTCGACAAAGCAAAGAAACAATTCCAGCAAGTTAAACCGATGATGCGCTGTTTTGAAGACTGGTTTGGACCTTATCCTTTTTATGAAGACAGCTTTAAGCTGGTAGAAACGCCTCACCTGGGCATGGAGCATCAGAGTGCGGTAGCCTATGGGAATCAATATCAAAACGGATATATGGGCCGGAATCTTTCCGGTTCCGGCTGGGGACTTAAATGGGATTTTATCATTATCCATGAGGCTGCTCATGAATGGTGGGGCAACAATATCACAACCAATGACATTGCCGATATGTGGGTCCATGAAGGCTTTACCAGTTATTCGGAATCTATCTATACCGAATGTCGCTTTGGAAAAGAAGCCGCACGGGAATACACTATTGGATTACGCGCTAACATTGAGAACCGGGAGCCCGTGACCGGTCAATACGGACTTAATAATGAAGGGTCGGGGGACATGTATTATAAAGGACATAATATGCTCCATACTATTCGCCAGATTGTAGACAATGATTCTACCTGGAAAGAAATTCTCCGGGGAATCAACCGGGATTTCCGTCATCAAATTGTAACTGCTGATCAAGTTGAGAAGTATATTATAGAACAGTCGGGCAAAGATCTGGATGATCTGTTTGACCAGTACCTGCATTATGCGAGCATTCCGGTTTTCCAATACTATATTGATGATCTAAATCGCCTGCACTACCGATGGAAAGCAGACATTTCGCATTTCAATATGCCACTGAAGATAGCCGAGGGTAAAGGAGATTATTATTTTATCTATCCGGTATCTAACCGTTGGAAAATAACAAAGGTAGACAAAGGAAAAGATTTCAAGACAGATCCCAACTTCTATATTGATACAGAGCGCATATCCAACGAGGAGTCGGTCAATGGGAACAATTGATCTTTACATTTGTAAGATTTACGAAAATAAGTTATGTTAGGCTTGAAATTAAAAACGACCTATGAAACAAATTATTAAACATATTGCCTGCTGGATGTGCATTATACGGCTATGTATGCCTAATACACATCCGAAGGACTAATTTGTTTCATTCTTGAGACAGTTTAAAAAGCCCTTCGGAAAATCCCGAAGGGCTTTTTTGATTTAGTGAATGATCTTATCAAGAAAGGCTGAGGGATCAGGCCCGAAGAAGCCTTAGCAACCGCTTGGTGCGTTAGCGCCAAGGTTAGGTGCTACATCCTGCTCCGGTAGCTCGGAGGAAGATAAGCGAGAGGTTACCATAAAAGGTAAAATTAACATAAGCCTCTTTCGAAATCTTCTCCCGACGACTACCGGCAGATTTCGAAAGGGGCTTTTTTGATTTAATGATTTTTTGAAATTGATACATAAATAACAAGCGGTAATGCGTACGACTTTTAACAACTGGTACGATGAAAAGATGCGGGCAACCGAGGCACTTAATGCCGAAACCGACCGTGCCGAAAAGACGCTGGAGGAGGCTACGACCATTGCCATTGTCGGACTTTCCCGCAGCTTTCATAAGGATAGCCAGTTTGTCGGACGCTATCTCAAAAATGCCGGATATAATATTGTGCCGGTAAATCCAAAGGCAGATGAGATTTTGGGCGAAAAATCCTATCCGGACCTCAAAAGCATTCCGTTTCCTATTGATGTAGTGGATGTCTTTTTACCTCCGGACGTACTGCCGAAAGCAGTTGACCAAGCCATGGAACTGGATCCCAAACCCAGGGCCATTTGGTTACAGCTGGGCACGGGCGACCAACCGGCAGAAGAAGAAAAACTAAAGGGATCCGGTATTGAACTTTATCAAAATCGTTGCATTAAAGTAGATCATCAATTTCTCATTCGACCGAAAGAAAAATCAACATCTAACGCTTAATATATAACACCATGAGTACTAAAGAAGAACGCGATCTAAAATTTGAGACGCTGCAACTACATGCAGGACAAGAACCCGATCCAACTACAGGATCACGGGCGGTTCCGATCTATCAAACAACCTCTTATGAGTTTGATGATACTGAACATGCCGCTACACTTTTTGCATTAAAAGAGTTCGGAAATATTTATACCCGGATCATGAATCCCACCAGCGACGTTTTTGAAAAACGTATAGCTGCACTGGAAGGCGGTGCTGCCGCAGTTGCTACTGCCTCCGGACAATCGGCACAGTTTATGAGCATTGCTACTATCGCCCAGGCTGGTGACAATATCGTATCTACTCCTTTTCTGTATGGAGGAACCTACAACCAGTTTAAAGTAACACTCCCTCGTCTCGGTATTGATGTAAACTTCGTTGAAGAAGATACCCTTGAAAGCTATGAGGCAGAAATTGATGAAAATACAAAAGGTATTTATGTAGAATCGATCGGGAATCCCCGGGGAAATGTACCTGACTTTGAAGGGCTTTCCGAAATTGCCCAAAAGCACGGTATTCCACTGATTGTAGATAATACGTTTGGAGCAGCCGGAGCTATTTGCCAGCCAATAAAACATGGTGCCAATATTATTACGGAATCGGCTACCAAGTGGATTGGCGGACATGGTACCAGCATTGGCGGCGTGATTGTAGATGCCGGTAACTTTGACTGGGGTAACGGGAACTTCCCGCTTTTTACGGAACCTTCACCGGCTTATCACGGACTTAATTTTTGGGAAACCTTTGGTCCCGACGGACCTTTTGGAAATATTGCGTTTGCTATTCGTGCTCGTGTAGAGGCCCTGCGCGATTTTGGATCGGCACCTTCGCCTTTTAACAGCTTCCTGCTGCTGCAAGGTCTTGAAACGCTGTCACTACGTACTGAGCGGCATTGTGAAAATGCGCTAAAACTGGCTAAATGGCTGCGGGAACAAGATGTTGTTGATTGGGTCAATTACACCGGACTCGAAGATCATCCGTATCATGAGCGTGGAAAAAAATATCTAAACGATGACAAATTTGGAGCTGTACTCACCTTTGGTGTCAAAGGTGGATTTGATGCTGCCCGTACATTCATTGAAAACGTGGAAGTTGCCAGCCACCTGGCGAATGTTGGAGATGCCAAAACGCTGGTTATCCATCCTGCATCAACCACGCACCAGCAATTGAGTGATGAAGAACAGGCATCCAGTGGCGTGAAACCAGATCTCATCCGGGTATCTGTTGGTATTGAACATATTGACGATATCATCGAGGACTTTGAAGAATCCTTCAAAAAAATAAAATAGGACTCAATACATCATATGTGCCTTGCAGGAATCCCTGTAAGGCCATATATAACATTTATTATCAACTTATGAGCACTGTTAAAGAAAAAAACAGTCTTGATAAAAATATCATCAAGGCGGTACAAACACTGGCCAAAGATATAAAAGGCAACCCTAAAAATGCGGATGTAACTTTTAAAGCCGAATCAAAATTGGAACAGGGCTTACAATCAAAGGTCAATATCCGTGATTTTCATTTTATTTCAGATGAGCCAGAAAGTCTGGGCGGAACTAACTTGGGGGCGAGTCCGGTAGAATACGTTCTTGGTGCATTAGCTGCCTGTCAGGAAATTGTAATTAAAGCACATGCGCTGGCACTTGGAATAGAGGTAAAGTCTGTTACGGTTCAAGCGACTGGAGATTTAGATTTGCAAGGATTTCTAAATTTATCAGACGATGCAAGAGCAGGCTTTAAGAATGTTGAATTATCGACTGAAATTGAAACAGATGAGAAGGATCAAGAAAAATTAAATCAGCTTAAAGAAATTTCCTTCAAAAACTGTCCGGTTTTGGACATTATACAAAATCCCGTCCCAGTTCAAGGCAGTATTAATTTCGTTAATTAAAATGTGTTAAATTGACTAAACTGTTTAGATCTGTCTGACAGCGATACAAAGTTATGAGTAAAGGCATACAGCAATATAAGTTTAAAGAACCTTTTGTTACCGAATCGGGTTCAGCTATTTCCAAACCGGAAGTGGCTTACCAGACCTGGGGTGAGCTTAATAAAACCCGTGACAATGTTATACTTGTATGCCATGCGTTAACCGGTAATACGGCAGCTGATGAATGGTTTAAAGGTATTTGGGGTAAAGGAAAAACACTTGATCCCCAACAACATTTTATTATTTGTCCCAATGTATTGGGCAGCTGTTACGGTAGCAGCGGTCCTACCAGTATCAACCCGGAAACGAGCGAACCATATCGGGCGGACTTCCCGACAATTACGATACGCGACATGGTTCGACTGCAGCAAAGATTAATGGATGAACTTCAAATTACCGGTATAGAGATGGTAATCGGTGGTTCAATGGGCGGAATGCAGGCCTTGGAATGGGCCATTATGGATGACAGACCGCAATCAGCTGTTCTCATCGGCATGGGAAAAGCTCACAGCCCCTGGGCAATTGGAATTAGCCATGCCCAGCGACAAGCCATTTACAACGATCCCAACTGGAAAGAAGGCTACTACTCGGAAGAACATCCTCCCAAAGAAGGACTTGGATTGGCCCGCATGATTGCAATGATCAGCTATAGAACCGATGCCGATTATGAAAACAAATTTGGACGAGAACCCCAACCGGAAACGGATCAATACCAGGTAGAATCATATTTGAACTACCAGGGCAAGAAGCTGGTAGAACGCTTTGATGCTGTTTCATACGTTCGACTTACAGAAGCGATGGATTCACACGATATCGCTCGGAATCGCTCCTCATATAGACAGGTTCTGGGTAAGATTGATATTCCGGTTATGGTTGTAGGGATCGATACTGATTTGCTTTATCCGGTACAGGAGCAGAAGGAGCTGGCTGATTTGTTACCCAATGGCCGTTACCGGCTGATACAATCAGAACACGGACACGATGCGTTTCTTATTGAATTTGAACAACTCAATAATATTCTGGTACCTTTTTTAACTGAAAAACCAACATCGACGATTTATCCTCAGCAATGAAGAAATCCTCTTCAAAACATATCCTGAAATTTGGTGGTACCTCGCTGCAGAACAAAGCTTTTATTGAACAGGCCACCCAAATTGTAATCGACCGTGCCAAATCGGTAATGCCTGTGGTAGTTGTCTCTGCGGTCGAAACGGTCACAGATGCGCTCATTGAATTGACGGAAGGGGATAAAGATACTGTGACTATCGATAGCAAAATCGATAAATTAAAGCAGAAACATCTGGATCTGTACGATCAGCTTGCAGACCCCACCGATCCCCGCCGCGAACAACTGCTAAATCTTTTTGAAGAACTTCGCCAAACGATTGATGATGTGCAGTTGAAAACTTCTGACTTTCGGGCGTGGAAAGATCGTATCTTATCAATTGGCGAACGCGCTTCCGCAAATATATTTGCCGCTACCCTTTCTAACAAGGGACTCCCTGGCAAGGCTTTTGAGGCTTATCAGTTTATTAAAACAGACTCCACCTTTGGACAGGCGAACGTGCAGGCCGACTCCACCCGTAAGCTGGTGCGTGAATTTCTCCAGGAATCAAATGCCATTCCGGTGGTCACCGGTTTTATCGGTTCGGATGCGCAACAACGTATCACTACATTGGGGCGGTCGGGATCTGATTATACGGCCGGACTTGTTGCTGATGCCCTTAATGCAGATCAACTGGAAATCTGGACCGATGTAAATGGAGTACTGACAGCTGACCCACGATGGGTCCCTACTGCCGAACCTATTGAAGAACTCAGTTTTACTGATATTGGTGAATTATCAGCTCATGGGGCCAAGGTGATCCATCCCAAAACCATTCGCCCTTTAAATGACAAGGATACCTCAATTCTTGTTAAAAACAGTTATAATCCGTCTCATCCGGGAACTCGTATTAATGCTACGCACAAATCTAATGGTTCTTTTAAAACAATTACCGTGACGGGACCTTTTATTCGCCTCCAGACCGATGACCAGTATAGCTACAACTTGCTGAAAAATCTGGAACAGTGGCTGCAGGAAGAACCCGACTCCGAAGCACTTTCCTATAATCGAAATTCTGCATTTGAACCGGCCCGTTTTTTACTGCGACAATCGCTGTATGAAAAACATAAAGACCGGCTCCAAAAATGGGCAGAAAAGCAAGACATAACGCTAGAGCCGAAGAAAGATATTTATAAGGTCAAAAAATTCAGTAATCACTTCCAGGATGAACAGCTAACCGAACGAATTTGGAACCTTTTAGCTTCTAACAATCTACGACCGCTTCATATTAACAGAAATAGAGATGAACGTTTTATTTCTTTCCTGTTTGAAGAAGATGAAGCTCGTCGCGCCGCCCGCTTGTTAAATGATTACCTGCAGCATCATCGAACAACGATTGATCTCTTTATTGCCGGTACCGGAGCTGTTGGACAAACACTACTTAACAAGCTCCAGACAATGGATACCGACAAGCACCAGTTCCGCTTACTGGGAAGCTGCAACAGCCGATATGCCCTTTGGGATGACCGGGGTCTGAATATTAATTCTGACCTGGACTGGTCGGATGCATCAGAAACCGACTGGAATATTTTATTGGATAAACTTATCCAGCCATTCCGCCACAACCTGATTTTTGTAGATGCTACCGGAAGCGAAGAAGTAGCAAGATTATATCCTAAACTTTTTACACACGGCATACATGTTGTGACTCCCAGCAAACTGGCCAATACTTTTGAACAATCATTTTTCGATAAGTTACAAGCCGAGGCAAAGAAAAATAATGCCTATTTCCGATATGAAACGACTGTCGGAGCTGGCCTCCCCGTTATTTCTACTATTGAAAAGTTGCTGGATAGCGGTGATCAGATTCAGGAAATATCGGGAGTTGCATCAGGTACCATGACTTATCTTTTTAATCAACTGGAAGAGGGCGTACCGTTTAGTAAAGCTACCGTCAAGGCACGCGAACTCGGATATGCAGAACCTGATCCGCGTGACGACCTATCCGGGGAAGATGTAGCCAGAAAATTTCTGACACTGGCCCGAACCCTTGGATATAAGATTGAACGCAATGAATTACAGGTTGAATCACTTATACCTGACGAGCTTGCGGATGTTGACAGAGAAACATTTCTAAACCGATTAGCAGAATATGATCATTACTGGGAACAGCGGATGCAAGAAGCACAAGAAGAAAATAAGACACTCCGCCATACTGCCCTGTTAACTAATGGTACTATCAAAATAGGTGTTCAAAAAGTACCGGTAGATTCCCCTATCGGGCAACTTCGAGGCACTGATAATCTAATTCAAATTATTTCTGATTTTTATAACAAAACACCTTTAATTATCCAAGGTCCCGGAGCAGGTAAGGAAGTGACGGCTGCGGGCGTTCTTAGTGATATTGTCAAAACAGCAAAATCGCTGACTTAAGGGTTATTATTTTTTAGCAATCAATCATTTCACCTCCATCAAAACAAACTAAATTAGACATAACATGTTTCAAGATCAGGGTTTATATCAATCCCGCCACGAACATGACGCATGCGGCATAGGATTTGTAGTAAATTTCAAGGGTAAAGAATCGCACAAGATTATAAACCAAGCACTTACCGTGCTTCACAATCTTGACCACCGTGGTGCTACCGGAAGTGAAAGCAATACCGGAGACGGTGCCGGAATTCTAATACAAATACCACACAAATTTCTGACCGAATCCTGCAGGGGATTGGGTATTGACCTGCCGGGCCGCGGCCAATATGGGGTAGGCATGATCTTCCTGCCACAAGAACGAGAAGACCGCCTGGCCTGCGAAGAAGTAATTGAAGATATTGTCCGTAAAGAAGGACAGGAAGTACTCGGATGGCGTAAGGTCCCCACTGATAACTTTTACCTGGGACAATCTGCTAAAGATTCTGAACCATCGGTCCGTCAGTTGTTTATCGGCCGAAACCCGGATATCGAAACCCAACTTAATTTTGAGCGAAAGCTGTATGTCATTCGTCGTAAAATATCCAAGCGAATTGAAGAAAGTGATCTTAATCAAAAGGATTTCGTATATGTTCCGAGCCTTTCTTCACGCACCCTTATCTATAAAGGGATGCTGACGTCTACTCAGCTGAAAGCTTTTTATCCTGATTTATCCGACCCCCGTATGGAGTCGGCACTCGCACTGGTACACTCTCGTTTCAGTACCAATACATTCCCCAACTGGAAACTGGCGCATCCCTTCCGCTATCTTATCCATAATGGTGAGATTAACACGCTGAGGGGGAATCAAAACTGGATGCACGCTCGCGAAGCTCAGCTCTCAACCGATCTTTTTGATGAAGACCTGGATGAGATTACGCCTATTATCCAGGAGGATGGAAGTGACTCGGCAAAATTTGATAATTGCCTGGAATTCCTTTTACTAAGCGGACGTTCTCTACCTCATGCTATGATGATGATGATTCCCGAGCCCTGGGAAAAACATGAAAGCATGGACGACGAGATGAAAGCTTTTTATGAATACCACAGCTGCCTGATGGAACCATGGGATGGCCCTGCTTCTATCGCATTTACAGATGGAAAAATTGTGGGAGCTACGCTGGATCGGAACGGACTCCGTCCTTCCCGGTACTATGTGACCAGCGATGACATGGTTGTCCTTTCTTCGGAGGTAGGCGTGCTTGATATTCCACCAGAAGATGTGGTATACAAAGATCGCCTGCAGCCGGGTCGCATGCTCCTCATTGATACAGAGGAAGGGCGCATAAAAAGTGACGAAGAAATCAAACATGAAATTGCCCGTGAGCACCCCTACCGAGAGTGGTTGGATGAAAATATGGTTGACTTCCATGATATTCCTTTCGAGGAAGAAAAGAAGTCACCCCCTGAGCATGATGAGATTATCCAACGACAAAAAGTATTTGGCTATACTTATGAAGACCTTAATGTGAATGTAGGTCCGATGGCCGAAGACATGCTGCAACCGGTCGGCGCTATGGGAAATGATGCCCCTATTGCCGTACTCTCCAATGAACCGCAGCTGCTTTATAATTACTTTAAACAACTTTTTGCACAGGTTACCAATCCACCGATAGATCCCATACGGGAAGAGCTCATTACTTCTACCGAAACTATTTTAGGATCGCAGGGGAATATTTTGGATGTTTCTCCGGAAAACTGCCGGCAGATACGTTTAAAGTCCCCCATACTTAAGAATGAGGAAATTACCCAGCTCAAGGATATTGATCTGGAAGGATTCAAAAGCAAAACGCTTCCCATCCTTTTTGATGTCGATAAAGGAGGTGATGGCCTGGAAAAAGCACTGGATGAACTTTTTGCCGCGGCCGATGCCGCTATTGAAGAAGGAGTTAACATCCTGATTCTTTCTGATCGAAACTTTAATCGCCAGAAAGCTCCTATTCCGGCGCTGCTGGCTGTAGCAGGACTGCATCATCATCTCATTCGTTCAGGAAACAGAACGGACGTTGGGTTAGTACTGGAGTCGGGTGAGCCCCGGGAAACACACCATTTCTGTACGCTGCTCGGATATGGCGTAGAGGCGGTAAACCCATATATGGCTTACGAAAGTATCCATGACCTTATTGAACAGGGTCACCTTGATCTTTCTTTCAAGCGGGCACAAAAAGGATATAACAAAGCCGTTCTTAAAGGTATTGTAAAAGTGATGTCGAAAATGGGTATCTCAACGATTAAATCGTACCGAGGCGCCCAAATTTTCGAAGCGCTTGGCCTGAATAAAGAACTGATCGACAAGTACTTCACCTGGACCGACTCTCGTATTGAAGGTATCGGTTTGGATACGATTGCCGAAGAGGCCAAGCTTCGCCACCAGCAGGCCTATCCTAAATATCGCACAAATGGACAGGTACTCGATGAGGGCGGGGCCTATAAATGGCGAAAAGACAGTGAATATCACGCATATAATCCAGAAACGGTCCATACGCTTCAATTAGCTACCAAAAATGGAGACTATGAACTCTATAAAGAGTATGCCAGTTTAATAGATGATCATTTCGATCCGCCTCCCACCCTGCGGAGTTTGCTGGACTTTGATATTGATGAATCGCAGTCTATTCCTATTGAAGAAGTTGAATCGGTTGAGAGCATATGTAAGCGCTTTAAAACTGGTGCTATGTCTTATGGATCAATTAGTAAGGAAACGCATGAAGCATTGGCCATTGCCATGAATCGCATTGGAGGAAAAAGCAATACCGGTGAAGGCGGCGAAGATCCCGAACGCTTTACCCCGGAACCCAATGGCGATTCAAAAAACAGTGCCATTAAACAGGTTGCCTCTGGTCGCTTCGGTGTAACCAGCGAATACCTGACTAACAGCAATGAAATCCAAATTAAAATGGCACAGGGAGCCAAGCCCGGTGAAGGCGGCGAGCTTCCCGGCAAAAAGGTTTACCCATGGATTGCCGATGTACGGTTTTCAACTCCGGGAGTGGGACTTATTTCGCCACCACCGCATCACGATATCTACTCTATCGAAGACCTTGCTCAGCTAATTCATGACCTGAAGAATGCTAACAAAAATGCCGACATCAATGTGAAGCTGGTAGCGGCCGTGGGCGTAGGTACTATTGCCACCGGGGTTGCCAAAGGACATGCTGATGTTATTCTCGTAAGCGGCCACGATGGGGGTACCGGGGCCTCTCCGCAAACCAGTATCAAACACGCTGGCTTGCCCTGGGAGCTGGGAATCTCAGAAACCCATCAAACCCTGGTTCTGAATGATCTGCGAAGCCGGGTCAAACTCGAAACGGATGGACAGATTAAAACCGGACGCGATATTGCTATAGCTGCACTTCTGGGAGCCGAGGAATTTGGATTTGGCACCAGTGCTCTCATTACGCTCGGCTGTATCATGATGCGTGTATGCCACTTAAATACCTGTCCCGTGGGTATTGCCACTCAGGATCCCGAACTGCGTAAGAAATTTACCGGCGATCCCCAGTATGTGGTCAATTTCATGAAGTTTATGGCCCAGGACTTGCGCGAGTATATGGCAAAATTAGGTTTCCGCACAGTTGACGAGATGATTGGTCGTACCGACAAGCTTTATCAACGGGATACCGATCACTGGAAAGCCAAATATCTCGACTTATCGCCGGTACTTCATAAGCCCGATGTTGATAAAAGTGTTGGTATTCGACGCACAAGAACCCAAAATCACGGGCTGGAAAACGCGTTGGACATCCAGACCCTTATGGATCTTTCACAACCAGCCCTTAAGGACGGTAAAAGTGTACGCGCCACCTTGCCCATCAAAAACACCAACCGCGTTGTTGGTACTATACTGGGCAGTGAAATTACACGTAAATACGGGGCAAAAGGTCTTCCCGAAGATACCATCCACATTAAGTTTGATGGTTCGGCGGGACAAAGTTTTGGCGCCTTTATACCAAATGGAATGACACTTGAACTGGAAGGCGATGCCAATGATTACTTTGGCAAAGGTCTTTCTGGGGGTAAGCTTATTCTCTACCCGTCTAAAAATGCCCGATTTGATCCGGCGGAAAACATTATTGTCGGAAACGTCTCATTTTACGGTGCTACTGAAGGACAGGCTTATATCCGTGGAAAAGCGGGAGAACGTTTCTGTGTCCGTAATAGTGGCGTCCATGCTGTGGTTGAAGCTGTAGGAGATCACGCCTGTGAATATATGACCGGAGGACGTGTAGTCGTTCTTGGTGAAACAGGACGTAATTTCGCAGCCGGGATGTCGGGTGGAATAGCCTATATCCTTGATCTCAATCAACAGTTCCATAAAAAATGCAATACCGACCGGGTATTACTGGAACGCCTGCAGGACGAGGATGAGATTAAACAAGTCTATGAGATGATCCGCCGACACGCAGAATACACCGATAGTCACCGGGGCTGGAAAGTATTGGGCAAATGGAATGAAATGATTCATCGTTTTGTAAAGGTTATGCCCAAAGACTTCAAAAAAATGCAGCAATCCATTACAGAGGCCGAAGAAAAAGGACTCGACAAAGATGAAGCCGAAATGGAAGCCTTTCTGCAGAACAGATAATCATCTAATCGATTTCATTGTACAACAGTAAATAAAGAATATTGTAATAATATAGATTTAATATTATGGGTAAAATAACCGGTTTCATGGAGTTCGAACGTAAACCGTATCCGAAAAGAGATCCCAAAGAGCGAACCAAAGATTGGGATCAGCTCCATGAATCTTTAAGTGAGGAAGAGCTCGAAGAACAAGGCGCCCGATGTATGGACTGTGGTATTCCCTTCTGCCAGACCGGGGAAGCTAAAAATGGAGCAACCATGGGTTGCCCTGTCAAAAACCTTATTCCGGAATGGAATCACCTGGTCTATAAAGGCAAGTGGAAGGAAGCGCTGCATCGTCTTCTCAAAACAAACAATTTTCCTGAATTTACCGGGCGTGCCTGTCCGGCTCCCTGCGAAGGTTCATGTGTTCTTGGCATTATTGATCCTCCCGTTGCTATAAAAAGTATTGAGCAGGCCATTATTGACAAAGGTTATGAGGAAGGATGGATGCAACCAAATCCCCCTGAAGAGCGTACCGACAAAAAAGTGGCTGTTGTGGGATCTGGTCCTGCGGGATTAGCCGCTGCCGATCAGCTCAACAAGGCAGGACATAATGTAACGGTTTACGAACGGGATAAACGCATTGGCGGTCTGCTTATGTATGGCATCCCCAATATGAAGTTAGAGAAATCTGTCGTCCAACGCCGGGTCGACCTAATGACTGAGGAAGGCGTGAATTTCGTTACAGAAACTGAAATAGGTACGGATATTCATGCTACTGAACTCAATCAAGAGTACGATTCCGTTATTTTGGCTGGTGGGGCAACCAACCCAAGAGATCTCGAAATAGAAGGACGTGAATTGGACGGCATTCACTTTGCAATGGAATTTCTCCATGCCAACGTCGAAAAATTCCTCGATGATGAGCACAAGAATGAGTTTATCTCTGCAAAAGATAAAGACGTCATTGTCATTGGCGGTGGAGATACGGGAACAGACTGTGTAAGCACCTCTATGCGTCATGATTGCAAAAGCATCACTCAATTCGAGATCTTACCCCAACCTCCCGAGGATCGGGCAGAAGATAATCCGTGGCCCGAATGGCCTCGTATCTACAAACTGGATTACGGCCAGGAAGAAGCCAAGGCTGAGTTTGGGGACGACCCCCGGGAATACTTGGTTATGACCAAAAAGTTTGTAGGTGACGGAGAAGGTAATGTTAAGGAATTGCATACCG
Source organism: Fodinibius salicampi (assembly GCF_039545095.1). Classification (NCBI taxonomy): domain Bacteria; kingdom Pseudomonadati; phylum Balneolota; class Balneolia; order Balneolales; family Balneolaceae; genus Fodinibius; species Fodinibius salicampi. The sequence continues at coordinate 441,368 of NZ_BAABRS010000002.1, read as the reverse complement.
TTCGGATTGAATGGAAAACCAATGAAGACGGTCGCAAAGTTCCTCGTGAAATTCCGGGAACCGAAAAAGTTTGGGAGGCTGACCTCGTACTGCTGGCAATGGGATTCTTGGGACCTGAAAGTCCAGTCCTGGAACAGCTTGAAGTTGAACGCGACGAGCGATCCAATGCCAAAGCAGAGCATGGGGATTATCACACCAGTGTAGATGGGGTGTTCGCGGCCGGTGATATGCGCCGGGGACAAAGCCTGATCGTTTGGGCAATTAATGAAGGACGCGGAGCCGCCCGTGAATGCGACCGCTACCTTATGGGCGAAACCGAACTTCCCTGATGATTGGAATTACATCTTAATTGGGAGGAAATTACTAGGTTCTTATAGGACTTTCTAACCTTGGTTAAATTTCATTCATAATTAAGCTTTTGATCTGGATATTTTGCAGTTTACTCTCAGAGATGCTGGAGAGTATTAACCATCAGGAAAGCTTACTTAAAAAAATTAGTAATATTCAGAGCATCAAAAGCTAATCATCTATATAAAGCTTATTACATAAAGAGATCAAAAGGCCGATCGGGAGATTGGCCTTTTCTTTTTTAATATCTTTTCCATTTACTCTGTTGCCCTATCAGATTTATATCTCCATAAGTAGTCGATCCTAAAAAAAATTGAGAGACAAATAGCTCGGGTGCGGACTCATGATTCATGTCAATAAAGTGCCCTAGAAGCGGGAGGAACACATCGTATTAACCTTGAAAAAGGATTCTGCCTATCATAAGTTCAAACTTTCTGAGGGAAAGCTTCCATGAGTAGCATTCAACCGGATAAACGCATTTTACTTAGAAAGTGATGAATTAATTGTGTAAAATTTATTCTCCGTTAAATTCTCAATTGCCTTTTCATATCATGAAAAAACGACTGTTTTTACTTTTTTTATGTCTTCTTTGTATCGTGAATGCCGGTAGATTGCAGGCCCAAAATCAACCGGAATTTTATAAAGTTATTACGGTACAGAACGAAACATTTGTCGGGGAGTTGATTTCTGAAGATGATAAAAGTATAACTTTACAAACGGAGTCCCTGAGCCGGGTGACCATTGAGCGGGTAAACATTGAAAGCATAGAAAAAATTAGTGCCGATCGAATCAAGAATGGTGGGTACTGGTTCGAAAATCCACAGTCTACAAGATACTTTTTCTCTCCAAATGCCATTAGCCTACGGAAAGGCAAGGGGTATTACCAAAACACATGGGTTTTGTTTAATAATGTGAACTATGGAATTTCGGATAACCTTTCTATTGGCGGAGGCTTAGTTCCGTTGTTTCTTTTTGGAACTGGAGAAACTCCAGTTTGGCTTTTACCGAAAGTTTCGATTCCTGTTGTTGCAGAAAAGCTATACTTAGGTGGTGGAGCAATGATTGGTGGAATTGTGGGAGCAGATACGGAAGCTCTTGGGATTTTATACGGTGTTGGAACTTTTGGAAATCGCGATAGAAACCTAAGTGTATCTCTGGGTTACGGATATGCAGGCAGTGACATCTCGAACACGCCGGTTATTAATATCAGTGGATTGATACGAACCGGACGTAAATTTTATCTGCTGACTGAGAATTATTTTGTCCCGGGTGTGGATGAGAGTGGAATCATTTCTGCGGGTATTCGATGGGCTCCAGAATCTTTCGCTCTCGATATTGGGTTGTTCCGTCCCCTTGTCGATGCCGGCGGCCTTATCGGAATTCCGTGGCTTGGCGTCACAATTCCTTTTGGCAGCGAATAAATAAAATTGCCATCCTCACGCACCAGCATTCTTTATTTGCTGAGGAGTATGCTTGTGATGACAAAAAATGGTTAAAAGAAATAAAAATATTTAACTGCCGGAGTTACTACTTTATTTGTTTCAGTCTCCATTCTTAAAATTAATCGGTCGGGACACATCGTGGAGTTGTAATAAAGAGAGCTATCATAAACCGCAAGGTTTTTGACACAAAAGAAAGTTATTAGGGAACAACTACTTTAATTCAGTCATATCTTTGTTGGCAAGATTTCCCAATAATATCCCACTCTCTACCACTTTTTATCCTAAAATGACCAAAAATACGATTTAAATCTTAATAAGACCTTTTAAAGCTGATCAAGAAGGTTTTTATCCAAAAACTCATCCTTAAACTAGCTCCAAAAATAATTATTTGATATTTCTGCAATAAATTCTTGACATATTATAACCTTTCGGGGTACATTGTGGGGTGAAGTGGGAGAATGTGGGAGTTCAAATCCACTTGTCGAATTCGATAACAATTGCTGTAATTCTGGGGACCTTATAATGCCGAGCTTTAAAGGCCAATACGAACATAGTGTCGATAATAAAGGACGCGTTAGCTTCCCGGCTAAACTGCGTAAAGCTCTCAGCCCCCAGGCACAAGAGCGTTTTACCATATTGAGAGGTCTTGAACCCTGCCTTTATCTCTACCCAGAGGATGAATGGCAAAAAGTAGAAGACCAACTTGCCCAGATCAACAGCTTTACCAAGGAAGGTCGAACCGTAAAGCGCAATTTCCTGCGTTTTGCAGAAGACCTGTCTCTGGATAACCAAAACCGCATTCCTCTACCTTCACAACTGACAGACTGGGCCGGCATCGATGGCAAAGCCATTTTTATTGGCAGCGGCGAACGCATAGAAATATGGTCGCCTGAAAAACTAGAAGAGGTCGATTCCGGCTTAGATTTCGAATCGTACCAAGAACTTTTTGAGCGGGTAATGGGCGACGATGATAACCATGACCAAGAATGATACATATTACGAGCATCAGCCGGTATTGCTGGAAGAGTCCGTAGAATATTTAATTACGGACTCCCAGGGTATCTATATCGATGCTACACTTGGCGGTGGAGGACACAGCCAGGCATTGTTATCTCATCTCGACAGCAACGCTCAACTCATTGGTATAGATCAGGATGACGAAGCCCTGTCTGCAGCAAATGCACGCATTGGCCAAGATAACCGTTTTTCTTCCATAAAAGGCAATTTCGGATATCTCACCCGGCTATTATCCCCAGAATTACACGGTGAGATATCCGGAATCCTTCTCGATCTCGGTGTTTCAACTCATCAAATAAAAGAAGCCGACCGCGGATTTACCTTTCAAAAAGAGGGTCCGTTAGATATGCGGATGAGCAACCTTCGGGGAATCACAGCATATCAGGTTGTAAATGAGTACTCCTATGAAGAACTCCGTGATGTGATCTATCATTATGGCGAAGAACGGTTAAGCCGCGAAATCGCAAGCGAAATTATTGATCGCCGTCCTATTGAAACGACAACTGAGCTGCGCGACGCCGTTGAGGCCGTAGTATATGGCAAACACCAAATCAAAAGCGTAGCACGTGTTTTTCAAGGCATCCGGATAGAAGTAAACCGGGAATTGGATATGCTGCGCCAGGTCCTCGACCAATCGCTCGAGTTGCTAAAGACCGACGGACGTATTGTAGCGATCAGCTATCATTCGCTGGAAGACCGAATTGTCAAAAGATTCTTCAGAGCAGGAAACCACAAGGGAGAAATAGAGAAAGATTTTTATGGCAATCCCCTCTCTCCCATCGAAGAAATATCGGGAGGTATTATCCGTCCCTCTGAAGAAGAAGTCGAACAAAATCCGGCTGCCCGAAGTGCCAAGATGCGGGTAGCTCAAATCATAGATCCCCCGGAGGTGTAGTTATGCTGATAAAATCTCCGATGAAGAAAAAAAAGGTTCGACCCAACAAACGCAAAAAAAGCAGCGAGGGCAGTAAACAATCATCTAAATCCAAAAAGAAAGTATATGGTAAACGAGTAAATAATAATGGCAAGAAGAGTCGTTTTTCGCTTCCAAAAGTTACACTTAAACCCTGGAAAGTAATCCTCGGGGCCGTGGTGTTGGGAATATTGGGCATGTTGTATTTAAATCATGTCTTTGCAACCCAGGAGCTCCTACGCGAGGTGCAACAATTGGAACGCGAATACAATCAGGCCAAGCGGTTGCACGGCAGTTATCAGCTTACATACGACCGCATGATCGGTCCCGCAGAAATCTATGATAAAGCAAAAGAAAACGGATTCATTAACGGTGGTCCGGCAGAAAAAGTAATTAAGGTGGAAAAATAAATGGCAAAAGAACATTCCGGCATATTAAACCGAATGTTTGTAGTCTTTGGACTGGTACTATTAGTACCATGTGCCATTGGTATGCAGCTTTTCCGCATCAACTTTATCGAAGGACCTGAATTACGACAGCTATGGAGCGAACAGGCCATTGACTATATTTCTATTCCTGCCCAGCGCGGCAATATCTACGATGCCGACGGCAGTCTTCTTGCAACCAACTCCGTTGCCTATAAAGTAGCTATTGATCCCAAGATATCAGGACTTACACAGGGAGAGATCCACCAAGTCTGTGATACACTTGGAAAATATGGCTATTTATCATCCCAAGGCTATTTTCAAAAAATTAACCGGGCCTCTCAGCGATCCCGATATGTGGTTCTGGATAAGAACGTGAAAGCCCAGGCATACGAAGCGCTTCGACAGATGGATATCAGAGGGGTCATTCTGGAAGAAAATTATGAGCGGCGCTATAGCTTTAATTCACTTGCAGCACATGTTTTGGGGTTTACAAATTACAAAATGACAGGAGTAACGGGCCTTGAAAAGGAATACAATGAACAGCTGCATGGCGAAGATGGTGTCCAACAGGTTCGGCGAGAGCGCAACGGAAGCATTTATGCCTATGTAGGTGCGCCTCGTAAGCAACCTCAGCAGGGACATTCTCTTTATACCACCATCGATTCGCATATACAAGCTATTGTTGAAGAAGAGTTAAAGGCAGGGATCGAACGAACTTCATCCGCTTATGGATCTGCTATTGTTATGGATCCGAAAACAGGAGCCGTCAAAGCAATGGCCAACTATCCTACCTACGATCCTAATGATCCTTCGACACTGGGTAAAAACAACCGGCGGAACTTTGCTATCTCAGACATGATTGAACCCGGCTCTACATTCAAGCTTGTAACCGCCATTGCTGCTGTTGAACAGGGGAAGGTTGACTTTAATGAAAGTTTTGAAACGCCGGAGAACGGACGAACAAAAATCCATGGACAATGGATGCGTGATCATGATCCATTGGGTACGCTCTCATTTCCCGAAGTTATTGAACAATCCTCAAATGTTGCTACTTCTGAGATAGCTATGCGACTTGATGAGGACACTTTCTATCAGTACGCCCGAAACCTGGGGTTTGGAACGCTGACTAATATTGATTTACCCAGTGAAGAGCCAGGGCGTCTGCCCAAGCCCTATGAATGGAGTAAGGTAACTCTCCCATGGATGTCTATTGGGTACGAGGTTCAGGTTACGCCCCTCCAAATAGCACAGGCTTATGCCGCTTTTGCAAACAAGGGCAAGATGATGCGCCCCTATATTGTTGATAAGGTTGTTAACAGCGAAGGCAGCACAGTATGGAAGCAGGATCAGGTTACGGTTCGTCAGATCGCTAAAGAAGAAACAATTAATAAGCTTTTCCCGGTTTTTCAGCGTGTAGTCTCTGACTCCGGTACGGCAGATCTTGCCCAAGTGGAGGGACTCTCTATTGCGGGAAAAACAGGAACAGCCCAAAAGCTCGTCAATGGTCGCTATACCAACTCTTACCGGTCATCTTTTGTCGGTTTTTTCCCGGCTAATGACCCTAAATATGTAACTCTGGTCTTATTAGATAATCCAGATACATATCCCCCTTATGGCGGGCATACAGCCGGGCCTATTTTCCAGCAGGCGGCCAATCGCATTGCAGGACTCGATAACGATATCGAAAAACAAATTTTAGACCAAGAGATTGCCACCGAAACCTGGGCTATGGCCCCGGACTTAACAGGACTTACAAAGCAAGAAGCTGCTACCCTGCTCAACAAACAGGATATCCCATTTAATATAGAAGGGAGTGGCGATTGGATTGCTACCCAAACTCCCACTGCAGGAACGGGTCTTTCTCCAACGGATCAGATCACTCTTCAGCTCTCTAATCAAACAGCTGAAGTTGATACGACTGAACTTCCGGATGGATATTCCATCATCCCGGATGTTGGAGGAATGAGCATGCGCAATGCAAGCCGTCTAATCGCCGGTCGTGGCTACGAAGTTAAGCGAATCGGATCGGGAACTGTATATACTCAATTTCCTCGTCCTGGTGATCAAATGCAGAAAGGACGCACGATTACGATCCGGGGAAAAGCAAAATCTCTCAATAATCTTGTAAGCAAATAGCAAACTACTGAAGCTAAATACTGGACTTGAATTTTAACGAACTCATATCGCTTTGTAATCCCACAAACGTCTCCGGTCCGGAGCCGAATGATATTGGTGTGCTTCAGCACGACTCACGGAAAGTAAGCCCGGACGATGTATTTATTGCTATTCGAGGTATCCAGGCGGATGGACATGAGTACGTCAAAGAGGCCGTTGCACGAGGAGCTTCCGTTGTTATCATTCAAGAACCAGTTTCAACTGAAGAAGAAGTTTGCATAATACAGGTCGCAGATACACGAGGCCTTTTAGGTCCCCTTGCTCAGGCTTTTGCCGGCAATCCCGCTCAGAAAATGAAGATCATTGGTATTACCGGTACTAACGGCAAGACAACAGTAGCCACATTAACCTACCAAATACTCCAGCAACTAAATGTAACCCCTGCCCTCTTGGGGACTACGGGGAAATGGGTAGGAGGCCAAACAATGGATAGCAATCTCACCACTTCCGATCCGGTGGAGCTGGCCAAAGATATGCAGCAGGCAAAGGAAGCTGGCGCCACGCATTTGATAATGGAAGTTTCCTCGCACGCGCTTGATCAACAGCGGGTAAACGGTATTGATTTTGATATCGCTGCTTTTACGAATCTAAGCCATGATCATCTCGATTACCACCAAGATCTGAACAATTATGCACAAGCCAAGGCCAAGCTTTTTATCTCATTAAATCCGCAAGCTAAAGCCATCATCAACGGTGATGATGAGTACGCCATTCATATGATCGAAGAATGCCAGGCTGAAATTATTCGCTTTAGCTTCAATAAAGCTCTGGAGGTAGAATGCCAGGTATTGTCCAACAACACGGAAGGCCTTGTTATCCGCATAGGGAAAATACTTATTGAAAGCTCTTTGATGGGTACTTTTAATGCTTATAACATAACGGAAGCTTTCCTGATATGTCGATCATTTGGCTTTAAGAAAGAAGCCATTGCCGAAGCACTTGGCAAAGCTAATGGAGCACCGGGACGACTTGAACGACTCCCGCGTAAGGAAAAAACTCAGCCCTTGGTTTTAGTAGACTATGCTCACACTCCCGACGCATTAGAAAATGTACTTCGTACGCTGAGCGATATTAAAACCGAGCAGGAAACTCTCCACGTAGTATTCGGATGCGGAGGAAATCGGGATCATTCAAAGCGACCTAAAATGGCCGCCATTGCAGAAAAATATGCCAACAAAGTAATCCTGACTTCTGACAATCCCCGGGACGAAGATCCGGATGCTATTATTGAGGAAGTTTTAAGTGGATTTAAAAATCCGGAAAATATTGAGCGCATCACCGATCGGCGTAAAGCAATTGTCAAAGCTGTAACGAACGCTGACAAAGATGCTATTATCCTGATAGCTGGCAAGGGACATGAAACCTACCAGGAAGTAAAAGGAGAACGACATCACTTTGATGACAAAGAAATTGCTCTTGATGCATTAGACAACCGTAAGTCGAACGCTAAAAATACGGGGGGCTAATGTTATACGAACTCATCAGCTGGCTGGAAATTAATTACGAACCCCCTGGATTTGGGGCCTTTGAGTTTATTACTACACGAGCGGCTATCGCTGCGGCTATGGCGTTGTTTATCAGCATCATGATTGGAAGACAAATCATCAAATGGCTGGAGCACATGCAACTTCGCGAAGTTATTCGAGAGGATATCGGACTCGATAATCACCTTGGCAAAGCACACACACCCACCATGGGGGGACTTATTATCCTGTTAGCGATTTTGATTCCCGCCCTGTTATGGATGCCTATGGATAGTATTTATACCTGGATGATTATTCTGGTCACCTTAATCCTGGGCGTAGTAGGCTTTGTTGATGATTATATAAAAGTAGTTAAGAAAGATAAGTCGGGTTTAAGCGGCCGCCTTAAAGTAGCCGGTCAGATTACAGTAGGTCTTCTTTTGGGATGTACACTCTATTTCTGGCCGGAATTTCAGGATTTCAATACACTAAGCACCGTCCCTTTTCTTAAAAGCGTAAATATTGATTACGCTATTCTGGGAGAAGCACTTGGTTGGGTCATCTACATACCTATGGTTGTATTTGTGATAACGGCTGTAAGCAATGCAACAAACCTAACTGATGGCCTTGATGGACTTGCTGCCGGTACTTCTGCCATAGCGGGACTTATTCTAGGAATTTTTGCATACGTATCCGGTCGAACAGACTTTTCCAGCTTTCTGAATATTATGTATCTACCCGGTTCTGGAGAACTGACCATTTTTTGTGCTTCACTTGTGGGAGGATGCATGGGCTTTCTTTGGTATAACACGCACCCTGCCTCCGTATTCATGGGGGATACTGGATCGTTGGCCCTCGGGGGCGCTTTTGGTGCCCTTGGTCTCATGCTCCATAAAGAACTTTTACTGCCGATTGTTTGCGGCATCTTTTTTATCGAAACGATATCAGTCATCATCCAAACAACCTATTTCAAATATACGCGGCGAAAATACGGAGAAGGGCGCCGGGTTTTTCTGATGACCCCAATCCATCACCATTTTGAGAAAAAGGGATGGCCGGAATCAAAAATTGTAGTTCGCTTTTGGATCATTGCCGTTCTCCTTGGAATTCTAAGCCTCTTAACCCTAAAACTGCGATGATAGATGTAACTGACAAACATATCGTTGTGATAGGAGCTGCCCGCAGTGGCTTTGCTGCTGCCGTTTTATTGCAGCAGAAAGGGGCATCGGTATTCGTGACCGACCATGGTACGATTACTCCTTCAATCAAAAGGCAGCTGGAGAATCATAATATCCCTTTTGAAGAAAAAGGTCATACTAAACAGGCCCAAAAAGGAGATTTCGCGGTATTAAGTCCGGGCGTACCTACAGAAGCGACAGTCGTGCAATATTACCTCGAGTCCGGCAAAAAAGTATTTTCTGAAATAGAAACCGCCAGCTGGTTTACTGATGCGTCCATTACCGCAGTAACCGGGAGTAATGGCAAAACAACCGTTACCAGCTGGCTAGACCACACCTGGTCGTTGGGTAATATTAGCCATGAAACAGCCGGGAATATCGGTTATGCCTTTTCAGAGGCGGTGACCACCGATGCGGTAGATGACATTCTGCTGGAGGTCAGCAGTTTTCAGCTTGATCATATTGATACTTTCAAGCCGCATATCAGCATAATACTAAACATTACTCCTGATCATCTGGATCGCTACAATCAGGATTTCTCTAGTTATGCGGCCTCAAAATTTCGCATTACAGAGAATCAATCAGCTGATGACTGGTTTATCTACAATTATGAAGATTCAACAATCAGGAAGCATGTTGAATCCCTTAAAAAAAAAGAACGTCATCCAAAACTGTTGGCCTTTTCCGATCAACAGGAAATCGTCAATGGAAATGGAGCTTTTGTTCGAAATCAAAATATAATTCTAAAATTCAATCAACAGGAAGAGGTTCTAATGCCTACAACTGATGTAAAGCTTTCTGGTAAACATAATTTAAATAACGGCCTCGCTACGGCACTGGCCGCGCGGGCATCTGAAATTAAAAGTGATGTTATTCGCGAAAGCCTGAGCACATTCGAAGGAGTTGAACATCGATTGGAACAAGTGCGAACTGTCAACGGTGTCAGCTATGTCAATGACAGCAAGGCGACAAACATCAATGCGGTATGGTATGCACTGGATAGCTTTAACGTGCCTTTAACACTAATTATGGGCGGAAGAGACAAAGGAAATGATTACAGCGAACTTGTGGATCAAATCCGTAATAAGGTACATACAATTATAGCGATTGGAGAAGCGAAACCTCTGATTGAAGAGCAACTTAAAACGGTCGTTCCTCATTTTAAAACAGCTGAAAATATGAATGAAGCCGTCAGAACGGCAAAGCAGGGAGCCAAGCGCGGAGAAGCCGTATTATTGAGCCCCGCCTGCTCCTCGTTTGATATGTATGACAACTATAAACACCGTGGCAACGAATTTAAAAAAGCAGTAAATCGACTTTAGAAAGTAATCAGCTTTCAGTTTTCAGCTGTCAGAATTACTACTCTGATAGCTGAAAACTGAAGACTGAAAAAAAACATTATGCTATACACTACGCCAAATAAAAGTATTTCCTCAATCATGGGCACTGGTCCTGATGAGATGGATACTCCTACCCAGGGTAGCGATCGTATCCTTCTTGTATCGGTAATCATCCTAATGATTTTTGGTACGCTCGCAGTGTATTCAGCAATCGCCTATTTTGCGGAAAGCAATCAAACAACGGCCGGCAGCCTGGTATTCGGACATATCATTAAACTAGGTATTGCTTTCCTCGCAATGCTGTTTATCTCAAAAATAAATTATCATGCTGTTGCCAAATTCAGCCGCCTGGCTGTAATCACCAGCTGGATATTGCTAATTATCGTTGCCATATCCGGTAATGAGGTTTTTGGGGCCAGGCGATATCTGGATATCGGCGGATTCTCATTCCAGCCGTCATCTTTTGCGACCGTTGCACTACTTATTCATTTGGCAGTGCTGATCGATAACAAACAGGATTACATCAAAGACTTTAAACGAACTTTCTTACCCCTGATGGTTTGGGTAATCATCACCTGCGTACTGATCGGTATAGAGGATTTCAGCAGCGCTGCTATCCTTTTAGGTATTTCAATGCTCGTGATGTTTGTCGGACGAGTAAGCGTGTTACAGCTTGGTACCCTGGTTATCATCGGACTGCTGGGTTCATCTATCCTAATTTGGCAATCACCAGAGCGCCAGAGCCGCATCGATCAGTATGTTGAGCAAATTGTAGAAATAAACAGCGAGGAATTTAATGTGGGAAGCGGGTACCAGGCCCAACAGGCACATATGGCTATTGCCCAGGGCGAAATTTTCGGGGTTGGTATCGGTAAAAGTACCCAGCGGGATTTTCTCCCCGCCCCTTATAACGATTTTATTTTTGCGATTATCGCCGAAGAATATGGCATTGTCGGCTCAGCAGCCGTACTCCTTATTTTCGGAGTTATACTTTTCCGGGGCATTGCCAAAATAAGTAAGAATGCACCCGATGTATTGGGGGTACTCATGGCAACAGGTTGTACACTCACAATTGTACTATATGGATTTGTAAATGCCGGTGTTGCCAGTGGGTTACTTCCGGTCACGGGACTGCCTATGCCTTTTGTAAGCTATGGCGGAAGCAGTACCCTTTTTGCAGGTATCATGATTGGCATCTTAATGAATATTTCAAAACACAGTAGCGCTAAAAAAGCCGTGTTCTATGCATAATAACTTTTCAACGGATGTATCATCACACGACGGACCAGACTCCGCTGTTATAGGTACGATCAACGTACTTATAGCAGCAGGAGGTACTGGTGGTCATGTGTATCCTGCTATTGCCATAGCAGATGCGCTGCAGGAAGAGTATGAAGATATTGAAATCCTTTTTGTGGGAACTAAAAACCACATGGAGTGGGAAGCTGTGCCCCGCGCCGGCTACGATATTACCGATATTTGGATTAGCGGTTTTCACAGGAGATGGACGCTTAAAAATTTGCTTTTCCCTGTGAAACTGGGCACAAGCCTCTTTCAGAGCCTAAGTATCCTGAGAAACTTTAATCCTGATGTAGTGATATCCTGCGGAGGTTATGCGGCAGGCCCCGTCTGCTGGGTGGCGGCCCAAATGGGCATTCCCGTAGTTATACAGGAACAAAACAGCTTTCCCGGCGTCACTAATCGCCTGCTTGGTAAAAAAGCAGAACTTGTTTTTACAGCTTTTAAGGATGCCAGAAAGTTTTTCCCGAAAGAAACCACCGTTATAGAAGCGGGGAACCCCACAAGAAAATCGCTTTCTAACGTGGATCCGCTGAAGGCACGAAAAGAATTCGGATTCGAACCGGAACATCCGGTACTCTTGGTTTTAGGTGGCAGCGGTGGAGCTAAAAAAATTAATAAGGCAATGTCCGAACATATTGCAACACTCCATGACGATATGGAACTACAAATTATTTGGCAATGCGGCAGCCGTTACTATGACCGGCTGCGAGAGAATATTCAACCCAAGAAATTTAAAAATCTGCTGCTTACAGATTTTCTATATAACATGCCGGAAGCTTATGCAGCAGCCGACTTAGTTGTTAGTCGGGCCGGAGCTTTATCGTGCTCGGAGCTGGCCCTAACCGGAAGCGCTAGTATATTGGTCCCTTCGCCTAATGTGGCCGGCGACCATCAAACAAAAAATGCACAGTCAATGGTAAAGGAAGGAGCTGCGAAATTGGTCAAAGATGAAAATCTCAATAATACCCTCACTGATTTGGTAAATCGTTTAATAACGGATCGAAACCGACTTAAAGAAATGCAGCAAGCAGCACTCAAACTGGCAAGGCCGGATGCCGCTAAAAATATTGCTAAAGAAATCTTAAAACTGACAACAAAAAAAATATAACCCAAATGTAGTGCTGAACTTATTTCAGCACCTATAAAATATATTGAAGATCCTGATCCGCCAGCCCTTGTGGAATCCGACGATGTCGGGCCACTTCGAGGCATTCCGCAGGGCCAACTGGTAAAAAGGATGACATGTAGTCTTGAAAAACGATCAAAAATGAGTAATCAAATACAAACACAACCCATATTTGGACGCACCCGCCATATTCACATGGTTGGTATCGGTGGAATAGGTATGAGCGGTATGGCCGAGATTCTCCTTCAGAAAGACTATATCGTCTCTGGATCGGATGCTAAAATGGGTGAGACTATTGAACGACTTCAAGATCTTGGAGCAAATATTTCAATTGGCCATAATGAGCAGAATATTGAAGGAGCTGATGTAGTCGTATATACCAGCGCTGTCCAAGCCGGTGAAAATATTGAGACCCGTGCTGCCCTGGAAAAAGGTATCCCTGTTATCAAGCGGGCTGAAATGCTGGCAGAACTGATGCGTATGAAATATGGCGTCGGTGTAGCCGGCACTCATGGTAAAACGACAACCACCACCATGATCGGCCACGTTATTCAGGACGGTAACTTTGATCCGACCATCATTGTGGGCGGTAAAGTCCATAGCTTTTCTGAAACCAATGCGGTAGTAGGTAAAGGCGATATTATCATAGTAGAAGCGGATGAATTTGACCGCACCTTCTTGCGCCTCCACCCTTCACTGGCCATAATTACCAATATTGAAGCCGAACATCTGGATATATATGACAATCTCGAAGATGTAAAAGAAGCTTTCGTAGAATTTGCAAACAAAGTGCCCTTTTACGGAGCCGTCGCACTCTGCCTCGATGATCCTAATGTCCGAAGTATTATTCCGGACATCGACCGCCGCACCATTACCTACGGTTTAACGCCTCAGGCAAAGATTCGAGCTATAAATATTGACGTAGATCATTTTAACAGCACCTTTACCGTCATCAATGAAGGAGAGGAACTTGGCCGAATAGAGCTTCGGGCCCCGGGTGAACATAATGTAAAAAATGCCCTCGCAGCTGTTGCCGTTGGACTGGAACTTGATATAGATTTTAAAAATATAAAGAGCGGACTGGAACGTTTTGAAGGTGTATTCCGCCGATTTCAGTTAAAAGCAGACAAAGACGGGGTTATGGTCATAGACGACTATGCTCACCATCCTACTGAGGTACAGGCCACTCTGGATGCCGCCCGCAAGGGATGGGAAAAGCGTCGCCTTGTTGCTGTATTTCAACCTCACCTGTACTCTCGCACACAGGAATTATATGAAGAGTTCGGACTCTCGTTCTTTGACGCGGAGGTGTGTGTTATCACCGATGTTTACCCTTCCCGGGAAGAACCTATTGAAGGTGTTACGGGCAAACTTATTGCAGATGCAGCTAGAGAATATGGTCACCGCCAGGTTTATTACCTGGAAGATAAGGAAGAGCTGCCGAACCAACTGAAAGAGATCGTACAGCCCGGTGATGTGGTAATAACAATGGGAGCCGGAGATATCTATAAATATGGAGAAGCTTTTATAAAGGATTTAGAAAATGGAATTTCAAAATTGAATCAAAACAACTAAAACTATTTGAACCAACTGAAATAAAATTATCTCTTAGGGGAATCTTTTACCAGAGGAACTTTTAAGAAAATAAATAACCGTTACCAACTGAATGAGCAAAAAAAATTCACATAACGAGGAGCACTCAACCCAAAAGAGAAATAATCCTCTCCCTTGGGTAGGTGGGGCTATACTGATACTCGGACTTGCCATATCCGCAGGCTTCTACTGGAGCTCTATGATGACGGTTCAGGAAGTCCGTTTTGAAGACCATAAACTGGTATCGGAGGAAAAACTGCGTGAAGTAGAAGTACCTACCGGAATCAGTCCCGATAGCCTGAATGTGATGAATATTATCACCCAGTTTGAAGAAATCCCTTACGTAGAAAGAGCGGCTGTAGACGTAGAGCCTAATGGAAATATCACTATACGGATTTCAGAGCGGCAACCCATCGCCATGCTGGTTGACGGCAATCAAGAAATGTATATCGATAAGGAAGGCACACTGCTTCCATTTACTCTGGGAGAAACAGTGGATGTTCCACTGCTCTACGGTTTCAGGAGCAAATCTCCGGGAGATACGTTGAAACAATCGCAATTTAAAGCTGCCGCAGATTTTCTCACGGAACTTCAAAACAGACCCGTTAGTAATGCCACCATTAGTGAAGTGGCATGGACCGATAATGGTATTGTTGCACTAACAAATGATAATGGAGTAAAAGTAACCTTTGGAAAAGATAGCTTCGGCACCCGGCTTCGAAACTGGGAAGCCTTTTACGGCGAAGTCATCAAACAGAAAGGAATGGAACAAATGCGATCAATTGACCTAAGGTTTGAGGGACAGATCGTAACGCGTGAACAATGAATGATCATATAACAAGTACGTGACTAAAATTATGGAAGAAAAAGAAGACAGAATTGTTGTTGGATTAGATATAGGCACTACCAAAGTATGTGCAATCGTGGCCTCTATTGATCCCCAGGATCGCATTCATATTCTGGGTGTGGGACGAGCTCCCAGCGAGGGACTTAATCGCGGGGTAGTCGTCAATATTGACAAAACGGTTAACGCTATTCAAACAGCCATTGAACAGGCTCAATTGGCTTCCGGAATTGAAGTCAATTCGGTTAATGTCGGCATTGCCGGCGACCATATCCGTAGCATGCGTAGCAAGGGCGTTATTACCATTAACAACCGGGATAATGAAATTACGGTGGATGATGTCGAACGACTGCTCGAAGACTGCCAGCAAATCATGCTTCCTACCGATCAGGAGATTATTCATGTAATCCCCCAGGAATTTGTAGTAGACGGGCAGGATGGCATCAGCGATCCGGTAGGCATGAGCGGTATGCGCATGGAGGCGGAAGTCCACATCATTACGGGACTGGTTTCCGCTGCTAAAAATATCTATCGCTGTGTAGAACGCGCGGGGTACCAAGTTGCAGATATTATTTTGGAACCTCTGGCCTCTTCTTATGCCGTGCTAGATGAAGAAGAGAAAGAAGCGGGTGTGGTACTGGTGGATATTGGCGGAGGAACAACAGACGTAGCGATCTTCCGTGATAATACCATCCGACATACCGCTGTCATAGCAATCGCCGGCAAAAAAGTCACCGACGATATCCGGATGGGATTGAGTGTGCTCGAAGATCAGGCGGAAAAGTTGAAGCGCAATCATGGTGAAGCTTATATCGATCTTATTGAAGAAGACGAAGCCATTACCGTTCCCGGCATTGCGGGACGTCCTCCCAAAGAAATTACCAAAAGTATTCTGGGCAAGATAATACAGGCTCGAATGGAAGAGATCCTGGAAATTGTGGCCATTGAAGTAAAACGAAGTGGTTATGCCGATTCTCTCAGTGCTGGCGTGGTACTGAGCGGCGGCGGATCACTCATCAAAAATGTATGTCCCCTGGCCAATGAAGTATTGGGGATGGATGCAAAAATTGGAAAACCTATAGGGCTCAGCGGGGGACTTACTGAAGAAGTAAACAACCCCATTTACGCAACCGGTGTGGGGCTTGTTATGCACGCCATCAAAACCGGTAGCGGACCTCAAAATGAGGCAATCATACCTTCTTCTACCAAAGGATCGAGTGTAGAAAAGGTCATGGAACGACTAGCTGACAGAATGAAAAGCTGGTTTAAAGAACTTTAAAATAGCATAGCAATCAAGTAGCAAAAATAAATAAAAGCAATCTAAACAAGGAGTCAATTATGAGTAATCTTAATTCTCGTTTCAGTTTTGACATCGACAGTCAAGACAATGCGAAGATAAAAGTCATAGGTGTTGGTGGCGGCGGAGGTAATGCCGTCAACAACATGATTCATAAAGGTCTGACCAGCGTAGAATATATTGCGCTGAATACCGATGCACAGGCCCTCAAGAATAGCATGGCAGATGTTACCATCCAAGTGGGAGCAAATCTCACAAACGGACTGGGAGCCGGTGCACGACCGGAAATCGGTCGTGAAGCGGTAGAAGAAAACAGACACGAAATAGAAGAGGCTATCGAAGGAGCCGATATGATCTTTGTTACAGCCGGCATGGGTGGCGGTACAGGTACAGGAGGTGCTCCTGTTGTATCTGGAATTGCCAAACGTAAAGGTATACTTACGGTGGGTATTATCACAACCCCCTTTGAGTGTGAAGGGCCCAAGCGGATGAAGTATGCCCATGAAGGCATCACAGAGCTCAAAAAGAATAGCGATACTGTTATCGTTATTCCGAACGAGCGCCTGATGGATATTGCCGATGAGGATACGACACTGTTGGAGGCTTTTGAAGAAGCCAACCAAGTGCTCTATAACGCTACCCGAGGTATTTCAGATCTTATTCTGATGCCGGGGCTTATTAACCTCGACTTTGCAGATGTACGCACCACCATGCTCGACGGTGGAGCCGCCATCATGGGTGCCGCGAATGCTACGGGAGAAGATCGCGCCGAGATTGCTGCACGTGAAGCAATCAACTCTCCCCTACTCGATGGCGTAAGTATTCGGGGAGCCCGCAATGTATTGGTTAATATTTCATCCGGAGCTAATCTCGGGATGAAAGAAACCACTACGGCTACCAGCATCATTCAGCAAGAGGCCGGTGAAGATGCAGAGATCATTCTGGGTACCGTACTCGACGAGAGTTTTGATGACGAACTGCGCGTTACGGTTATTGCCACAGGATTTGATCTGGCCGAAAATCGTAATGAAGCTCGGGTTGCTCCTAATAAGAAGGAAGCCAATCAGTCTTCCCAAAATAAAAAATCAAGCAAAATGGATATCCCTAAAGCAAGTGATGTTACAGGGCAAAGCCGTTACTCCTCTACCAATGAACCTTTCTATAAGGGAGAGAAAAATTTAAAACACATGGATCAGCCGGCTATCCACCGCCGGGGACTCAAAAATGTGCACTCTCTTAATAAAAAGGAAGAGCAGGAGCAAGATGAACAAAAGGCAAGTGAACAGAAACAAGGTGACGAATTACTAAATAACCGCCGTGAACGAATCGATAAAACGGATTCTGATCAGCCGGCTTTTCTCCGTAAAATTATGGATTAAACAAGGCTGATCGTGATCCTTTTTAGATTGCTATATTTTTTTAACTCCCACAACTGATTTTTTAATCAGTTTTCCCCATCCCGTATCTAATGCGGGATAGATTGCTAAACTATAAAGGGAGTCCTTTGATCGGGACTCCCTTTCTTTATTATATAAAAACCTGTTTCTTCGGGATTACTTCCTTTCTCCCAGGTTAGAATTCATCATTTCGGCTAAATAAGCTTATATTTAAGACAAAAGTACCTATTTAACGAATCTTAACAGATCTCTTTTTAGGACTAAGAAAATAATAATATCCACAGCTTTTCATGCATCTATTTCCCCAACAATTAACAGAAAAGATTGGCTTTGAACGAATTCGATCTTCCGCAATTGAGAATACGCGCTCTCCTATGGCTCGTGAGCAGCTTTCTTCGATGACCCCCTTTTCGGATCCACAACTTATACAGCGGCTTCTCAAACAAACCAAGGAAATGATGGATCTGCTTCAAAATGATTCGGCATTTCCATTGAATAACCTCCATGATATTCGGGAGCAGCTAAAGAAGTCGCGCGCCGAAAATAGCGTACTTCCCCTCCCCGTTTTTATGGAAATACTTGAAGTTTCTGTTACTGCCCGGCGTATTAAATCATACTTGAATAACCGAGAAGATTACTATCCTGAGCTCAAAGAAGTTTCAATTGGACTCATACCACTAAAAGAATTGGAGAATGCTCTTCAAGATGTCCTAAATGAAAACGGAGAGCTTCGCAGTGATGCTAGTCCACAGCTACAATCTATTCGCAAACGGTTAAATAATAAACGCAATGATCTTCGCAATACTATTAATCGCGCAATGAGCCGCGTTTCCAAGCAGGGTCGTGCCTCTGATGAAGGTCCCACTATCCGCAACGGCCGCATGGTTATCCCTGTACAAGCGGAATACAAACGCAAGGTAAAAGGATTTGTTCATGATGTCTCATCCTCGGGCCAAACCGTTTACCTGGAACCAGTGGAAGCGCTGAATATAAATAACGAAATTCGTCAGTTGGAGTCAGAAGAACAGCGGGAAATCGAACGTATCCTTAAAGAACTTACTGCTACCGTTCGTCGGCATCGGGAACATCTCCGGCAAAACCTGGAAGTACTTGGTACTATAGACATTATTGCAGCCAAGGCACAGCTTAGTATAGATTTGGATGGATTCGTTCCGGTCCTCTCAGAAAATAATCATCTCTATTTAAAGGAAGCCTACAATCCGCTGCTATTGTTAAAAAATAATGGACTTCCCAAAAACCAGCAGGAGAAAATTGTCCCACTGGATATGGAACTGGAAAAAGATGAGTGCTGCCTGGTCATTACGGGCCCCAATGCCGGCGGTAAATCCGTAGCCCTAAAAACGCTAGCTCTCTGTAGCCTTATGATGCAGTGTGGCTTTGCCATTCCTGCGCGGGACAGTTCCGAAATTCCTGTCTTTAGTAATATCTTTGTAGATATGGGTGACGACCAATCTATTGAGAACGACCTAAGTACCTTTTCATCGCGTCTTGAATGGATGAAACATACTCTTGATCATGCGGATGAACACAGCCTGATTCTTATTGATGAGGCCGCAGCCGGGACCGATCCCGAAGAAGGAGGAGCGCTGTTTCAGTCTTTAATCGAGCAGCTTATTGAACAAAATGCCAAAGTACTGGTAACCACTCATCACGGATCACTGAAACTTTTTGCCCATGATCATCCTCAGGCCGTTAACGGATCAATGGAATTTGACCAGGATACGCTTTCTCCTACTTACCGCTTTAAAAAGGGCATACCGGGTAGCAGTTACGCTTTTGAAATAGCGGAACGCATGCAGCTGCAGGATACGCTGCTTAGCCGTGCCCGGAATCTACTGGGGGAGGCCAAAGGCGAAATGGAAACACTAATTTCTGAACTGGAGGCCAAAACGCAGGAGGCCGAAGAACTGAAACAGAAATATGACGAGCTGAAAGCCGGCACTGAGAAAGAACGACATCGTTATGAAGAAAAGAGATCAGCTATTGAGAAAGAGAAGAAGGAAATCCGCGAAAAAGCCCTCCAGGAGGCCAAACATATTATGGACTCCGCCAATAAAAAAATTGAAGAGGCGGTAGAACGGATTGTACAAAAAGGGGAAAAAGACAAAGAGACAATCAAACAGGCACGAAAAGATGTTGAAGAATTCAGGGAGCAGGTAGATGACGAACTGGAATCTATAGAAGCAGAAGAAGCGCAACCATTTCAGGACTCCGAAGAACGACCAAAGGTAGGCGACCGGGTACGATTGCAAGACGCAAATACCACGGGAGAGCTAAAGGAAATTAGCGGGAAACAGGCAGTAGTCTCCGCCGGAGGACTTCGACTTAAAACAAAATACAAGAACCTGATTAAGGTAGAAGATGCTTCTAAGAAAAAAAAGAATCAAAAAGTTAAAGTTAATTTTGTAGACGGCGACCGTTACAAAGTAGTGAAACCCCAGTTAGAAATTCGGGGCATGCGGGGACGAGAAGCCATAAAAGAAGTACAGCATTATTTGGATAATGCTCTCGCCTCAGGACGAAATCAGGTTCACATCATCCATGGGAAAGGGGAAGGAATTTTAAAAGGACTTGTACATGAATACCTGGATAATCGCAAAGAAGTCCAAAGTTATGAAATGGCTCCTATCCAACAAGGCGGGGCTGGCTGTACTATCGTTACATTCAAATAACTTAATATCTTTTTAGCTTCCGGTATCCAACGAATCAATGATTAGAACTCACTGAATTGTTTCAATGATTGACCTCCAACTCCCTTCTGCCTGTTCATCGGTTTGAATTCCTTCCTTTTCCAGTTTTTCAGTTACTGCCTTATCTCCTGTCACGATATGCATACTTTGAAAATGCAGGTCTGGAAAAGCTGCCAATATTCGGTTAACCGATCTTCGGGAATGAAATATAACTGAGGTAGGTTCTTGCTCGCTGACGCTTTTTCGAAATTCTTCAAGCTTGCTTTCTCCTGGTCCTTCCAACGTAAATAACACCAGCTCCTGCACCGGGATATCAAGCTCCCTCAATAACCCCGGTAAGTCTTCGGCCGTTTTATCTCCGCAAGGATAAAGGGTGTCTCCTATACGTCGCACCCTAAGCATAAATTCCATCAGGTTAATGGCCTTACCTTCTGCATGAGGATGAATAGCTGGAATACCTTCTTCCTCCAGATAATCAGCCGTAACCTGATCAAGAGCTAAATTCAATTGTTGACGGGCCTCTTCAAGTACACCATGTTTTTTGACCGTCTCAATAAAAAACTGAGCATTACGTTTGCTACCATGGACAATATTTTCGAACTGGTCCAGTTCATATAAAGTTTCGGTTATGGTATCATTCTCCTCAATAAGTTCGTAGTGCTCCAACGGGCAATGAAGAACTGAAATATCGTTTTCGCCTAAAGTTTTTCTAACCTGCTCGGTATCTTCGGTGGCAGCCGTTAGTAATACAACCTGATTCATATTAGCTGTCGCTAGATTTTTTTGATATTTAGATTATTAATTATAGTACTAAAAAAGATATCCTACCCCCACATAAATCCTGGATCCCTCCTCAGAAAATCCAATATCTCCCCGTAATACAAAATCTGGACTCAACACAGACAATGCCCCTCCGAACCCTACTGTTTTTTTATATCCTTTTAATAAATCATTAAGGTCATTTTCTTCAGTAAAAACCCTCCCTGTATCTGTAAAAAGCTGAAGACCTAATTTCATTTTATAAAAATCCGGGAATCGGACTACCCAACTTCGAAGCTCTAATGTATAGGCAACAGAAGAATTGCCCCTGAAGCGATTCATGGCATATCCCCGCAATACATTACTGGCGTCATCAGCCATCGTCGAAAGCTCCCAATAAGGTACATCCCCGAATGCATGACGCGCCTCCAACCGGTTTGCAATTTTAACCTGATTGAAGAGTTGAAAATACTGCCTCATATCCAGATAAATACTCCCCATGCCATATTTACTAATAAGCTCTGGGGCATAGCGTAATTCGAAGATAGCCTTATTGCCGCGGCGTGGATCAAATTCACGATCTCTGTTTTCCCAATCCAACCCGGCCTTTACAAAATTAAGCCACCCACCCTGCCGGCCAAGAGGATCAGCCTCTGAAAAAGAAGAGGGTTCCTTGTTGATATAGGGTATGTAATAACTGGTTTCAATACCTCCCATCAAGTCCAGGCGCTTTTTCTTTTCACCTTCATTGAATATCGGGCGACGTAAATCAATA
Source organism: Fodinibius salicampi (assembly GCF_039545095.1). Classification (NCBI taxonomy): domain Bacteria; kingdom Pseudomonadati; phylum Balneolota; class Balneolia; order Balneolales; family Balneolaceae; genus Fodinibius; species Fodinibius salicampi. The sequence continues at coordinate 419,260 of NZ_BAABRS010000002.1, read as the reverse complement.
TCCAAGCCAAAAGAAATAGATTCAAAATGATAATATCCTTCCTCCCAACGTTCGGAATTAAAGCTTGATTCATTGCCCTTTTCAAAAAAATTATCCTTTGGAAACCGACGGAAGTATATGCTCGTCACAGATCGAATTGGCTTTCCGAAGTTTCTTGTCCGGTCATAACTGCCATTAATTTCTACTAATCCCTTTACCGAAACCAAGGCAGAAGATTTTAGATAGCTTTTAAAAGGTTTGATGTCACCCAAATAGTTATATCGATTGTACGCAAGTCCCCCAATTAAACCCGCACTGGATGTGTATCCCACTGCCGGCACTAAGGCACTAACAATGGCATCCGATCCTTCAAGAGAATCGGCTTGTTGTCCTTGTGCCAGATGTATACCCATCAACACAAACAGGCTTACGATAACGAAAAAGCGTACGACCATACATTTATTACCCTTTCTCTTTTAGACTCCCTTCCTGGTCCAACAATTCAAGTGTTTCCATGGCGTGACGTAAATGTGGGATTACTATACTGCCGCCTACGACAAGGGCAACATTCATCGCATCTACTATTTCTTTTTTTGTATAACCAGCCTTGGTGCACTGTTCCAGATGGTAATCAATACAATCATTGCAACGCAGTACTGCAGAGGCGGTTAATCCCAGCAGCTCTTTTGTCTTACCTGGCAGGGCCCCATCCTTATAGGCATTGGTATCAAGATTAAAAAAGCGTTTGAGTCCAAGGTGATTGGCTTCCATTACCTTTTCATTCCCCTCGGCTCGGGCTTTGCGAAAATCATCTAATCGGTTATTTTCTTTTTTGACCATCTATTCACTACCTTCAAGTTGGAAAATGCTCTCAAAGATACTATATATTCTCAGGAACTCGAACTGCAAATTCGATTACAGATTTAAAAAGCTCTCCTAATTTATAAGTGAATAATTCAAAACCGAAACACAAGTTGGCAGTAATTGGAGACAGCCTCAGCCAAGGCTTCCAAAACGGTGGTGTCTATCGCACAGATCTTAATTTTCCCAATTTCTTGCGAAACTGCTGGGAACCTTCCCCGGACTTTACCCAACCACTCTTCACGGCCCAAGCTGGCATCCCTTTAAATTTAGAAATTTTGGTACGGGGACTTTCTGATAAATATGGAGATACCATAGAGTGGAATGAGTACCTTCCCGCCCTGTCACACGTTTATTCCACCCTAAGACGCATCAAACGATATTGGGAGGGGGAACTTAAACCACTTAATAATATCAAACAAAAAGAACCCTACCATAACCAATCGGTATGGGGATTCGCCATGAATGACGCCTGGATGGTCACCGAAAATTTGAGTAGCCGATTTGTCAAGACCCGTCCCGATACCTATTCTATTTTTGACATGTTACCGGATCACGCCATGTATGTTACTGCGGGACTGGTACTGAACCCCACGCTGGGCAAAAAGTTTTCCCATGCCACACAGATCAATAATATTCAGCACCTGCAAGACAATGGTGGGATTGAAAACCTCATCGTCACGATGGGACATAATAATATTATTGGTGCTGTTTCAGACCTCAAATTTATTCTCTCTGAAGAAAAGGATCTGAAAAGCTTTCCTTCAGAACGACAGTATACGGTATATCGCCCCGAACACTTTGAGCAGGAATATCGAACACTTGCTGAAAAAGTAAGTAAGGTAGGAGCACAGAGTATTATTACCCAGACGATCCCTTATGTAACTATACCCCCCGTTTCAAGGGGTGTTAACTCCGACAAATCCCGCAGAGGCCATTCGGGATATTTCGATTACTATACTCGCTTTTGGATATGGGATAAAGATTTTGATCCCGATAAACACCCTCATCTAACAAAAGAACAGGCCATAAAACTCGACCAGCATGTGGATGAATACAACCAAATCATACGACAGGTAGCCAAAGAATACGGATGGATAACGGTCCCTTTAAACAAATATCTAAGTGGCATTGCCCGCCGGCGGCTCGGTGGTCGGATGAAAATAAGATATCCAGATAGTTTTCGTGATGCCATGAAGGACCATCCCATGACTGAGCATCTTGTCACTGATGAGGACGATCCTAAATTCAGCACAGACTACCTGCGCATTGATCGAGATACCGGAAAGGTTTATAAAGGTGGCCTCTTTAGTTTGGATGGTATCCACCCCACAACCATAGGCTATGGTCTGGTTGCTCATCTATATAAACAAACAATGGAGAGTAACGGTATTACATTTGACAAACCCCTTGACTGGGAATATATCATCTCAAATGATACGCTTGTTACGGATCCCCCCTATCTACTTGTAGAACTAAGAAAATTGTTGCGTTTCTTATCACTGGGCCGACAAGATAAGTTATCAATAGTAGGCAATGGATTGCTGAACCAGCTTATGGATGTTTTCTCTTTCAGATAATCGTTTTAGAGCCTAAAAGCACAACTAAAAGAAGAGAGATAAAAAAATATTTTTATTTAGAATTAATCTACACAGTTATTATTTTCCCTCCCTGCTAATTAGATTTAATTTAAATAAAAATTATAAAAATGCATCGTTTAACGCTGACCCAATTATTATTCCCAGCCCTGGTACTTAGCCTGCTAATATCTTCCTGTGATGTTAGTAATAGTGATACTGATGACCCTTCCATTACTCCTCCCGAAACCTATGAATTCACCCGTAACGGTGAATCAACCGTCGCCTACCCTGGTCAAACCGACCGTCTGAATATGGTTGAAGAAATGAAAGCATACATCGCAACGGCACACAACGGTGAAACCATTTCCGAACAAGCACTCCTCGATATGTTTGAAAATACCGGCGGAGATGGCGGTGGCAATTTCTCTTTTGAGTCTGAAAAACAACTCAAAAACAAAACCTTTGGCCCTGATCTGGATAACAATCTGTTTGAAGATATTTTTGCCGATGCTGCCGATGCCAGCGAAAACGGCAGCGCCCGTATTCGCGCAAAGGATGGAATTGCCGGACTCTTGGAACGCGAGAATAGCGGTAATGATATATTAGTTGACGAGAAAGGACGCGAATTTACCCAACTCGTAGAAAAAGGGCTGATGGGCGCTGTCTTATATAATCAAATTTTCAACGAATACCTGACCGATAGTAAAATTGGCCCCAACGTTGAAAACAGTGAAACCGAAGAAGGTGCCAATTACACCACCAAAGAACATCACTTTGATGAAGCATTCGGTTATTTTAACGCTCCCGCTGACTTTGAATCCGACTGGGCAGATTCTCGCTCCGATGAACTTCGATTCTGGAGCAAATACTCCAATGGATCTGATGAACAGCTTGGATTCAACGATACTATTATGGAAGCCTTTATTCATGGGCGCACTGCCATTGTCAATGACAACCAAGGCGAACTTGATGAACAAGTTGATGTATTATATGAAAATCTGGAGTTGCTGGCCGCAGCTACCGCCGTACATTATATAAACAGTACACTTTCACATTGGAATGACGGCAACCAGGGCGAAGCATTTCATGCACTTTCAGAAGCCTGGGCGTTTGTCAACGCACTTAAGTACAGTCCCAATAAAACCATTACGCTAGACCAAATCGACCAAATTCTGAATAGCGATTTCGGAGAAAATGGCAACTTCTGGAATGTTACTCCAGAGGGACTTAATAACGCTAAATCCACACTCGTAGATACCTACCCCGATCTCGAATCCGTTCAAGATCAACTGTAAGATTTATTGAATATTGATCCGAATTTTGCCGGTAAATAATTTCGGCAAGGTTCGGTTCATTTAAAACATTCATTCCCTATGATGATACACTCAAGAATCACTTATTTTTCCGCTATACTGATGCTCTCGCTATCATTTGCAGCATGTAGTAACAGTACATCTCCGGATGAACAAGATAATTCCGACCGGTCCGAGATGCTCAACAACTACGGTAACAATATTATTCTACCTGCCTTTGAGGAAATACAAACCGCTGTCAAGGAATTACAGGTTGCAGCTCAAGATTTTGAAAACGAACGCACCCTTGAACAACTGGAAAATCTACAAGTAGCTTTAAAAGACGCTCGAATAGCCTGGCAGGATGTCAGCCCTTTTCAATTTGGCCCGGCAGAATCCATTCTGCTGCGATCATCTATCAACACCTATCCGGTTGACGACAATGAAATAAATGACAATATCTCTTCCGGTGATTATTCTTTTGGTGGTATCGATAACCAGGATATAGCGGGACTCCCCACCCTGGGATACTTACTCCACGGCGTGGGCGAGAGCAATGAAGAAATTCTGGCCATGTATACAACCGATGCCGAGGCCGAAAATCGCATGACTTACCTGCTCGACAATATCACTTTTGTAAAAGATAAAATCGATACGGCCACCAGCGAATGGCAGTCCTCTGGCGGCGACTATATCGGAATGTTTTTAAGCCAGGAAAACGCCGGTACTGATGCGGGAAGCTCACTAGGTATGCTTATTAATCACTATGTGCGCCATTACGAGCGATTCCTGCGCGACGGCAAAATAGGAATCCCTGCAGGAGTACGCAGTGCCGGTAATCCACGCCCAAAAGCCGTTGAAGCCTATTATGGTGGATATTCAGTGGAACTGGCGATTGCAAACCTAAATCAAATAGAGCAAATTTTTGCAGGGGCTGGTGGCAAAGGCTTGGATGACAACCTTGTCTCTATTAATAATAGGGTAGATTTTGATACGGAAGAGCTTACTAGTGATATCAAGTCGCAGATTGGAGATGCTCAGTCGGCACTTGAACAGCTCAGCGATCCGCTTTCGCAACAAATCGAAAATAATAATGAAGCGGTGTTAACTTCTTTTGAAGAACTTCACGCCCTCGTTTCAATGCTGAAAGCTGATATGACTTCAGCACTGGGTATTACAATTACATACCAAGACAACGACGGTGACTAACTCCTAATGATTCCCGAATCGGTAAAAAAGTATATTACGCCGCAAGTATCAATCGCACCCCTGGCGGTTTTCCGATTCCTCTTCGGATTCATCATGCTGGTGAGCATCATCCGCTTTACACTTAAAGGGTGGATTTATGAGCTTTATGTAGAACCAGACTATTTTTTCACCTACTATGGCTTCGACTGGGTCACCCCGCTGGGCGAAACGGGGATGTACCTGCTCTTTTTTGTAATGGGACTCGCAGCCCTGTCGGTCATGCTGGGCTACTATTACCGCTTTGGAATCATCCTTTTTTTTCTGTGCTTTACCTATGTCGAGCTCATTGACAAAACCAACTATCTCAACCACTATTATTTTGTAAGCATTATTAGTTTTTTGCTGATGTGGGTCCCGGCCCACCACAGCTTCTCACTCGATGTACTCCGCAAGCCATCCCTACGCAAAGAATACGTACCGGCCTGGACGGTTAACATCTTTAAACTGCAACTGGGACTTGTTTACTTTTTTGCCGGGGCGGCCAAACTCAATCCAGACTGGCTGGTTAACGCCATGCCCATGCGAATCTGGCTCCCTGCCAACGCCGATCTCCCGATTATCGGTCCCCTGCTGGAATACACTTCTACCGCTTACATTTTCAGCTGGGCCGGAGCGGTTTATGACCTAACGATTGCCTTCTTTCTGCTCTGGAAGCCTACACGGATTTTCGCTTACATAACAGTCATCATCTTCCATATGATGACCTATTTCCTGTTCCAGATCGGCATGTTTCCCTTTATCATGATCTTGTGTACGCTCATTTTCTTCTCCGCCGATTTCCACCAAAAAATTATTGGGGCCATTTCCGGTTTAAGGAAGCTTCTGCCCTTTTCTGTTCCCAATTCTGAACCGACTCCCAAAAAAAGTGAAGAATTTCAGCTTAGTAAAAACAGTACAAATGTTATTGGCGGGATTTTGATTATTCACTTCATACTGCAGCTTTTAGTTCCGTTACGTTTTGCCCTTTATCCCGGCCACCTGTTCTGGACGGAGCAGGGATATCGTTTTTCGTGGCGCGTTATGCTAATGGAAAAAGCGGGACACATTACTTTTAACGTTACCGATCCTGCTACCGACCGTCAATGGCAGGTACGAAATTATAAATACCTGACACCCAACCAGGAAAAAATGATGTCTACTCAGCCCGATATGATTCTACAATTTGCCCATTACCTCGAAGATGAATATCAGAAACAAGGCATTAATGATATCAAAATTACTGCCGAAAGCTATGTGACGCTCAATGGTCGACGCAGTCAACCGATGATTAATTCTGATGTAGACCTAACGAATCAGGATCGCGGATTTACCCATAAAGACTGGATCCTTCCATTTAACGAAAATCAACAAAATTGGTTCAGAAGTCTGCAATAATGAAGTACAGCACATTTTTTCCCTTATTAGTCTCTCTGCTCATATGTTTCTGTACCAGTAGCGTCATGGCTCAAAACTATACCCTGTCCGGTACAGTAACAGATAACAGTGGAAATCCCATTGTTAATGCTGATATTTATCTTGCTGATAACAAACAGGATAACAACGAACATACCTTGCCGATTCAATATCAATCTAAAACCACAACCAATAAAAAAGGTTATTACGAAATTAAGAATTTGGCAGCCGGTCAATATCAAGTTATCGTCTATTACCCAGGGAAAAGAACCCAAAGCAGGGAAGTTATTCTTAAAAATTCTGATATAATTCAAGACTTCCAGCTTAAAATGCTGGGAAATATGCTCGAGGAAGTCATTGTAGGAGGAGAGAATGAATCCACGAGTGGCATTACACGGCTTCAATCAGTTGAAGGGGTTTCCATCAATGAAAGTAAAAAGAATGAAGTCCTTGTAATTGAAGACATGACCCTGAACAAGGCCAGCAACAACAGCCGGCAGGTCTATGCCAAAGTACCGGGACTTAATATCTGGCAAAGCGATGATGCCGGAATTCAAACCAGCGTGGGCGGACGGGGTCTGAGTCCAAAGCGTAACTCCAATTTTAATACCCGCCAAAATGGATACGATATTGCCGCCGATGCACTCGGCTATCCCGAAAGTTATTATACGCCGCCCGTTCAGGCGCTTGAACGGATTGAAATCATACGTGGAGCTGCTTCCCTTCAGTATGGAACGCAGTTTGGAGGCATGCTCAATTTTGAGTTTAAGGATGGTCCCCAGAACACCCCCTTTCAACTTAAAAGCACACAATCCTATGGTTCATTCGGACTTTTCAATTCTTTCAATAGTGCAGGTGGCTCTACGGCCGACATAAATTATTATGGGTTTTACCAGTACAAAACCAGTAACGGCTGGCGTCCCAATTCCGAACTTGACCAACATACGGCTTACCTTTCTTTTGATATTGATATAACACCTGATTTTACTATTACACCCGAATACACCCATATGTATTATCTGGCGCATCAACCCGGTGGACTAACCGACGCCCAATTCCGTAACGATCCCAGCCAGTCACATCGGGAGCGAAACTGGTTTAAAGTCAACTGGAATCTATTTGCCTTGGACGCCGATTATATTTTCAATAGCAAGACTCGAATTAATAGTCGCTTTTTTGGGTTAGTTGCAGGACGTGATGCCCTCGGCAACCTTCAGCGAATTGACCGGCTTGATCAGGGAGGTGAGCGTGATCTGTTAAAAGACGACTTCCAAAATTGGGGTAACGAAATGCGCCTTATACATCGCTATCCCCTACTCAACGAACTTTCGGTCTTTTTGGTCGGCACAAGGATCTACAATGGTTATACGCACCGACGGCAGGGAAACGGATCCGATGGAAGCAAACCGGAATTCCGGTATTTAAATCCGGATAATTTAAAAGGATCAGATTTTGACCTGCCTAGTCAAAACCGCTCTATATTTGTTGAAAATATTTTCAATATCACTCCTAAATTTAGCATAACTCCCGGTGCAAGGTTTGAATATATCAACACCGAAGCTGACGGCTACTATCGCAATATAGTCAAAGATCTGGCGGGTAACATTCTTATGGATGAACGTATTGAAGAAGAGCGAAGCCGGGAGCGCTCGTTCCTGTTTTTTGGTGTGGGCTCAAGTTATCGTCATGACAGCCAGCTCGAACTCTATGCTAACTACTCGCAGAATTATCGGGCTATTAATTTTAATGATATCCGAGTGGATGTAGGCAATCTTGAAGTGGACCCGAACATGCAAGACGAACGGGGGTTTAATTTGGATCTGGGTATTCGGGGTCAAATTGATGATCTCTTTAGCTATGATATTACCGGTTTCCACCTTTCATATGAGGATCGCATTGGCACCGTATTACGCACTGAGCCAAATCCTAAATTTAATGGCCTCGTTGACCGTACTTTTCGCTATCGTACCAATATCGCCGATGCCAAAATTTACGGTATCGAATCGTTTACGGAAGTAGATTTACTTTCACTCTTTGGTTCTACCCGGGATGCGCGCCTTTCCCTGTTTACCAATCTGGCGGTTATAAATGCTACATATACGAATTCCAATGAAAATGGCATTGAGGGCAACGAAGTAGAACTTGTTCCTCCCTTTAATCTTAAAACAGGTCTTACCTTCTCTAAAGCGGGCTTTGAGGCTTCTTATCAATATACCTACGTGGCTGAACATTTTTCGGATGCTTCCAATGCCCACCGCACTCCAACAGCTATTGAGGGCATCATTCCTGCTTATCAAGTGATGGATTTTTCGGCTCAATACCACTTTGATCGTCTTAACCTGGAAGCCGGGGTAAATAATCTTACTGATGAAAAATATTTTACGCGTCGCGCTACCGGCTATCCGGGACCGGGCATCATTCCTGCCAAAGTTCGCAACTTCTATATTTCTCTGGGGATTCAAATTTAATAATACATATAGGGAATATAACTGACCCTGAACAATTCAAATCTTCAGTTTTAGTACAGATTTCATTCATGTTTAGTACATATTGCGCTCTTATACTAATTAAGCACCCCACATAGGTAAGGATTTTTACTGTATTGGTTTTCTTTAAATCTTATTACAAAATTTTATTAAGTCTTTTCTTTATACTTGTATCCGTTTGCGGGGTAAAAATAGAAATCTTGAAACAGAGATTATGATGTCTCTAAATAGTTTTAAAAAATAATGCATAAAGCATATCTATATCCTCTTTTTGCGCTACTCCTCTTTTTTGTACCCGAAACATTACTTGCTCAAGATTCTACAAAAACGATTGATGTATATCTGGATTGTCGCCGGGCATGCGATGAAGGTTACGTTCGAGACGAAATTAATTTTGTCAACTACGTACGAAATCAAGAAGATGCCGATGTTCATCTTCTGATAACAAATCAGCGAACAGGTAGTGGCGGAGAGGAATACACTCTAAAATTTATTGGTGGCAATGAGTTTAAGGGAGTGGATCGAACCCTTACTTACTTTGCCGCAGAATCAGATACTCAGGATGAGGAGCGCATTGGCCTTAACCGATACATTAAAAGAGGCCTGTTTTTCTACCTGATTGATCGGCCTATCGCTGATGAGCTGAATATTAATTATGAGGCTACAGAAGGGAGTTCCCAGTCAGACGCAGAAAGTGACAGTTGGAATTACTGGGTGTTTGATATACGGGCTGATACTGACATTGAAGGGGAGGAATCTGAGAAAGAGTTCGGGCTCAGGGGCCGTATAAGTGCTGAGCGAATAACACCGGAATGGAAATTTGAATTTGATGTAAGTCAGTTTTACGAGCGTCAAACCTTTGAGGACGACGAAGAAACCAGAACCTTTATAAGAGAAAGTCGTGGCGCCGATCTGTTATTAGTTAAAAGTCTGAGTGACCATTGGTCGGCGGGCATTTTCACAAGAGTAGGTCATTCTACCCGGAACAATTATGATCTGCGTATCGAAGGAAGTCCCGCTGTAGAATACAGTGTTTTTCCCTACCGTGAATTCACAGAACGACAAATTACATTTATGTACAGGTTAACTGGTGGGTATTATGATTACAATGATATCACAATTTATGGTAAAAACTCTGAACGGCTAATGCGACAACAGCTGAGTTCTGATATTGAATTCACTCAGCCCTGGGGAGAATTTGAAGCAAACATAAATGCCTCTGCTTTTCTTCATGATTTTAACAAAAATCGACTCGATACAGAAGTTCAGCTTGACTTTCGAGTCTTTCGCGGACTCTCGTTTTATATCTCTGGTGAATATGCATGGATCAATAATCAGCTTTCCATACCTGCAGGAGACATCACAGACGAAGAGCAGCTGCTTAACCTTCGTCAACGGCTTACTTCTTATTCGTACGAGGTGCGTTTTGGACTTGAATTCAGCTTTGGCTCTATTTATAACAATGTAGTTAACCCTCGTCTTTAAGTGACCTATACATATATAAAGGAGGCTTTGCAAAGCCTCTAAAAATAAAAAAGCCCTGCCGAAAAAACGGACAGGGCTTTACTAATTAAATCTCTTGTCAACTTTAAATTATTCCAACCTCACGAAGAAGATTCAGCGTACCTTCGAGCTGCTGTAACTGTTCAAAGTCATAATCGGGACTCAACTGTAGAGCTTCATCCGCTTCCAGCATATAATCGGGAAGTGCCACATTATCCATCACCGGATATTCATTAACCGATTCGGCGGCATACTCCTGTGCCTGTTTTGACAGCAAAAAACTCAAGAATCTTTGGGCTAGCTCCGGACTATCCGCTGTCTGAAGTTGAGACGCTCCCGTTACCAATGCCAAGTTACCAATATCACCTTTTGCAAAGTGATAGGTCTCAATACTGGCATTGGGATCTGGCTCTGCTTCACCATAGTGCTCATGATCCTCAAAATATCCTTCCTTACCGCCGTATTTTGTCTGGATTACGTAGTAGTGATTTGTAAGCCCCATATCAATTTCTCCCGCTAAAATTGCCTGTACCATCGGCGTATTTGAGCTGTAGGCTTTGGGATCTAGCGATTGCATATTATTGAGCCAATTCTTAGCAACTTCATCACTTTCAGTAAGTCGTAATGCCGTGATAAAATCGTAAAAGCTGGAGTAGGTAGGCGTCCATCCAACACGTCCCTGGAGCTCTTCCATTTCGGGTAAATCAAGCACCGAGCCGGGAAGATCGGATGTATCAACATTTGCAGGATTATAAGCTAATACTCGAAATCGGACTGTCACAGGAACCCACTTCCCGGAAGAAGATCTGTATGCTGCTGGTTTTGAAATCAGTGAATCTGGCAAGGTCGTCAACATCTCCTGCTGGGATGCATTTGCCAGTGCACCGGTAGTATTGGCCCAATAGACATCAGCGGGACTTTGGTCTCCCTCTTCGCTCATTACTGCAAGCAGTTCTGCATCATTGCCGTATCGAACCTTTATATCTATACCCGTCTGTTCTTTAAAATCATCCACCAAGGGATCCACTAATGCTTGGCTTCGTCCCGAATATACTATCAGCTCGTCACTATCAGTTGATCCACCACAAGCAGTTAGTATAACTGCAGATAGTACTACTAATATTGTTGTTGAAAAATAATTCATCATATTCATTGTCTGTTCTTCACTGTTCATTTATATGTAATGCCTATTATTAATAAACTTATCCTGGTTTTGATTGACAAAAACAGGCATGCATTAATTTAGATTAGTTCTAATTAAGATGCCAAAAGTATAGATTTTCTTACACAATGACTAAAAAAAATTCAACGGTTGGTATTTTGGGAGCTGGCATATCGGGACTTAGTACCGCATATGCTTTATCACAAAAGAATATTAACGTAACGGTTTACGAAAAAGAGGCCGTAGTAGGGGGAGCTATTAAAACTGCTTCTATTAATGACTGGTTAGTTGAAGAAGGTCCCAATACATTAATGATTAAATCGCCGGAATTATGGGAGCTTCTTGACAGTCTAGGACTTAATGACATAATAGTAGAAGCCAACAATATTGCTAAAAAACGTTATGTTGTTAAGAATAATCGTCCAATCCCTCTCCCTTTATCTGTTTCTGATTTTCTAAAAACAAGCCTACTCTCCTTAAACGCTAAGTTCCGACTTCTTAAAGAACCTTTTGTGGCAAAGCAAGAGCAATCGGACGAATCAATCGCTTCCTTTATTAGCCGCCGACTTGGTTCCGAACCGCTGGATTATGCCATTAATCCTTTCGTATCTGGTATTTATGCAGGAGATCCAAAAAAATTGTCCGTTAAGCACACCTTTGCCCCACTCTGGGAAATGGAGCAGGAGCATGGCAGTCTCCTCAAAGGAGCTATCAAGCGAGATCGGAAGAATTCATCAATAAAACGGTCGCTCATCTCTTTCAAAGAAGGCAACCAAACGCTCCCAAAAGCTATGGCCGGAGCTATTTCCGGGACCATTGATATAGAGACTGAAATAACCTCTATTACTAATAAAGATTCCCATTGGGAAGTAGGTGGCAATACTAAGGGTATGCCTTTTACTCAGACCCACGATGTTATCATTTCAACCCTACCTGCCCACAGCCTTTCTTCGATCTTCAATATATCGATACCCGACGAACTAAACGAGCTTCCTTATGCTCCAATAAGCGTAATCGCACTGGGATTCAGATCTAGTCAAATCGAACACCCATTGGACGGCTTTGGAATGCTTATTCCCGAAGTGGAAGATCGCCGGACTCTGGGTGTACTTTTTTCATCCACCCTCTTCCCGAATCGGGTACCCAAGGATCATGAGCTGTTGACTTGTTTTATTGGAGGTGCCCGAAATCCCGGGCTGGCTTCCAAGCCTAAGCAGGAGCTTCAATCTATTATTATGGATGAAATAGGGGAATTGCTTAATATTTCAGGCGATCCGATTTTTACTCATCATCGCTATTGGAAAAAAAATATCCCTCAGTATGAGGTAGGATACGACCAGTATTTAAAGCAGATCGAAGAGATCGAAAAAAAGCATAACGGTCTTTTTCTGGATGGTAATTTCCGAGGCGGAGTTTCCGTACCTGATTGTATTCTATCCGGATTCAAAACTGCTAAAAAGACCGAAACATTTCTTGAATCACTTTCCAGTTGATGAATGACCATGCCATCAATTCTGTAAAATTTTTTATACCTTACAATATTGAAAAAATAAGTATTCCGCAGTCAAGAAAATCCGAAAACAAAGCAACACAGAATTATGTCTAATGCATTTTTTGAAATTCGGGAACCGGAGAACGAGTCATATAACTCGTACGCCCCAGGCACTCCCGAACGCGAAGAGTTACGTGAAGAGATCAATCGTTTAAAGAATCAAGAAATTCAAATTCCGGCCATTATCGGCGGCAAGGAAGTAAAAACTGATCGACAAGAGGATGTGGTAATGCCTCACAACCACAGCCACAAGTTAGGAACCGTTCATTTATGTGGCCAAAAAGAGGTGGATATGGCTATAGAGGCAGCCTTGGAAGCACGCAAACAATGGGCTGACATGCCGTGGGAAGAACGCGCCTCCATCTACTTAAAGGCTGCTGACCTTGTTACCGGTCCTTACCGATACACCATGAACGCCTCTACCATGTTGGGGCAGTCCAAAACCCCGCATCAGTCCGAAATTGAAGCAGTAGGAGAATTTGCTGATTTCCTGCGATTTAATGCCTATTACCTGCAGGAAATCTATGAAAAGCAGCCCTACTCTCCAGAGGGCATGTGGAACCGCATGGAATACCGCCCACTCGAAGGTTTTGTGTTTGCAGTTACCCCCTTTAACTTTACGGCCATAGCCGGAAATTTGCCGCTGGCTCCTGCCCTCTGCGGTAACGTTTCCCTCTGGAAGCCCGCAACTTCCTCTATTTATTCCAGCTACTTTATAATGAAAGTATTGAAAGAAGCAGGAATGCCTGATGGGGTCATTAACTTTCTGCCAGGTAGCGGTGCAGACGTGGGCGATCCGGTTATTAAAAGTGAACACCTATCGGGATTACATTTCACCGGATCTACCAATACTTTCCAATACCTTTGGAAAAGTATTGCTGAGAATATCGAAAAATATAATACGTATCCACGCATTGTTGGTGAAACAGGCGGTAAAGATTTCATCTTTGCTCATGAATCAGCGGATGTCGATGCCGTAGTTATTGCTGCTATTCGGGCCGCTTATGAATACCAAGGTCAAAAATGCTCGGCGGCCTCCCGCATGTATATCCCCGACTCGATATGGGATGAATTTCGTGACAAATTCCTCGATGAAGTTAAGGATGTAAACTATGGCGATGTAGAAGACTTCACTAACTTTATGGGGGCAGTAATCGACCAGAAAGCATTCGACAATATCACTTCGTATATCGACTACGTGAAAGAGTCGGACGACGGTGAAATTCTCTATGGCGGTAATTATGATGACTCCGAAGGATACTTTGTAGAACCGACGTTAGTGCTGGCCCATGATCCAAAATTTAAGACTATGGAGGAAGAAATTTTTGGTCCGGTACTTACCGTTTATGTCTATGAAGATGAAAAATTCGAGGAAACGCTGGAACTCTGCGATAATACCTCCCCATATGCATTAACTGGTGCTATATTTGCCCAAGAGCGCTATGCGCTTAAGAAGATGGCCGATTATCTGCGTCAGGCCGCCGGTAATTTTTACATCAATGATAAACCGACCGCAGCTATTGTCAACCAGCAACCTTTTGGAGGTGCCCGAAAATCCGGAACCAACGACAAAGCCGGCAGTGCTGCCAACCTAATGCGCTGGATATCGGTTCGATCCATAAAAGAAACAACCGTACCGGCCAAAGATTGGACCTATCCTTATATGGATGAAGAGTAAATCCCTGAAAGATCTGCAGTACATTATTTTTCAACTGAATATTTATACAAAAGGCCCGATCATGAAATCGGGCCTTTTACTCCATTCACTAAGAAAAAACTATTAGCTATTGAGACTTTTCTATCCCCAAATCTGCTTTTAATTCCTGGAGATCTTCTTTAAAGCTTGAGTATTGATCTTTCAAATCACTTTTTATGGATTCAAGGTTCTCAATTGAACCGGATTTCACCTCTTCGTAAGTGGCATTAAGCTGCTCTCTCTGTTCCTTCAGATTATTCCATCGTTCTTCAACTTCGGGCTCGATCTCTTCTGATTGATCATTAATGGCTTCCTCAATCTGTGCCATCTCTTTATCAAGCTCTTGCTCCAGTTGCTCCAGTTCGCTCACAAATTCCTCACTCATTGAGTCCATTTGATCCTGCATGGAATTCATAGCGTCCTCGGTTGTCTGCTCCGCGTTTTCCTGCATCTGACTAGCCTCTTCCTGAGAATTTTCGGAGCAAGCCGAAAATAGCAACGCAAAGGACAATACAATGACTGATAAAATAGTATGTTTCATAGTATTTGACTGTTAAAAATTATTAGTTAACATTAATAGCTGTGATAGCAATTCGTTACTTTATGATACTTAATTATATTTCAGATGTTCCTTGCACTAACAAATCTTAATAGCAAATGTCCTTTCCGGACAAACCATTTTTAAGACCTATCTATTATGGTAATTAGCATTTTAGGATGTGGGTGGCTGGGCCTTCCTCTTGGAGAGCAGCTTCGCGACAAAGACAATATGATTAAAGGATCGACTACCAGATCCGATAAACTAGCACTTCTCAAGGGCAAAAATATTACCCCCTACTTAATTAATTTCAATCCTGAAATAAATAAAGAAGCAAATCAAAGCTTTTGGGATTCAGATCTGCTAATCCTGAATATCCCTCCGGGACGTAAACGAGATAACGTCGAGACCTTCCATGAACAACAGATAAAAGCTATTATAAAACAGCTAGAAGACTCAACGATATCTCATCTTATCTTTGTAAGCTCTACTTCAGTCTACCCTCCCAAACCAGGCATTGTTACCGAAGAAGATGCCCAGCCGGGCAAAGCAGCCCGAAACTCCGGAAATGCTCTCTTAACAGCCGAAAAGCTTTTACAGCAGCAACCCGCATTTGATACGACTATTATTAGGTTCGGAGGACTTTATGGCTACGATCGTCACCCGGTTACTCATTTGTCGGGACGTAAGAATCTCAAAAAAGGGAATGCTCCTGTTAACTTAATTCATCGGGATGATTGTATAGGAATTATTCGGGAAATTATTGATCGGGATATCCGCAACGACGTCTTTAATGGTGTTTCAGATGCCCATCCCCCTAAAAGAATGTATTATCCGGCTGTAGCCAGAGAGCGGGATTTACCACCACCACAATACGCAGAAGATGAAGAGGAAGGCTATAAAGTCGTTTCCAACCAGAAACTAAAACAAGTTCTCAACTATAAATTTAAGTATCCTAACCCAATGGACTTTTGAAAGTAATTGCTTTGTATTGTATAGTAACTAACCATGATTAAGGTAATCTTATCAATTCTGAAATAGCAAAGCTTCCATGAAATTAAATATTCACAATTACGAAACGGATGATATTACTGTTGAATACGACCAGGAACGGTGTATCCATGCTGCTGAATGTGTAAAAAACCTTCCCTCCGTTTTTAATCCTGATAAAAGGCCCTGGATCCAACCTGAAAATGCAACTATAACCCAGATTAAGCGGGTAGTACAGAGCTGTCCCACCGGGGCTTTAAAATACCGCGATGCTGATTCGGAAGAACAACCGGAACCTCAGAATGCCATTATTATCTCACCCGATGGACCGGTTTACTTTCGGGGAAATATAGAAGTACGAAATGCCGAAGGAGAAACGGTACTCAAAGATACTCGTATGGCATTATGCCGTTGCGGACAGTCTGACAACAAGCCGCTCTGTGATAATTCACACCGGGATATACTTTTTGAAGCGCCTGCGGCTTTTGATCCCGAAAAACTGGAATCACCTACAGAAGAAAAGGAAGACAGTGAAAATCCACTCATTATAAAGTTGATGAAAAACGGACCTGCCTTAATTGAAGGTGAGTACCAAGTATTTTCTATTACAGCCCAACCGGTAAGTAGTACAAAAAATATAGCGCTGTGCCGCTGTGGCCAGTCGTCTGCCAAACCGTTCTGCGATGGCACACATAAAGAAGTAGGATTTAAAGGATAAATATCCGCCCACCTGTCGCATTCATTATTTCTTCATTTACATCGGGTATTTTTACGACAGTAATTTATGTAACGGCCAAGTTAAGTATCAGTTTTAGTTGCAAAAAATAAGCTATGCAAAAACTATTTTTAATACTGGGATCTATCATTATGGCTTTGGGGGTTATGATAGGGGCATTTGGAGCTCATGGTCTAAAGAGTATACTCTCCGAAGAGATGATGGAAATTTTCAAAACAGGTGTCCAATACCACTTCTACCATGCTATTGGATTATTCATTGTAGGTATAACGGCGCAATACCTACCCAATTCCAGCCTGCTATACTGGTCAGGTATTTTAATGGTGGCCGGAATCATCATCTTTTCGGGAAGTTTATACCTGTTGTCAACCATGGGATTACGCTGGCTCGGTGCTATTACACCTGTAGGTGGCATATGCTTTATCCTCTCGTGGCTACTCCTTGCCATAGCTGTCTGGAAAGGTTTTTAAAAACGTAGTATTACAATATTACAGACTATAAACTTATACTTGCAGTTCCCATTCATTATTATATCTTTACATTAATTATAAAAGTGCTCTCAAAAGCCCTGACTGCTGCTTGTAAGATATTCTCTGGCACAGTTTTGCAATATACTGTAATAAATCAGCCTGTTTGTTCACCAGCATGCTTAAAAAATACACACATAGGATATTGATCATGCTTTTTTTGGGACTTTTCCCCATGCTTTTACAGGCCCAGAATGAAGTTGACAGGGAACGTAGCTCTCTTAAAGGGATACAGTCGATGGGTTTTTCTGTTAATTATGAAGCACCATCTTCGCTCATAGAAGCTGAAGAAATTGATATATCCTCTTTGCAGAAAATGGGAGAACAATTGCTGAATGATAACAATATAACGGTTATCTCTGAAAAAAAGCTCAAGGAATCGGATCAATTTCCTCTTCTTTACGTTCATATTAATGCTATGAATGCCGGACGGGGACTTATTCCCTTTGCTATTAATGTATATTTCTACCAGCCGGTAAAACTAAGTCTAAACAGGGATCTTCAAACAACTGCAAACACTTGGGAGACTGCAACTTTGGGACTTGTATCATATGATCAGCTAGATGTCATTAATGAATCTGCAAAAGGGTTGATTAATGAATTTATAAATGACTACAAAATGGTTAACAACTAACTCATTTTTTACTACAAAAATTAGCTAACGCCAATAATCTATCACATATAATTACCTTCATGAAGTTAAAGGATTTTAAAAAGTTTTGTCTATCATTCAACGGTACATCAGAAGATTATCCCTTCGATGATAATAACATTTTAGCTATTAATGTTATGGATGAGGTTTTTGCCATAACCGACACAGACAATTTTGAAAGCATAGAAATTAAATGTGATCCGGTTAAAGCAGCTATGCTTCGGGATCTTTATGAGGAAGTTCAACCGGCTGCATATATGGATAAACGGCACTGGAACACTATATATCTCAATGAAGATCTTGATGATGAGCTTATTAAAGAATGGATCAAGGATTCTTATAGCTTAGTCGTAGATTCTCTTGCCCGTAAGAAACAGAAAAAGCTTGAAAAAATGGAGGACTAGCTCTTCTCTCTGATAAACAAGCTTTTTATACGGAGGAGGCTTTTCTTTTCAAAATTCCATACAAATTCAAACTGTCCCAGTATAAAGCCATAAAATAAAAAAAGTAGCTGGTAGGCAGGAAAGACAATGATGATCCAAGCCACGATTTCAATCCAAAGAGGAGTCTCCCCATCTATCCCCAACCAGCTAAAGGCGGCACTTCTAACAAAGAGCACCGATATCCCTGTTATAGAAAAAATAACCAGGATTATCAAAACACTTCCCAGCGTTTCCACTCCCCATCTTTCTTTCATTTTTTCAATAAATTCTCCCATATATCCGATACTTATATCTTATTAAGAGCTTGCTCTATCGATGCACCAGCAGCATCCAGTGTTTGATCCAGCATCTCTTTTGTCAGTGAATTTGCTAAAAACAGCGACTCGAAGGGAGAAGGAGGTAAATAAATACCATTCTTAAGCATGGCATGGAAAAAGGCTTTAAACAATTCTTGATCTGTGGTATTTGCCGTCTCAAAATTAACAACTTCTTCTTCCGTAAAGAAAAAGCCCAGCATAGAACCAACACGATTTAAATGTACCGGCACATCATAGTCAGTAAAAACTTCGGATAATCCGGTATACAGATAGGTAGTCTTTTCCTCCAATTCATCATAATGTACAGGGTTTTCATGTAATTCAGACAAAAGCGTGTAACCGGCAATCATCGCCAGCGGATTACCAGAAAGCGTACCAGCCTGGTAAACAGGCCCGTCGGGTGACACTACTTGCATGATCTCTTCCTTTCCGCCAAAAGCCCCGACCGGTAAACCGGCACCAATTATTTTGCCATAGGTGACCAAATCAGCGGTAACTCCATAACGTTGCTGGGCACCCCCCTGAGCTACACGGAAACCGGTCATTACTTCATCAAAGATAAGCACAACATCATGGCCATTACAAAGTTCACGGAGCCCGCTCAAAAATCCCTTCTGGGGAGGAATGCACCCCATATTTCCGGCTACAGGCTCTACAATAATAGCAGCGACCTCATCTTCAAATTCATTCAGCAGCTGCTTTACTGAATTTAAATCGTTATAGTCCGCTGTTAATGTATCATTTGCAGTTCCTTCGGTTACCCCCGGGCTACTGGGAGTACCGAGTGTGAGAGCGCCGCTACCGGCGTTAATAAGGAAGGAATCCCCATGACCGTGATAGTTCCCTTGAAACTTGATCACTTTATCTCGCCCGGTATATCCCCGGGCCACACGGATAGCGCTCATGCATGCTTCGGTCCCGGAATTTACCATGCGAATCTTATCCACGCCCGGTACCATACGCTTAACCAACTCCGCCATTTTAACTTCCAGTTCAGTCGGCGCCCCAAATGAAGTTGATTTGGCTGCTGTTTCCTGAACCGCTTCGATAACTGGCTCATAAGCATGTCCCAGAATCATTGGTCCCCAAGACCCCACATAATCTATATATTCTTTACCATCTACATCAGTGAGAATCGATCCTTCAGCTTTTTCCATAAATACCGGTGATCCGCCTACGGAGTTAAAAGCGCGTGCGGGAGAGTTTACTCCACCGGGAATGGATTGCTTAGCTCGTTCAAATAATTCTTTACTTGTTTCTAACATATTCTAAAATAAATTCTCTGTCATTTCGAACGTAGTGAAAATCCGTGTTCTATTTCTACTAACAAAGATCTCTCCCTTACGGTCGAGATGATTATTTTTTATTATTCAATATCTTTGAAGCTACCTTGGCAAAATACGTAGCTATTAAATCAGCACCAGCCCGTTTAAAGCCAACAAGTGCTTCCATCATTGCTTCTTCTTCATTAAGCCACCCTTTTTCAGCAGCAGCCTTTAACATAGCATATTCACCTGAAACATTATATACAGAAACTGGTACCCCAATGTTCTCCTTAACGGCCCGAATTACATCCATATAGGGTAATCCGGGCTTGACCATCACGATATCAGCGCCTTCCTGTTCGTCCAGTTTTGCTTCTTTAATTGCCTCCCTGACATTAGCCGGATCCATTTGATAGGTCTTCTTATCCCCAAACCCGGGTGCAGAATCCAGGGCATCGCGGAAAGGTCCGTAATAGCTGGAAGCATATTTGGCGCTATAGGCCATAATTCCAGTGTGTTCAAATCCTTCCTGATCCAATGCTTTACGCATGGCCCCGATGCGGCCATCCATCATATCAGATGGCGCGACCATATCAGCTCCTGCTTTGGCATGACTTACCGCCATCTTTGATAACACTTCAACGGATTCATCATTTAGGATTTCACCATCTTCAACAATGCCATCATGACCGTAACTCGAATACGGATCCATCGCAATATCGGTCATTACCAACATTTGAGGAAACTCATCTTTGATTGCTCGTACCGCCCGTTGCATCAGTCCATCGGGATTAAGCGCCTCAGTTCCTTTGTTATCTTTCAACTCATCGGGCACCTTCGCAAACACTAATACCGACCGGATACCCACTTCTTTGAGCTCCCGGATTTCATCCATCAACAGATCCAGTGTATAACGATAGTAATCCGGCATAGAAGGAATTTCCACCTTCTTACCTTTCCCCTCCATTACAAAAACGGGAGCGATAAAATCAGCGGGTTTAAGATTGTGCTCGGCCACCATTTCGCGGATAGCCGCACTCGCACGCAATCTTCGTCCCCGAATATATGGAAATTGTCCGTGTGTCATAATTATAAATAATAACTGTTGGGTCGTATCGCGTTACGATCCAACTTATTTTTATTCACATTTAAAAATTCTCGTTCTCACCATATGCAATCCAGTCAATGGGATTTTTTAAGCGATCAAGAAGATACGCTTCACGGCTTCCTTCTTCTATTTCGAAATCATAATCCCATCGAACGCGCGGTGGCAAACTCATCAAAATTGACTCCGTTCGCCCGTCGGTTTTCAGACCGAACAAGGTACCACGATCATGGATCAAATTAAACTCCACATATCTGCCACGCCGGATTTCCTGAAAATAGCGCTGCCGCTCATTATAAGGCTCATCCTTTCTTCGTTCAACAATGGGCACATAGCTATCCAGGAAAGCAGTGCCCACTTCTGTTGTAAATTTATACCACTCTCCCGCAGATCGTTCTTTAGTAGGACGCAGGTAATCAAAAAACAATCCACCAATACCACGTCCCTCCGAGCGGTGATCGTTATAAAAATACTCGTCACACTCTTTTTTAAACTTGGGATATAATTCCTTGCCATGTTTATCACAGGCCGTTTTCAGGACTCGATGAAAATGTACGGCATCTTCATCCCAAAGATAATAAGGAGTCAAATCTGCACCGCCGCCAAACCAGCGATCCCGTATTTCACTCATCCCGGCATCATCGTACAGTTCAAAATAACGAAAATTCGCGTGTACCGTCGGCACCATTGGGTTTTGGGGATGAATAACCAGTGAAATCCCACCTGCCCAAAACCAGCCCTGTTCTACCTCAAAACGTTTTCGAATGAGCTCGGGCAATTCTCCATGTACAGAGGATATATTCACTCCCCCTTTTTCAAAGTAATCGCCTTTTTCAATAATACGGGTGTGTCCTCCGCCTCCGCCATCTCGCTCCCAATCGTCGTGGCGGAACCGTGCCTTTCCATCGATCTGCTCCAATCGATCACAGATTTCATCTTGCAAGTTACAGATGTAATCTTCGAATCGGTTTTTGATATTCTTTTCTTTCATAATTGTTTTAGCTACAGATTATATTGGTTGACACCTGCATTAATCTGTGGCTGAATATTCTTTTACCGTATCTACAAAAGTACGGGCATTATCTACGGCGATATTCGGTAATATTCCATGCCCTAAATTCGCAATATACTTCTGTGTTCCAAAACGGTCGATCATACGTTTGGTTTGGCGACGTATCTCTTCTCGTGGCATCATTAGTTTTGAGGGATCAAAGTTACCCTGCAATACAGTATTTCCTCGGGTAGCCTCACGGCCATACTCCGGTGTTATCGTCCAATCCAGACCCAGCGCCGAGGCATTGCTTTTAAAGCTGAGGCGCTCCAGTGCATACCAGCTGCCCTTGGCAAACAAAATTACCGGGACCTCATCAATCGCATCACAAATCTCCATTAGGTATGGCATGGCCCACTTATTAAAATCTTCGGGACTCAATAATCCGGACCATGAATCAAATAGTTGCACTACCTGCGCGCCAGCCTCAATCTGTGCTTTTAAATAATCGATGGTAGCCTTTGTTAACTCTTTCATCACGTGTTGGGCTGCATCAGGGTGCTGATACATAAACGCTTTAGCTTTTGCAAAATTCTTCGATCCCTGTCCCTGTACCATATAACAGAAAAGCGTCCACGGTGCACCGGCAAAACCAATTAATGGCACACGTCCATTGAGTTCTTTGCGGGTAAGTGTAATGGCTTCCATCACGTGATTGAGCTTTTCGGGCACATCCTCCGCAAAAATAGCAAAAGCATCATCTACGCTCCGGATGGGATTATCCATCACCGGTCCCACGTCTTTAACCAAATCCACATCGATACCCAGAGCTTGAGGGATAGTCAGGATATCCGAAAAGATGATAGCCGCATCCGGCTCGAGTTCATCTATGGGCTGGATGGTAATCTCGCATGCCAGTTCAGGAGTTTCTACCCGCTCAAAAAAAGTATATTTTTTTCTGAGCTTCATGTACTGGGGTAAATAACGGCCTGCCTGGCGCATCATCCATACCGGTGGTCGTTCAACTTCTTCTCCGTTGAGTGTGCGTAGCAATAAATCATTTTTTAGCTCTGGAAAATTGTGGCTCATACAAAAATTTTTCTTACTTGAAACGGGAACAGTATTCCCTGTTAGCTTAAGTTGAGAATCAACATTTCTCCTACTTCTTTGAAGGAGAATGTTCGACCTGATTAAAAATGTAGTCTGATGTGGTACGGAGAAGTACTTCGGTATCGGGTTGTCTGGCAATCTCTATATGCTGATCGGTGTGTTCCTTTAAAGCCTTACCGGTGGTAGGACCAATAGCAAAAAGCGGAGGCAACTCCTTCTCAAAGCCTTCACCCTGTGCAAATCCTTTAACTGCACTGGGACTATAAAACAGGATAGCGCTTATCGTTTTTTCGGGCATTTGGACGGGATTTATAACCGTTTCATAAACTTCCAGTTCAATAACTTCAATACCATTCTTTTCCAGCCGCTCAGTCATTTCATCACGACTGAGATTACCATGAAAATATATTACTGAATTAATTTTGCCTTCTTCAATAATTAACTCAGCCAAATGCTTGCTGTCTTCAGTTCGGGGAATTTTGGCTTCCAGTCCCAATTCCTGCAATGCCTCTTGTGTTTTAGAACCTACTGCAAAAAGCTGTACCTCAGGACGTACCTGCAGTCCGGCATCCATCAATTCTTCCAATGCCTTTACACCATTGGTACTGGTAAAAATCCAGTCCGACTTCGAATGTTCTGTAATAACCTTCAGCACTCCATCCCAATATTCCGGAAAATTAAATTCAAGAGCAGGTTCAATAATCGCCTCCAATCCCAATATACGGGCATATTCAATTTGCCGTGCGGATAAAGGTCGCGTAACTAAAATATTTCGTTTGTCTTGTCGCATTGATCACTAATTATGGTGTCATGCTAAATTTACTTCAGTATCTGAAATATTAAGCTAATCACTTACAACAGATCCTGAAATAAATTCAGAATAACATAAAATCTTAGTTCGTTAAAACCTATCTTTTCATCCGAATGTAAGATGAACAATCTTAGGCATTCAATCTGCTAAAGCTCTTGCCCTTAGGTCTAGATAAGGCATTAGAAGAAATTACCGTTTCTTCATTTCTTCGATAACCTTAATCGCTCCTTCACTCAATAAGGTTTGAGCCGCAGAATGACCAAGCTCCCCAGCTTCCCCCACCGATACGCTATCTTCATAATCATATTTTTCACGGCCATCAAGCGTAAGTGCCACTGCCTTAAAATGTACTTCTTCATTCTCTATAAAGGCATAAGCTCCCACCGGGGCGCTGCATCCAGCCTCCATATCGTGCAAAAAATCACGCTCTATGGTTGTACAAATAGCCGTTTCATCATGATTTAGCTGTGAGACGATCTCTTCCATCTTCGTATCTCCTTCACGGATCATCACGGCCATTGCTCCCTGAGCAGCCGCTGAAACCATCCAATCCAGGTATGCACTAATATGATGGCCAAGATCGATACGCTCGAGGCCCGCCGCTGCGAAAATAGCGCCATCCCAATCATTTCTTTCCACCTTCTTCAAACGGGTATTCACATTCCCGCGTATATTTACAATCTCATGATTCGGATAGGAATGCAGCCACTGCGCACGCCGCCGGTTACTGCTGGTGGCAATAGTGGCCTTATAATCAGGATCGTCCAGAAATTCGGTACCATCGGGCGCTACCAGCGAATCGCGAGCGTCTGCTCGCTCCATAATAGCCGCTACTTTTAGCGGAAGCGGGTTTTCTGTTGGCAAATCTTTAAAAGAGTGCACCGCAATATCAATTTCATCGTTAAGCTGGGCACTGTCCAGTGCCTTGGTAAACACCCCCTTGCCTCCCATTTCGGTCAATGGTGTAGTTAAATCCAAATCTCCTTCTGATTTAACAAAAACAAGCTCGGTATTATGCCCAAGCTTTTGCAGTTCCTGAGCCACCTGCTTTGCCTGCCAGGTTGCCAGCTGACTGTCGCGGGTACCAATACGAATTGTTCTTTCTTTTGTCTTATTCATCCTCGGGTTGGTGTTCAAGCTTGAACATATCGTTAACGACCTGAGTTACCTGCTCCGATTCATGATGATCCCGAAGATGTTCAATTGAATAAGCGGCAATTTTATTCACAATGCGCCTGGTAAGATTCTCCACTTTATCCCGATCCGTATCAGAAATCTTATTCTTGAAGAACTCGAATTCGTCTTCGCGGATGGTATCAAATTTATTCGTAAGTGCCTTGATCGTTGGCACCACTTTCTGCTTGCTCAACCAATTCTTATAATCCGTGAGTTCATCTTCGATTATTTTCTTAACAAGAGGGATATTTTCTTCGCGTTTTCGATATGCTTCATCTGTCACATCAGTCAAAAAGTCCATATTGGCCAAATCGATAAACTCCATTTCGCCAATCTGCGGATCAATGTTTCGAGGTACCGACAGGTCTACCATCACCTTAAACTTCGGATCAAGCAGCGAGGGCTTCATGTCATCCAGCGTAACCACCGGTTCTTTTGCTCCGGTTGCAACAATAACAAGATCTGCTTCCGCTATTTCATCTGCCAGCTTATCCATTCCAGCTACCTCGAGGTCGAACTTGTCTGCAACAAATTCTGCACGCTCCCTCGTACGATTAATGAGCGTAAGTTTTTGGACTCCCAGATTGATCAAATTCTTGCAGGTTACTTTGCCGATTTTCCCGGTACCAACCAGCAATACATTTTTATCACGCAGGTTATCAAAAGTCTTGATAGCAAACTTAACGGCAGCATAGGCCGTTGTTGCGGCTCCCTCACCAAGAGAAGTCTCGTTTCGGGACCGCTTGTGTGCTCTGAATACATGTTGCATCAACCGATGCAATTCGCCATCCACTGCATCCAAATCACTGGCCAGATCATAGGCCTCCTTGACCTGTTTTACAATTTGCAGGTCGCCGAGTATCTGGGAATCTAGTCCCACCGTTACCTGAAAGAGATGTTCGACCGCTGCTTCTCCTACTTTTTCGAATCCATAGTTATGGAATTCTTCCAACGTTGCCCCCGAGTAGGTTACAATCAACCGTATAAGCTCCTGGGGTGAAGCATCCTGTGCAAAGATTTCGGTTCTGTTACAGGTTGAAACCACGATAAGGCTCTTAATGCCTTCTCTTTTGGCTCCCTGAATGAGTTCCTTTGTCTTTGTACTACCCAGGCAAAATTGTTCACGGATACCTATGGTAGCCTCCCAGTGGTTTACGCCAACGGCAGAAAAATCCGATATTTTAGGATTCTCAATGGACATCTATTCAGCTGAAATTTTTTGAGATTCAGACTTTACTTTGTTTTCAACTTCGATCTCATAGTCCAACTTGCTTAAAACCTGATCAGCTAATGCCTGTATATATTGGGGATGGTCATTAATACCCGGCATGACCTTTAGATTTTCAAACTCATATCCTTCCTCTTCCAGGTCTTCCACAAGCTCAATACCCAGCTCAAAGAGCGTTTCCACGTGATCAGTCACAAAAGCGATGGGAATCAGCAAAAAGTTTTTAATTCCATACTCAATATGTCGCTCAACCAAATCCACAGTATTCGGCTGCGTCCATTTCTGTGGGCCCACTTTCGATTGATAGCCTAACCAATATTCATGATCGTAGCCACGTTTTTCCATAATAGCTTCCATCGTCTGGTTAATTTCCGTCGTATATGGATCGCCACTCCTTACTTCGAGTAGTGGAGTACCATGTGCACTAAAAATAAAGTGCGTTTTGTTGCGTGTCTCCTCATCCATCTCTTCCAGTGCTTCATCAATACGATCATTCATCGCATCCAGGTAATTTTCATCCAGATGGTAATTCTTAACATGAAATTCTTTCCAGGGAGCATTCTCTCCAAATTTTTCACCGCGCTTGGTTTCCCAATCTCTAAAACTACTGCCCGTAGTCGTCCACGAAAACTGCGGATACAGGGGCACCATTACCGCATGAGTGATACCATCTTCGACCATATCCTCCATAGTT
This sequence comes from Fodinibius salicampi, assembly GCF_039545095.1. Taxonomy (NCBI): domain Bacteria; kingdom Pseudomonadati; phylum Balneolota; class Balneolia; order Balneolales; family Balneolaceae; genus Fodinibius; species Fodinibius salicampi. The sequence continues at coordinate 391,926 of NZ_BAABRS010000002.1, read as the reverse complement.
GTTTCCGCAAATGGCAACCAATAGCGCATGCAGGTATATACCTTTACAAACTGATCGGGCATTTCATTCTTAAAATATTTTTCTAACGCCCGGCGCTGTTTTTCCGTAAGGCTATTAATCGGGGAGCAGCAAGTTGAAGTAATACTGTTTTTGCGATTCAGACAGTGTTTGTTGCCCATGCAGCCTTTTGGGCAACCGTTGATCTCTTCGTAATCTTCCTGCACGTTGGGCGCACGAAATTTTGAAATGATTTTTGCAAAGAAATCCTGAAACCTACCACCCCCCAGCTTGATAATGTCTTCGTCACGAAAAAGGTTGTACAAAAAGGGCCGTACGGCGTAGTCTGCTGTGGGACCACCTAGGTTCATAAGTACTACACCAATTCGTTTTTCTTCTTCTGCCATTTGCTGATCAATTTGTTTCTATTGGCATTTCTAGATGCCAGATTTCGGTTCCACGGTAATTTCTATCTGCTATAGCTTATTTCATGGTAAAGAAACCCATCCTTTGTGAAGGTAATTTGAAGAAAGGCCGCTATATTTTATTTAGAACGAATCTATTCATTACAAATAAATGTAAAGTTATCATCCGGGGGGGAGATAAAACCAAAAACAAGTCCCTTCATTGACCGTACTTTCCACATGAATTTCGGTATCATGCGCGTTTAAAATCCCCTTAACGACAGCCAAGCCCAAGCCGGTTCCCCCTTTATCTCGGGAACGGGCCTTATCTGTACGGTAAAACCGGTCAAAAAGCCGATCTAAATGTTCATCCGAGATCCCAATACCGGTATCCCTCACTTCAATCTTAATCCTCTCTCCTTCTGCAGTATAGCGAAGCGTGACGCTCCCTTCGGATGTGTACTTTAGTGCATTAGAAATCAAATTATCAACAACCTGTTCTATTTTGGCCGGGTCCCCTATTGCCCGACATTCATGCTGATCAACCTCCAACCGGATATCCTTCTCGTCCGCTCTATCCCCATGCCAGTCAACCATATGCCTGGCAATAAGCGAAAGGTCAAATCGCTGCATCTCCACAAAATGTTCATCAGAATCATATCTCTGCAGTGTTTTTAAATCTTTAAATAAGCGGGATATTCTCTCGGTTTGCTTTTTAGCCGAGTTTAAATACTTCTCCTTTTTATCAGAGGGCAGATCTTTCAGTTCTAACATCTCAAGTGCCCCTGAAATAGTATGTAGGGGATTGCGAATTTCATGGGTAATGTCAGCAAACAACTGCCGCTGTTTTTTAGCGTATTGCTTAATTTGCTTTGTATCTTCCCGCAACTTAAAAGCCATCTGGTTTAGCGATGTGGCCAATGTTCCAAACTCGTCACTTCTTTGAATATCGATTTCCCGACCTACATCCCCATCGGCAATATCCTGAGCGGCATTTTTAATTTGTGTAATAGGCTTCGTCAAATACCGCGATATCCAAATACTAACCACCACTACTAATCCAATTGAAATAAACATCCCGTAATAAATAATCCATCGAATAGTTTTGATGGGAGCATAAATCTCATCTTTAAGTTGTGCGGCCTGCAGATAGTGCAGTGCACCGGATCTATCCGGATCCGGTAAGACCACATAGCTGGTTAAGAGCTCAGAATCAGGATTTCGGGGCATAAGCGGGAGGTTATCACGAGCCGACAAACTTTCCATAATACCCGCAGATAGGTTTTGATCCGGTACAAAAGTTGTGTCACCGCCGGTATATGCATACGTTAAACGGCCCGTAGAATCATACAGTGCAATTTGGTATCCCGAAGTGCGGGCGGCATCATTAAACCGGCGCTCAAAATCACCGTCTTTTACCAGATTTGAAACCGTAACGGCAAGCCAGCGGGTATCCTGCTCCATCTCTACCCGTCCCTCTTCAAGCAAATAATCGCGAATAAACAAAATGGAATAACTGCTGATAGACGTAATTCCAAAAATGAGCAGCAGAATAAATGTCCAAGCCAGTTTCGACCGGATTTTCATAGATAAACCTGTTTTTTCTTTCTCAAAGGGAGATCCGTATTATACCTTGACGATCTCGCGATTCAATCCATATCCAATACCACGATATGTTTTAATAACTTCTCCTGCATCGCCCATTTTAAGACGCAGATTTTTTACATGCACATCTACTGTTCGGTCGAACACAAAATGATCTTCTTCCGTAATATGCTCTAAAATTTCCTGGCGGGTATAAACACGCTTGGGATTTTTATAAAAGAGTTCAATCAACGTATACTCTGTTGAAGTGAGTTCTATCTTTTCATTATCCACATAGAGCTCTTTGGCATCGGTATCCAGATAGGTATCCCCGTACTGCAGCCAATTCGCCTTCTGTGGGTTTTGCCGGCGCAAAAGTGTCTCTACATGTGCTTTGACCAAGTTAAGACTTGCTGGCTTGGATATATAATCATCGGCTCCAAGCTCCAATCCTTTTATTTCATCTTCTTCTTCATCTTTTGCGGTAAGAAAGATAACCGGGATATCATTTAACACCGGATGCCTGCGAATATGACCACAAATTTCTTTTCCGTTTACATTAGGAACCATAATATCCAGAATAGCCAAATGTATTTCCCCGGCATACTCTTCGATAAGCTCCAATGCCTTATTGCCCTCATGGGCTACCAACACCTTATAATCATTCATCTCAAGGAAATTAGCCAGCATCTCGGCCGACTCCTCTTCGTCTTCAACTAATAGTATGCTATGCTTTGGCTTCACAATAATAGTTTTTGCTTATTACGTATGTATATGATTCAGAGCAAAACAGAATTCCTTCCAAAATCGTTTTACTGTTAAAATAGCAAACTTTAACGAGTATCTGAATAAACCAAAAATCAAACCTTGTCAAGCTGACCTCCTTTCCGCATTTTCAGTCTACATTCAACTATTTACATACATAATTGCAACGATATGGCATTTAAAAATAAGGTTATCTGGATTACCGGGGCTTCTTCCGGCATTGGTGAAGCACTTACTTATGCCCTGCACAAACGCGGAGCAAAACTTATTCTTTCATCCCGTCGGGGGGGAGCTCTCAAAGAGGTGAAAGAAAATTGTTCCGGTGATGCCTCAGATATTCATATCCTTACCCTGGATCTGGAAAAAATAGACGGACTTGCTTCAAAAGCCCAAGAAGCCCTAAACATCTATGGCCATATCGACTACCTCTTTAATAACGGGGGTATTAGTCAGCGTTCCAGAGCCATAGATACTAAGCTGGAGGTAACACAAAAAGTGATGGATATTAACTTCATGGGATCAGTTGCACTCACTAAAGCCGTTCTTCCGTCAATGATTGAGCGAAAAACCGGACATATTGTTGTTACCAGCAGTGTCATGGGAAAGTTCGGAACCCGACTGCGGTCGAGTTATGCGGCATCGAAACATGCTCTGCACGGCTATTTTGATTGCCTGCGCCAAGAAGTCTGTGAAGATAACATTCAAATTTCACTGGTCTGCCCGGGATTTATTAAAACGGATGTTACAAAAAATGCCCTGGAAGGAGACGGCACCAAACATAACCAAATGGGTACGGGACAAAAGAGAGGAATGTCCCCGAATGACTTTGCAGAAAAAGTACTGCCAAAAATTACGAAAGGAAAAGACGAAATATACATCGGGGGAAAAGAGATAGCTGGAATCTATTTAAAGCGCTGGGTTCCAGGCTTACTCAAAAAAGTGCTCCGTAATTCAGAAGTCACTTAATACCAGCTCAATAAATAGCATCTGTCTATAATCCGATATTTTAATTTCTTTAGAGGAGTTTATTCTTTCAGACAATTGCTTATCTTTGAGATCTGACTTTTGAAATTAAGGATATCTTTTCATCAATATCCCTTAACCCATATAGACTATGGCGCAACTCATTACAGCAGCGGATCAACTTGATTTCGGTATCGACGATATTCCATCCATGCCCCTCCCCACGAAGGTACTGATGGTACGTCCCCTGCACTATACTGTGGATTATGTTATCAATCCCCATATGGCCGACCAGGTAGGTAAAGTTGATACCATACAGGCGCACAACGAATGGGAACTCGTACGCAATCTTTTTGATCAGATCGGAATTGAAGTGCGGATTATTGAAGACCAGGACGGACTCCCTGATATGGTTTTTTGCGCCAACCAGAGCCTGCCCTATATAGATAAGGAAGGCAATCGTCATGCAATTATGAGTATTATGCATGCCGATCAGCGAAAAAAGGAAGTCCCCTACATCGAGCAGTGGTATCGACAAAACGGCTATGAAGTACATTTTCTGGATGAAAATAAAATTGAGGATTTTGAAGGATGCGGTGATGCAATCTGGCATACGGGCAGACGCCTGCTTTGGGGTGGATACGGATTCCGCTCCTCACACAAAGCCTATGAAGCCATTTGTGAAACTTTTGAGGTACCGGTTATTACACTCGAACTTGTAGATGAATCGTTCTACCATCTGGATACCTGTTTCTGTGTATTGGATGAACATACTGCTCTTATCTATCCTGATGCATTCACAGAAGAGGGACTTAACCTTATCCACAATCTTTTTGATGAGGTTATAGAGGCATCCAAATATGAAGCAGTAGAGCTGTTTGCATGTAATGCTTCCTGTCCAGACGGACGTAATGTTATTATCCAACAGGGTTGTACAGACGTCAACAAGAAATTACGGGACGCCGGCTTTGCAGTTCATGAGGTCAGCACCTATGAGTTTCTGAAAAGCGGGGGAAGTGTTTTCTGTATGAAGATGCTCTTGTGGTAATACGCCTTACTGATAAGGGAACTCTTCGGATTCCAAAAATACCCTTCCTCCTCCCGCATACTGCTTTTGGACCCCATATTTCTATTTTCCACCGATCAAAAAGTAACTTTAGAGACCAGTTCCATGTATGATTAAGAGCCGGTAAACTCTAAATATTACAGTGATTTATTCTATATCTAAGGAGGTACGACTATTCCCTTCCTATGAAAAAATGATTTTATTTGATTATATATCATGTTACTCCTTTATATAACTTCAGCACCTCAAAAGAAGGTGCTCAAGAATTTATAAAAATGGGGAAAGCAATAAACTCTTTCATAATCGCAACGGGATTGCTGGGATGTATTTTGTCAACCACTCTAACCGGCTATGCACAACCAAATAAAGACTCCCTTTCGGTAGTTCCAACCCAAAAAGACACACTTCTCGATCAGAATTGGTATTACAACTTAGAAACCGATTTTAACGGTCACCTTGATAATCCACTGAAACTTCTCCAGGGCCGCCTACCGGGCCTACTTATTAGTCATCCAGGCTCCGATCCCAACAGACAATTTGATGTTCGCCTTCGCGGATTCAATACCTTGCTTAATAACGAGCAGCCCCTCTATATCGTAGATGGTGTGCCAGATATCCCTTTTTCACTGGTAGATCCCCGTGATATCGCTTCCATCAAGGTTGCAAAAAATGCTTCGGTGGCCCAGTGGGGACTGAGGGGTGCCCGTGGTGTAATACATATTCATACACAACCGGCTCAGGCAAGCAAACCGACCATCCGTTTTCGCAGTTATTTAGCTATGGAGCAACCTGGACGTTCATACAATGTGTTAGATGCCATAAATTATCTTTTGCAGCAAGAAAAAATATTTGGCTCCTACAACAGGCCCAGCCCAGAGAACAACGACTGGATAGAGATTATAACTCAGACAACACTTTCGACAGTTAACAGCCTTTCTATATCAGGTGGTACCAATGCCTTACACTATCGGGGAGCCCTGAATACGAGGAATATAGAGGAAATCGCCCTAAATAAGGGATACGATAAGCTCAACGGAAGAATCCGTCTCGGAAGTACGCTTCTGAATGAGCAGCTAGATCTCGGCCTTAATCTTTCAAGAAGCAGTAAGCAATCTAAAATCGGTTTCAGAGAGGCCTTTCAATATGCAATATCTTTTAACCCAACTGTGCCTCGCGAAATAGATAACCCTCAGTTCGGAGGATATTACCAACAACCGGTATATGACTACTATAATCCACTGGCTATACTGGAACAGAACCAACACGACGGAAACGACCGACTGGCCTCGGGAACCTTCACTGGTACTTACCAATTTGATTCAAAACTAAAAGGACTTTCGGCACACCTCCTTCTATCAGAAACAAGGGAAGAACTTTTCAGAGGTGAATTCTACCCGGCTGACAGCTTTTTTCGCGGCTACGATTCAAACGGTTATAGCCGAACAGAAACAGATACTAAAACAAATCGGATGGCAGATATTCATTTTAACTGGAATGCCCCACTCCATGAGAGCATCACGCTTAATGCAGATATGGGATTTTCAGCTCAGAACCTATACTACAGACATGTATTTAAAGAAGCCCGAAACCTGTCTGCTGCGGATAGTTATACGGTTATAGAAGATAAAAATGTTACGAATATGGGGGGACCACAGGAAGTTGATGAAAATGATCATCAGCTGACCGCTTTTTGGGGAACTACCCGTATCAGTAATGATACTTGGTATCTGGATATGGGACTTCGTTATGAGGGCTCATCCTACTTGGGCGAAGAAAATAAATGGGGCCTTTTTCCGTATTTTCAAGCTGGCTTTGACCTTGACAACCTGCTGAACTTTTCATTTGCCGATTCATGGTTAATCCGGGGAGGCTATGGCATAGCAGGGAACGTGCCCAAAACAACAGTTGGTCTAAGGCCATCTATGAACCACGTGGCTACTACTTTTCGGATGGGCAATATCTTCCTTCCTACTCGCAAGTGCAGAGTGAAAACCCAGACCTAAAGTGGGAATCTACGGAAATGTGGAACGGTGGATTTAATTTTGTAACTGCCGAAAAAAAATCAGGGGCAGCTTCGATTTTTTTCTACATCGCAGCACCGACTTGATTATTAATGCATATTTGCCTGTTCCACCTTATCTGGCCTCCAGCGGGTATTTAAATATGGGCGAAATGACTAACCGGGAATGGAGGTAAGACTGCAGTATTAAACAAACATCAGAAAAGACTTTATCTATACTACCGATCTTAAACTTCAGTATGATCCGAACATCCTATAATTCCTTGTCGAATCCACTATACAGTATGGACGGAATCCCCATAAGATATCCCGGAGCTGGAGGGTGTTCTTGCACTGGTTTTATCCGAGTCAAAGAGAATGAACCTGCTGGACAATTTTACGGACCCGTCTTTCAAGGTATAGATGATGACGGAAAATGGATATTAAGTAATGAGATGGACCATCAAAAAATTGGCAATGGTCTTCCAACTTCGTTTTTAGGCTGGAGCCACAGCGTGCACTTCAGGAACTTGAAAGTCGACTTACTGGTAAGAGGAATATTCGGTCATGACCTTATTTCAGTTACCCGAATGCTCTATGAAAACAGAAATATAGGTACCCATAACATATTGAAAAGCACTCCAAAAAATCTGGACGACTTCAATACCTGGAGTAGTGATTATTTAAAGCTCGACAACCTAACATTCTCCTATCATTTTCCTCAAAACAGAAACAGGATTCTGAAAGAAGCCCGTATCTTCGTAAGTGTGGATAATCTCCTGACTATAACCAAATACTCAGGAGTGGATCCTTCGGCACGCCTTACGAACCAAAGTTCATTTTCGCAATACAATGTCATGGGGCCCGGTATTGACCCTCCGTCGACATGGCTTGATTCACGCACGTTTATGGCGGGATTAGATCTATATTTCTAATGATAAACGGGAAAAGAAGATATAACTCACAAATAACCTGCACAAACGTTAACAAAATACGGTATAAAACAGGTTTTCCCATCCATGAGATATACTCATAAAAACACCTTTCTCATAGAGAGATTATTGCCACAGAACCATTTTATCACCCATTATCTATAATTCTCTAAACAAAAAGAAGAGATCTCAAAATATCGTTGATAATAGAATAATCGATTTATATCTTTATACAGTTTTGCGCTGAAGTTAATTATCAGTGAACAAAAATATTAATACTATAGGAATTAGCACTTTAAGTTGACTCCCTTTTCCACTTCTTTAATGTGCAAAAAAGGTCGCTTCCCTTTAACAGAACAATGGAAGCCATCTATCGATTACCCCTCGTGGGTCGATAACCCCCTCCCGTTTTTCAAATCCGACACCTATTTGGTGTTCGGATTTTTTTTATACCTAAAATTTGAACCTATCAACAGATTTAGTCTCAATCACTATGTCACTCTATAACAGAGATAAAGCAATTATAGCCCTTTCAGACGGCACCGTTGAACACGGCTATGCTATCGGTAAAAAAGGAACTACCGGTGGCGAACTGTGCTTCAACACCAGCATGGTCGGATATCAGGAAATTTTTACCGATCCCAGCTATTACGGTCAGCTCATGATGATGACCTATCCACATATTGGAAACTACGGAACCATGAATCGGGATGATGAGGCCCGGAAAGTCATGATTGCCGGACTCATCGTACGATCTTTTTCGTGGGAGCATAGCAACCCTCAGGCCGATGGCAATCTTCAGGCTTATCTGGAACGCAATGAAGTAGTCGGTATCAGTGGGGTTGACACTCGCAAACTCGTACGGCATATCCGCTCCAAAGGTGTAATGAATGCCGTTATTTCATCTGCCGAACTCGACGAGGAAAAACTGGTTGAAAAAGCCAAAAACTGGGAAGATATGGTAGGGCTTGAACTGGCAACGGAAGTTACCAGACAAGAACCTCAAACCGTACACAGCGACGGACCATTTAAAGTAGCGGCTTTTGATTACGGGATTAAGCAAAGCATTATCGATAATTTTGTAGATCGAGGATGTACGCTGCGTATATTTCCCGCCAAAGGCAACTTTACGGAAGAACTTAAGGAATGGAACCCGGACGGATTTTTCTTCAGTAACGGCCCGGGCGATCCCGATGCAACGGCCAAGTATGCCCTGAAGGTAGTCAATTATGCCAAAAAAACAGGAAAACCAATATTTGGTATCTGTTTAGGCCACCAGTTGATGGCCCTTTCAGAGAATATTTCTACCACCAAAATGTTTGTAGGTCACCGGGGCGCCAATCATCCGGTTAAAAATCTGGATACCGGGCTAGTTGAAATCACCACCCAAAACCACGGCTTTGCTGTGGATGAAGAGGCCCTGGATAAATCAAAAGTTGAGGTGACACACAAAAATCTTAATGACGGTACAATAGAAGGGCTTCGTTTTAAGAATTTTCCCGGAATTTCGGTACAGTACCATCCCGAAGCTTCTCCCGGGCCGCACGATTCCCGTTATCTCTTCGATCAGTTCCTGGATATGATCAAAGAAGGAAAAAAAGAGATGGCTTAAAACACCGGGTAAGGGCGTATTGCCATACGTCCGAAATATCAGATCCTAAAAAATCATAATTTACTAACAGACAGAAACCTAAAACCAGAATGCCACGACGCGACGACATTAAAAAAATTCTTATAATCGGATCCGGACCCATAGTAATTGGCCAAGCCTGTGAATTCGACTATTCCGGTTCACAAGCCTGCCGATCACTTATGGATGATGGCTATGAAGTAGTACTCATCAACTCCAATCCGGCTACAATAATGACTGACCCGATGATGGCAGATGAGATCTACTTGAAGCCGCTGACCATCGAATCGATCAAAGAAATTGTAGAAAAAGAAAAGCCCGATGCCGTACTGCCCACAATGGGCGGACAGACGGGACTGAATCTCACCCGCGACCTGCAACACGAAAACTACTGGACAGAACGGGATATCAATATAATCGGTGTTGATATTGACGCCGTGGATATCACCGAAGACCGACAGGAATTTCGTGATCTGATGGACGAAATTGATATTCCCCAGTGCCGCAGCCGTGCAGCAGAATCCATGCTGGAAGCCAAGGAAATTACAGAAGAACTCGGCGGACTCCCCATTGTAATTCGTCCTTCCTTTACCATGGGCGGAGCCGGAGGCGGTATTGTATGGAGTGAAGATGAATTTGAGCGTAAAGTACGCCGCGGGCTGGAAATGAGTCCGGTACACCGTGTACTCATCGAAGAATCTATTTTTGGATGGAAAGAATATGAACTTGAACTCTTGCGCGACCCCAATGATAACGTAGTCATTATCTGTACGGTCGAAAATATTGATCCCATGGGCGTCCATACCGGAGATTCTGTTACGGTAGCTCCTTCGCAGACGCTCACCGACAAGCAGTTCCAGATGCTACGTGATGCCGCGATTAAGATGATGCGTTCTATCGGTACTTTCGCTGGAGGATGTAACGTACAGTTTGCCGTTGAGCCGGGCAGTGACCGTTTTGTTGCTATCGAGATCAATCCACGGGTTAGTCGATCTTCTGCTCTGGCATCTAAAGCAACGGGATATCCCATTGCCAAAATTGCTACCAAGCTCGCCGTAGGCTATAACCTGGATGAGCTTCCCAATCCCATTACCGGGAATACCTCGGCCTGCTTTGAGCCATCAATCGATTACGTAATTGTTAAGACTCCGCGCTTCAACTTTGAGAAGTTCCCCAACGTAGATGAGGAGCTCACTACACAAATGAAAGCTGTGGGAGAAGCGATGTCAATCGGGCGTAACTTTCCCGAAGCGCTGAACAAGGCATTCCAATCCCTTGAAATCGGACGCGCCGGACTGGGAGCCGACGGTTATGAAGAACTTGACCGCAAGGAGGTTCGTGAACGTCTGCTGAAACCCTATTGGGATCGCATGCTCAACATACGCAATGCCTTCAAGTTGGGAGCTTCTGTTGAAGAGATTGCTGACATTACCAAGGTCGACCCTTGGTTCCTGCAGCAGATCCGCTATATGGTATCGCTCGAAAACCGGACGGAGGGGCAAACCCTGGAAAGCATCTCCAAAGAAGACTTTTTTGAATTGAAGCAAGCAGGTTTTGTAGATGAACAAATCGCCTGGATGATCAGTCAAAGTAATGGGGAGGTTACAGAAAATGAAGTGCGTGCCCGACGTAAGGAACTGGGCTTAAAACCTTCATTTAAAGTCGTGGATACCTGTGCCGCCGAATTCCCGGCCGAAACACCTTACTACTATTCCGCCTACGAAGGCGAAAATGAAAGTGATGTTTCTGACCGAAAGAAAGTTATGATTCTCGGCAGTGGACCCAATCGTATCGGTCAGGGGATCGAATTCGACTACTCCTGCGTACATGCCGTTAAAGCAGTGCAAGATATGGGCTACGAAGCCATTATGGTAAATTGTAATCCCGAAACCGTTTCTACAGATTTCGATATTGCAGACAAACTCTACTTCGAACCAGTCTTCTGGGAGCGTGTGCTTGATATCTACGAGCACGAGCAGCCCGAGGGCGTTATTCTCCAGGTTGGAGGTCAAACAGCCCTTAAGCTCGGCAAGCGCTTTGTGGAAGAGGGGATCAATATCTACGGCACGGACTTCGAAATGATCAATTTTGCCGAAGACCGAGGATCTTTCTCGGAGTTTCTCAAGAAACTGGATATCCCGTTTCCCTCCTACGGCACGGCCGAAGATGTAGAGGGTGCCATTGAGATAGCCAACCGCATCGGTTATCCTGTACTTATCCGTCCAAGTTATGTACTGGGAGGACAGGGAATGCGCATCGCTGTCAAACAGGAAGAACTCGAGTTTTACACCGAACGCGTACTGGCAACACATCCGGAAAACGCTTTTCTGATTGACAAATTCCTTGAAGACGCTGTAGAGGTAGATGTGGATGCCGTCTATGACGGAGAACAAATGCATATTTCTGGTATCATGCAGCATATAGAGCCGGCCGGTGTACACTCGGGCGACTCAACCGCCGTTATTCCCACATACTCCCTCAGCGATGCCGTTCTGGATAAAATCCGAGAGTATCATGAAAAAATAGCGGAAAACATGAATATTAAGGGCTTTTTAAATGTACAGTATGCGGTTAAAGATGAAAAAGTATATGTCCTTGAAGCCAATCCGCGTTCAACACGAACAATTCCATTCCTGGCCAAGGCAACGGGCCGGGCAGAGGCACAGATTGCCGTGAAGGTTATGCTTGGTGCCAAGCTCAGTGATTTCAGCGAGAAAGAACTGACCTCCACACTTGACAAATGGGCCATTAAAGAGCCGGTCTTTCCATTCGATAAATTCCCGGAAGTAAAGAAAGAGCTGGGACCCGAAATGAAATCCACCGGCGAAACCATTTACTTTATGGAGAACTTCAACGACGAACACTTTAAAAAGCCGTATGAATTCAAGAACCTGTATCTTAGTAAATAAAATATACAGGCTACGCTGATTACTTAATTATTAGCAAACTTGACCGCTGATTGTATTGATGTACTGAGATTCAATTACCTCATGCATCAATGCAATCAAATTAACCAATTCAATTCGCGATCACATGATCAAAGAAGCACGTAACAAATTAAATAACGTTTTTGGGTATGAAGATTTTCGTCCGTTGCAGGAAGATGTTATCTCCCAGGTACTGGACAAAGAAGATGCCCTTGTTATTATGCCAACGGGAGGTGGAAAATCACTCTGTTATCAAATCCCTGCCCTTATTTTCGACGGACTTACGATTGTAGTTTCTCCCCTTATCTCCCTGATGAAGGACCAGGTAGAACAGTTGCGCCAGTACGATATTCCGGCCATCTACCTCAACAGTTCCCTCTCTCCCGAAGAATACCAGCATAATGTAAACAAGCTGAAGCGCGGAGAAGTGAAGATGTTATATCTCGCGCCGGAAACGCTTCTGATGCCTAAAACCCGTGAGTTGTTATCTACCCAGGATATTGATCTCTTTACTATTGACGAAGCGCACTGTATCTCGGAATGGGGGCACGATTTCCGTCCGGAATACCGCCAATTAACTGAAGTACGAAAGGATTTTCCCGAAGCAACCTGTCTGGCACTAACCGCTACCGCTACCCCGAGAGTCCGAAAAGATATCAAGAAAATTCTGAAGCTGGATGATTCAGAAACCTTCCTGGCCAGCTTTGATCGAAAGAACCTCTTCCTCAAAGTAGCAGACAAGGATGATCCCCTTGAGCAAACACTGGATTTTCTCTATACCCGTAAAAAACAGTCGGGAATCATTTACTGTTTCTCCCGCAAACAAGTGGATGAACTCTATGTAGAACTCAAAAAAGAGGGGCACTCCGTAAAGCCTTACCATGCGGGACTTTCAAAAAAAGTACGGGGCCGCAATCAGGAACTGTTTATTCGGGATGATATTTCCATTATCGTAGCAACTATTGCCTTTGGTATGGGTATTGACAAACCAAATGTGCGTTTTGTTATGCACTACGATATGCCCAAAAATATTGAATCTTATTACCAGCAAATAGGTCGCGCGGGTCGTGACGGGCTGCGAAGCGACTGCCTGCTGCTCTACAGCCGTTCTGACAAGCAGAAGATACAATACTTCATTAACCAGAAGGAAGACAAAGAAAAAGAAGTTGCTGAAAAGCATCTCAAAGACCTGATGAAATTTCTGGAAACGGATAAGTGCAGGCGTGTACCTCTGATGAAGTATTTTGGTGAAACATATCCTCACGATGATTGTGGCATGTGTGACAATTGTCTTTCAGTAGATGCAGAGGTAGAAGACTTGACGGTACAGTCACAAAAATTTCTTTCCTGTATCGCCCGAACTGATGAAAAGTTTGGAGCCTATTATATTGCGGATGTACTGCGCGGCTCTAAATCAAAGAAGGTCCTTGAAAACGGACATGATGAACTTTCAACCTATGATATCGGTAATGAATGGTCGAAAGAACAGTGGATTCTACTAGGGCGGATGCTCGTCCGACAAGGTTACCTGAGTCGTGAAGAAAACTATGGCTCTCTTGAACTTGAAGAGCAGGCAAAAGCGGTACTAAACGGAAAAGAAAATGTATTTGGTGTTCTGGATCGTACCGATACTGTTATAGGTGATGAAGCGATCGAACGCACATCTTCTGATGTGGAAAACGAATATGACCAGGATCTTTTTGAGCGTTTACGTGAGAAACGAAAAGAGATGGCCGACCAGCAGGGCATTCCTCCCTATGTTATCTTTCCCGATACAACCCTTATGGAAATGGCCTATTACTTTCCCCAGAATAAAGACGATATGTTGCCAATATATGGGGTAGGTTCGATTAAGCAGAAAAAGTACGGCAAAGATTTCCTTAAAATCATTACTGACTACTGCCAGAAACACGAGGTAGAGCCGCGAAAAAAATCCCTCAAAAAGAAGAAAAAAGAATCCTCAAAAAAGAAAAAGTATGAACAGGTGGGCGAAGCTTTTAATGACGGACAGTCTATCGAACACCTGGCGGAAGAGCACGGAGTTAAGCAGGTAACCATCATCAAGCATCTGAAAACGTACCTCGAAGAGGGACATAACCTGAGAACCGAGGGCATTGCTGCCGCCTCTTCTCTCTCGATGCGCAAGCAGGATGAAGTGATGGAGATCATGAACGAAATTGCCCCTCATATGCTGCGTCCTATCTATAACAAGCTCGACAAAACCGTCAGCTACAGCGAACTGCGTATCATGCAGCTCTTTTATATGGCCCAGAATAAAGACGACTAAATTTGTGACTATTAATATCACATCTGAAATCATCTTTTCTTATCATTAAGCGAATTAACTGCAACGATGATAGGAAGATATGAGTGATAAAAATATTGTTGTCGCTTTTGGCGGCGTCTCTCCCGAACATGAGGTTTCTGTACTTTCGGCGATGCAGGTTATCGCTGCACTGGAGGATAGTCACTACAATCTCATTCCCCTTTACGTGAGTAAATCCGGTCGCTGGCTCACAGGAAAACCACTACTCGAGCTGGAAAACTACCAGGATCTGGATACCCTTATCAAAGAGGCTTCTCCCTGCACTTTTACCCATAATAAACTAGGAAAACCGGTACTTCAGGAAACAGAATCAGGATGGTTCCAGTCGCCCGAAAGTTCTACCATCCATGCGGTAATACCCGCCTTTCACGGTTCTGAGGGAGAAAACGGATCTTTCCAAGGGACCTGCGAAATGTACAACATCCCCTATGCCGGCAGCGGAGTTTTTGCATCCAGCCTGGGAATGGATAAAGTAAAAGCCAAGGAGTTATGCCGTGCTCATAATATCCCGGTCGTCGATGGTATCGATTTTTATGAGCAGGAATGGGCAGAGAAGCAGGAAGAAATAATCGAAAGAGCTGAACAGCTCGACTATCCTCTGATTATTAAACCCGTTACTCTTGGCAGCAGCATTGGGGTAAACAGGGCTGAAAAAAGGGATGAGTTGATCAAAGCAGTGGAAACAACCTTTCGCTTTGATAATAGCCTGATGGTAGAAAAAGCGGTGACCCCGCTACTGGAAGTGAACTGTTCGATACTGGGCACCCCCCAAGAGATGCAACACAGCGTATGTGAACGTCCCCTTGGACAGGATGAAACGCTGTCCTTTGAAGACAAGTATCAAAATGAAGAAGGGACACAAAAAGGGATGGCTTCGGCCGATCGCCAAATTCCGGCCGATATTTCAAACGAACTCACCCAAAAAATCCAATCACTCTCGCGTAAGATCTTCAGCCTATTTCGGGCAAGTGGTGTAGCCCGACTCGATTTCCTGATTAATGAGAATACCAAAGAGGTCTATTTTAATGAAATCAATACTATTCCAGGCTCCTTCTCTTTCTATCTCTGGGAAGAAAGCGAAATAGATATGCAGGATTTAATGCTTGAGCTTATTGATATTGCTATTGAACAACATCAGCGTAAAATAGGACGCATACGTTCATATGAAACGAACCTACTAAGTGAAAAGGCTGTTAAAGGGATCAAAGGATTAAAAGGAACAGATAATAAATCATAGCATACATCCAGATTATCCTATATTTCCAAAAGGATACTGGACGGAATGATTACTCAAATATTCATATAAATAAATACCAGATAATGAATTTATCTTCCGCAAAGCCGCTTTTAGCTTTTCTCATTGTTCTAATGGCTTTAGCATCTTGTAAACAGCCGGAAACGGTAATTGTCGACCGTGAACCGAATACGGCTGTCGCCCACGACACCACTACTCAAGAAGATACAACTAAACGCGATGCCAGCTTTCGGCAGCTAGTTATTGGGGAATATCAACCTATTACTACACTCGATCCTCTTCAGGCTTCTTCGGCTACCGAAATGCGTGCGGTTCAATTGCTATATGAGGGATTAGTACGATTTGATGGCGAAGGGAATATAACCCCGGCAATCGCCAGGGATTGGTCCGTCGAGAATGACAACAGGAAATACACCTTTCGGCTGCGTACTGACGTCTATTTCCATGACAATGATCGCTTTGGCAGCGGAACGGGACGCAAACTAATGGCTAAAGATATAAAGTTTGCCCTGGAGCGATCTGCCCGAAGTGGTGTTTCTCCAAAAGCTGCCCATCTTTTCATGGATATCAGTGGATTTGAACCTTATTTCCAAGAGCAGCGTAACCTTTACAATCCAGACCACAGGCAACTTGATGGAGTATCCGGGATACAAGCGCCCAATGACTCTACCGTTGTGATTACCCTAAATAATACAGATCCGGATTTTCTTCATAAACTGGCAACACCTTTAGCTGTCATCTATCCAAAAGAAGCGGTTGGTAATAATAACTCATTTGAACCGATTGGAAGTGGTCCTTTTACGTTCTCCCGACAGCAAAATGATTCTACCCATATTTTTTCAAAATTCGATAACTACTATAATTCTTCAGATATCTCCCTAAACCGGGTAGATATCATTAGCAGCACTGACGGACAGACTCTTTGGAATAACATGCAAAGCGGAGATATCCACTACCTTCCGGAATTGGGACCTACACTTAGTCAGCAACTGCTCAATGAAAATGGTAATCTTACCTCTTCCTATTCCAATCGATACCAAAAAATACTAGCAGAAGGCGAAATCACGTTTACGCTCCATCACAATCCAAATTCTAATTTGCCAAATGATGTTGTCACCGGCATAGGTCAAATTGTCCAAAGTAATGCTTCTGCTCTTTTTGAAAATATGGATTACAGGATAACGGAAACTTCTTTTAAAGAAGATAATAATGGCAATAGTATCTCTTTGGATTACCGGACGGTCAACATAGCTCGTATTACGGGTCATCCATATTCTCAACAATTGCTGAATAATTTATCAATGCTTTTGGATCAAAATAATGCTGATCTTTCTATCAGCAATAGCCGGATACCTCATCAGGGTATTGGTTTGTTTATAACGGAACGTCAGCCGCTTATCCCTGAACGCCAGTGGGCATTACAACCATCAATACTGCAATTTTCCGTTCAGTCCATTGCAGTAGCACGTTCGGAGATTAAAAATCTCACCCAGACTCCCTATCCCTGGTGGATTGATGTTCGCAATATTCTGCTTCCACCCATTGAAAACTTAAATTGACTTGACATGAAACTTGCCGTCGTAGCTAATCCTAAAAAATACTCGGTTAAGGACTCTTTTATTGATATCCTGCATTGGGGAGACGAGCACGAAGTTGACATTATCTTTAGCTCTGATCTGCAGGAACTCTATCGCGGAGAAGAGCATTCCTCTGCTATGGTCGTAGAAGATGAAAAAGAAGCTATTGACCAGGCAGATATTATTATAGCGGTTGGCGGGGACGGGACCATGCTATATACAGCCCGGCTCATGAAAAATATCCAAAAACCAATTCTGGGAGTGAACAGCGGACGATTGGGATTTATGGCTTACACCCAGAAAGAAAATATCGACCAAGCGCTGGACTATCTTAAGGAGGGGACCTACCGTATCGACAAACGCTATATGCTGGAAGCAGAGGATAACGAAGGAAATATCTACCACGCTCTGAATGAATTCCTTTTTGCCAAAAAGGATTCTACCTCCATGGTAAACGTTAGCGCAGAGTATAATGAGATGTTTATTAACAACTATTGGGCTGACGGACTTATTGTAGCCTCCCCCACAGGCTCAACGGCCTATAATCTTTCGTCGAGCGGACCTATTGTCATGCCCAATTCCGATGTAATGGTTCTGACACCTATTAATCCACATACACTTACGACCCGTCCATTGGTTCTTCCCTCGGATAAATCACTAAAAGTAAGTGTACAGAAGCAAGAGCATGAAGTACTATTTTCCTATGATGGTCAAATTAAAGAGATCCTATCCTATCCATTTGAGGTGTACATCCGCCGGTCTAACTTTACAATTGACCTGATTGAACTACCCAACCAGAGCTATTTTGATACGCTTAGACACAAACTTATGTGGGGCGTAGATTCGAGAGAAGATTAGTGAGTTATCCATCCACAACTCGATCTGGAACGAGGATCAGAAAAGATAGCGCACGGAAAACTGATACTGCATGTTAAGGCGATCGTCACGGGGCCGACTATTCCAGTTGATATTAAAATCGCCGTAGCCAAATCGTCCGTAATTGTACTTCTTATTCCATACCACGCCTGCTCCCAACATAATATCGTAGATTCGATAATTTGCATCCAGACCGATATTTACATCCACTCGGTGGCGATACATATCCCCGTACCATCCGGTTTGGTACCAGCGCTGATAATATTCATAATGTAAATGGTTATTATCCACCGTCCGCTGCACGAAAAAGCCTATCCTGCCCTTTTCAAAATACGACTCGGCCCCAATATACTGGCTGGTTGAGCCCGGTCCAATTGCTGCTCCCAATACTTGCCCCCGGTGGGTATGCCCCTGCTTTACGCTTTTGTGGGAATAGAGATACGTTTGGGGACGAATATCATCAAGGCGGGTTGACATCAACGAATTAATCTCCGCATTTACTTTCACAAAATCGAGCCAGCTATAACCACTTTTAATAATCTTTTGGGCGCCTATGGTATAAGCCCTTCCGTGTTGTGGCTCCATCAGGAAGTCCCGAAAATTCCAGCTATGTGAATCCTTCATATATTCTGCATATACCTCGGCATTACTCTCTGGAAAAACCCAACGAAAGTAAACCGAAGACAAAGGATTGATCTCCTCATAATGACTGGCGTCTCGAGCAGCACTCAATGCTTTCTCATCCGGATTTGGGAAAGACCTAAAAATCGCCAAGTAATCTCCTGCGGTCATTCCACTTTCCGGGATATATTGGTGGATGATTCGACTGGTTCCAATATGAAAGTTGGGCAAAAATGATGGGGAGTAAACAATATTCAACCCATTCATAAATCGACGGCGAAGAAATTTCTCCGGACTCTGATGCGGGCGGGTTGCATAGGCCTCTTTCAAATCGAAATACTTTGAGTCCTTAGGCCATCCCCAAACCCAGCGGAACTGAAACTGACCAATATTATAAGGTAACTCAATTGGTTCCCGGTTCCCCAGAAAAGCATGGGGTACACCACCGGCATTATTACTAAGCGTAAGTGCATATTGTACTCCCGGTCCCCACCATAGCGGCTCGGAACTCAGTCCAATCTCCATATTATACCGGTGAAAACGAACAGACGAATGGCCCCAGTTAATGGTGGTATAGCTATCTGGGCCAAAACGGAAAGGGCGGTCAATGCGCTCAGCAAGTGTATCTTCCGGCAGCGTTCCCTGTGCCACATAACGAATATTTCCATCCCTGTCCCGCGGGATAAATCGGGGCACTTCAAAATCTTCATTCTGCTGATGCACAATTTGGGGATGAATAGTTATATCCAAAAAATGGGAATTAATATAAAATCCTCCTTTAAATTCTGTATTCATGCCCCGCCCATACCAGGCCGCGCCGTTATTCTCACCATAAGGCAATTTGTGGTTATAGGTCCCCTGTATTTCCGGCTCGTAAAATCCTAGGGTAAAATCATCCGTAAGTGGTATCTCGGGTGATACAGATGAATCAGCCCACCAGGAATTTTCCGACTCTACATGCTCAAAAGCTTTCTGATAACTTTTTCGGCTAATAGGTCTATTGGTAAAGGGTAACTCAGCGGTAGAATCTGAAAAAAGCTGCATCAATCTTATCTTCTCCTCCTGAAGATCTCCTACTGGTATTGTTTGTGCTTTCAGTTGTGCTGGCTGTATAACCATTCCAACCAGCAGAACCAACAGCCCGCTTTTTATAAAACCCAATATTTTTTCCATTAAAATTTCTCGTGGCATATTTGTCATTTTATGAAAACCAACTAACATACTTGCTCATAAATAATCACTTTCCTCTACGTTCTTACCCATTTATCTAAAACAGGTACCGGGCAGAGAGTTGCAGATGCAGATTAACTTTATCGTGTTCACCAACAGTATCAAAACTTATATCCGGATCGCCATAATCATATCGACCATAGTTATAATTTTTATTCCAAATGAACCGGGCATTTAACAGAAGAGGTCCCGTTTTATATGCTCCTTTAAGTCCTATATTCAGATTTATCCGGTGGCGATAGATATCGGAAGTTGGCGGATTTGGAGAATTAGTATCATAATATTCATAATGGAAGAAGTCGTTATCTTCTACTCGCTGTACAAAGAGTCCCAGCATGCCATCTCCCCAAAATCCTTCGGCTCCCAAATACTGGCTGCCCGATCCCGGTCCCACAGCCGCACCTAATACTTCTCCCCCGTTGGTATGACCCTGAACAACCCTAGAATGTCGGTAATAATAGGTTTGGGGACGTACATCATCAATGCGATTGGGTACCAGGGAATTAATCTCAGCATTTATTTTCACATAATCGATACGGTTGCCCTCCACGATCTTCTGAATTCCGATGGTGTAGGCCCGGTCGTGATCCGGCTGCATAAGGAAATCCCGAAAATCCCAACTGTGATCTTCCCGAAAATACTCTCCATACAGCTCCGCATTACTTTCCGGAAAAGCCCAGCGAAAATAAACTGAAGCGAGTTGGTTTTTTGCGTCGACTCCTCCCTGTTCTTGTAATTCTTCAAGCCTAGTCTTCTGAAAAGCCTCCAGAATACTAATGTAATCTGAAAGCTCTAATCCTTCTTCCGGTACATACTGGTGAAAGGTTCGGGTAAGTCCCACCGTAAAACCCGGCATAAACGAGGGAGAAAAGCTGAAATTAAGCGCATTCATAAATCGCTTATTATCATTGGATGTAAAGTATCCTGAATCCTCCGGCCAGCCCCACACCCAGCGAAACTCAAGGCTTCCGATATTAAATGGAATCTGAAGAGGATCGCGTGTTCCAAAAAAAAGCTGACGTACTCCCGGTGCATTATTACTCATCATTAACGCATACTGCACTCCCGGACCCCACCAGAGGGGTTCCGTTCCTACACCAGCTTCTATGCTTTTATAATGGATGCGGGCAGAGGAGTGGCCCAAATCGAAATCGCTATAGGATTCTGGTCCAAAGCGATAAGGCATATCAATATTTGAAAATATAGCCCTGTATTGGGGATTTCCATCCTCGTCGGTAGGAATAAATCGAGGTTTGGGAAAATCACGATTCTGTGTATAGCTCAAATGGGGACGAAATGTGAGCGTTAAATAATCTGATGTTAAATATACCCCTCCCTGAAATTCAGTCGTTAAGCCCCGTCCATACCAGGCCGCCCCATTATTCTCTCCATAAGGAAGCTCACTATTATAGGTATTCGTCAGTACTGGAGCATATATTCCCACATCAAAAAAGTTGGCAATTCTCTTTTCGGGCCCACGCATCGATTGTGCCCACCAGGAATCCGCAACTTCTGGATTTTCTTTTAACAAATCATCGTATCCAGAATACCACAGAGGACGATTTGTAAGTGAACTATTAATCGTAGAATCTGACAGCAGCTGCAGTGTACGATACTGTCCATCAGCCCAATCTCCTACTGGAATCGGTTGGGCTTTTAGAGTATTTAACGTCAATAGAGGAACCGCTAAAAAAAGTATAAATACCGTGCTAAGGTAACGGCACAGGATGCATCTGTTCATGTGGAATTCAGTCAAAGGCTTCTTGATCAGGAATTATTAATGAATTCAAAGGTAACAGGATGAGCTTAAAATAGCTAAATTCAATAAACCTGTATCAATTATCTTTTCTTTTCGTATGTCTTTTTAGCAGCAAGGATCCTTATATATAGTAATAGTATAATTAAAGGTACCACAAAGCATGAATAAAAAGGATTGAAGCTATTTTCCTTACTGCCTAAAATTTTTTACTGTTAGATATATTATAAACTCATTAAAAATAAAACACGGTACGATGCGGCATTTTCGATTGGCAATACTTCTTATCAGTTGTTTCCTACTTAGCATTTCTACTCTTTCTGCTCAAAAACAAAAGCTTGAGCCCAAGGACTATGGTCAGTGGCAACGCATAGGGGGTACGGAGCTGTCACCTGATGGGGAATGGTTTTCCTATAATATTAGCCTGGAAGATGGGGATGGCTGGCTCATAATCAAAGAAGTGGGAGCAGACACCACCGCAGAACATAAGTTCATGCATGGCGTGCGACCTGATTTTTCGAACGATAACAAATGGGCCGCCTTCCTGATTGGTGTTTCTGAAGATGAACAGAAAAAACTTGAGGAGCAGAACAAGAGTGTGCGCTATAAGCTGGGACTGATGAATCTCGCTACCACCCAGGTAGATACCTTCAAGAATGTACAGAGTTTCGAGTTTTCCAATAATGGCCACCATTTGCTGATGCGTAAATACAAACCTGAAGAAAGCAATACTGATGGAGCCGATGTCATCATTCGTAATCTACGGCAGGGTACCAATCAGCTGGTAGGCAATGTTTCAGAATATGAGTTCAATAAAAAGGGAGACAAGCTGGCCCTTCTACTGGATGCTACCGAAGATTTCGGAAATGGAGCGCATCTCTATGACTTGGCATCCAACAGGATAAACATTCTGGATAGCGATACGACGAACTACAAAGAACTCAGCTGGAATAAAGAAGGTACGGCCGTGGCCTTCCTCAAGGAGCTGGAAAAAGAAGACTTTAAGGACCCCACCCACTTAGTATATGCTTTCAGGAACCTAAATCAATCACCACAGAAACAGATTTTTGACCAGCAGGAATTCCAGACTTTCCCGGATAGTTTTCGCGTAGTTGATTATCAGGAACCGCGATGGTCAGATGACGGAGGAACCCTTTTTATGGGAATTAAAGAATGGGAGAAAGACCCGGAAGAAGCCCCCAAGAAATCTGATGCAGATTCTACTGCGAAAAAGAACGATGATGACGACCTGGACCCCTCCAATGTAGAAGTATGGCACTGGAAGGATGCGGATATACAACCCCGGCAGGAAGTAATGGCCGATGCCGAACGACGTTCCAACTACCTTTCCGCATGGCATTTGGATGATGATAAGTTTGTACAGTTGGGAGCGGAAAATCGCGAGCAACTGCAGCTGACCGGGGACCAGAAACATGTCGTGGCCTATAATCCCAAACCTTACGAACCGGCCTTTGAGGAGGATTGGCGCGAGGTATATGTACTTGATGTGGCCACTGGCGAAGAAAAGAAAATATTAGACCGGCATGAGTTTGTACGCACCTCTCCCGATGGTCAGTATTTACTTTACTTTAAGGATAAAAATTGGTGGACCTACGATATCAGCGAAGATACGCACACCAATATAACAGGTGATATAGACAGTCGCTTTGAAAACTTTACACGGGTAAACGGCCGTGAATATCGGCGTCCCTTTGGGAGTGGCGACTGGGCTGAGGATGATCAGTGGGTATTGATTTATGACCGATACGATACCTATAAGGTATGGACAGACGGCAGCAACTACAACCGGCTTACTGAGGGAGCCTCTGACCGTATCCGCTTTCGTTACACATCCATTGACTACGGCGACGATCAGGATGGGATAAAGGATGATCAACCGATATTTTTCAGTATGTATGGCGATACTACAAAAAAACGGGGTTATGCTCGCTATACTGACGGCAACCTGGAAACACTCATATACGAAGATCAAATGTACAACCGTTTCTCCCGGGCTGATTCTACCGATCGTTTTGTCTATCAGATGCAGTCGGCAACAGATTCTCCCGATATGTTCCTTGTCGATAACAGCTTTGATGATCCGGTTACTCTTACTTTTACTAACCCGCAACAGGAAGATTATTACTGGGCGGACGATGAACTTATTACCTTTACCAACGAAAGGGGCGATCAATTAGAAGGACGGCTCCTCTATCCCGCTAATTACGAACCCGGAGAAACCTATCCAATGGTCACCTATATCTATGAAAAACGCTCTCAAACCATGCATAGTTATAGCATGCCCTCCCGGAAAAGTCCCTATAATTTTCGAAGATTTTCTTCAGAGGGGTACTTTGTCTTTCAGCCGGATATCAACTATGAGCTTAGAGATCCGGGTGTTTCTGCGGTTGAAAGTGTAGTGCCAGCAGTTGAAAAAGTTATTGATACCGGCATGATTAACGAAGATCAAATCGGTTTAACGGGACACTCATGGGGCGCTTATCAAACAACCTTTATCATCACCCAAACCAATCTCTTTAACTCTGCTGTAGCTGGTGCCCCGCTCACGAATATGATTAGCATGTATAATTCTATATACTGGAATAGCGGCATGACGGATGCCAAAATTTTCGAGGTTAGCCAGGGACGCTTTCCCGATCCATGGTGGGAAGACTGGGACAATTTCGTTGATAATTCTCCCATTTTTAATATGGAAGGAGTCAATACTCCACTACTGGTCGAATTTGGAACCGACGACGGCGCTGTAGATTTCAACCAAGGTGTAGAGCTCTACAATACCATGCGGCGGATGCAAAATCCTTTTGTAATGCTGGTGTATGAAGGTGAAAATCACGGACTGGCACGTGAAGAAAACCAGATTGACTATGCAACTCGTGCGTTCGAATGGCACGAGCATTATCTGCTAGGCAAGGAACCCGCCGACTGGATAACCGAAGGGCTACCCTATCTCGAACGGCCGGCTATACAGGAAGAAGAGCAGGAATAAGTTAAAATACTTCGGCCAACAGCTTAATTGCCATCCCTATGGCTAAAAAGGCAAAGGCGTATTGGAGGTAGCGGCGATTTATTTTGAGATTAAACAGGGCACCCACGAACCCACCCAAAAGTCCGCCCAAAGCCAGTGGGAATGCGGCGCCAAAATCTACATATCCGATATTAAAAGCACTTAAAGTTTCCGTTGTTCCATTAAAAAATGCCAGTTGCACCCAGCCGGAAAGCGATATAAAGACGATAGCCAAAGAAGAAATACTAACTACTCTGGCAAACTTTTTTTTATACCAAAGATTCATCAGTGGCACCATAACGCCTCCGCCACCAATACCGGCCAGTGCAGCCACAAAACCTCCGAGTCCCCCGGTAACCGCTGATTGTTTAAACGTTACCGGTGTTTCGTCCAGATAAATATGTTTTTCTCCCTGGGAGCCGCGCCGATAGAACATATAGGCCACATACATTAGCAATACACTGAAAAAAATAACAAACTCTTGCTGACTGTAATAGTCCGATGTAATAACCTGCTTTCCCAATAAAACACCAACGGCTCCCAGAGACCCAACTTTCAATCCCTCTGACCAATAAAAGTTTTGTTGATGATATTGTCGAATGGAACTTCCAGCTGCCGCTATAAAAGTACAGAAAAGTGAACTGCCAATCGTAAGTACCACCGGATCAGCGATACCGGCATCACTGAATACAATAAACAGAATAGGCGTAAACAAGATCCCCCCGCCTAGTCCAAAAAGTCCTGCAACAAGACCTGCAACAATCCCCAATACAAGCAATAGTAACAATTCCATTATAATAAAATAGTTCCCTCCAGATAGGTACATGCTTCTCCACTCAACACAACGCGATCTCCCTTATACTCGCAATATACCGTCCCACCACGCTTAGATATTTGGCGGCCAATCAGCCGTTTTTTACCCAAACGCTTGCTCCAATAGGGAGTTAGCATCGTATGGGCTGATCCGGTAACCGGATCTTCATCCACACCCACAGCGGGAGCAAAAAAGCGGGATAAGAAATCAACATCTCCAATGCCTGGAGCCGTAACAATTACTCCCCGGGTATTTAGCTGTTTGAGCAACCGGAAATCGGGATCCATATTCCGAAGCTGCAATCCGTTGTTTACTACGTAAAGAATATCAGTATCTTTATAGACTTTTGTCGGTGGAAGCCGTAAAGCCTCCTCAAGAACTGCAGGCGGTTCGAAATCATTGAGCTCGGCAGTAGGAAAATCCATTGTCAGCTGATCTCCTTTCCTACGCACACTCAGGATACCGCTGTTGGTATGGAAACGAATCACCTCTTTTTTATATCCCATATGCTCAAAAAGTACATGAGCCGAAGCAAGGGTCGCGTGTCCACACAAATCTACCTCGGTTTGAGGGGTAAACCAGCGCAGGGCGTATCCCTCCTCCTCTTTTACAAAAAAAGCCGTTTCGGCAAGATTATTTTCCATGGCAATGTTTTGCATCTGCTCCTTCGCCAGCCACTCCTCAAGGGGACATACCGCGGCGGGATTTCCATGAAAAATGGCTGAAGCAAAAGCATCAACCTGGTAGATTTTAAGATTCATAGTTATACTTTTTATATCAGTTGCTATTATTGATAGCCATAAGATAGCAGAAACTTCAGGACATTCCAGAACCATTTATTTTCCAAATCACTCACATAAAAAATATCATAATTGGGGTCTTCTCCAGTTTAAAACTTTACGTTGTATTATCTCTGTATTTTTATATTTTCAGTTTTACAAAAATTTAACATAATACTTCATGGCAGAAAATAAGCTACAAAAATCTCAAAATTCCTCTGACGAAGAAGACGATGACCGTAAACCGGATATCATCAGCCGGTACCGTCCCGGACATATAATTGATCATGAAAGGAAAGGACAGCAGTTCACCTTTCACACCGAAAACAGGGTTAAACTTCAAATTCAAATACATAACCCCGATATCATTCAGATTCGATATTTCTTGGAAGGGGATGTTCAGTCCGACTTCTCATATGCTATTGATCCCGACTTTCAATCGGAAGAAGTGGATATCTCTTTTATTGAAGAAGACCGACTTTTTGAGATTTCAACAGCAACGCTCAGCTGCATCATCACCAAGAAAAATATGCTGGTCCACTTCTTCGATGCAGAAGGAAATATGATTTGCGAAGATGAACATGGTTTCTATCGTCGCGAAAGCCTGATGAAAGGAATCAGTGAAATAAAGGTAACCAAGAAAGCACCTAAGGGCGATCGCTATTATGGTTTGGGGGATAAAGCGTATAAACAAAATCTCCGCGGCAGAGCTTTTGAAAATTGGAATACCGATGCTTATGCCTATGAGCGGGGCGAAGATCCCTTATATAGGAGTGTCCCTTTTTATGCAGGGTTACACCAAGATCGGGCCTATGGCATCTTTTTAGACAATACCTACCGTACGCGGTTCAGCTTTGATCGCAAAGAAAATAATATTAGTAGCTTTTCCGCAGCGGGCGGGGTCATGAACTATTATTTTATTAATGGTCCTACCCTCACCGAAGTAAGCGAACGCTTTGCACGACTAACCGGTAAACCGGAAATGCCTCCAATGTGGGCAATAGGCTATCATCAGTGTCGATGGAGCTACTATCCCGAATCACGCGTGCGGCATCTCGCCTCTACTTTCCGTAAAAAGAAGATCCCTTGCGACGCCCTCTATCTGGATATCGATTATATGGACGAATACCGGGTTTTTACCTGGAATAATGATCTGTTTCCCAATCCGGCTGAAATGATTAGCGATCTTAAGAAACAAGGCTTTAAAACGATCGTTATGATTGATCCGGGTGTTAAAGTGGATGATAATTACCCAGTATACACAGAAGGACGGGAGAATAGATATTTTTGTACACGTCCCGATGGTGAAATGATCATCGCGCCGGTTTGGCCGTCGAAATGCGCCTTCCCGGATTTTACTCACCCGGATGTCCGTGATTGGTGGGGCGACCTCTATGAGGACCTACTGCAAGAGAAACATATTAGTGGCATCTGGAATGATATGAACGAGCCGGCCGTCTTTGAGATAGAGGCCAAAACCTTCCCAGAACACGTACGGCATCATTTTGAGGGTCATCCATGCAGCCATAAAAAAGCGCATAATATCTACGGCATGCAGATGGCCCGTGCCTCACTGGAGGGTATAAAGAAACACAACCCTGATAAACGACCCTTCCTGCTCACCCGGGCCAATTTTGCAGGTGGA
Source organism: Fodinibius salicampi (assembly GCF_039545095.1). Lineage (NCBI taxonomy): Bacteria > Pseudomonadati > Balneolota > Balneolia > Balneolales > Balneolaceae > Fodinibius > Fodinibius salicampi. Next base: position 363,755 of record NZ_BAABRS010000002.1, on the reverse strand, counting down.
CAACGATACGCCGCCCTCTGGACCGGTGATAATATTGCCAGTTGGGACCATTTAAAATTAGCCAATGAACAATCCCAGCGATTAAGTATTTCAGGCTACTCTTTTGTTGGATCGGATGTAGGAGGGTTCGTTGAACAACCCTCTCCCGAGCTTTTCAGTCGCTGGCTGCAGCTGGCTATTTTCCATCCCCTTTTCCGCAATCACACCATGGGTTATAATGTGGATGGAGCGGCAGCCGTAAAGAAAGAAGAGGTAGAACTCCGAAAAGCCCAGTCAGATCTGGATCAGGAACCCTGGGTATTCGGGGAGAAGTACACCGATATCAACCGCTCTATTATTGAACTTCGTTATCGACTTCTTAACTACCTCTATACCGCCTTTTATAACTACGTTCAGCATGGAACGCCCATCATCCGTCCCCTTGGATTTTATGATCAAACGGATAAAAAAGCACTCGAAGAAAACGATGCTTTTATGTTTGGCGACCACATCCTCGTCTCCCCGGTACTTGAGAAAGGAGCTGAAGAAGTTGAAACATACCTTCCTGAAGGAAAATGGTATGATTTCCGATCCGGTGACCTCTTGGAAGGAAGACAAACTCATATGGTTGAGGCACCTTTAAGCGAAATTCCATTCTTTGTAAAGGCGGGTACGGTTCTCCCCTTGCGCGAAGTCATGCAGTATACACAGGAGCGGGATCCCGAATTGCTGGAACTTAATGTTTATGCAGGCTCTTCAGATCAGACAGGACAACTTTATGAGGACGCTGAAGAAGGTTATAATTATAAAGAAGGTGATTATAGGCTTACGAGTTATAACATCGAGATCAGAGAAAATAGCTTAACAATCACTGCCAGCCGTGAAGGGAAGTTCAAACCAAAATATGATACAGTGCTGCTGAATATCATCGGTTTGTCATTTGAGCCAGATTCCCTTACTGTTGATGGAAAAGCCCAATCCCTTAAAAAGGATGACGGCAGATACACCGTTCAGGCAACGCCTGACTTCAATAAAATTATCCTTTCCAGATAAAATAAATGGCATCTATATAGCTTTACTGCACTTCCAAAGTGTGGTAAAGCTTATATAAATATTTATTATTTATTCGTATTTCCTGATTTCTTTTACTATGCGTTCTGCGGTCCGACCGTCCCAATAAAGTGGTTTTGCCTCTTTATAGGCGTCATCAGAAACTTCATCTCCCAAATATTGGGCTATCTGCTTGAGAATAGCATCTTTTTTCGTACCAACCAGGGTATTTGTTCCTTCGGTAATGGTAATAGGACGTTCCGTATTTTCGCGGGCCGTAAAACAGGGAACGCCTAACGCCGTAGTTTCCTCTTGTATGCCACCCGAATCAGTTAAAACAAAGCGGGCACAATCCATCAGTTTTACATTATCTAAATAGCCGACTGGCTCCAATAAATGCAAGTTCCCAATTTCCCCAAGACGTTCCCACAAACCAAACTCTTTGGCCCTGTTCCGGGAACGAGGGTGCACCGGCCATATCATTGGTAAATCTCTAGCGCTCTGTTCCAGAATTTCGACAAAACTGCTTAGTGTTTCTTTCTGATCAACATTCGATGGACGATGAAGTGTTACCAATCCATAGCTCTTTTCTATAATCCCCAAATCATCCAAAATCGAAGATTCCCCGGAGCGTTTGCGCATATTGAACAGCGTATCAATCATAATATTCCCCACAAACCTGATTTTGCCCTCAGGAATCCCTTCTTTCACCAGATTCATATTCCCATCAATAGAGGGAGTCAGCAGTAAATCTGCGATACTATCCGTAAGCACGCGATTAATTTCCTCGGGCATATTTCGATCATAACTTCGAAGTCCGGCTTCCACGTGGGCCACCTTTACTCCCATTTTATTGGCTACAATAGTACAAGCCATCGTGGGATTTACATCTCCCACCACCACAACCCAATCGGGCTGCTCCTTTCGTAATACCTTTTCAAAAGCTACCATTACTTTGGCGGTCTGTTCGGCGTGACTTCCACTACCCACTCCCAGGTGATGATCGGGTTCAGGTATGCCTAATTCATCAAAGAATATTTTGGACATCTCATAATCATAATGTTGTCCCGTGTGCAGTAGCTGTGCCTCTATATCATCATTTTCCTTATATGCTTCAAGTAGCGGAGCTACCTTCATAAAGTTTGGGCGGGCACTGGCCACGTTAATAATCTTCATCCGTTTGTTAAATTTCTTAGTTCCCTGTTAATAAGTTTTCTAATGCCAACTGATAATAACCATTTTTTGTGGATCTTTGAAAAACACCGGTAGGTTATTTTCCATAAACTTCCTGATTTTGTACTTATATAGCTTGAATCCCAATTGCCAACATCTTATTCATTGTACTGAACATTAATGTAGTAAAAACCATTATACTTAATCGTACGATACACACTGCCAAAGAAAAGTTTTATTAATAAGAATTAGCTTTCTATTGCTACTAATTTAAATTAGCAAAAAGGATAAAGACCGCTTAACTTTCTGACACTTATTAACTTTAGCCCTAATTAAACTGTGCAGAAGTACAAAAAATTCTGGCGCATTTTTACCAAGTTATTAAAGAAGATAGATATTTTCTTCAATGCTTCGGCTATTACTTTTAATCTTTTTCTTTGTGCTATCCCCTTCACCCTGCTGATGATCTCCATTATCGGCTTTGTTTTATCCTACGATGCTGCCTTTAACGAGATTCTCCGTTACGGCCGCGAACTATTCCCCAATTTTGCCTATGAGTCCGAATCGGGAGATGTATACCAGGGAGCTATTACACTGGAAGCTCTGCTTGATCCCCTGATAGGTGCACGCCGTATTTTCGGTATTATAGGTATTATTATCCTTGCATTCTTTTCCCAAGGCCTGTTTCATACCCTAAAGCACGTAGTTTTTGACATTTTCGATATTGAGGATCGACGCCATCCCATTCTGGAAATGGTCTATAATTTTTTCACCTTCGGACTGGTAGGAGGAGTATTTCTTTTCTTCAGCCTTATCATTTCTCTTATTTCTCTGGTCTCTATAAACCAGCTTGCGGTACCCTTTACCGAGATAATTCTTGAACTAAGCTGGATCTATGAACTTCTTAACAGGGTAGTACCCTTACTCTTTACCTTTCTGCTATTTTATATCATCTTCCGTTATATTACCGAAAAACGAATGCAACCCAGGGTAGCACTCCTGGCTTCTTTTATATATACTGTACTTTTTGAACTTGCTAAACTGGGGATTGGTTGGTATCTCGGATATGCACTGCACGCTTATCGCTATTACTACCAGGGATATACTATTTTAGTGATTGTGGGTGTCTGGGCTTTCTATTCCGCAGTACTTTTTATATTCAGTACTATTGTAGCACGAGCATATCAACAGGCCTTCGTAGAAGAGAACCCCATACCAAAAAATCCATATACCGTGATCTCTTAGATCTCTATGTCCTATCCCAAGATCCCCCTCTCGTTTTACCGGCAAGGTGATGTACTTCGTATCAGCAGAGAACTCATAGGCAAGGTACTTTGCACCAATATTGATAATTCATTGGCCGCTGGTATCATCACAGAAACAGAAGCCTACTCCGGTACAGATGACCGGGCATCGCATGCTTATGGCGGGCGGCGCACTGATCGTACTGAAACCATGTATCAACCGGGAGGGGTTGCCTACGTTTATCTCTGTTACGGTATTCATCATCTTTTTAATGTTGTCACTAATAAAAAAGGGAAAGCGGATGCTGTACTTATTCGCGCTATAAAACCTATAGAAGGCATCGACACCATGCTAGACAGAAGAAATTTCGATACCCTTAAGCCCGCACTTACGGCCGGACCCGGACGGCTGACCCAAGCCTTGGGAATTACAATCGATTACGATGCTCAATCACTAAATACAGATATTATCTGGATTGAAAACCGAAATAATAGGATTAAACCGGATCACATAAGTTCCGGTCCCCGTATTGGAGTCGACTATGCAGAAGAAGATGCCGAATTACCTTGGCGTTTTTTCTTAAGCGAAAGTTCCTGGGTAAGCTAAAAATAAAAAAACCCGTCCTTAAAGACGGGTTTTAAAAGTTAAATAATCTAAAGCAGTATATTACTGCATATTACCGTTTCCACCGTTACCAGAAATTTCCTGGAAACGCTTCATAACTTCTGGATTGGTACGCACGGCCTGCATTAACTGTTGAAAACGCTGTGGTTCCAGTCCGTTGTCCTGAATAATAGAAACCATTTCCTGCTGAGCTTCCTGTTGCATTTTCATCAGCTGAGGCTGAATCTTTTTCATCGAAGCCTTTTCTTCTTCAGTAATATTTGCTGAATCAGCAGATTGAGGATTGCGTTGACTCATCATAATCTGACGAAAACGCTCCATCTCTATATCATTCTCATCAAGAAGGCTATCAACCTGATTTCTCATTTCTTCCTGAACTTTTTGAGACTCCTGCGAAACTTGCGCAAACTTTTTAAGTTCTTCGTCTGTGATGCTATCCGGATCTATCTGTTGTTGCTGCTGTTGTTGAACCTGGGCAACTGCAGAACCAGCTATAAGTAACATCCCAAGCAATAAAGGCAAAGTGTTTTTAAAAAACTTCATAAAATGTAATCTGAATTTAAGATTAAATACTCTTATCTAATAAGTTGGACTAATATATTGATTATTTGTTCCGATATAAAACAACGATACCTGTCCAATACTTCTTTTAAAGAGTTAGAACATAGATTTAGATTATTTAACGAGTTTGAATAGAATAGATTGCCGGCCGTCCTAAAATTAATTTAACATTAAAGGAACGTTTCTTACTACAATTTGATTTAAACTCTCTATATTTAACAACCAATCTAAAAAGAAACAAACTTAATGAATACTTCTAGAAAACTATTTTCAACTATACTGGTGCTTCTTTTCTTAACAGCGAGCGGCTTTACTATCCTTAATAATAGCACCACCGTTAATGCTACTCAATGGGAAATTGATAAAGCCCACAGTAATATTTCATTTGAAGTAAATCACTTTTTTACAGCCGTTTCAGGTCAATTCAATGATTATACTTCCGAAGTGTATTTCGATCCGGAAAACCTTGATGAAAGCAGTATCTCTGTAGATATAAAGGTCAATAGCATTGATACAGATAATGAAAAACGTGATGGGCACCTGCAATCCGACGATTTTTTCAACGCTGCTGAATACCCCAGCATTACCTTTGAAAGCAATGAGATTATCTCTAAGGGCAATAACAATTTTGTTGCCATAGGTACGCTAACCATAAAAGATACCTCTACCGATTTTGAAATCCCCTTCACCTTATTGGGCGTACAAGACCATCCTATGCGGGAAAATACCAAGGTAGCTGGCATGGAATCTTTATTTACTCTGGACCGCACAGATTACGGTGTAGGTGTAGATGACTGGGCTGCTACGACTGTAGTTGGAGATGAAGTAAGTGTAAAACTTGCACTGGAGTTAAACTCTTCAAATTAATAGCACTCCCATTTTAATAAAAAGCAGTCTGTTCTCTGTTCGAGACGGACTGCTTTTTTTATTTTAAGATACATTCTTATTTATAATGAGTACCGATAACGTACACTCACTTTATACAAGTCAAAAATATGCGCATTGTATCTCTGCTACCCAGTATTACCGAAACTATTGCCTCATTGGGGAGGTACCACCAGTTAGTAGGGCGATCTCATGAATGTGACTTCCCGGAAGAAATTAAGACGCTGCCTTCCTGTACCGAGCCAAAATTTGATCCCGATGGTACCAGCTATGAATTAAACGAACGGGTGGAAGCTATTCTGCAGGAAGGACTTTCGGTTTATCGCGTAGATGCAGATCGGCTGCGAGAACTAAATCCTGATATTGTTTTAACACAGGATCACTGTAAAGTCTGCGCTACGTCGCTGGAGGAAGTCAAAGAAGCCGTCCGATCTTCTTTGGATGCCGATGTCGAAATTATTTCGGTATCACCCGATGACCTCAGCTCTGTAGTTTCCTCCATTCGTACCATCGCTACAGCTATCAATGCAGAAAAAGAAGGAGAAAAACTGGTAGCGGATATGAAAGAGAAACTACAAAACATCCAAAAAAAAACCCTCCCCCTTCATCCTCCGGAGGTGCTTTGCCTGGAATGGTTGGATCCTCTCATGTCTGCCGGCAACTGGATGCCGGAGCTACTCCAGCTTGCAGGAGGCCAGCCGGTATTGGCCAAGGCAGGGGAACACTCCTCATGGCTCGAATGGAAAAAAATTCAGCAGTCTGATCCGGAAATCATTACTATCACCCCCTGTGGATACAGTATTTCAGAAACACTATCGGAATGGTCGACCCTTACCAATCGCCCGGGCTGGAATCAACTCAAGGCCGTTCAAAACCACCAAGTATATATTATGGATGGCAACCATTACTTTAACAGACCCGGTCCCCGGCTGGTTGATTCAACCCGTATATTAGCTGAAATAATCCATCCTTCCATTTTTCGCGAAAATGCCGAACGGGTGGGCTGGATTAATGTATACAACTATCAATTCCAGCAGAACATAAATTCCAGTTTTCATGCCTAAAAAAGCGATTATTACCGGGGCAACCTCCGGTATCGGACGGGCGCTCGCCATTGAAATGCATCGAAAGGGCTACGTAGTGGGCGCCACTGGTCGACGGACGAAACGCCTCGAAAGCCTCAAAGAAAAACTAGGCGACCGTCTGTTCATTCAACAAATGGACGTAACAAATATGGATAATGCGGTAAGTAAACTCGGTGAACTGGCAAGCCGTATGGGCGGGCTGGATATCATTGTGCTCAATGCCGGGATCTCTAACCTTAACGAAGGCGATGGACGGGGAAACGACCTCAGGGTCATTGATGTTAATATCCGAGGTTTTGCCAACCTGGCCGCCCACTGTTACAACTTGTTCGAAAAACAAGGGCATGGACAACTCGTAGGAGTATCCTCGGTTGCCTCACTTTTTGGCTGGGGGCAATCTGCTTCTTATAACGCTTCTAAAGCATTTGTAAATACCTACCTTCAGGGATATCGTCAAAAGGCTAATCACACCGATGCCGATATTACCGTTACCAATTTGATTCCCGGATTTGTTAAGTCAGAAATAACCGAGGGTAGAGAAGGACTGTTCTGGATAGCACCAACAGAAAAGGCCGCCCGACAAATGCTCCACGCTATTGAATCCCGTAGAAATACTGCTTATATCACACACCGATGGCGAATTATCGCCTGGCTTATTAAACTATCGCCACAGTGGATTTGGAATCGAATGTAAGGCAGTGAAATTCTATAATTTTTTTATATCCTTATTAAATTAACCTCTTTCAATGTACAAAGTTTCTGCAGGCATTCTTCTTTTTCGCCGGAAACCAAATCTGCAATTACTGCTGGCTCACCCCGGTGGCCCTCTCTGGTGGGATGAAGATGAAGGGGTTTGGTCTGTCCCCACTGGAAGGGTAACGAATAGTCAATCACCTCTTGAAGCGGCACGCATTCAATTTCAAACAATCTTTGGATTTATTCCGGAAGGCAGTTATCTGGAACTAGGCACAACCAAGACTTCCGATGGAGGGCAGATTCACCTGTGGGCCACAGAGCATCAAATTTCGGATGACTTCATTTTTGAACCTGAGCTCTTTGAAATGGAATGGCCGCCTGAATCAGGCCAAAAGGAAACCTTTCCCATAATTGATCGTATTGAATACTTCGGAGCTTTCGAGGCTCGACAAAAGTTAGTGGCGGAGCAACGAATATTTATCGGTAGGCTTATTGACCAATGCAGTAAAAAAGAACGTTAAGTTCTCAAATAGAGTTGTTAAAATAACACCTAGTGACTAACAAAATTTCAAACTAAAAACAGGATAGCATTATGGCTGGGAAAAAATTATTAATGATTGTAGGCGATTTTGGTGAAGATTACGAAATAATGGTTCCTTTCCAGGCACTGCAAATGGTTGGGCATACCGTTCACGCCGTCTGCCCGGGAAAATCAGAAGGCGACTCCGTCAAAACTGCCATCCACGATTTTGAAGGAGACCAAACCTACTCGGAAAAACCGGGACATAATTTTACCCTTAATGCCACTTTTGATGAGGTAGAACCCGAAGACTATGATGCATTAGTACTGCCCGGTGGACGTGCCCCGGAATACCTTCGGCGGGAAGAAGGAGTCATTGCGATGATCAACCATTTTGTAGAAACTGACAAACCTATTGCGGCTCTTTGCCACGGACTTCAGCTTCTTTCTGCTGCCAACGCTGTTGAAGGCAGAACGCTTACTGCCTATCCTGCATGTGGTCCTGAAATGCAGGCAGCCGGGGCAAACTATAAAGATGTTGCCGTAACGGATGTAGTAGTGGATAACAACCTCGTCACTTCTCCTGCATGGCCGGGACATCCCAAGTGGCTAGCGGCATTTTTAAAAGTATTGGGTACCGACATTTCACTTTAATAAGATTAGTTGTTTTATGTACATTGTGGTGAAGCGGTTAAGCCGCTTCACCTTTATTATTTTTAATTGACAAAAGGCATTTCATCAGATACATTACCTTACTTTAACATCCACAGACGGCAGCCACCATAGATGATACGATCCCAAAGGCAAAAACAACTGAGAAATATCGGACTGCTAATTTTACGGCTGGGGCTGGGCCTCATGTTTATATTGCATGGATATCCCAAAATTTTTGGAGGACCCGAAATATGGACGGAAATTGGGACTTCCATGCAGTATGTCGGCATAAATTTTGCCCCTATGTTTTTTGGTTTTATGGCAGGCATAACCGAATTCTTCGGAGGCATATTTCTTTTACTGGGTTTATTTTTTCGGCCTAGTGTAATTCTTCTGATTGTTGTCATGGCCGTTGCCACAGCCACCCATATTGGCTCCGGTGATCCTTTCTCTGACTATTCCCACAGCATTGAACTGGGTATCGTATTTATAAGCCTTCTCTTTATCGGTCCCGGCAAATATAATCTTGATAAGAAACTGGAAAAAAGGAACCGGCGATATTGATCAACCGAGAGCTTTGATATCGATATATTTCCCTTCTGATAAAGAGGACCATTCTTTGTATCTTTGCCATTAGCCAAAAAGACGACTATTTAATTTATTTCAGCCAAAAAAACTTCTGATATGCATGATATTGTACTCATTCCCGGAGATGGAATAGGTCCGGAGATCACCAATGCTGTTACCACCATATTCGATAAAGTAAATGCTCCCATAAAATGGATTCGATGTTCCGCGGGACTCTCGGCCCATGAGGAGCAGGGAGATCCTCTGCCTGATGATACGCTGGAGGCTATTGATAACTACCGCACTGTCCTTAAAGGTCCGCTAACCACTCCGGTGGGTGCAGGATTTCGTTCTGTAAACGTAGCCCTGCGTAAAAAATTTAAGCTTTATAGCAACATCCGTCCGGCCAAAACCTTACCCTATATAAAAAGTCGTTTCGATGATGTTGACCTGGTAATGTTCCGGGAAAATACCGAAGGTCTTTATATCGGAAAAGAGCAATGGATCAAAGAAGATAGTCATGCCGAAAGTATAGCAGTTGTGACGCGCGAAGCCAGCCAGAAGATAATCCGCTCCGCTTTCGAGTACGCCAAGAAAAAGAACCGTAATAAGATTACCCTGGTCCACAAAGCCAATATTCTAAAATTCACCTGTGGACTCTTTATGGAAGTCGGTGAAGAAATCGCCGAGGAATATCCCAATATTGAATATGAGGATCTCATTGTAGACAATATGGCTATGCAGATGGTTATGCGTCCTGAGCAGTTCGATGTCATTGTAACTACAAACCTTTTTGGCGATATCCTATCTGATTTGGCCTCCGGACTCGTAGGAGGACTAGGACTCACCGGAGCTGCAAATATTGGTGATGATGCAGCTATGTTTGAGGCCGTTCACGGGTCAGCTCCAGATATTGCTGGAGAAAACAAAGCCAATCCTATCGCTTTCCTGCTCTCTTCGTTAATGCTGCTTGAACATGTAGGAGAAGAGAAATTAGCCGACCGTATCCGCCAGGCAATATTCTATACCCTTAAGGATAAATCTGTTTGCACCCCGGATATCGGTGGACACGGTTCAACGACTTCATTCACAGAAGCAGTTTGCAATTACTTGTAAGTAATCCTCTTTATCAGATCCACATTATGTAGATGTTTTTATTGTTACATAATGTGGATTCATTCTTTTTACCTCTCTTTTTTTATAGTCCGACCCGAATATATAGAGCTCCAACTGGACTTTTTATTAATCACACCTTTTTGAGCTATTTCTATTCGTAATTTCGTATACATTATATGTTACCAGTAGAAAGATTCCCAAGGGAACACAGAAAAGCTTTTTGATAAAGCCAATCGAGTATTGACTGATTCATTCAGAGAATTCACAATCACAGTTATAAAAAGAAATCACTATGAAATACTTAAAAAAAATTTGTCCAATTGCCATGCTCAGTGCAGTGCTGCTGATGGGTAATGTCTTAAATAGTCAGGCTCAGAACTTTGAAGGCATCATCTATTATCAATTTGCTGAAATGGAACAAAGTGGTATGGATGAGCTTGAATATATGATCAAGGATGAAAATATCCGAATCCAATTTGGAGAAGGTCAACACCAAGGGGCTATGATTTTTATTCCGGAAAGTTCAAAAATGCTGTTTGTACTTGAAAATATGAAAAGCTATATGGCTATTGATATGAACGAATGGGCTGACCAAGAGGTTGCAGATGAAGAGTGGCAGGAATCGGATTATCAAAAAACTGGGGGAACAAAGGAAATTGCCGGTTACACTTGTGAAGTATGGGAAATAAGTAATCAGGAAGGAGATGAACTGTCTATGTGCATGGCCGAAGGAATGGGAACTTTTATGACTCCTGGGAACCCTATGGCCCGCCAGAATGCTCCCGAATGGGCAAAGAAAATTTCCTCCGAAGGTTTTATGCCTTTGGAAGTGATTGAAAAATCCGCCAATGGCGAATCTATTACTCAGCTGCGTGCTAATAGAATTGAGGAACAAGCGCTAGAAAGCTCTCTTTTTAAAGCACCGAATGGCTATAAAGATATGAGCAGCATGATGGAACAGATGATGAAACACAATAACTGATAGTTAGTTATTCGCGTTAAAGTATCAAAAGAAAGTACCTAGCTGTTTTAAGGTTCACGCCTGAAACAGCTTATTCCAGCTCGGATAACAGATCACGGGCTTTATCGCGATAGCTAGAGGATCGGGAGGCTTCGGCAACTTTTTCGAGATAGTGTCGGGCCTCTTCATGCTCTCCTCTTTTCGCTAATATATTACCGGCTTTATAGCCTGAAACCATCCAAAAGCTACGTTCCCTTGTATTGGGTAATTCTCCACCTAATTCAAAAGCACTTTTATACAGCGCCAGTGCTTCTTCGACATTACCCATCCGCTCTACAATCTGTCCTTTCCAGGTCCACAGCTCTTCCTGAAGTATCTTTTGTTTGGGGAAGCCCTCATTATCCCAATGCCTCAGCGTTGTTTTGATATACTCAAGTGCTTTACCGTAGTGACGCAATCGATAATAACTTTTTACCAAAAGACGAGCATAATAATTATTCCGGGGATACTGCCTCTGTAATTCTACAAAATGTTGAACTGCTTCCATATATTCCTTCTCATAGTTGAACGCAATATTTCCCAGAAAATAAGTTGCTTCCGCCCGGGCAAAAATGGCATTTTCAGAAGCCTCCCTAAGCAACTCTAATCCTTCTCCTTTATCTCCCTCTGGCAGCATCCATGAGACTGTTTTAACAATAGGATACGCTTCCGGCAGATAAGCTGCGTAATAACGCTTTAACCCTTCTGCAAGCTTAAGATCTGCTAAGCCAGATTCCTGATTCTTTAATTTTTCATTCGCATTCAACGCCTTGCGAGCATAATTCAGGCTACTAATCCACTCTTCACGATTGGAATATTGACGGGCTATATAACCATTACTAATTGCCTGAATAATAAGGGCATCAACATGACCCGGCTGCTCATCCAACAGTTTACCGGCCTGATAATTAGCCTTTTTCATCATATTAATAAACTGTTCATCGTGAGATGTATCCTGAAGATCTGAAAGTATTTCCCACCAAAATTTCATACCCTCCATTAACGTCCACAGCGGATGCTGAGGATACTTCTCTTTCCATTCAGAGAGCCGCCGGTCCGCTCCCTCAAACTGAAAGTTATAAATCGAATCTACTGCTGCTTTTGCATCGGGACGGAATTCAGAATCCGTTACCAATTCAGGGACTTGCGCAGCTCCACTCAAGGGTAAAAGCAAGCAGAGCAGTAACAGTAATTTCAGAGTTTTCACAACTTTTTTACCCATTAACAGTTTTCACCCGGATCTTATTGCAAATAATTCTGAAACCACTCCCTAGTTGCAGTAACCACTTCTTGAAAAATATCAGGAAAATCTTCACCATCAAAAGGATGGGAGGTATCAAAAGTGTGGCCTGAGTCAGGCATGAGTAAAATTTCTTTCTGCTCTGAGGTACAATGTTCATATAATTTTTCAGCTTCGCTATATGGGACAGCCTCGTCCCCTCTGGAATGTACAAAGAGAGCAGGAATACTGAGTTCTTCAACCCGCTTAACGGCCATCAGCCTATCTGCATTCTCTAAGGCATCTTCATGCACTATTTTCTTGACCGGCATGATTTGTCCCGTACGCCCGTTTATAATTTCCGTCACGCCTTTTTCCTCCCAATCACTGACCATTTCCGAACTCCATCGGGCATTATAATCCGCAACCGCAGACCATGTTACCAGGCATTTGACTTCCGGATACTCTGCAGCAGCCGCTACCGCGGTATGTCCCCCGCGCGAGTGTCCTACTATACCAATGACGTCGGTATCCAGCTGAATACCTTCCGACATTTCTATTTTACTATTTTTGAGAGCTGCAATGACTGATCCTACATCATCAAGATCCTGGCTCAATGTTTCCCGGGCAAAGCGATCCAGCTGATCAAATTCTGTCATGCTCTCCCCTACTCCATTCAGGGAAAAGTTCATTGCCAGCACCGCAAATCCTGCCCTGCTTAATTCGGCACACGCATCAGGGAAAGCTCCCCAGTCTTTAAAGCCCTTAAAACCGTGCAGGAAAAGCACCACCGGCAGCGGTTGACCAGAGGACCACTCATCCGGTGTATACAAATCATAATAAATGGGCAGATTTTCACTGGAAGGAACAAAACCAGACTGTTTCATAACCAAAAGATATCAATCAAAATTTTTTAAATGTTATATGACTTCGTACGATCTTTGCAGGAATATCTTCTAAAAAAAAATACCCATTACCCAAGTGAACTACTTCTTAAAGTTCAAAGGCTCCAGCTTAACCAGCTTCCTAAGAGCATTAATTTCGCGTTCCTCGAGATAGCGCCACTGCCCCATCTTAACATTGTTAAGATTCAGGCCGGCATAGTCAATACGCTTCAATTTCGTTGCCTCCGTGCCAAAATACTCAACCATTCTACGTACCAGCCGGTTACGGCCCTCAAAAATAGTCAGGACAAAGCCGTTGGGAGTACGGGCGATACTGTGAGCCTTAGCAAAACCATCTTCCAATTCGATCCCCTCCTGGAGTTCCTGCAGCTCATTATCCTTTAACTTTCGTTCGGTTTCCACCTCATATGTCTTACGCACCTCATAGCTGGGATGCATCAGCCGGTTTGCCAGATCTCCGTCATTTGTCAAAAGCAACAGCCCCATGGTATGACGATCGAGGCGACCTACCGGGTAAACACGCTTTCCCGTAGCATCTTCAACTTTATCCATCACGGTATCACGATTACGCGGATCATCTGTGGTAGTAATCGTATCTTTCGGTTTATTAAGGAGAATATATACCAATTTTTCAAGGTTCAGCTGTTCCCCCTCTACCACTACGCGATCGGTACGCTGCACCTTGACTCCCATCTGCGTTACTACCTCATCGTTTACCTTCACCTTGCCCGCCGCAATATAGTCATCTGCCTTGCGACGGGAACAAAATCCACAGTGGGCGATATATTTATTCAGGCGTATATCCTCATCCTCGCTGTAATTTTGATCTACAGCATGGGGTGCTTCCTTACGATTTCGCTGATTACTCCTCCTCTTTCGTCGACTCATTATCTGGTTTTTCTATCGATTCAAATTCTTTTTCTTCCTGCTCATCTTCCTGTGTATTTACTTCTTTATCGCTATCCCCTTCCTCTTGCGCCTCCTCTTCCAGGGTTAACTCTTCAGCGGTATACTCCTCGAGGTCAGGCACTTCATCCTCATCAATTTTATCAACAGCCTCAATAAGCGAGAGAGCTGTTTCCGTGGCATCCTCATCCTCTGCCTTTTCCTGTAACTCTTCAAGTTCGAGCTGCCGGTCAAAAAGGAATTGGCGATGTTCGGCCATATCATCATCCCGGAGAATCTCCTCAATTTCCCGCGGCTTGGGCAGTTCATCAATGGAGTTGATGCCAAAATGCTTCAAAAAATGCTTGGTAGTTCGATACAACAGGGGCTTTCCCGGCGCATCCAATCGGCCAGAGACCTCAATCAATACTTTCTCCAACAGTTGGCGCAGGATATAACCGGAATCCACTCCGCGGATGTCATCCACTTCAGGCTTGGTTACAGGCTGTTTATAGGCTACGATAGCCAGGGTTTCTATAGCAGACTGTGAAAGTTTCCGATAGGCATTTTCATGCTGAAAAATGCTCAACCATGGCTCATAGCGCTTTTTAGTCGCAAAGGTATATCCTCCGCCGACCAGGGTAATTTCAAATGCCAGACCGTTCTCTTCATACCGCTGATTTAACTTATCTACAAACGGCTCCACAGCCTCGGTTTCCAAACCCAGATTTTCTTCTCCTTTGGCAATAATTTCACAGATCTTCTCCGCAGATATAGGCTCCGGACTCGAAAAGATAAGCGCCTCAATCACTGAAGAAAGACGCGTGCCGTCAACAAATTCGTAATCATTCATAACCTAAATTCATCTGATCGCGGGATTCCATCTCCCATTTCATAGAGTGGAAAATAAGAAAAATTGTTAAGCTTCGTGCTCTTTGATAATAAAGAATCCGTCATTCCCCTGCTCCTGGTATAACGGCATGAGGATATAGCCATCACAACGGGCTTCAATTTTTCCTCTGCGGTCGGAAGCCAGCCATTCTCCCTCTTTAACCTTCTGAAAATTACTATAGCCAGGACGCATTTTAAACTCATCCCCATCCTCTATCATGTGCTGGTATACCAACTCGGTTTGGGCAGGAAGCTGTCGGGTATGAGACTGAAGATGTTCCCGAAATTTGGCTATCTCAGGGTAATGTTCTGACTTAATACAGCCTAAGGCCTGCAGCAGCAAAAATAAGGAAGCCGTAATGTTGTACTGCGTTAACTGATTGGTATGCTGTCCCCCTTCCAGGGCAAATGAAAGAATCCCGCGCTTCTGATAATATTTCAATGCCGTTCCACGCAGCGATTCCCCGATTCCAAATACCATTGGTGCATAGATTTGGGATAACAATTCGCGATGCTCGTTTACCTTGCCGGGGATCGTGAACATAGCTCCCTCTGCCGAAAACGTATGAACATCGGCAAGAATCACTTTTTCACTGCTGTTCTCCTGAAGGCGATCAAGGATTCGCAACAACCGCTTAACTTCAACGCGCTCGCTTGATCGCAAATGATGTTCGGGCTTAGATCGAATATCTTCAATAATAGAAGTAAACCAGATGCGGTTCATATCCTCATCCACATAGCGCACTCCATGCTGCAGGGCTTGCAGATTTGCGCGTATTCCCAAGAGCCTTCCCCGAAACTCTTCCTTTCGCTGTTCCAGAAGTTCAAGAATACTACTCACCGCCTCCACACCAGCCGTTTCATTGCCGTGCATTCCGGTTAAAAGAATAACCAACGGACCCTTTTTGGGCCCCTCCAGTGATCCAATAATCCGCTTTGACGCTATTTGTATGTTATCTTCGGTTGTAGCCGTTTTATTCATTAGGATCGTTATTCGAATGTAATACTTTCAACAGTCGTCCTGCTATTTTCATATAGTTATGTTCTGTAATAATACCTACCAGACGGTTATTTTTAACCACTGGCAGGCATCCAATCTCCTGACTGTCCATAATATCCATTGCCTCCATGATTGAAGCTTCCGGATGAATCGTAATCGGATTATCAATCATGATATCCTCGACCGATTCTACCACATCTTTTCCCTGATTCACTGCCTTACTATATTCATTAAACATCATGCGCATAGTAACCAATCCCACCAAATGTTTCTTTTCGTCCTCTACCGGAACATACTGAATACGCCGCCAGTCAATCAAATTAGCTACAAATTCCAGGATGTCATCCTTCTGCACCGTGAATAGATCAGTGGTCATAAACTCCTCTACAATCAGGCTCGAAGGCTCCCAGTGGTCCAGGTCTTCAATCCGAACTCGACCCCATTTATGGACGGGCTCACCCTTTTTCTGATTCTTAACCATCGCTGTGGTGATAGCCGCCAGCGTGTGTTCTTTGGATTCATTTTCCTTCATCAAAGCGGCATAATTATTCAGCATCCAATACGATGGTGTTTGGCCGGAAGAAACCCGATCCCGAATCAATCCCAGGTAATCAGATATATCGCTATTGGCGATATCCACTTCCTCTAGTCCCTCGCGAGCAATAGGGAGTAATTCCTCGGTAATAAGGTCGACAGCATTTATTCGCTGGTCGTCGAACCAGCGGAACTTTGTATCCAGTCCCATTTTGGAAGCCGCAACAAAGTTCATCCGTGCATCATCAAAATCCATTTTTTCAGATATATTAGGATAATAATCATCCATCTTATTCATCAGTCCCAGCCAAAAAGCTGAATTGGCAACCTCATCCGTTACCGTGGGACCTGAAGGCATCATGCGATTCTCAATACGCAAGTGCGCTTTACCGTCCAATAATCCATAGCAGGGACGATTCCACCGATAGACTGTTCCGTTATGTACCTGCAAAGCTTTCAAGGCTGGGGGTGTCCCCTCATCCAGCATCTTCTCCACATCTTCAGTTACTTCCGAACTCAACATTACACGATAACGGGCGGTATCTTCCTGAAAAATTTCTAAAATACTCTCTTTTACCCATTCATTGCCAAATGTAACCCGGGGGCTGCTTTCACGCAGGTGGTCGCCTACGGTTCGGGTATCCACTGATTGCTGGAAAAGTGCAATACGAGTTTCATTCCACAGACGCTTGCCAAACAATATAGGAGAGCCTACTGTTCCTGCAAGTACCGGTGCCGTAACCAGCTGGGCAATATTATATTTAGTAACAAACTCCTCCGGATCTACCTGCAGATGTACCTGAAAACCAGTGTTACAGGCCTCCAGAAGCGGTGAATCAAACTTCATCAACAGCTCATCCATCCCCTGGATGCGCAGATCAAAATCCTCACTTCTGAGTTTCGTAATAGCCTCGCAAAGAGCTCTATACCGCTGCAGAGGCGTCATATTTTTCAAATCTATATCCATCTTCCGGATGGTTGGAAGGATACCTGTTAATAGTATTTCTCCTCCCATATCTTCTGCTACTCTTCGTACTCGGTCTATCTGCTGTTGAAGGTTTTCCTCCATCTGCGACAGGCAATCGCCGGTAAATTCCAGTGGTTTTAAGTTTATTTCCAGATTAAACTTGGCAAACTCCGTGGTAAAACCTTCCGCACCCTCGCTCTCTAATTTATTCAGTATCTCCATTGAGTGCGGCCATGCTTTCGCTTGCTGATTGACCAGGCAGAGCTCCTGCTCGGCTCCGATACGGATCGGATCGGTCTCAAACCAGTCATCTTCCTCGAGCATACGATCCAGCGCCCGCAAGTCCTTCAACACATATTTCATAAACCGCTGCACTTCTTCCTGACTGTCGGCCAGCTTTACTCTGGACTCACCCATAGGCACCTCACTAAACTGTTAACAAGTGTTAATGGCTGTAATAATCGAATTTCTTAAGTACAATGCAAGCATAATTAAACGGTATTAAGCCTTTTAACGATCCCTGTACCAATTACAAAAACTTTTAATGATGGGAGCAGCAGGTGGAAATTCTACTCCAAGGCATCTACATTCACGTTAATTCGGACGCTGCTGGCTCCTTTGGGTTTACGATTCTCATACCGCTCAAAGGTCTGGTCTATAAGTCGTTCAATGGCACTTGCACCATTGGAAGGCTTTATCTTTAAGAGGCTTTCCCACCGATAAAAGTTCTGCATGCGGGCGATAGCAGCCGGTGAGGGTCCCAAAACAGCCTCCATATTTCCCAGAACTTCTGTAAGGCTTTCCGTAAATGCATACGCCACCCTCCGTACCCGGGTGTCTCTTTTACCTTTAAATGTAAATCGAATGATCCGCGAATAGGGGGGATACTCCAGCATTTTCCTATAAGCCAGTTCTTGACGCGCAAAAGATTTATAATCGTGCTTGCGTGCTGTCTTAATTGCCGGGTGATCCGGCTGCCAGGTTTGAAAAAAGACCCGCCCCTTCTTCTCTGCCCGTCCCGATCGGCCTGCCACTTGGCTCAGTAACTGGTACATTCGCTCACCCGATCGAAAAGAGGGGAAAGCCAGCTCAGTATCCGCATCAATGACGCCCACCACGGTTACATCCGGAAAATTAAGTCCCTTGCCTACAATCTGTGTACCCACCAAAATATCTGCTTCCTTGCGCCCAAATGTCTGGAGTATATTGGCGTGCGCTTCCTTTCCGGAGGTCGTATCATAATCCATGCGCAGGGTTCGGGCATCAGGGAAAAGCTCAGAAAGCTCCTCTTCCAATTTTTGCGTACCACTTCCACGAGGGGCAACAGCCTCATGATTACACTCCCTGCAGCACCGGGGTTGTCGTTCTGAGTACCCACAATAGTGACATCTAAGTTGTTTCTTGGATTTATGAAAGGTCAGGCTCACCGAGCAATTGGGACATTCCGGAATCTCCCCACAGTGCCCGCACTGCAGGTAAGAAGAAAAACCCCGACGATTATACAACAAAATGGCCTGCTCCTCTTGCTCCATCGCTTCCTTTACGGCCTCAAATAAAGGAACCGTCAATGGCCCCCGCATCGCCGATCGATACTGCTTCATATCCAGCACTTTTACCTCGGGGAGTGTTGCCTCAAAAGGACGTTCCGTCAGCGATAACATCTTACTCTTTCCTTTTTTTGCACCATGCAAAGAAACCATACTGGGCGTAGCGGAGCCCATAACCACGGCTGCATTATTCATGTAGGCCCGCATAATAGCCACATCCCGGCCGTGATAGCGGGGCGCAGGATTCACCTGTTTGTAAGAGGCATCGTGCTCCTCGTCAACAATAATGAGTCCCAAATCCTGCACCGGGGCGAAAACCGCTGACCGGGCTCCAATGGCAATACTTTTCTCTCCCTTTTGCAGCGCCCGCCAGGCATCATAACGCTCACGATTAGTCAGGCGACTGTGTAAAACCGCAATATCATCCCCAAAAATGTGATAGAAACGCTCTACAATCTGTGGGGTTAATCCAATTTCCGGCACCAGCACCAGCCCTCCTTTCCCCTGCTCAAGCGCTTTTTTAAGCGCATGGATATAGACTTCTGTCTTGCCGCTGCCCGTAATACCAAATAACAGAAAAGAAGCAAACTGATTCTTTGATAGAACTTCTTCAATGGCCTCATAAGCTTCCTGCTGCTCCTCATTCAAGGTCTTAAGCTGGGAAGGGTCATATTCATATTTAAGGCTTAAATTATTGGCTTCCACCTCTTTCGAAATAATCAACCCCTCTTCGCTTATACGATTAAGTGTATAATATTCAAGCAGGTCATGAGACGTCAATTGGGGTTGAAATTCCGGCAAATTTAACTCTAAAAGTAGCTCTAATGCCCGAATCCATTTATAACTTTGATCCTTTTCTTTGTGCTCCCGTATAACTTTCCGGGCTTTTTCGGGCGCATCCTCCGTCGACCATCGCCACAGCGTTTCAGTATTGGGCTCCATTTTAAGAGCTGGTTCTTCCCATATCTCCAGCGCTTTTTGTCCCACCAGTCGCTTGATAACCTTATCACCCCATCTCTTGTTGGCCTCTTTCAAAGAGTATGCTTCTTCTGACTGAACCTCCGCAACGATATCCTGTTCCTTTTCATCCAGATAGTCGGGTATTTCATCCATAACGGCCCGGACCTTCTTTTCCGCATAGAAATTAAGTCCGGCCGGCAGGGCTGCCTGCACGGTCTCACCCCATCCACAATAGTAGAAACGATACATCCACTCAGTCAGCCGCAACAGTTCATCGGAAAGCACCGGCTCCTCATCCAGAATTTTTTCAACCTTACGCGTATTAAAGTTCGGGGTTCGATCGTGTATATTGACGATCATACCGATCGCCTTGTGTTTTTGAAGCGGCACCCATACCCGTCTCCCGGGAGCGGCATTTTCTTTTAGTACTTCCGGCAATTCATAGGTAAAAGGCTGACGCACTGCAGTTGGAAAGACAATATCAGCGTATAAAGACAAGGAAAATATTTGCTCGTTAAAATGATTGGTTATTGTGGTGGGAAAAGCATATCCAATTTCCGACTGCCAATCAATAGCAGATATGGGATACTTTAACTCTTACTTGTCGACCGCTCATTTTTTGTCGAGATACTGAACCGAGAAAAAAGCGTCCTCATCAGTCCACACTTCCTTTACCGTAAACCATTTACTCACTATCGACTCAAAATCTTCTAACGTATATTTATATGAATTTTCGGTATGAATATACTCACCCTCTTCAAAACTTACTTCTTCATCCTTAATCAAAACCGACTGTTCGCAATCCGATATCAGATGCATTTCTATACGTCCCTTCCCAGCATTATATGTTGCTTTATGTGTAAATTGATCGGTATTAAAATCAGCCCCGAATTCCTTATTTACGCGCACCAATAGATTTTTATTAAAACTCGCCGTAATACCCTTGGAGTCATTATAAGCCGCTTCCAATATCTCCCGGTCTTTTTTGAGATCCACTCCAATAAGCATTCCAGCCTCTCTATCACTCAGAGAAGCCATTGTTTGCAGGAACTGCTGGGTTTCATCCGGGGAAAAATTACCAATCGTTGATCCTGGAAAGAAAATCACTTGGTTTTCATAACTTCCGCTCAAATCAGGAAGCCTGAAGGTATTGGTATAGTCAGCAAAAACGGGAATAATAGTAACTCTTGGGTAGTCCAATCGCAGCTCATTTACAGCCTTCAGCAGGTACTTCTCCGAAATATCCACCGGCACATAAGCTGATAAATTATCGAGTTGATCAAGCAACAAGCGAGTCTTTTGACTACTACCACTCCCCAATTCCACTAACATCGCACGTGTCCCGATATTATCAACTATTTCATCGATATTATTTTGAAGAATCTCTTTCTCCTTGCGGGTAAGATAATATTCCTCAAGCCGGGTAATTTGATCAAAAAGTCTCGAGCCCATCTCATCATAAAAATATTTACTGGGAAGACGTTTATTGGGACGTTTCAATCCATGCAATATCTCATCCAACATTGCTGATTCATTAACCGCCTTCGAATTTGCCATAATAAAGTACAGAGGTGCAAAGTTATAATTAGAACCTGCCAAGTCTGACAGATATAAAATGATTGTTGTCGCTGCTCATTATTATCAGGAGGAATATTATTTGAAGCAGATTATTTCATAACGGTTTATTCTTCTCTATAAAAATAGATCTTCTTCTTTTCTGCATCTTTACCTGTCTTAATCTTGACTCCTTTCTCCTTATTATACTGGTAGACAGCAGTCCGCATGGAATTGACATTCTTTTCATCTTCGTAATCCACTTCAATAGCATCTCCTCCAACTTCCAGCTTATCCAAAGCTTCTAACAGCGGCTTAAACTTCGAGGACCTTTTCTTGGCACGTTTTATTTTGTTCCTATCAACAAATTTAATATCCATAATGACACCTATTCTATATTGATATTAAGCACATACTGCATACTCATTATAAAATATAATATATCATTATTAATGAATAGTATATCAATATTATTTCGGTCTCGTTAATATCCTATATGTAAAACTAACTATGATATAAAAAAGCCTACAGTTTATTATTCCTGCAGGCTTCTATAGCAAAAAATTACGATTTCAATTACTAACTCCTCAACGATTAATGAAGTATCTAACCATGCTTAGTAATAAATTAACATATTTAGCTTGAAAATAGTTTTACAATCTTATTTTCAGAAGAATTTCATTGGATTTCATAAAACTGTTTATAGACATAATCCCAGAAATCAGCCAAATTAGACCCCTTGTTATGTGGATTTTTGGACCTTGTTGATTTCATAGCATCAAGGCATGCTTTTTCTTTGGCATCGTAGTAGGCTTTAAGCTGATGAGACGTTGGATTCTCAATCATTTCCTCAAATTTATCGATCTTTTCAGGCATAGGGTGCAATCCTTTTTTTATTGTTTAACGATTAAAAGGCTCAAAAATTACCCTCTCTTTTAAATAAAGCAGTTTAGGGTAGATATTGCAAGAAGAAGGACCCTTTTACTTCTGAATGCTGCCACTAATTGTCTCCTATGGCTTGGCCGGATCCCGAAAAATTCGGTAGTAAAGTTCGGTAGTGTTATTATAAATATTTTTTATTAATAAATAATAAAGGTCAATTAAGCCTGACTGGAATCTTCCTCAAAACTAATAAGTGAGGGATAAATTATGAGAAGGCTTATTTTTACTTTTATCATTTTAGCTTTACTGTCAATCTCAAAAGGCGATATATTTGCGCAGTCCGTCTCGATCGTTGACATCTCCCCCGATTCACCTTCTAACCTGATTTTTGAACAAAAAGTATCCATTACTTTTGATTACACAATAGACAGAGCAGATGGGGCTCGAATTTATATACGTCCTATCACTTCAGGGAATCCGACTCCCAACTATGCCGCCAGTGGATCACCAATTTTCAAAGGAAAGGGCCAACATACCGTAGATTTCACTATTCGATCAGGTGTAGCAACTGTTGACCAACTCAGAGTGCAGGTGTATAACTCAAACCAAAATCAGTTACTCTCTGAATTTTATTTCCCTGTTGAATTCAGGTTTTCTGCCTCTAAGTTCAAGACATTTCTAAATCCCTCAAAAATCAATCCTAACATACTGAAAGTCAAGCCGAAAAAAGTAATTCCCGATACCTCTACTTCTGGATTTTATGAAATTCCCGAGGACGCCGAAGTGGTACAACAGATTGTGAAGCCGGATGGGACCATAGAAACGCATTATTCTGAAGGATCAATTGCAGGTATCACACCCAACAATATCAGATATCGGATAAATCCTGCTACCGGAGATACTACTTTTATGCAGATGCTGTTTATAGAGGTACAAAAAGCCACACCACCCGGATTTGTTCCCTTATCAAACGACGAGGCCAACCAGGAATGGTTATCTAGTCTGAATGCCTGGATTGAATATCATGGAAACCGCCTGTTGGACCGGATCGATATTCTATTACAAGATGAGGAATCATTTAAAAACTACATGCAGTACGAAGAGGAAAACAGTGATACGATTTACGAACAGGTAAATATCAGATACACATTTCTGGAAAAACTTTATATGAATAACATCCAATAGCATACCTGACAAAACAATCTCTATGATAGCTGCAAAAAGAGCTGTAATATTTTTTCTAAGATCGGCTTTGCTTATTGCTCTTCTCTCCATATCGGTACCAACCCTGGCTCAAGTTCCCGATTCAATTTCTGATACCACAACTACTCAACAGGATAAAACAGTTGAGGAGATTCTCCAGGAAATGGAGCAAGAGAAACAGTCATCTGCTACTCCCTCTTTTTCGAATTCCATTATTAACCCTCCAACCCCTGCCCAGCAGCAACTATTTGATGACTCAACAATGGCCATCTACCAGGATGCGATGTATGCCTATTATGAATACCGAGTCTCTGGTTTTGAACATCGCAAGGAAGTATTTGCCTGGCAGCTTTATTCCTCTAAACTGATTTTCTGGTGCGTATTGCTGCTGGTATTTTCCGGCATCAGCTTTTCGGGTATACAGTTCTACAAATCAATACGGAAAGAACAAGAAGGTGACGAGGCTGCCACAGAAAGCAGTGTCACCGAATTCGAAGCCTCGGCGAAAGGCATTAAAGTAACCTCCCCGGTTCTGGGTGTTATTATCCTCGTAATATCGCTGGCTTTTTTCTACTTGTACCTCGTGTACGTCTACCCGATACGGGAGATATTTTGATGGATATGACTTACGTAAAAAAACAACGTACGACCGTATTCCGTAAATTTTCTATAAGGCCGATTGTTGATTATCTATTTTTCCAAGGAGGACTTCAGGGCAAATGAATTTTAAAAGCGGAGACAACAACAGGTATAAATCAAGTTAAAGCTCTACTCATCGGGATAGGCTCCGCTGGTTGATTTTAATAAAGAACTTCAATAATTATCTAACTGCACAACAAAAAATTGCAGCCTTATTTTTCAAGGTTCTGAGGGAAAATCCCGTTCCGCTAGCTGTTCAAGAGGGGTATCAACCAGCCTTGACCGATATTCCTCAGGTAAATTCTCATATTTAGGAAGCATGTCTTCAGTAATCCATCTCCAACGATCCTCAAATTCTGTAATATCACCATCCTCAACTACCTCATCAAAAGAACGTCCACTCGGAATTGGAGATTGTGAAAGTAAAGACATCGCCTGGGGTAAAATATCCATATCAGGTATATCCTGTATCTCATCGTAATATGGCGGCAAGATTTCCTCCTGCTCCCGTCGTAATAAAGCCTGATTTCCTTCACTGACCCGGCCTGACTCTCCACTCGCAATATCGCGCCACGCTTCGATAGGTATATTATCTCCGGCCATAATCGATTCCAGACACTCCAGCCCTCTTTCAATATAGGCTTGATGTTGCCAGCCAAGATCCAGGAAAATATCTTTCTGCATCGCAAGCAGTAGCTCCATTAATCTATTGGAATAATAATCGGCAATAGGCGCCACCTGGGGAACTGCTCTTGCCATTCGCTGTGCACTTTGTGCCTGTTCCATAGCTCCAAAAACAGTACCTCCAGCAAGCTTAGCCATGCCCGCCCATAAAAGATCAGAATCGGTTTGATATAGATATTCATAATAGGCATATACATTCATCACTGTTTCTCTGTTCGTCTCAAACCCTTCGCTGGGTTCCCAATCACTCATCGTTATTTCAGCTCTTGCCAAAGCACGGCGTAACCATTCTTGCGGAGTGGGACAGGCTGTAATTTCCTCTCCATCGTCAAAATCATATCCGGTGATAACCTGCTGAATTAGTGCCGAACGATTATAAGCTCTCGATTCTTCGGTCTCATTACCAGCAATACAAAGGTCTAGTGGCGCAGCTCTAAAACCAACAATCTTTTGACGAGCAGGAGAAGGCAAAGCATTATTCACTGCTATGGCGCGCTCCCAACGAATCAAGGTGTTGACATTATCACTACCATGACAATCAGAAAAACCCAGTATCTGCCATTGAATATTTTCGTTGGTAATCATCTGCCCCCAGTAATTCGTCCAAATAGAGTTATTTTCAAGGTTTTCTTTCAGATCGCTGCTGCCAACCGTAAAATGGCTAACAAGTAGACCTTCAACAGGATTGCTAATGGGAGCTACCATCATTTCTGAACTCCTTGAACGAGGTATCTCACCGGTATCCCGTTCTTGACATCCCTCCTCTTCTTCACAATTTACGAATCGCTGAATCTTATTCTGACCGTCTCCTTTCTGCTGCACCACATGCGTCAACTCATGGGCCAATAAATGTTTTCCCTCTGAAAATTCTGGATTGTACTCTCCCTTATTGAAGTAGATATCGCTTCCGTGGGTAAACGCCCGGGCGCCCAGCTGCCGGTTTAATTTATGCGCGGCAGGGCCGGTGTGGATATTCACTCCGCTAAAATCTACTCCCATCTTATGGGCCATTTCTGAGCGGACCGTTTTTGGCAAACGATTACCTGTCCCTGACTTAGAGGCCAGCTGGCTGCTTATATTGCTCGCTCTGTCAGCCGAAGTCGATTTTCCATCCGATTTCTTCTGTAGCTTTTCCTCTTCTTCACACTCCTCGCACTTCCGCTGGATGAGTGTCTCCTCCCGCTTCATTTGCAGTTCTTCTTCCTCTTCTTCAATTGGTTGCCGTTGTATTTGGGAATCGGGCATACGCATCACGGTATCTGCCACGCGGTCGGCTTGGTGCTCATATTTATTGCCGGGTTGTCCAATATTGAGCTTTGGCTGGACAGTGGAAGGGCCAAAGAATGGAATAGAGGAGCCAGATCTGGCGGAAAAAAAATCACTTTTCTCACTTCCGTTCCGTAAAGGAATGGATGTATTTGTAGATTCCGGCGTAGTTTGTGAATCGACAGTTTTCATTTTAAATAATTTCTTTTGGCAATAACGGCCTTAACAAATTGCAGGCAACATCTTAAACCCTTTAATTTTAAAACTAAAGATTAATAACTATTGCATTCATGGGTTCTGGCATTGCCTTCTTCCGAAGGTTCCGATGGGTTACCCCGCAGTATAGATCGGGTCTGATTCTGCCAGGTTGTTTCTAATGATGATTTCCAATTATCTATCGTTGTCCTGTTGTAAGGACACACTGTGCTTATGTCATTTCGATTTGAAAGTTGTTGCTCCAGCACCTGTTCCGATACGTCGATGTGATAGCCTTCATGTACACGAGTACTTTGTACGGTTATCGGCTGCGGGGTTGTCATGCTGGATTGTGCAGTTGCCCGAGTTATAAATCGCCGATCGGATGGACTGTTACAGTCTTGGAACCACCGCTCGCCATTTGGCCCTCTCCTGTTCAACTCATTCCTGTTGATCAAAACCGGAACATTAGCTCGAATTACAGCCTTACGTGGACATAAATCATACTCGGCTGAATTACCACTGGGACCGCAGGTATTACAGTTCCTTCTTTCCCGATGCCAAATGCTTAAAAAGGGAACATTAGCGCCTGTCCAACGGGTGCTTCCAAAGTGACCTGCACCCAGATTGGAATACTGTAGGACGGGCCGAATTTTAACGTCAATATCAGGATTGGGAGGTGAAGGGCACGGGTTACAACCGGCAACCTGCCGCTGAATATTGGGAGGATTCTTCGCCGTTTGCTGAACCACATGTGTTAACTCATGTGCCAGCAAATGTTTACCACTATTTGAAGTCGGACTATACTCATCTTCATTAAAATAGATATCCCTGCCGTGGGTAAAGGCCCGGGCACCAAGTTGCTGGTTCATTTGGTGGGCATTTGAGTCTGTATGGATATTCACCCCACTAAAATTAGCTCCGATTTTTTGGCTCATCTCCGTTTGCACACCTTCTGGCAGCCGGCTACCGTTGCCGCTTTTTGATTTCAATTGATGGCTCAGTTTACTGCTTGCAACACCCGATTGTGTGTGGCCTCTTGGTTTTTGTTTCGTCTGCAGATTTTCTTCCTGCTCGCACTCTTCGCACTTGCGCTGGATGCCGGGCTCCCGCTTCGCCTGCAGCTCCTCTTCTTCCTCCATAGGCTGGGTCTGCAGCGTCTCTTCTTCCTCCTCAAGGGGCTGTGTTTGCAGCATCTCCTCCTCTTCTTCCACGGACCGGCGCTGTAAATTCGGGGCATCTGGTGAATTTACAACGGCGTCCGCCACGCGGTCGGCCTCCTGCTCATATTTGTCACCTGGCTGCCCGATTTTTAGTTTGGGCTGAATCGTTGTTGGGCTGAAGAAGGATTGGGGAGCATTAGCTTTAGAGGCAAAGAAATTGTTTTTTTGATCTCTGCTTAAGATCGGAGTAGCAGAATGCGTGGATTCGACGGAGGATTTTGGTTGAGCTGATTTCATAATGTCCTCATTGTTTACCGTTCAGTTTCACTTTCTTTTCCAGCAGGTTGTTAAAAACCTTGCCTTCCTTTTCCACCTCCCGCTTGATCCCGTGCAAGACACTCTCTAAAGTGATAACATCAGAGTCGTTACTTATTGATTTCAGGGAAGCCTGGTGCACAACATTTATAATACTGCCGCCGGTAAGCTTATACCGAGCCGCTATCTCAGACAGATCCAATTCTTTTTCTAACTGGGCTTTCTCCGGCAGTGATTTTTTCCAGATAAGATGCCGCTCTTCCGCATCTGGAAAGGGAAACTTAATAATGGCATTAAAGCGCCTCAGGAAAGCATCGTCAATATTGGATTTGTAATTGGTGGATAGTATCACCAGACCTCCAAAATTCTCAACGCGCTGCAGCAGATAGCTCACCTCCTGATTGGCATAACGGTCATGGGCATCACTTACCTCGGTTCGTTTGCCAAAAAGAGCATCAGCCTCATCAAAAAACAGAATCCAGTCCTTGTTGGCGGCTTTGGAGAAGAGCTTTTCCAGGTTCTTCTCCGTTTCACCGATATATTTGGAAACGATAGTAGATAAATCTACCCGAAAAACCTCCCGGTCGGTATATTTTCCCAAAAGGGTAGCCGTAAGCGTTTTCCCGGTTCCTGAAGGTCCGTAGAAAAGGGCCCTATAGCCCGGCTTCAACTTTTTATCCATCTCCCACTCTTTCATTAACCGGTCATTATGATTCATCCATATCTTTAGCTCCTCAATCTGCTCTTTGACATCGTCCGACAAAACCAAATCCTCCCAATCCCGCTCAGTCTCAATTTTCTGGGCCGGGAAATCAGGTCCGAATGAAGGTGTGGACCTTTTACCTGTTAAAAACAAGTCGACATACTCATCGGCAACCGTAAGCTTGCCGCTCATTTCGGGCTCTCCCGCTGGCATGCTCTCGAGGTTCAAAATCTGATCTTGAATTAATTCAGACTCTTTGAGCAAATCTACCACCCTTAGCCGTTCATTAATATCCGATCCGGCCAAGATAAACTGAGCTGTTTCTCCCGTTGGAATAACGCCCCGGTGATTCTTGCCTTTGGCTGCACCAAATATGGGCAAATCTCCCCCTTGCGGCAGGAAGTGCCGGATGAGATTGGAATATAAAGCGGGATTCAGATGCGGGATCAGAGCAATACCCAGCAGAAGCTGTTCCTCCTTTCCCAGCCGACGTGACCGGACCAGTTGATGAAGAGGATTATTTTTCTGCAGGGTTAGCTTAAAATCTTTTAGAGAAGGAGCCTTCTCCCGTTTTTCAAAGTAATGCTCCAGGCGATGAAAAATAAATTGCTGCACCGATGCTATGAGTTGCTGATAATCCATCATTATTGCCAGTGTACGGTTAACATTTCATCCATCCACTCATGTTTGACGACCGACAAGCTCCACGGCAGCTTTTCAAGCAGGATATCCTGCGTTTCCCGCTCGACATAAAGCGACCAGCCAAACTCCTCCTCGCGTAGAATACCCTTCCGCTGCAGGAAATTACTCCGGAATCCATTAATAGACGTATTTTTTAAAGCCTCCCAGTGAGTAATGGCACTGTTCAGCATTGCATCACATTCTTCTATTTCATACTCACTTATCGGTAGAAACCGGTTGATAGGCTCTCCCGAAGGCCATCCGCATAAAAATTTGGGCAATGCCAATTCATGTTCCGGGAACTCTTCATGACCCGTAGCCAGATAATACAGTAGGCAAACCGCTCGTTCGCGGGCAGACTGTTGACTGAATTCTCCTTCCTCCAACAAGCCCAAATTCTCAAATAATGATTCAATAAAAGGATTCAAGAGTACCAATCCGCCATTGGAAACGGATAAATCATCATCTTCCCCGATCTCAGTATCTCTATCCTGCTCCACTTCTTTTTCCTCTTCCTCTAATTCTATTTCTGGTTTGTCATCCAGCAAATTAAGCCAGAAATATTTATTTCCGTCAGACTTTTCCAGCCATTTTTTCCATTCCTCAATGCCCGTCCCCACATCACGGAAACTTGCGAAGGTGACTCCCATTATTTTATTAAAAATGGGCTTAGTCTCCTCATCAAATATTATCCCTGAAAAAGCATGTTCATAAAGCCGTGTAACAATCCGCCGCCTTGTACCATAAGCTAAATGTTGGTCTCCAAGAAAGGAACTGATATCCTTCAATGCCTTAATGATTTCATCTACGGAATATGCTTTCCTGCCCGAAGATTTTTTTATTAATTGCTGGAGGAGATCTTCGGGAAATTGAGCAGCAAGCCTGCGCAGAACTTCCGGATGAACCAGAACCATCGGCTTGATAAGATCCTGCCACTCCTTGGCAGACATTTCCCTCAGCCTATCTTCAAGATCGGCAGATGATGCGCCTTCGGCCCACCAGGGGAATTGACCTGTTTTCAAAAAGTAACTGAGCAGATCTACCCGACGCTGTCCGGGCTCAATTTTTTCAAAGTGTTGCTTCTCATCCTCTTTTTTACTTTGATTATCAGCTTTATGCCCCGCACTTATCATTTTATCAATCAGTGCTTCCTCAAGCAACGTTTCAAGCTGTGACAGATCATCCTTTTGTAAGTTGAGTTCTACTGAAAGAAACTCCATCCGGTAACTCCTGTTATCCCCATACGTACGGTCCAGTTCCGGCACGATATTATCAAGCGCATTTTGGATCGCTTGCTTCAACTGTTCTGACCTGTCTCCTTCTTGTGATAAGGTGGGAGGAATCGTCAGTTCGGCCTTTACTTTATTGATGATATGTTTTTGCTCATTATCCACTGACTTCATTTAATTTTGAAATTAAATCGTCTACAATATCAGCAATTTCTTCATCAAAACGCTGATTCATCCTCTTGCGAATAATCACAAGTTTTTCATGGATGTCATTGCTTCCAATGAGAGCCTCAAGTGCTTCAGGGAACTCTTCCCTTGCCCGATCTGTAAAGTCTGCCCACCCACCTGCAACATCAGAGATCTGAGCATGCACCTCGATATCTTCCTCACGACAGGCCTGCAGATAGAAATAAAGCAGTATAAGCTCATAATAAACTAAAAGCGAAAACTCCCGCTCAGTATCCGTATTATAGGTACCTATCATTTCCTGAATAGCAAAGTGAGCATTCTGGATAAAGGCGAAAACCTCCTCATCCATACCTCCACTAAAAGCTTCTTCAGTATTTTCAAGTATCTTTTCATATACCGGTTGCACCTCATCCTGGTATGAAGGTTGAACTTCCGAAAGGATATCCGGATTCGCCTGGAATAGTCTGTCCATGATATTTCTGGTATTTCGAATCGTAGCTGCAGTAACTTCCTCGCAATCCTCAACCGGTTCTTCGATATCCGGCACGTCAATATTCACACTTTCTGTAAACGTCTCCTCGCACGAGCCGTTGAAAGCTTTAAGCCTTACCTGGAAGTCATAGTTTTCGCCGGGCTCAACATTAAAAGTATGCTTGAACACCACGGAATTTTCATCCTTAACCACCTCCCCTGCGAAGTCCCATTCAAAAGTGAGCTCATCGAACGGTTCGGAGATATTTTCAAAGGTAACCACGGCAATGGTATTCTCCTCTCTGAAGGTAATTTCATCATCGTATGTAAAGCCCGGTTCCGGTTTGCGATATATCTGCAATATAGGTTCGACCGGCTGACCGTTTACCTTAAACCGGATAACCTTATCATAATCATCTGAAGACACCTGATTTGGATCGAAGAAAAGGCCGTTCTCATTCCGGATGATGACCCCACTGAGTTCACGCTCCTGGATATAGGCCTTGATCTCGCCATCAGCAGGTGTTACATCCATCCGAACAGGATCTACTTCATCATCCTCACCCACACATACATGACCAACAGGCAGACGGAGCGTAGCGAGCTGTTCGGGGAATACAAATGTAGTTGATGGGGTTTCAGAACAGCAGATATAAGGCAAGCAGAGGTCGCCAATGACCGTACCGTGAGGAAGTTGCTGTTTCCTGTTTGCCAAGCTACTTGTACTCATTGCAACTATTCCCCGGCGATCAGATTCCAATTCCGCTCTCAGAGTACGACCCTCGGGCTCCTGCCTTCTTGACAAATACAACACGATAAAAGTCCCTCCATCAGGTACGCCAGCTTTGTGTTCAGCCCCGGGATGCCGGTCAACAAAGTTATCCAGCACCCTTTGTTTCAATACCTCTTGCTTGCGCTCCAGTATTTTTTCATAAAGCACCTCCACCTTTTTGATAAGACAACAGGACGATATAATCCGATTCAATATAAATTCATACTGCTCTATCCAAGGCTGAGCAGCAGTATACTCTTTCAATCCAGACAAACGCTGGAACCGTTTTTTTGAAGTTTGGGCCTGTTTACACTGGGCTTTAAGCGCATCAATATATTTTTTGAGATTTTCTTCAGTAAAATCTTCAATATCGGTCAGTTTATGATCTTCTGTCTCTTTCAAATGACCGAGTAATTCTACCGGGATATTCACTGCAGCTTCTTTGATATCTATTTCCCAATCTTCTACAAATCCCTCAACTGCTTTTCCCGTGTTATAAATAATTTCACCTCTGTTATAATTAGAAACAATGGTATTATGTTCATGCATAGTGCCTCCCAGCGTACCTTGTTCTTCTGTAATACCTTTAAGCACATAATTTTCTTTGGCTTTTGTCCGATAAGCAGTATATGACGGCTGCTCTTTTTTCTTGCGGTAGGCTGTTATTAAAGGCATACCAGTCGATACAGAATTGACGTCACTATCACCATTATTCTCTATGGTATAGTTGACATGTCGGCCGGGTTCTGCAAGACTAAAGCCGGATAAAAATTTGCTGGCGGACTCCATCAAACACTCCTGCTCTTCATTCCAGGCTTGCAATACCACTTGCAGATCTTCGAAATAGACCCGGTATTTGTCATAGTCAATGGTTTCTTCGTCCGGGTATTCCCCAATAGCTACCGGCTTGATATCAAAAGCCAAACCTTTTTCTTCTTGTATATCCTGAAGTTCTTCGTGCACGTCCATTACATGATGACCGACATGTCCTTCAATACGATAAAAATCATGATCGTCCAGACAAACATCTAATGGATCAAAATCACTTTCGGGATAATCATAGCCGTAATAATTGGGTACGAGATCTATATCCTCCTCTTTCCAATTTTCAAGAAAAGTAAGCGGATCTTCAGAATTCTCCAGGTCATAATAAAATGGGATGGCCTGCTCTCCAATCCGAAAATGACCGTTACGGGAAGGAGTAATTTGAACTCGATCTTTTCGTTCTGTCCTAAAGTCCTTGATCATCAGCAACAGTCTTTTAAAGGCAGATTTCAAACTATTCAAGCTGTTGGGATGATTCAGAATAGGTGATGGATAAAATTCGTGCCGCCAGGGAGTTTCGGATTTGACCAGCGACCCCAAAAGCACATGCTTTGGGAATGCATCCGGATCGGGACAGCAGATAGCATAATATTTTTTCAATAAATCTCGCAGCTCATTGTATGCGGTAACCAGATCTTTGTAAAAGTCGTACAGGTACTGCGTGTTAAAGAAAGTACCGGAAAGGCTCCCAAGCACATTATCAGGATTTACATCCTGCTCTTCTAAGATATCATGGAACAGGCCCAAATTTCCCAACTGAATAATACGATTGGCCAGACTACTAAACTGTACATTATATGCTTTCCTGAACTTCTCATAACTATCCGTATTTGCTTTATTAAGCACCACTCTCGGAGTATATATGGGAGACAATGTATTAACCAGTGGCTCTCCCTCCTCAGATAGCAGATCCGATAAAATTGAATCTCCCTGTGCTATTTTTTCCGCGTTTCCCGGCGAAACCAAAAGCACCCGAATGGTATTCACGACTTCACGTCCCTGGGTATCACAGTCCACGGGTGAACAGTCTTCCTGTTCTTTAAGATAATCTTCAAGATAGAGAACGGCTATTGCCTCCTCTAATGGAAATCCTACCTCACTTTCGAAATTTTCAAGTGTATGAACATCAGAAGGATCGGTATCGGTTTCCAGCTCCCAAAGAGGCATAGTAGACTCTCCATCCTGTAAGAAGCGGGAGTATTTGACGTTATCATCCCTGAAACGCTTGAATCCTTTGAAGGTGGTTTCGCCCACTTTCAACAAGTTACCATCGGTAGTCACCGCAGCACCGCTGGTAATTTCTATGCTGGTTTCTCCATTTGTATTTAATGACAAATGAAGTCCGCAGACGATGCCCACTCCACTTAAGAGCACACGCGAAAGCTGGTCTTGGTAGTTAAGATGATCCAATACAGCATTGAGTTGATCATCAGTTAGCACCTGATTATCAACAAACTTTCGATAGGTGGGCACCGGGTCGTATAGTGATTTATTCGTCGCCATTTTCTTCTTGTTTTTTTAATTCTCCTATAGTTGAACGTCCCAATATGATGGAGGTGCTGCTGTCGCCTGAGGTACTGCAATCGTGCAGAGTTCCTGCCGGATAGACCGTTTCCAGTTCATGCAGTAAATCTACCAGCGGCTTTAGAAACTCATTGTCTTTTTGATCTTCGGGACTTTGCATCTTTTTGGTTAACCATTTCTTGTAAAGCTCCTCAAGCTTTGTCATCTGGCCATCTTCGGGTTCATCAGATTCGCTTTCTATTTCCTTTTCGTTGCCGATCCAGCAAATGCGAGTCATAATATGGGCTGGTACTTCCCGGCGGATTAGGTTTTCAGCAAACTCACGAAAGTATACATTTGAAAACCGTTTAGTCCATCCCGGAAAAACGATAGTCATTCTTAATGAATAGGGGTCACCCGGTTTGCATTGCTTGCAATCGGAATCCATACAGATGTCCATAAACTTTTGATCAGCATCAGGATCCTCCCGGTCCGGTCGGAACAGGATATGCTCAAAAAGGAACATCCCCTCATCCGAAACCTTGTCAAACATATACTCCGAAAATTCTTCGATATCGGCCTCGGCAGCTTCGCGGGATGTGTAATACTTAATATGCCGGGCGACGACCTCTTTATGTTCATCCACCAGGTTGAAATAAAACTTGTCACCCGACTCGGTCGGAAGCAACTGGTAATTACTTTTATCCCAGGCCAGCGAAACAGCGATCCACATCTCTTCTTCTGCCTCTGCCCTGCTATGGTAGTGTTTACTGCTCGAAAACATAATCTCTCCGGCAGTATTACGGATGCGCCAGCGCCACTCGGAAATATCGTCGTCATCTTCTTCCTGGTAAAACTCATAATCATAAGTGGTAAGATCGCGGCGAGAGTAATCCCTGATTCCCAACAGTCTAGCCAGGCGATGTTCGAGTCCGCTCACATTGTAGGTTTCCCAGACTTCAGCATCTTCAGCATAATAATTAAAAGCGCTGGATCGTCCGGCACTGACCTCCGGGTATTCCTCTAGCAGCGTGGACTTATGCCATAAGGTGGCACTGCTTATTTCTTCTCCGAATCCTTCCAGCATGGAAAAAGCATATTCATTCATATTCTCTGCAAAACGAGAAAGCAGATGATCCAGAAAAGCGTTTTTTCGTTCATCAAAGTCATCCAGCTCATCAAGAATATTCTCAATTTCACCAGCATAAAGGGCAGGATTACTTACCAGATCCTCAAAATCATTTACATTCTGTACTTCATTTACAAAATAGCTCCGATTGTTGATATCCGCCGATAACAACTGTCCAAAATGCTTCAGATGACCAAAATAGGTGGCTAGAATCTGGTCAAAGAACAAGAGGTAACTTTTTAGCTGTTTTGCTTTGGCGTGGCGCTCTTCGGGCAGTGAAGGAGAAAGTCCGTATTCACCCGTCCCATAAAGCTGTGGCAGATCGTTTTGGACGGTACTGAAATGCCCGGTTTCAAAAGAACTGCCCTCCTCAATTGGGATATCGTCATAGCTCAGCTTCAGGCTTTCCTGATGTACTCTGATACGTTCCTCCAGTTTTTCCTTAATGGTTGCTGAATCCACATCAACAGGAATGACATCTTTAAATAAATTCATGGTCCTGATGCTGCGATCCAGACACAACCGAAGTATTTTTTCATGATCAGGCGGAAAGCAGATGGTCCATTTATCCAGGTTCATCTCCGCAGGCTCTTTTCCATTATCCCCACATCTTGCCATACGTAATTTCCGGATATCGGAAACACCGGGAGTTTCCATGACAATCTGCACCAGATCGGAAAGGTGCACTTCGGTCTTGATATCAGCATTACTTAGTTCGTCATCACGAATAAAACCGTTCTCCAGAACGGGGCCCTCAAAGATATCTTCAACCGGCATACCCTCATCCAGAAGCTGATTCAGCGTATACCGACTGACTGAAGGGGATAAATACATCTGAATACGAAAAAGCATCTCTACCAGCACTTCCACAGCATTAGCGGAGTTTTCAAGCTCAATATCTCCACAAACCAACAGTTTTAGCTCATCAATTTCCTTTACCTCAGCCAGGTCTTCACAGAGATTACGGTTAGCATGATACCGCTCTTTTATCTCGCTGGTAATTTCATCGATACGTACCTTCCGCTCTGCATCCGGCAAAAACTGGATATCATGAGTTGGTTCAAAATAAATGTTATACAATCCCTTTAAGTTGAACTCATCCACCTTCTTATAATCGAACTGCAGATCCCCGTCATAACTTAATATACCTTGCCGAAACTCTTCCGTAGCTTCATCCATCTGCAGGCAATGGCTGTAGAGCGTATGATCGGTATCCACACGAATAAAAGCATTGTTGACCCCTTCAATATCGATAAACAACTTGCGATAATCGCTTTCACTGACCGGCTTGGTGGTAAGAATCTGCTTGGCCGTTGGAAAATCATCGGCCAGCGATTCTTTCTCCTCTTTGGAGGAGGTAATCAAATCACGAATGGGCAAATTGACCCTATTACCCAAATCCGTAATGGCATAACAAAGCACCTCCAAAAAAGTGATCCCCGGATCATGGGTATTATAATCAGTCCATAGTTTCCGGCTCAGCTCTTCGATATGCCTCAGCCCTTCCTCGCGCAGAAACTCAAAGTCACGATCGTCATTTGTTTCGATATTTTTTGGAATAGTGCTTGATTCCATAATTTAAGTACAGGCTGTTGCAGGATTAATGCTATGATTTTGTGCCGGCACCAGAATAGCCATCGCATTCGAAGGCTTGACTTCGGATTTTTTTATCTCCTCATCGCTGTTTACCGGCTTGTGAAACATCTTGAAATCCTCGATATAATCGACGTACTCCAGATTCTCCAGGTAGTTTACAATCTGATACTCTGTAAAAGAACCCCCAAAACGAATATTGATCTCCGGGTCAAATACCCAGGGAGCCATCAGCCGTTTCAGATCTTCTTTCGCTTGCTTTTCGTAGAAACTAAAATCCAGTCCCGCATCAAAACGAATATCAAATTGAAAACGAACCGGCTCGTAAACCGCATTGGCCGCCCTGGTATCAGCATGAAGTGAATTATGTTTAGCCACATATTCCTCCACCCGGTCTTTAAAATCCTGGCTTACCCTTGGTTCTAACCGGTGTTCGATATTCTCTTCGGTCAACTTTGGAATCAGGACCAGCGTTACATTTCCGGGACTCATTTCATCAAGTTCGCTGCCGTCCCAATACGCATGATTCAGGCATTTTACTTTATATAGGGAAGGGAATTGTTCCAAAACAACATGCTCGTAATCCCAAATGCTTACTGCGCGATTTTTATGTCGCAGGCGCTCACTCACCCGACGGTAAAAAGCGTTGTCTGTTTCGGTCGGCCTTCCCCCGAAAGATTCATACGGCTGGCTAACTGATTTAAGCTTTGCGCGCGGGTTTACCATTTTCCCAATTGTTTCGGCGGGCAAACCGGCCTCCAGGTGATCGGTGGTATTTTCCTGATTATGGAACACAGCCGTAGCTGCCTGCGCGTGTATACCGGTAAACCGGCAAACGGCATCCGGCTCTTTTTTCAAATGGATGCGCAACCAATGCAGCCCGCCGTTTACAAGCGTATTATTACTGGTAGCCTCTTCGGGAATAGCAATCTCCACAATACCCGACCGGAGAAAGTTATTGGTTTCGTTACGGGTAAAATGGTCTTTCAAATCTATCCAGTCGTTATCTGACAGTACCGCCCATTCAATATGAGTTTCTCCCTCAGGAAAGTTACTGTACAAAGGATTCTCGCTCCCTTCCGCCACCTGAAACAGCAGGCTGATATTACTACCGGACTCCATTTTTTCCAATCCGACAAACAAAGTACCATGATTATAGGATGGCAACAGTGTTTTGTTTTCAGCAATAACGCGCTTGGTGCCGAAGGGATGCCGGTGAAACAGTACAGTAGATAGATCCTCATCCAACTCTTCTGTAAATGAAATATCTTCCCGGGCAGTATAACTGAGGGTAAGCTGATCAAGCAGCGGTGTATAAGGCTCATTGGGCAAATCAACCGAACCAGATCCTTCATCCCCTTCCACTTCTACCTCTGTCCCTTCAATTGTGATTGACATATCACCGGTGGTTTTCTGGGCCTCCATCACTGCATTAACATACAGCTCGGGATATAAATCGTGATAAAATGACTCGGTTAAAGCCAGCTCAATTTCCCCCTTTTTAGTTATGCCAGTACCAGCAATATCTACCTTAACCTGTGCAGGGTCCGTGAACAACTCAAATGTATCGGATCCGGTCTCGAAAGGAGAAGTAACCTCAACTTTAAAGTTTTCTCGCATATTATCATCCGGGGGACCATCGGATCCGTTTATAATTTCCCAAACCGGTATTCCACCTACCAGCCACTCAGTATTGTAAAAAACAGCAGCATTATAATTAATTTGGTCATCGATCTTATAACTATAGCTTTGTTTTTTGCTGTTTATAGCATCCTCATAATGTTTATAATGTTCACTGAAATTGGCCGGAAGATTCAACCATCGCATACTAAGTTCAAAACGTGAAACCGGCTTGCCATACATCTCCGGATATACAACAGACAACTTTGATCCTATTTTGGGCGAAGATCCAAAAGGACGAAATGGCTTGGTGGGATCCAGGTTCCCCAGCTCGTTTTGCAACTGCAGGGTTTTAACGCCCTCCACTTCCACCTTAAGCTCTATACTTTTTATTTTCGCTCTCTTCAAATTCTCATAATAATCGGGATCACTGAATGTCACCTTCACGACTGGCTGGTCGGTACCGATAGAAGCCTCGTGTACCGCCTCTTTATAACCCAATACCGGGTCCTCTTCCGCATTCAGCTCAAACTGCCATTTTGTTTTATTGCCTCCGGAAAAAGTTGCCTGTACAGGATCAAGCCATCCCTTCTCTCCGGTAAAGTAGGCTTTAATATTAGTCGGTGAAAGATCCTCCAGCAGTGAGGGATTGGCAAGCTCGATTGCAAGCGTAATTATTCTGTTTCCCTCTTGAAGATCCAGCAGGTGCGATGCCACATAAAAACTTAGCTCTGCTTCCGGCCACATCAGATCTTCCTCGGGCCACTCTTCTCTCCCAAAAGCCGGCCAGCTGTTCTCCTCTTTAAATTCCTTGCCCTGGCCATCTGCAGAATCCGTGACAGGGGCATGTCTTAGTATACCTTCGTCAACATATACGGACTTTAAAGAAGCTACCTGTGCGGAATTAACGACCAATGGAGTGGTCGTACTATAATTGAGAGGATTTCCCTCGCTGTCTTTTCCCGCTTTTAAAAGCACGCCTGAATCGACCAGTTCTTGCTGAGCATTTTGGGCCAACTCAAAAAGAACATGCACCTTATCTGGCGTATATGGCTGCTTCTTTAGCTTAAGTACGTCTTTATAGTAGAAATCAAGATGTCGCTGGGGCAATTCATTAATGCTTTCCTGCGGATAAGCCAACAACTTCAGAAAGCTGATAAAAAGGGCAAGATGCGGCTCGACCTCTCCGTCACCATAACGCTCCAGCAGCGATTCAATATCACCTTCGGTTTCAAAGAAATCCTGCCAGTCTCCCCGGGGCTCTTCGGCATTATCTTCCGCATAAAAATTGACAAGCCGTGCATATTCATAGGCAAAATCCAGCCAGTCATCGGCATCCAAATCATGTAGCTTCACTTTTTCCGGATCCAATGCATCCAGAAAACGTCCGGATTGCGAAGTACCCTGATGGATAAGCGGATTGCTATGTTGACAGGAGTCACTCATTCATGTTTGTCATTATATTTCGGTTCCTTCTTCCAGGTAAAAGGGAAACACCTTGTTAAAACGAGAATTGGTAGCCCGGATCAGGTACTCAATTTCAATCATCAGCCGGCCTTCATATATAAAAGTCTCGTCAATATTAATATTCAACGGTTCAATACGCGGTTCATAATACAGAATAGCCGTTTCAACCAGATCAGCCAGATACGTTTTCATCGATAAATTGAAGGATTCGAACACCATATCATCAAGATTACAGCCATACTCAGGACGCATAACCCGTTCACCTTTACGCGTGCCCACCAGTATTTCAAGACTGCGTTCAATATCTTCCCGGTTATGCGTTAATTGTACCTTACCGTCTTCTTTATCAAATGCAGGGGGAAAACTCCATCCGCTGCCTAAAAAATCTTTCCCATTCTCCATAAGCGTTTCGTTAGCCTCCAATTATTACCGTTCCGCTGCCTGCTACAATTTGTCCGCCGTGTGAAGTCATATCTCCCATCCTTGCAGCCGGTTTGCCCTCTATTAACACCGTTGCCGATCCCTGGATGATCGTATCGGGTGGTCCAGAGCACGTAGCCATATCACCCATCCGGGCGGCGGGTAATCCCTCAATTAGAACGGTAGGTGCTCCCGGGGGTAAAACGGGTCCCCCCACATGGGGAGCCCCACCCGGATTCACCATTGGGCAAATGTGCATATCGGTTATTCTTGCTGCTGACGGCATAGTTACTTGCGTTTATACTTTTTAAATTCTAAAAATCTTTCATCAATTAATTTGCACTATACTTCCTTTAATCGTAGTACTACCACTCGAGCTCACTTCGGCCGAGGCCGATCCTTCAGCCTTAAAACCTGCATTGGCTTTGACATTGATATTTGTCCCCTCAAGATTCAGATCACCAGTGGCCTTAATATTGATATCCGAAGGACTTTCCACGGTAATACCATCACTATTCATAACCATGCTGTTGCCGTTCTCATCTTCCATGACAATTTCTCCCGCATCGTCATCGACAGAAATTTTCTTGCCCGAAGGCATTTCAATAATTATAGAAGGAGCATCATCATTGAGCAGCATCTTTATTTCCCCGCGGCTCACCCATCCCTTCTCATGATTATCATCACTGGCCGCAATAGGTGCCGGATTATTAGCACTATTCAGGGAACCTAAAATAATCGGCTGGTTGGGATCGCCGTGGATAAAGCCCACCACCACTTCATCATCTATTTCGGGGCGTACAATTACTCCCCGGTTATCTCCTGCCCCTGCCGTAGCCAGCCGTGCCCACACCCCCTGCTCCTCGGTATCAATCATCGGTAACCGAACGAGGATACGTTCATCGCCATCCGGATCTTCCTCGATTTGCGTAACCAGTCCGATTTGAAGTCCGCTCACAGAAGGCATCATTCCGGCTGCAGGCTCCTCGGAAATTTTATATTGCTCGCTAAACCACTCCGGAGAAAGGCCAAACTGCACATCCATCACCCACTCCCCCTTATAAAAGCTATGCTTTACACCGCTCACAAATGCATTGCCATTAAACCGATCACCGACCCCTTCCAGGGTAATAACCGCTCCCGGATTAATCGTAGATAAACCGCGAATTTTAGCCCGGCCCCGGACCTTAGCCAGCTCGTGCTTCATGAGCTTGGCATTCGCCCATGTCTGCAACACTTCGCTGGGTATTTTAGCACCGGCCCGGAGAAACCACTCCTTATTTTCAAAACTCCCCGAGAGATCACCAGAGCTGATATTCCCCGGCGTTACCGGCGAAGAAGAAGCAGCATCTACCTCACTGGGTTCGGTTTTAGAATAATCCCAGGAAATCCCTTTTACCGATCCCATTTGGCTTGTACCATCCATTTCGGCATCAATCTCCAACAGGTTATTGCCATACACAACAGTTTCTTCAGGCTCTTGGCCAAAGTCCGGTTTCTTAATAGAAATAGTGCCTCCCTCAACGTGGCAAAACAGCCCATTTATATCAGCCCGGCTCTGAATAAAATCCCAATCGGTAGACTGAAACTGCAAAATTTCCTTATGGGTAAACTGCGTAGTTTCTACATCCGCACTTACGTTGCCATATTCACTAATAATCGTTTCAAAAACCTCGCTTTCGGTAGCGTCATAAAAATACCGGCTCTTGGGAATAGTGGTGAGTTTTATAGCCGGGTCGGTACAGCTCACGGTTAATATACTATTGCCATTGGAGCGCATTTTAATAGACTGCCCCGTAACGATTCCTTTGAACACCGTATTTTCTTCAGACTCATACCCCAGCTGAATTTCAATTTCATTGCCCGGCACGAACCAATCCTCTTCACTGACCTTGAAAGTCTGATCTGCGGTGTTACCATCAAGAATAACCACTTTCGCCCGGGGAATACGGTTCAACTCATTCCAGATATCGATAGAGTACACTTCTACTGTCGATGGGACTTCCTCCCCATCAACCAGGATAGTATGAGTTACCACACCGTTGGTTCTTGCACTGTTTGAAAGAATATCTGTTGGTAAAACCGGCATATTATTAATTCATCTTTTCAAGAGGTGGAAACACAATTTCGCTTCCCTGTTTTAAATTTCGAAAATCAGTAATCCCGTTAATCCGGGCCACTTCAAGGTAATACCTGGAGTCGCCATAAATATTATACGTCATCAGTGGCAGGGTATCCCCCTCTTCGACGGTACGAACATGCGTTAAGTCGGGAGAACTTTTATTTTCGCGTGCAACTCGCTCTGTTTCCTCCACATACTTCTTAAAGGTCGTTTTTAACACAGCCCGCAAAGGCAGTCCCTGCGGACTAAACATCTTGTGTTCAATCTCCAGGCTCTGCAACTGGCACTTAAACAGGAGCGTACCCCATACCAGCATCAGATAACGAGGACGGTGAATTTCACCGTCATAACTAAGCGCCAATTTCTTAAAGTGCATGATATCCGGTGTAACTCCGACCGGCCCGCTTTCGAGGTTGCCCAGCGCACCAGATCTATCGAGCAAAAATTCAAATCTGAGTGTCTGGGGATCCGTATTATTATATTTATTAGCGGCACTGCTGGTACCCGATGCCTGTAATTCGGAATAATTAACATACACCGACTGGGTATAGCTCTCGGGATTAACGTGAGCTTTAAAAGGCGGGACTGGCGCCGGAATTG
Source organism: Fodinibius salicampi (assembly GCF_039545095.1). Lineage (NCBI taxonomy): Bacteria > Pseudomonadati > Balneolota > Balneolia > Balneolales > Balneolaceae > Fodinibius > Fodinibius salicampi. The sequence goes on along the minus strand of NZ_BAABRS010000002.1, from coordinate 320,467 downwards.
TAAATTCAGCATTTTTATATCCGACGATAAGCATTTTCAGGGTTTCATCAGCCATAATACACTACCTGCGGTTTTTCTGCTTTAATACTTCCAACACTTTTTCTACGCATAGGTCAACCAAATTATCACGATCCCCGGTCGCCTGAGGCGGTCGTCGGCCGGGCCTTGACCTTGATCGCTCCGGCGATGGCTCTTCCACATTTACCTTAATGTGCAGTTCCTTAATCTCAATTGGCATAATCAATCCTCACATATTGATTGAAAATGTTCGATAGTGCAGCTCCAGTGTTTCAATTGCGATGGCGTTTTGCTCGGCATCAAAATCGGAGATACTCCATTTTTTAGGCCAGGCATGTACGAGGTTCCAGCTTACCAACGGATCTCCCTCCTCATTAAGCAGCATGATATCAATCGTAACCGGCTGTACCTGCATCGTATCAAAGGTATCAGTAAACCACTTGATGAGTTTGGAGTCGGTAGCCAGCCCCCGCTTCAGGGTAATATCCGAATAGCTGGACCGCACCGGCAATACATGTTCAAAGCGGTTTTCTCCACCCTCTTTATAGGTTTCGGTTTTAACCTCTGCCGAGAGTCCCGAAACGGACTGGAACCGGGTATCAATGGCATTATCTCCAATACCATTGAACGATACCTGGTAATAAAAACTGACCGGCGGATAAGATTCTGCCATTATTGATACTCTATCGTTAATCCTTCGTGTGCAAGCTCCATAGATTCGATCGCTACCTCGTTGCCGTCGGCTTTCAGATCCGTTGATTCAACCTTAATCGGCCATGCATTTTTGACTTTCCAGGTGATAAGCGGCTCATGCTCTTCGTTGAGCAGGGAAATCGTAATATCGCGCCGTTCTATAGTATTCAGCCTTATCGTATTCCACCACTCATAGAACTCGTTGTCACTCTGAAACGACCCCCGTTTAAGGGTAATATTACTATACTTTTGCAAGCCCGGCATTTTGGTTTTGGTGAACTCCGGACTGGCTCCATGGCGGTATTCGATAGGTTCTGTTTCTACATTCAGGCCAGAGACTTCTGAAAACCCGATCTTTGTACCGCCCCATTCTACCTGGAAATGAAATTTTACTAATGGATAATCACTCATGATACTTGGTTTTAGTTATGAAAATTACGATTCGAGCATTTTGTGAGAAAAACGCAGGATAATAAACTCGGCCGGACGTACGACCGCCATACCGATCTCTACAATCATTTCGCCTTCCAATACATTTTGCTGAGTCATCGTCTCACCCAGCCCTACTTTCACATAAAAGGCATCTTCAGGCTTGGCGCCCATCAAGGCGCCGGACCGCCACTGTACCGTCAAAAAGTTTTCAATCATCGCTTTCACCTTGACCCATGTATTGGCATCGTTGGGTTCAAACACGAACGGCTCGGTGGCTTTCTTCACCGATTCCTCTACCATATTGAAGAAACGCCGCACTGAAATATAGCGCCACTCATTGCTGTTGCCATCCAGCGTTCGGGCGCCCCAAACCAGCGTGCCCTTGCCGGTAAATGCACGGATAACATTAATCGATTTACCCGTGGGATGTACGTTAAAGCTATCATTTTCACTGATCGTCAATTTTTCCGCGGGGCCCGATACCCGGTTAATACTCACATTCGCCGGTGACTTCCAGACGCCGCGGTCTTCGTCTACTTTGGCGTAAATACCCGCCATTGTTGAAGATGGCGGCATGGTCATTCTCTCTTCATCAAGCAGCTTTGTCAATTCGGACTGAAACTCATTTGTATAGTGATCCTCAATATCTGAATTACTGCTTTCCGGTATGGATGTTTGGTTCGGATCATTAAGTTCTGTAATAATAGCCTCCATAGCCGTTTGAGCATCCTCGGTTGCTCCCTGGAAGGCTCCAATAGCGTCTCTTATCTCTTCCTTGGTATTAGAATCATCAATAGATTCTGAGTCAGCATATTCGGTCTTTGCAGCATCCAGATCAGAAGAAGTAAACGTCTCATCAGCAATTAATTCCAAAGCATCTTCGGCAAAAGAAATAGCCTTATCAGCATTTCTTTTTGCAATGCCCAATAAAGCTACAAACTCATCTTTTCGTATTGATTCAATAGGCTCAGCTTGCGCATCTGTATCGGCACCATCTACCCTGGTTTTAGCATCTTCCAGCTGCTGTTGCAAATTAAGAGCTTCAGCAAGTATTTGCACTTCATTCCATACAAAATCATCAAAAGGACCGGAAGCATGCTTAAATGTTACCGCTTCCGGGGTATATGCATACGAGACTGAAGTATTAAGATGCGGATAGTATGCCGCTCCATAGCGAAGAAAGGAGGTGCCAATGCCATTTCGAAAATCGCTGCCATCATCATCTTCGCTTCGCACATCAAAGATACCAAACCGGTCCTGCAGATCACCACACTGCATCAGCACATCCTTATACAAATCGTATTGGCTATCCGCTGATAACTGACTGGCTTCCGGCAAAACGATCAGCGTCACTTCATCGACTTTACGGATTTTATCCAGCCCATCCTTTAACTCCTGGTAATCCTCGATACTGTCCAGGCTGGATACCTCAGTTGCGTCATCGTAATCTCCGACCGAGACGATATAGCAAGGTCCCCCTCCGTTTGCATAAAACATTTCCAGGGCGGGATGCATCAGGTAAGGAGTTTTACCTCCTTGAAAACTTAAGGACTGAGGCAAATACGGAGCTTCTTCAGCCAGGTTCACTTCAAACGCCTGCGGTTGCGGTCCCCCGAAGTAGGTTTCATATTCCAGCATCGATTCAATACGTGTTGGCGTTTCATGCAGTGTATTTCCCTCCTCATCCTCAGCCATTTCCGTAAAGCCGATAAAGGCCGGGATTGCGGTTTCTACTTGTGCTACGGAAGGCGGAAACAGTGACTTTTCCTCTACATAAACGCCGGGTGTTTTATAACTCATAGCTGCAGGGATTTAAACATTTGGTTTTAAGATTCAATCATTTTGTGAGAAAAGCGCAGAATAATAAATTCGGCCGGCCGTACCACCGCCATACCGATCTCCACAATCATTTCCCCTTCAAGAACATGCTGCTGAGTCATTGTTTCACCCAGCCCCACTTTCACATAAAAGGCATCATCAGGCTTGGCTCCCATGAGAGCGCCGTCGCGCCACTGGTCAGTCAGGAAGTTTTCAATCATCGCTTTCACCTTCACCCAGGTATTGGCACTGTTGGGTTCAAATACAAAGCGTTCGGTGGCTTTCTTCACCGATTCTTCCACCATATTGAAGAAGCGGCGCACCGAAATATAGCGCCATTCGTTGCTGTTCCCATCCAGTGTTCGGGCGCCCCAAATCAATACGCCTTTGCCGCTAAAACTTCTGATGGCATTAATGGATTTGCCGGTACCGGTTACATTCATATCTTCCTGGTCTTCGCTGTCTAACGCTACCACAGGACGCACAACCCGGTTCAGCGATACATTGGCCGGTGCTTTCCAAACGCCCCGATTGCTGTCAACCATTGCATAGGCGCCGGCGACGGCCCCGCTCGGTGGAAACACCAGCTTAACCGACTCGATTGTTTTCCTGATATCGTAATACTGCTGCCGGTACGCCCCGTCATTGGCATGGAACAATGATTCACCAGCTGTAGCTTCGGGATCACCGGCATTTTCAATGGTTGCATCGCTATGGCGAAGCACCGAAATATCACCGGCATCCGGGTCATCCGGATTTGTGACGGATACCATTAATTCATCTTCGTTATACTGGTGGGTAAGACTCGTTTCCAGATTCGGATAGTAAGCTGCGCCATACATCAAATTGTTGGTCCCGATTCCATTCCGAAATGCCCCTATCGGATCATCTCCCGATACCTCCTCAACAGGCAATACATCACAAATCGTAAAGCGATCTCCCAGATCAGCACTTTGAGATATAGCTGCGGCATAAAGATCATGATAATCGGTTTCATTGCCGATACTTTGGGCATCCGGGAAAACGATAAGCGTCGGCTCGTCTTCTTTCTTAAGCTTATTCGTCAACGCATCGGTTAAATCCGAAGCAGAAATCGAAGGGGTTTCCTCGTAATTCCCCACTGAGATAATGTAACACGGTCCACCGCCGTTGGCGAAATAAAGCTGCAGCATATAATACATCTTATACTCCGGGGTGACGGGAATATCGGAATCCGGACTCGCGTTACCATCTGCATCAATACTGAAATCGGGCAACTCTTTGGACGGACCTCCAAAAATCGACTGGTAATCAACCATTGATTTTATTCTCGTTGGATCGGTGGGTCCCTCCTCAGTATAGCCGATAAAAGCCGGAATTGCGGTTTCTACTTGTGCTACTGATGGCGGGAATATTGAAACTTCCTCTACATAAACGCCGGGTGTTTTATAAGTGGCCATTTTCACTCTTATTTAGGCTTAAAAATTATGTTATACTCCTGACCCTTCTCAGGATCAGAAACAGTGTCTTGGGGATTTTCCCAATAAATATCTACGACGCCGTGAGCGCCTTTTTGTCCAAGTTCTTCGCTAAGATATACCTTCCGGTTGGGAGGGGGCTGGACATCTGCCTCCAACAGGTACGGACCGGACTCGCTAATATAATCCCCATTCAGGTCTATCGAGTTTATTGTTGTGATGAGAGAACCTGCGGCCGGGTCGGGATCAACCGGGTTGGTCTGTGTCAGTGACGTATTGTACTGATGGCTTAATTCATAACTAGAGGGAGGAGTCCCGGCAGCCTCATCATATACCTTAAAGGTTTGCCGATAAATGCGATAGGTATCAGCGGATGAAACCGTTTCCCCGGGATCTGTTCCAGAAGCAACGATAGAGGCCGGGCTCCCGGATATGATGGAGCCATCCGGGTTAAGATTATCAAAATAAAGACCGGGCTGATAGACCGTGGTATCGGTTTCATCTTCGCGAACCAGCCCATATTTCTCAAATAGACCGGCATCGGGGATACGGAATCCATAACTAAACCGCACGCTTTCTGAGATGGGAATCAGCGGGGTTTCAGAATAAAAGACTTCAAAGCCGGTGGAACGAGAACGAAACACCAGGTTATGATTGTCCATCAGGCGCCGGCACTCCCGGGTGGGAAAGAAGGTAAAGCCCTCCATTATATCACCCGCCCCCTCTTCGCCGAGGGTGACACTAAAAAAGCGATTATATTTAATAATAAATCCCATAATATATACTTCTTCACTCCATCAAACCTGTATCGAATTGGATCGTATCGATTTCCGGTCCCTCTACCTCATCCTCGGGCTGAATTTTAATCAATCGTATTTTGTAGAGCAGAGAAGGAAAGTGCGCACCACCGGAGATGCTCCAAATATGATTAAGCTGCTCAAAACTTAACTCCTGAAGATCCATCACAAGCTTCTTCAGTCCGCTGGGAAAAGGGTGGGAAGCCTCTTCATTTTCGGCAGTAAACCATCGTTTATTTTGAAAAAATTCTACGGTTTCGGCCAGGCGCTGCAGGCTTGTTCCATAATCATCAAACTCAAAAGCCATAAGTACATTCATATTCAAATATACCGGCGGTTCCTTATACAACAACTGGTTATTTTTGCGGATGTAATGAGGGGTATTTTTTAAGGTACTCTCCTCCTCTACATTCAGTAAAGAAATCACCAATCCCTGTTCGTGCTTTTCCTGTATCTTTTGGAGATTATCTAATGACACATCTTCAATCCCCAAACCAAGACCGGAAGTCAGTTCTTCACTAATATATTCGAGGGCTTGTTTAATCATTGTATCAGTAAGCTATTCCTTCTCTGGGGTAAATTCCGATCAAGCGCTTAACTTATTTTATTATATATAGCTTGCACGCCTTTGCTCCCTATATTCTATACTCTACTCTCATCCCTTATCGGACGGTTAATTACTCAAGTACTTCTCTTGCAATCTTTTTAATTTCCACCCCTTTTTCATTACCTAACTTTACTACCAAATTTTACTACCGAATTTTTCCATCTTCTCTTTAAAAAGAGATTCAGTCATAGACTCTAATTCGCTGGGGCAGCAGCCAAGGTGATAGTTCACAAACTTATTCAACGCCTTTTCATCCGGCAGGCTATGACGCCGGGCAATATCAAAATTAGAATAATTCCCGGACCGCAAGTCCTTAAAAATACTCTTTAAACGAATGGCTATTAACATTCTGCAGGGACGCACTGCATAGTGTCTCAAAAAACGGCGTGAAAACTTCTTGGGGTTTTGATATCCCATCAAATCGGCCCACTCTCCCACCTGAGCAACTTGCCGAAGATTTACATTCAGAGTTTCTATGGATTCGGATATATCTAAAGACTCAGTATTCATGATGCTTTCTTGATTTTATTATTTTTAATATTTATTCATCACGACACGATATTATTTAATGCCCAATGAGGTTAACGACTCCTTAAACAACCAGAAGCTTTATTTATAAAGAAAGGAAATAAAACTTCCAGCTATAACGAGCCAAAAAAAGATAATCCCTATTGCTATCTAATATTATTTTTGTAATAAACCAACAAAAATTCCTTACGTTTTTTTATAAAACGCAAGGATTTATAAAAAGGAAAAAAAATTAAGAAAAGTCAAAGAAATGGTTGCTCTCCAAGTATTTTAAGTAAGAAAAAAATCCTAGCTGAGTCACCCGGATAACTTTCGAAGATTATTAGGTCGGGAAAGCTCTTAATTTTCTCCCGCCTTTTGCCTTGGCACAAAAGGCTCTTAAAAAGCCAAGGAAAATTTAAACTCCTCGGTGCGGATTACGGTCAAGGGGGTTGAATACAGCCACCGCCCGCCCCTCGTCAAGCAGAAATTTTCCGGGTGGGGCTTGTCGCATTGAATGGAATTATAATAACAAGACTGAAGATCTTAATATTAGATCTACAATTAAGTCCCGGGTTATTCCCCTCCACCAGAGGGCCACTGACGCCTCATGCCAAGCCCTCTCAATTGGGGAATTAACAAAGCTGAAGAAAAGAATGGAAACCCTAAAACCTGCAACCTTTAAACTGGAACAGTAAACACCAGCTTAACACTTCTGACTATTATTAATAGACTCAGGCGCTTTCCTGGTACTCAAAACTATACGAGCGCTCCTTCGACGACTTCTCATCTTCAGACTCAACCTCGCTGAATACCGGCAGAAACTCCTTGCATGTCACCTCACTCTTCGTACACATATACTTAACCATCTCCTTCTTATCCTCCGACAAGTCCCGGATGCAGATAAGCACCTCATCCACATCATGTTCCTCGCAAATAGCTTTCAGGCGGTGGTAGCTGCCCAGCACCCGCAATCCCTGCACCTTCCCCTTCTGCTTATATGGAGAATCATCAATAAAGCCCACCGGATCCAAATGCAGGTCCGGATTCTGACGTATCTCACTCAGCGCCAGCCAGCCGGCATCGCCCGCCCCGTACAGCAGCACATTCTTGCCTCCATTCGTTGGCAGGGCAAACAACCGGCGCAATCCCTTGAAAGCAAAACGTGAAGAAGCCAGCATAAACATAAACAGGAACCAGTCAATAGCAAAGACACTGACAGACATATATCCGCCCATATATCCCCAGGCATAGCCGCCCGCCAGCAGCGATCCCCAAAAGGTAGCCAAGAACAAACGCATAAGATCCGCCATACCCGCATACTGCCAAACGCTTTTATAGAGTCCAAATCCTGCCAGCAGCAAAATCTTCAATACAATAATACCCGGCAGCACCTGGATGACCGCCTCCTCCACTTCAAAAGACCACATCTCAAAACGAATAAAATGGGCAAGCGTAAAAGAAACAATAATAAGCGTGATATCTACAAATATAGTTCCCAGCTGTACCTTTCGCTTCACATAGTCGGGGATACTGTCGACCATACTCTCCAGCGTACTGAGCTTCTGCTCCTCGTATACATCGAGGCGGGAGAGATAAGCCCCGAAAAATGCCAGTCCCACGAGGCCGAGCGTCAGCAGTATATAAAAGAGCGGAGTATAAGAAGGATAGAAAAGAAGAACGATTCCCCCGAAAAAAGCGGCTATCATATAGAGTGTATTAACGGCCGTCTTTTCTGAAAGACCCGAAAACACCAGTCGGTGCGAAGAGTGGTCACTCCCCCCCTGCGAAGGCGACCGTCCCTTAAATATGCGAACAAAAGTAACCAGCGTAGTATCAAAAATAGGGAGAATAGTCACCGCTATAAGCACCGGAAGGATACTGGCCGGATTAATCTCCGTGAGTGCCGGCTCCAGCATCAGCGGCAAGGCCGCCAGCATATATCCGATAAAGAGACTTCCACAGTCTCCCATAAAAATCTTTGCGGGGTTATAGTTAAAGACCAGAAACCCTGCAGACGCCCCGGCAAGAGTAAAGGCAATAACCGCAACAGAAGGCATGCTCAGCTTAAAAGCCAGTCCCCCAAAAACGAGAGCAGCAATTACCGCTATACCCGCAGCCAGCCCATCCATATTATCCAGCAGGTTAAACGCATTGGTAACGCCAATAACCCAAAGGTAGGTAAGCGGAATAGCCAGCCAGAACGGCCAGGAAGAGCTGAGCGTATATCCCATTCCGATAAGAATAGAAGCCGCAAGGAACTGTATCAGGAACTTAGCAATAGGCTTCATCTCCATGCGATCGTCCCAGAAGCCTGCGGAAAACATCATCACAGCCCCGAGCCCTACAGCCTGGTATTCCAATGGCTGGAACACCAAAGCGGTGATTACAAATGAAACAAATACGGCGATGCCGCCCATTAAAGCAACATATCGCGTATTCCAGCGTTCCTCTCTTGGTACGGATATCCACTTTAACTTAACAGCTGCCTGCCGGACCACATAAGTTCCCAACAGCGCCCCAGAAAATGATACTATAAACGGTAGCAATAGTTCATGCAATATATTATTCACCATCCCTTTGTAAAGTTGGTATGGCATTCAATTGTCAAATATAGGGTGTTTCATTTAAATTATCCACAACTTAGAAAAAAAGTCGGCTATGCCGGGTTACAGGTTGAATGTTAAAGGTTGAAGGTTACAAGTTTAAAGGATAAATATCGGTAACAGGTTCCGGCATTTAATTGAGAATTAGGAATTGAGTAGTGACTTCTTTTAACATAACATTACACATAGAATTTGAGGGATACCTACTCACATTCATCAACTTTTTGGAATTTTTTCTTTCCTCTCATCTGGATTGCAATAGAACATCTTATACCAGGTTTTAAAAAAACGGTTCTTATATATATCCCGGGAAAGTTCTTAATGCTCTTTCACCTTTTAACACTTTAACTACCACTTATGGTCGCCAAAAGTGCTGCAAAAACGTCGCCGGCTTCGGCGTTCGGGAACACTCGGTACGGAAATAAATGAAGATCTCGTTTTTTTGGTTGCCCCAACAAGGAATAAGCCGGGAACGTCCACTACTTTTATCACAGCTTTCCCCATTTATTTCTTTACGTACTTCCCGCTCCTCATCTGCTAAGGGCAGCGGGATGGTTTTATTTACCTGTTCCTCGTCAGGCAGAAATTTTCCCAGTTGGTTTTGTCGCTTTCAATAAAATAGGAGCTAACTTATTCTTGAGAAGTCAAAAATCTATTCCTTCCGGCCTTGGGTTGTGAGCCTATCAGAGCAATGACGGGAGAATCGGCCGAAAATAAGCTTGTTTGAGCGACCCACGGGAGCGAGTTTTGCTTTTTTACAGGTTCGAACGGACGCGCTCAGGCGAAGAACCCTCAGCCGGTGAGTTTTTTGTTTACTTTTTTGAGCATCCAAAAAAGTAATACCTCATCAAGGTTAAGGACGCATACATCTTATATTGTATCAATCCGCTGCTCTTGTGGAATTGAGCTCCATTCCACAGGGGCCGGTGACTTTTTTGGGTTCCGTTTTTTCGTCACTGAAAAAAATGGAGAAGCTTACAGTACAATAATATCTCCTTTCAAAAAGGGCAAAAACCCTAATCATATTAATGGTGTCCCTTTTGGCTTGATCCAAAACAGACGAAAAGATCAAGGACCATTTAACTCCTCAGGGTGGACAACCCCGGAAACGCTGATTACTGCTCCAGGCCACCCTTCGTCAAACAGAAATGGTCCGGGTGGGCTCTGTCGCTTTCAGTGGATATACAATTCAATCTTTTAAAATAGAGTGGACTACTTAGAACTCCGGAAAAATTATTTCTCTGGCTTTGAAAAGTCAGCTGTCTTATAGAGCATAAGTTCACAGATCCTCATAAACTACTGCATTCAATCCTCCTGCCCTAGTGGAATCTCCCGTTGCACAGGGAGGCCACTTACGTGGCATTCCAAAGGGCCAGCGTAGAATCTAAAAGGCTGCTCCCTCAATCATTTATCCCCTTCGCACTGGGAGATTCTTCGACTCCACTACGTTTCGCTTAGAATGACAGACGTTGTTTTAATCCGACAACAGACCACGGACAACCGCTATCTGCCATCTGATAACCGCAAACCCACGGAAGCCCACCAACAGTACGCTAGCGCTACGTCGCAGGCCCTCTCCACAGGGAAATCATTCCAAGCTGTAAAAGAATGGAAACCTAAAAACCTTCAAGATTTAACCTGAAACAGTAAACACCAGCTTTACACTTAAAACATAACACTTCCGACTATTAATAGGAATCATCCTTTCTAAACTCTATCAATAATTCGGCATCGGCTTTATCTTTCGTCCTATTCGATGCTCGTTTATTTATAATCAAATCATCCAGCGAGATAAAATTAACAATCTGACTTCCAAGTTTGCCCTGTTCTCTGTTTGAGTAAGCCTCTTCAAAAGAAACTCCCGAAATTCCGGTCATAATATCAATTCGCACAGGTTCATATCCCAATTGCAGAATCTTATCATCTCCTGATAAATCTTCCTTAGTCAGATCCAATGCTCCAAAACCAAATTTTTGTAACACCTTTAAAAGCTGTTTGATATTTTTATCAGAGTTACCAATAAAAAAATCGATATCTCCTGTATTTCTTGGCCGTGCATAATATGAAACAGCATAAGCACCAACAATAAGGTATTGGACCTTATGATCGTTCAACAATGCGACAAACTCTTCGTAATCCTTTTCGAGCTTCATGATATTCTTCCTCTTTCTGGAACAGGGTTATATATTGCTCGCGTAATTCCTGAAGAATACTTAACCGTTCTTCAGGAGATTTAGATTTCCAATATTCAATATCTTTCTGTTCGGCCTGATCCCGATCTAGCAACTGGGCTTCTTTTATCATATCCATATCAACATATATATGTACCTAATAACAAATCTATCACTGTTCAAGCAAATAATATATCCAATAATCCTCTCAAAAACAGAAATGTTAAATATATATCCACTATACCGAAACGAAGAAATATTCTATTCAGAAGATCGTTCCTGAGTGAGAAATATGGTCCAGCCTTAATTCTATTTCGCCTTTTGTCTTGGCACAAAAGGCTCGTAAAAAGCCAAGGAAAATTTAAACTCCTTGGTGCGGACTTCGGCCCCCGACGTTGATGACGGCCACCGGGAGCGAGTTTTGCTTTTTTACAGGTTCGAACGGACTCGCTCAGGCGAAGAACCCTCAGCCGGTGAGTTTTTTGGGTTCCGTTTTTTCATCACTGAAAAAATGGAACAAGGGAAAAGTATAAGATTGTTTCCTTTCAAAAAGGGCAAAAACCCTAATCATATTAATGGTGTCCCTTTTGGCTTGATCCAAAAGAGACGAAAAAATCAAGGACCATTTAACTCCTCAGGGTGGACAATCCCCGGAAACGCTGATGACCGCTCCAGGCCACCCTTCGTCACACAGAAATGGTCCGGGTGGGGTTTGTCGCTTTCAAAATAGAAGTGGAAATATACCAGCCTTAAAAGGTCAGGGATTATCCTTAGACAATCGAGGACTGTCATTAAAAAAAGCAGTGTCATTCCGACCGCCAGCGGAGGAATCTCCTTCCACGAGGACCGCGTAAAATCTAAAAGGCTACCCCCTCAACCCTTTTTTCCCTCAAAAAGGGAGATTCTTCGGCTCCACTGCGTTTCGCTCAGAATGGACTATGGACCACGGACAACCGACAACTGCTATCTGCTATCCGATATCCACCAACCAAAACCCAACCTTACAACATTCAACCTGCAACCTGCAACACTTAAAACTTAACACTTCCTAAGCAACGAGGCTCTCTTTCCTGAAATACTTAATAACATTATTCAAAATATCCTCCGTCGTGTGCGTAGGCTCATAGCCGATCGCCTCCCTGATCTTAGCCAAATCAGGAGTACGGCGCTTCATATCCTCGAAACCCTTGCCATAGACCTCCTCATACGGAATATGGTGTATCTCCGACTCACTATCCGTTAGCTCCTTCACCATGGACGCCAGCTCATTCATCGAAATCTCCTCTTCACCGCCGATATTAAACACCTCGCCCTCGGCATCGTCGGTGTTCATCAGCTTCACGATCGCATCCACCGCATCCTTTACATAGGTAAAGCAGCGGGTCTGCTCCCCGTCGCCGTGGACCTGTATGGTTTCATTGAGCAGCGCCTTTTGTACAAAATTGGGGATAACCATCCCGTACGTACCCGTCTGGCGGGGGCCGACCGTATTAAAGAAACGGGCTACCACTACCGGCAGCTTCTTTTCATCGTAATAGGCCATAGACAAAAACTCATCCATCGCTTTGGAGCAGGCATACGCCCAGCGCCGCTTGCTGGTGGGACCTAATTTCCAGTCGCCGTCTTCCTTCAGTTTATCAATGCCGTTATTCCCTTCCATCAGCTTTCCGTAAACCTCGGATGTGGAAGCGACCAGCACCTTCTTATCGTGATAGCTGGCCAGCTTTAAGACATTTTCGGTCCCCTGAACATTGGTCACAATGGTCTCGACCGGGTTCTCCATGATAAGCTTCACGCCCACCGCCGCGGCCAGGTGGAAGATCTGATCGCACTCCTCCACCAGCTGCTCCAGCGTATGATAGTCCATCACGCTGGCTACCTTTATCGTAAAGTTAGGGTCGTCTCTCAGATGATTGATATTAGACAGCTTGCCGGTGGAAAGGTTATCAATAACGGTTATCTGGTGGCCGTCTTTTAGTAAACGATCCGCCAGATGGCTACCGATGAACCCTGCTCCGCCAGTAATTAAATACTTCATATTAAATTAAATCTGTGTTTGAAATTTCAAATTTCTTCTTTTTTACTCTGTGGAATGGAGCTCAATTCCACAGGGCAAGCCCCGCTCCGCCCGTGATAAGATATTTCATAAAATATTGTTAGACTTCAATAAAAAGTAGTTTGCGTATGCCCTAATTTCCGAGCAAGGTATCATACAATTTTAACGTTCTCTTTTTCGTACGCTGCAAAGAAAAATGTTCACGGGCAAAAGTTCTGCCGTTTTTACCCATTTCCATTCTCTTTTCTTTCTCAGCAAGCAAAGTTAAGGTTTTTTGAGCCAAATCTTTACTATTTTTTTCCTGAACCAAAAACCCGTTATAACCGTCCTCTACAATCTCCCTGCAGCCGGGCATATTCGTAGTAATAATAGGCTTTCCACAGGCGGCCGCTTCAATGAGTATTTTGGGTACTCCTTCCCCATAATAACTAGGTAGTGATACGATACTGCTGCCCTGCAAAACCTCCACCATATTCTCACAAAAGCCCCACCATTCCACTTGACCGCTTTCATCCCAGGCCCGGAGCTGTTCTTCCGTCACGGAGTTGGGATTATTATGATCGGGCTTACCGGCCAGGACGAAGCGTGCTTTCTTAGCATTCCTATTTATAATTTCTGCCGCTTCAACAAATTCGCCCACACCTTTATCCCAGATCATCCGGCTTGCGAACAATACAATGGGTAAATCGTTTTCGGGAGTATCAGCCGGTGTGAATTCCTGCATATCCACCCCAGACCCTCTGATTAACGTAATGCAATCTTCATCTACAACCTGCATCTCCTTAACAAGCTGTACATCATCCGGATTTTGCAGTAAAAATATACTATTGGGATGGTTCAGGGAAAACTTCAACATTGCCCGTATCGGGACCTGAAGCACCCGGGAAGTCAAATCTTCTGACCGGAAGAGGTATCCTAATCCTGAAAGCGCATTGACTACCCCCTTGATACCAGCCCAGCGTGCCGCCATCCCCCCGTATAATACTGGTTTAATCGTTACATGATGAATGACATCCGGCTGTACATCTTTATAGAGTTCATACAGCTCGTACATTAATTTAAGATCGGCTGCAGGATTCTTTCCGCCGGGCTCCATTTTTTTTAGTTCATGCCAAATCAATCCATGTTGCTCATACTGTTCTTCCATACCGGAGGGGGAAGTGGCTACATGCACGTCAAAACCGTTCTCCCGGGCTCCTAAGGCAAAAGGCAGGCGGTGGGAAAAGAAAAATTCTGAATGATTAACTACGAACAGTATTTTCTTACTCATTACTTAAATAAAATAACAGACCTCTTAAATAAGGAGATCTGTAAATTATTATTAAATTAAATCATACCAGTGGCCTAAATCCCGACCTGTCAGATTCTCAACAAATTGAATATCTTCTTTATAATAATCTAAAAGCTCCTGTTTATTATCTTCAGATAACTCCGGTAATTCATCTTCACGACCTGAAAAAATACTTTTTAATCCTAGACGTTTACCAAATTCTACAACTTTATGTAATCTCTTTGACCTGAGGAAAGTAGCTAATATAGCTCCATATTTAGCAATTGTTATATTTTCAGGCATTGTGGCCGGATTTACTTTATTATCTATCCCATTATCTAATGAAATAGTGGGAATATCTAACAAATTAGTAATTTTCCTTAGTGTATCCTTAGGTTCATTCTTTATATCATCCAATAACAAGACATGCACATCATTTTTCCCAAACTGATTCATCCAACGTGGTATATGTTTTGAATATTTACCAGCTGATATGATACGGGGTATATCTTCTATCGAACTAGAGAAGTCTCTGTCAACTCGGCCTTTTCGCAGGTGGTGATGAAAGAGCGATTGGGCACGACTTATGGGGTTTCTAAGAGTAATAAAAATCTTACAATCAACATTAACCGAGTGGATACGTTCCGGTACTTTTTCCTCATCAAAATAGGTAGGAGCAATTTCACCTAATAATTGCTTGTCACTTTTATGCCTGAAATGCCAATAATACCACTCTAGTCCTTTTTCATAATGTTGGTCAAAGAACATTGTTTCCTTTACATTCTTTGGGAAACAAAGTTCTTGATGTTTTTTTAACTGCTTATATACCCATGTTGTACCGGTTCTTTGGGGACCAATAAAAACAAAATCAATACTTTGGCTCATTTACTTTTTACTGATACTTATAAATAAATGCTAAATATATTCTTTATACAGAATTCTAGAATGAACTTGCCAGCTGTTGTCCTGCTTAAAACTTTGTTTTTTAATTAAGAAGTTCATTATAAATAACTGAATACTCTTTGTGCATTTGGTCCAATGAAAAATATTTTTCAACAATATCTCTATTTTTCTTCCCAATATTTTGCAATTCTTCTTTCTCCATTTTATTTAGCTTTTTAATTTTCTTTGCCCATTTTTTTAAACTAAGAGAAAGTAGAATAGGTCCTTCTCCCTTACTTAATATCTCTTTATGCGAGGGGATATCAGATAAAATCATTGGTGTTGAGGTTGCCATAGCTTCTAATACTGCTATTGGCAATCCTTCATATAAAGAAGCTGAAATAAATACATCACTTTTCCGTACTTCCTTAAAAACTTGATCACGTTCAATTAAACCCGTAAAGATAATCTTACTTTTGTCATTTTTTCCTTTTATTTCTTTTGTTTCTTCATCTAAAGGTCCAATAACCTTTAACGTTATGTCAATATCTAATTGGTCTATAAGTTTTATTAAAAAAGGAATGTTTTTTTGACCATTTCTTTTGCTAATAGTAGTCAATATAAGATTATCATTTCTATTAGTATCAACTTTATCAATTGTCGAGTCAATTCGTTTAATATTGACGCCATTAGGTATAGGTTTATTTCTTTTCTTAATAAATGATTTATAAGGATAAGCTTTATAACTTGTTTTACCGCAAAAAGTAATAAAATTTGAGGTTCCTAAATTAATGTTGGTAAATATCTTATTGTGCAAAGAATAATTATTGTAAGTATTATGTACTGTATATAGGATAGGAATTCTCCAAGAAAAGTTCTTATAAATATTGAGAAAAGAAGCAGAGTAAGGGTGATGTGCATGAATCAGAATCTTATTTGAATACTCCTTCTCAACCTCGATTATTTCATTTATAAACTTAGGAATTGCCAAAAGCTTACCTTTACAATCATAAAACTTGACGTTATGATACCCTTTTAAGTCGCGAGTTTCTTCTTCCAATTTTGTATGGGGGCCAAGAGCAATAAAGTGATGGCTTTCATCAGGATATTTATTCGCCCTATAAGCAGTGAATTCATTTAACGCCATTCCTGTAGCCAAGGCTCTACCATCCAAGGTTATCAGAATTTTTTTTCCCATAAAAGTACTATCAAAATTTTATATATCGAATTTGTATTGATCTATATTGTAAGCATTTAAACCCAAGCTACTGCTGAGATATTATTTCCTGATTTTTCAATAATGCCAATTAATCATTTATTATTTTTTTCAATTATAGAAGATAATAAGCCTACGGTTTTTTTAGCCGCTACCTGCCATGTTGCATTATTACTAACATACTCTCGTCCCTTTTTACCTTTTTCTCGACATTTTGATTCATCTGCTAGCAAATCCAATAGGGCTTTTGCCAAAGCTTCTGGCTTTTCTGGTGGTACAGATACACCAGCACCAATCTTCTCAAGTAAATAACCCGCTTCTCTATAATAAGTAGCAACGATGGGTCTTTCACAGGCCATATAAGAATATATTTTTAAAGGATCACCTTTCATAGGTGTCCCAAATGAAATAGACCTATCGGGTAAAGCGACCTCCTTATTATAGGGTGCAACACAAATATTAGCTGCATTTACAAACTTTGCAGCAGTTGGCTCATCAACTTTTTCGTAAAGTTTTATTTTATTCTTTATACCATTGCTCTGAATTTGATCTTTTATGCCTTGAATTTGTGAAGTGGTACCCCCAACTAAAATAAGACTTACATTTGGATATTTTTGAACTACTATTCTAAATGCTTTAATGAGTGTGTGTAATCCTTGATACTGGACGAATGAACCTACATATACAATATGTTTTTTTTCCATATCCAGAGATAATACTTTTTTGTTGTATAGCATTTTCCCCGGTTTATAAATATTTGTGTCGACACCATTTCGTATTGTTATTATTTTTGATTTATCAATAGAAAATCTCTTTTCCCAAGACTCTACAATATGATCAGCCACCACTATAGAACCCGAACAATTTTTTAATAGAATCCTTTCAGATAACATATAAAAAGCTCGCAACAAGCTTCCTCTATTATAAATATTATTTTCTATATGAATGTCTGCATTATGCTCAACAACCAATGGTACTCTGAACAATCGAATTATCAGAGCAATTACAAATAATAGATTAAAATACCTTGCATATATAACATCAGGACGTTCTTTTATCAGGTGTACTACTAAGACAGGTATCAAACAGATAGTATAAGTTAATGTGTAGAAATGTTTTTTTGGCCATTGTAACACATTAACATGATGGACATTGTCATCAAAACTCGTTGGCCAGCCAGGTGCAAATACTTCAATCGAATTTACCTTTTTTGCCAAAGCCTTAACAAGTCCTCGGGCGTGTGATGCATGGCCTCCATGGTCCCGGCCGTCAAAATAAAGTAAATAGTATATATTCACGGAAAAATCTTAAATTTAAAATTGGTACCATTCATTACAATCTTCTTATCACGGAAATATCTCATCCAACCAAGTGGTATTCCGGTTGCGATAATTACTGGAAAAAATTTCATGTAATGCCTGTAGGCTGTATCAGGATCATTGGATCCAATTGAAAAGAGAACAATATGAAATAAAAATATTGCTAAGAGATAAAAATAGGTAATTCGAATTTTAAAAGTTGAGGTAATAGCTCTTAAAAAAAGTTTTACCAGGGAAATAAATAAGATGAACGTTAGAGGCATTCGAACAAAATCGTATGTTCTAAAATTTTCTGCAAAAAAAGGTGAAAATAAAAATTTAAATATAGCTATTCCCCCAAAGATAGGAGGGGCTTGAACCATTAATTGAGAATAGCTTGCCATCCAACCAACACTAATTACATCCAACAACCTTGTCCATACCGTATGAAAAGATAAATTATATAACCCATGTACTTTCCCGCCCCCTATCCTAAATTCTATCATCAAGCTGACAAATCCTACAAAACACAAAATTACGAACAAACCTCCCCATAGAGTTCTTTTGGTTAATTTAACCTTACCCATCTTGAAAGCCATATATATCATTGCTAAAAAAGGAAGAAGTACAAAACCACCATGGAACATGGCAGTCATTATACTAGAAGCAAATAACATAATAGCACTACCTTTTTTACTCCCCGTAACAAAACCAAACTCTATTAAATAATAAATAAACATCGTAAGAAACAGGATAGTAGATGCTTCTCTTAAATAAGAAGCAGACGTAAATATAAGAGCAGGTACGAGGGAAATAATAACAGCCACCAGATAAGATTGTTGGCGTTCCCTTAAAAGGATAAAGCTTATCCGGTAAGCATACCAAACAGTAAGGGTACCATATAACGAATTAATAAGTAAAGGAGTGAAAGTATCATCTCCGGTGAAATATTCAATTATACCTATTAAGCCCGCCCAAACATATGCAGATGAAAAATCAATTTGGAAACCACTATTCACTACTTCATCTGCAAATGCCTGAAATCGAACAATATCAGAGGTGTCACTTAAAGGAAATCGGAAACCGATAATATTAAAGGCTGCAAAACAAACCCTAACCAGATAGGCCCCTAACAATAAAGAGAAGAGATTGAACCTATCTCCAATTTTTTTTAGAAAGAAGAGACTTAATAGAAAAAATAATATTGGGAATACTATGTGCATGTATTTAAAATAATCAGAATACTGTTCACATATCAATTACGAGAAAACAAAATATCCCAACAAAATCGTATATAAACCAACAAAAATATTATGGGCCACAAAAATCCACCATACCGAGAAACAAAATAAAAACGCTCCTTGATAGGTTCCCCTTTTGGTCCTAACAACTTCTTGACTCTTTTTCGCACAGGTAATGTTTCATCTTTCCACGTACCTGAATTCGAATTCCTGGGACATTCTCCTAAAATAGCAGGAACAACCCAAGCTTTATATCCTTTCTTATTCGCTCTAAGTGCATAATCAAAATCTCCACCCGTATGACGAAATCGTTTATTTAGATTTCCAACACTAGTAATTACTTCAGATGGGAACAATACAACATTCCCGTTAAAAACATCGCACTGCCGAGCCTTATCCAAGGAAGAAATTAGACCAAACTTTAAAGGATTGAGTTTTTTGATTCTTTCTTGTCCGCCATAAGTTATCTCTCCAGTATCCGGGTCACATAAACTTCCTACAATAATCGGCGGTTTTTGTTCTTGTGAATTAAGCTCATTAAAAGTTTCAAATAATTTTGATATTGCCTCTTTATATAAGACGGTATCATCATTAAGCCACAAGTAAAAATCATATCCTTCTTCGATAGCAGCATTCATGGCTTTTCTCATTCCACCCGTCCAATATAATGACCCATTGCCTTTAAGAATATTGACTTCAGGGTATTTTTCCTTCACAGCTTCAGATGTCCCATCTGTACTTCCATCATCCACAAGGTAAACAGTAACCTCTATATTATTTATACTCTTTTGGCTAAAAAGTGTATCTAAACATTGAAGTGTTTTCTCTCTCCTATTATGACATGTCAGTAAAACAGCTAATGACCTTTTAAAATAACTCATATAATATAATAATCTACTCTAGTAAATTTGTACCACTTAAAGTGGTTTTTGAAACCACCCTAATCAATCCTGCTCAATTCTATTCAAAAATTCATTAATGTCCGAAAATATATCAGCATTATCTTGTATCCATTTGATATTCTTATTCCACCATTCAATCTTTAATAATTTTTGTCTCGTTTCTTGATCAAAACGATACTTAATTAGTTTAGCAGGCACACCACCATAAATAGCGTACGGTTCTACATCTTTAGTAACCACAGCACCTGTAGCAAGCACGGCCCCATCTCCAATTTTAATACCATCCATTATTTGTACATTGTTCCCAATCCAAACGTCATTACCTATATCTACAAAATATTCGTTTTCCTCATCTATGTATTTATGTTCCTTAAATAATTGCTTATCAACAAAAGTAAAGCCCGCCTGTTCTTTTGTTGAAAAAAAGGATGGATGTATAGAAACAAATTTGCTAGTTGGATGTAAGCCTAAACCCGTTCGTACATTATCTCCAATCGCACAAAACCGACCAATTTTTGTTGCTCTGATCATTGAATTATTAGCAACATAACTTCCAAAACCCAAAAAGGAATTAAGAAAAACAGTATTATTATATAATGCATTTCTACCTTCGAATTCTACTTTCCTATTGATCTTAACATCAGATTTAAAATGTACGTTATATCTATAAGATAGATATTTCTGGAAAGCATATTGCTTAATCTTGCTTATCATATATAAAGTTAAGCTTGGTAACCTAAATCTTTTAATAGCTCCTTATTTTTATCCGTAAGAAGCCTTACTTGTTCTTTGTTTAACTCCTGTTTCCAATACCCATAACTCCCCTTATTGGTAAACTTTACTTCTTTATCTGAATTATTAAATAAATTACTATTACTTTGTTCATTTTCTAATTTTCTCATATTTGAAAATGAAGACCACTCAATTGCATCACGGACCTCATCATCTGTTGGATCAATTCCTAAAAAATCGGCCATTCTCCTGATTTCCGAAAAAGTATCATCTTTCAGGTCCTCATATCGAAACAACATAAATCCATTTTCGACCTCTTTCTTATTAGAAATCCAACTCTTAACATTTTCACTCCAACTCCCAAAATCATCTAACTCTCCTTCCATAAATTTGTCGATAAACCTATCCAGAGGATAAGTATCAGATATCTTATTAAATTTTATGTGATAATTGTAATATGACAAAACTACATCTCTTACATCCCTAACCAGGTATACAACTTTGTTATAACGGGGATCGAATGAATGGTGACTTTTTATTATTCTGGGTCTTTTAAAATCTTTCAACTCCTTATCTGTATTACGATACATATCAGGAATCCCTTTTTCCATCGTTTCCCAAGTAATCTTTTCGTCAGATAGCAAAGTCCCCAGAATAAATCTGACCCACGTATTCCCAGAACGAGGGTAGGAAACAAGGAATATATCATCCTCATATATAGTTAGATCATTTCTAATTGGCCGGTTTCGTAGATTCTTATAAAACCTAATAAGTGTTTTCTTCATTACTTGATCTTGATAACATTTCTAATATTTCAGATAAAGTCTCAGGGAATAAAATTGAATAACCTTCTTCCAAATTGTTTTTTAAATATGAAACTGAATCTTCAACCTGTTTTTTATTATTCGGGGTAAAGTATTTTAAAAGAGAAATACTCTTTTTTCCAGAATTAGCGGCTTCAAAAAGGGTTGCAGTTGAATAACCTATCACGTATTCATAGTTTTTTAAAATTAAGTTTGCGGGAAAATAGTTTGGGATTTTTTTCTGGTTCTTCTCTAACGAATACAATTGATTAAATCGAGGATGTGACTTAACAACTATTGAAAACCCCTCATCATTCAAAGATGCGAGCAACCTATCCATTTCGAGACAATAATTAC
Organism: Fodinibius salicampi; assembly: GCF_039545095.1. Lineage (NCBI taxonomy): Bacteria > Pseudomonadati > Balneolota > Balneolia > Balneolales > Balneolaceae > Fodinibius > Fodinibius salicampi. The sequence goes on along the minus strand of NZ_BAABRS010000002.1, from coordinate 298,604 downwards.
CTTTTGATACAAAACCTGATTCTATGGTACCACCAATTAATAATAATATATCAGCTTTATTAAGTTTTAATTTCTCATTAATTATCTTATTTACATTCTTCTTTTTGAAGTTAATATTTATTTTTTGAGCACTAACGTTCTTCAGGTATTTCTTATTTATTAAATAAAGGACCTTCTTACCATATTCTATTGGATCTGTACTAACTCCATACAACAATCTTATTAAATACGATTTTAAAACGGATTTCCAACTGTTATTATATTTTCTGGATTTAAACGTAACAGCCGGATCATAGTAAATAGTATTATATTTACTTAGCTTTTTTACCATCCACGCCTCAAAAAAACAATGTGAAACAAAAAAAATATATACCTTGCAATGTCTATATTTTTTCAGTTCACTTTGTATTATTTTTTTCTTGACAAATAATCTTAAAATTGAAATTAACCCCCTAGCTGAAAAAGGAAGGGGCGGTTTTGAGAAATAACAAATCTTATTGGATTCATATAACTCACTAAAAAAAAATTCTATTTTCTTATTAGAAGTAAATACCCTAAAGTCTTCTTCTCCTTCTTCAATTAAGCTAATAGTAGTAGGAATATTCAAATATGAAAGACAAAAAAAAATTTTCATATCTAATATTCTAAAGCCTTTTTAATTTTCCTACATCTCTTATCAATGTAACTTTTTTCTTTTTCCGTTAAATTCCCTTCACTTTGGTTGACACTTTTAGAATGAATTCCCTTAACCTTATTTTCTTCAAATGAAGAATTGGCAACAAAATCCTCGTTGTTGCCTTTTTTTAGGTTATTTATATCAAATAATTTATCTGACAAGCCTAACCTTCCACTAATTTTATCAAGTATTTCTGTTGTATCTGTAACCAAATCTTCATACTTAATAATTAAGATTTTTTCCGGATATTGTTCTTTAATATGTAGAGCTGCGGAATTAGAAAGGAGCCATTCGTCAACTATTTTTAGCGGATACTTATAAACAAACGGAGTAAACATTCTATTACCTACATCTATAGCATGTTTATTTCCTAAGAGCTTCCTCCCTATATCCTTTCTGATCTCATTAGATACATTTTTCAATTTCTTGGAAAAAGAATCATTTTTTTTCTTAACACCTACTCTCTTCTTATGGGAATAAAAAACATCACTTACATCCCTTACCATATGTATAATTATGGAATCTGAGGATTTTGTTATAAAAGACTCATATTTATCGTAGTTATGGGTCGTCTTGTCGCCATTGAATCGAGTTAATCCATTTTTATAATATTTTATAAAAGTCCTATATATCTCTTCATATGAGATACCATTATTAATGATTTCATTTTTAATTTCCCCAGACAGAAAAAATTCCTTGCGCTCTTCATTTAATCCATAAATTATAAAAGGTTCTAATTCATAAAAACACTTTTCTAATTGGTATTTCGAATTCATCATTCCATATTGTCCTAAACAACGATGCCAAAACCAGTTCAAGACATCTGAAACCATATTTATAGAGGGAGAAGAATCAAGTATCTTACACATTAAAGTAGTACCTGACCTCATAGTCCCCGATAGCAAAATTGCCTTCTCAAACTTCATATATCAATTATATACTATTATATAGAATTTTTAATTTTTTCTATTCGACCCTTATTTTCATCATAGAATGTATTTATCTTCTCAATTTTCATCTCAGGAAGCTGTTCTTGTGTCCGTTCTTCATGTATTCTCAAATATTCTGGATGGGCATTCAGCAATTCCAAAATCGAAAATAAGGACGGAATTTCATCGGGATTAAAATGACTATATAATTTATTTATGAACTGATAATCTTCGATATAGTCAGTGGTAATTCTTAATTCTGGCCTTTGATAAAACTCCTCGACTTCAATTTGATCGACATCAAAAACTGAAGGCTGATTAATTAATGGACCCCAAATTTCAGTATCGATAATTTTTTTGACCTTACAGGCTACTTGCATGGCTTTTACTTTAATGCCACTCACTGCACATCCCATTGGCAGTCCTTTTAAGTACGTAAAGTCTGGGCGGTTTTGGCTGATATTATCTACCACCCTATTAGCATGATTAATAGAAAATAAAGGATTTTCCCCTGTTATAGACAAAATATAATCTAATCCAAAAAATTGGCTGGCATCCAACAATCGTTGTAATACATCTTTTTCACTGCCCAAATAATAGTGAATATTGTTTTCAAGAGCTATATCAGTTAGTGGCTTATCTTGTTTATTTGTAGATGTACAAAGTATAATATCATCAACGTTTTGGACCTTCCGGGCTCTCTCAATGACTCTTTCGACAATAGGCTTTCCGTTCAAATCCAATAACAATTTTAAAGGTAGTCTTGTTGATTTTAGACGAGCTGTTATTAAAAATCCTATCTTCATTGTTCCTTAATCTTCGTCTAGTTTAAATTGTGATGTATCTCCTTTCCTAAAACGATACTCTATATTATTGTATGTGAGTGGAGTATCTTTGGAAATATAATCTACTGTTTTTGCACCAATGAAATTGTAGATATCATTTTGTTCAACAGGCACACTGTTATTCGTTCTTTTATAGGCAATATCTTCTATTGCTACCTCAGTCCCTTTCTCCAGATCATTCCTTGCAACAAGAGCTTTTTTCATAGGCCCGACATCACCATATTTTTGCTCAGCCTGGGACATTTTTAAAGGATCATCAATACCATTCGTTAACCAAACGGTATCCATCAATTCACGAATAGTTTTCAGTCTATCTACACTAACTGCTGCTTGTGAATCAATTCTTTCTTCATTTGGCAAGGAAGTAAAATGTTTTTCAAGTATATTATAGCCAGAAGACTGCGGTAAGCAGGAAATATATTCATTTAACTCGTCTTCCGGATCAGTATGGTCTGCATATCCCACTGGAAGTTCAAAAACTTCATTTAGAATATCCATTTTTGAAAAAATAACATCCCTATAGTCCGTCGGATAATTTTGGAAACCATGCATCAAAAAAATATCATTCTGATCTCTCTTTTTAAGGAAATCAACAGCAAATTTAATTTCATCAATAGTAGATCCCCCGGTACCAAGAATAATAGTTCCCCTAAATTCAGCGGCTTTTTCAAGTAAAAACACATCATTAATACCTGTGGCATGTATTTCGGCTGCTTGAATTTGATCATCATTTTGAATTACCCAATCAAAAGAAGCTACATCATTACACAAGAAGATAGGATCAATATTCTTTTTTTGAATTAAATCTAAAATTGCATCCCATTGATCCTCTAGTAAACACATCTCACCTAGCTTTTTTAATGCTTTGTGAGAGTCAATCATGTAGTCATTTATGTCAAATAGTAAATGACATTTTATTGCATCAATCCCTGCTTCAGCTCCTTTGGCAATTAAATCTCTTAAAAAATCTATATCCCCTTCATGATGAAAGGCAGTTTCTCCAATCAAATAAGGTTCATTTTGTGGTAACATAAATATCAAATAGTTAAATGTTTTATATCTTCCTGTGCTTTCTCAAAATCTTCATGCTTCCCGACATCAAGCCAATACCCACTATGGGGATAAGAAAATACTTTTTTCCCATCCTCAATTAGTTCCTTCATCAAATCTGTTGTGTCGTAAAATTCTCCTCTAGGAATATAGTCAACCACTTCCCGCTTCATCAGATAAATCCCACCATTCGAATAATAGGTATAGGTAGGCTTCTCCTTAAAATTCATAACGTGTCCATTTGATGTTTCCAATACGGCATAGGGCACATCAACTTTATAGGGAATCGTAACCACCCCAAAGTCGGCATCTTGTTTTACAAACTTCAAAAAGAATTCTTCATAGTTTAAATCTGTAAGAATATCTGAGTTTGTAAGCAGTATATAATCGTGCTTAAAATTATCAATTTTGGACAATGCTCCGGCTGTTCCCAGCGGGTTTTCCTCCCATACGTATTCTATTTGAAGATTCTTTCGGTTCCCATTTCCAAAGTATTCCTCAATCTGCTCTCCCAAATAGTTTACCGAAATCCAAAAATCATCCATTCCAAATTCAGATAAACGTTGAATATTATGCTCAAGGATGGGTTTGTCCCCCACTTCCAGCAACGGTTTTGGAGTATCCTCTGTCAATGGACGAAGACGAGTTCCCTTTCCCCCGGCCATAATTACCACATCAACGGGCAGATAAGATTTCAAGTAATTAAAATTAAGGACATTTATAACCCGACCATTTCCATCTAAAATAGGCAGTATCTGAAAATTATTTTCACGATATTCTATGATCTTCTCGATGTCATAGTTACTCTTTCGAATAAATTTGGGATCTGGTTGAATGATATCATCAACGGGTTGATCTGTTTGGACATCATTGATCAGGCCACGACGCACGTCGCCATCTGTCATAGATCCTAATAACTTGTCATCTTCATCGACAATAAAAGTAACAGCATCTTTAGCAAGCTTATCTAAAACTTTTAAAGCCGCCTTAATAGTTGTGCCACTTTCTATAAGATGTTCTTTATAGTGTCTCATTATATGATTTAATTATTCTTACAATATTATCTGCTACGTCCTCTTTAAAATAGATATTTTCGCCCTCATACCTTCCCAGATCATTCGCTTTAAATACTGTTTCCAGTATCCCGCTCTTATCAAATTCACAGTTCAATACATTGTTACTTTGAGCTCTTCCCTTTTGACGGTCACCTACATTCACTACATATTTACCAAAAGAAGCAGCCTCAATAATTCCACTCGAGGAATTTCCTAAAAGCAGAGTCGCATAGTTCATTGCACTAAAATAATTCTCCTTTCCAAAGTTTTCCACTGCTACAATATGTTCAGGATAGGTTTCTTTTAATTTCTGTATTTCTCCCCTGTATAAGCTTCCGACAGTATCCGCATTAGGCATCGTAATAACTATGATAAACTGCTCAGATAAAGCCTTCAAGGCTAATGCCATTTCTTTAGCATATTTCTCATTATGGCTGCTATCGACAGTCTCAGGATGAAAGGTCGCTAAAATATAATCGCCTTCCGGTATATTAAATTTACTTCTAAATTTTTCCTGGCTCACTAATTCTATATGAGTAATTCCATCCAAACTCAATGAACCTACATTATAGATCTTTTCATTAGTTCCAGTCAGCTCCTCAACCTTTTCAGCATACTCTTTAGTTGAAGTAAAATGGAGCTCTGAAGCAATCGTTATTTGATGGCGATAAACATTGTCAATGGCTCCCAGGGTAGTCTCCCCTCCATGAATATGGGCGAAAGTTATTCCAAAAGGAACGCCGGCCTGTACTGCAGCTGACATCTCAAACCTGTCGCCCAGGCAAAATACTAAATCAAATGTATGTGAAGACCAATAGTCAGCAAATTTTATCGTCGTTAAGCCATAAGAGGTAGCAATAGATTGTTCATCATCATTCGTCAGTAAGGAACTGATAGTATCTATATTGCTAAATCCATTTTCCTTAATTTCTAGAATGGTATGCCCATGATGGACCGAGCTATGGGTCCCAAAAGCAATGATCTTAAGAGTAATACTCGTATCTTCCTTAAGTTGTTTCAGCAATGGCAGGTATATACCAAAATCTGCCCTTGAGCTTGTTAATACACCTATTTTCACTGCAACGTGTCCCAGGTTAATTGTTCATTTTTTGATAGCGGTTTCAATACCATCTTACCAATAACATTATTCCATTCCATTGGAGAAATCCCATCTCCTGGTCTTAGAGGAATGATATCTTTCTCAGTCAAAACGTCTCCTTTCTTTACATTTCTAGCCAAATGAATACTTTTCCTCGCAATATCAATATTCTTCTGTTCGCTTTTACTGGGCTTCTTTGTGCCATCTCCGGAGAGTGCTTTTTCTATATTCCTAATCCCTTCAACCATTGCTTTTAACTCCTTAGGCTCTAATGAGGCCCGGTGATCAGGTCCCGGCAGTTCTCTATCAAGTGTAAAGTGTTTCTCGATTACTTGGGCCCCTCGTGCAACGGCTGCTATCGGGACCTCTATTCCCAGTGTATGATCAGAATATCCCACTTTAACATCCAATTCTTCTGCAATCGTGTTCATCGCCTTTAAATTCACATCCTCCATAGGAGTAGGATATTCGGTATTACAATGAAGAACTGTAAGATCTTCTTTTTTTAAGCCAAATTCATTTAATACCGAAATTGCATCCTTCACTTCCTGCATGGTTGCCATACCGGTGGAAAGGATAACCGGTTTCCCTTTTTGTCCCAGCTTTCGTAAGTAAGGGTAGTTTGTAATTTCTCCAGATGGACTCTTGAAAAAGGGCAATCCTAACTGATCAAGATAGTCGATACCATCTTCATCAAAGGCTGTAGATAAAAACCGGATATTGTTTTCTTCACATTTCTTTATGATAAATTGATGATCCTCGTCGCTCAACTCTACTGATTTCAACATGCTGTACTGATCATCAGAACCACTCTCAACATTATTTGACTGATATTCAGCTTTCTTCGCCTTTCTGCTTACTATTTTATCTGCATTAAATGTCTGAAACTTTACGAAATCGGCACCCGCTTCTGCCGCTACTTTAATCAATTTTTCCGCCGTTCTGCGATCACCATTATGATTTACACCAGCTTCTGCAATGATTATTACTTTATTAGAATTCATATTTCTCGACCCGGATTACCTACCACTTTTTTATTATGAGGTATATCATTAATAATGGTTGCGCCCGCTCCTACGATTACATTTTCACCTATGGTAACTCCTTCTTTTACAACTGCATTAGCACCGATAAACGAGTTTTTCCCGACTTTTACATTTCCTGCTAATACAGCCCCCGGTGCAACATGTGCCCCATCAGCAATATGACACTCATGTTCAATCACACAATTCGTATTCAGTATTACAAATCTTCCTATGTTACTCAAGGCATTAACGCTTGCCTGGGAAGAAACAAAAGTACCCTTCCCGACATCAGCACTTTTAGAGATTGCAGCTGATGGGTGTATAACAGTCAATAGATCTTCATCTTTATTCGTAACTAATTTACCAAGCTTGGTTCGTATATCATTATTTCCTATTCCCAAAATAAAACCAAACCCTTCATTCCACCCTTTAAAATCACCACTCCCTTCATATCCCAAATAATCCAAATTAAACGGGTCATTTTGAGCCTCTTTCTTATCGGCATAATAATGAATTGCTATACCTGCTTTAAAAGCGGCCTCAGCAACTACATAAGCATGTCCAGAATATCCTAATAATATATTCTTGCTATTTGACATAAACGCTGCTAGGTATATTTACAATCCTATCTTCCAGGTATTCAGCATTCGTCTGATCATCCCGGAAACAATTCTCATACATAGGCAAACGATACATAAGCTGCCATATAGGGCGGGTCATGATCCCTTTATCATTTGTTTCTTCTAAAAAGAGATCCCGTTGTTTTCGATCTTCCAGCTCTACACACATTAACCAATAATTAACTTTGGTATCCGTGTTTTCTGTCCGAAATGTAACCCCTTCTTTCTCAAAAAAATCTGAATACTTCCCAGCTAAAGTACGCTTATTCTCAATAAATCTATCAAGTTGCTCCAACTGTGCACAAATCAATGCCGCATTTAAATTAGGCATACGATAATTGTATCCTAATTCATCATGATAGTACTCGTAGTCATGGGGCTTCTTTGCCGTAGTTGTTAAATGCTTTGCATGTTGTCCGGCTTCTACCTCATCCGTAACAATAGCTCCACCGCCACCAGCGGTAACTATTTTATTGCCGTTGAATGAAAATATTCCAAATTGGCCAAAACTACCGGTAGGCTTTCCTTTATATAAAGACCCCAACGATTCAGCAGCATCTTCTACGATTGGTATATTCCATTCCTTACAAACAGCCTGTAATTCATCCAAATGAACAGGAAATCCAAACGTATGCATAGGCACACAGGCAGCTATTCTATTCCCTGTTTTAGTATTATAACACCCGCCTTCCCGGACTTCAGCATACTGTTCCAAAAACTGTTTTACAGCTTCAGGTGATAGTCCCATAGTATCGCGATCCACATCCAAAAAAACCGGATTAGCTCTGTTATATCGAATGGCATTCGCCGTTGCTACAAAAGTCAAGGCCTGGGTTAGTACCTCATCCCCATCTTTCACACCTGCTAAACGCAATGCTACTTGTAGTGCAGAAGTGCCATTTACAATAGCTACTCCACTTGTCGTTTGGCTTTTTTGAGCAATCATTTCTTCAAATTGATCCACATAAGCACCTACAGAAGAAACAAAAGTTGAATCAATGGTATTAGCTACATATTCTTTTTCATTTCCTATAAATCTTGGCACGTGGAGAGGAATAACATCCTTCGTTTCAAAATATTCTCTGATAAAACTGACGGTATTATCTATTAAATCTGACATCAAATGTTATAAATATCCGTCTTGAACTGTTGTAAATTCTCTTCTTTACTATACCAACCTATTGTTTTTTCAATCCCTTTTTTCAGAGAGTATTCAGGTACCCAACCCGTAAATTTCTTTAATTTTTCTTTGGAACCGTACAAACGATAGACCTCACTTTTTTCAGGGCGAATACGCTCTTCATCCTGTACAATGCTGGCATTCGGATTAACCTGATCAATTATTTCTTCGGCTAGCTCACCAATACTGATTTCATTTTGAGTGGCGATATTTACTTCCTCACCTATGAGATCGTCACATTTTGATACTTCCAAGAATCCCTTTGCAGTATCCTTAACAAAAACAAAATCTCTTGTAGGATATAAATCTCCTAATTCAACTTCCTCTTTTCCACTTGCCAGCTGAGTAATAATAGTAGGTATAACCGCTCTTGCTGACTGTCTTGGGCCGTATGTATTAAAAGGCCGTACCATGGTAACCGGCAGATCAAAACTTCTATAGAACGATTCAGCCATATGATCTGCTCCAATCTTAGAAGCGGAATATGGAGACTGTCCCTGTTTCGGGTGCTTTTCCGTAATAGGTACGAACTGGGCGGTACCATAGACTTCAGAGGTAGACGTTACGAGCACTCTTTCAAGGTCAAAATCCCGTGCAGCTTGCAAGACGTTTAGTGTACCTTTGACATTGGTATCTACATAGCTATCTGGTGAATGGTAGCTAAAAGGAATACCAATCAGTGCTGCTAAATGAAATACAGCATCAACATCTCGCATAGCTGTACGAACTCCATTGGGATCACGGATATCTCCGGTAAATATTTCTATTTCATCCAGCTTATTTTTTTGGAGTGTATCCAACCACCCCCAGGAATTAAAAGAGTTATAATAACAAAAGGCTTTAACATCATAACCTTCTTCTAACAATAATTCCGTTAAATGACTACCGATGAAACCATCGGCGCCTGTGATTAATACTTTTACAGTTGTTTCCATTTAATAAATAATACTTCTGTATTGTTACTAAGTTAAACTCATTTTTCTAAATTCGTCGCTCTTATTTAACAGATCTTCATATGTTCCTTGCTCAACAACCTTTCCTTCCTTCAGCATGTATAAGGTATCACAGTTCTTAACCGTAGTTAAACGGTGCGCAATCATTATTATCGTTCTGTCACCTTTTAACTCCTCAATTGCTGAAATAACATTACGTTCTGTGAGGTTATCCAAAGAAGAGGTTGCTTCATCCATTATTAACACCTCAGGATTATCATAAAGAGCCCGGGCGATACCTATTCTTTGTCTTTGTCCGCCAGAAAGTTTGGTTCCCTGTTCTCCAACAACTGTATCAAGCCCTTGGGACAAATCATCAATCAATTCATCCAGCTGTGCCGCTTCAACGGCAGAATTAACTTTCTCATCAGATATTTCTGCTTCAGGAATGCCAAAAGCTATATTGTTACGAATGCTATCATCTGAGAGATAAATAAATTGGGGAATATAACCTATATTATTTTGCCAGCTTCGGATATTATCAGAAATATTCGTTCCATCTACTAATACCTTTCCCTTTTCCGGTTTTAACAATCCTAATATTACATCAACAATCGTTGATTTCCCGGCTCCCGAAGGTCCGACAAATCCTACAGCACTTTTATTTTTGATGCTAAGATCAATTCCTTTTAGAACGGTTTCATCAGAATTAGGATATTTATACCAGATATCATCTAACTCAATAGTAGCATTAAATGCTAACTTCTCCGTGATCTTATTATCTTTTTTGGTGGCATTGTAATTGTCTTCCAGTGATTTTATATCTCCATGGACTGGTTTAAGAGCATAGATATAATATCGTAAAACAGTTATCTGATTAACTATTTGATTTACCGCCGGCATTAAACGTATAGTTGCTGCACCAAAAAGGGTCAGTATGGGTATTATTGTACTCATTGCCCGCCCCTCCCAGATCATTGTAAATGCGATGAGCAACATTCCAGCAACTGAAACAAACTCAATAACAGGCTTTGTGGACTGTTGAGCTACTGTTTTAAAAATCTCAGCCTTTGTCAGATTATTTACATATCCTTTAAACCTATTAAAGAATAAACTTTCCCGGTTCATTACTGTTACATCCTTAAACCCTCCCAAGCCCTCATTAACCCCCTGAATCATTCGGGATCTTTCTTCAGATGCAATTTGCCCATACCCCCTCAATTTTGTTCGCAAGAATTTAAGTAACAGGCCACCTCCCGCGCCAATAACTAAAAACGATACCAAAGTAACCAAAGGTTCTACCCACACTAAAAAAATGAATATACCAGCTGTAGTAGTAGCCTGCATCAATATATTCATCAACGGCATCATTACATTATTAGAAATAAATCTCGTCTCATTCGTAACATTTCGTATTAATTCTGCCGTATTCCTATTCAAGTGAAAGGTATAAGGCGCACTTAGATAAGATTCAAACAACTTGGAAGATATTAAAGCAAACCTATTAAAGATAAATTTTGACTTTGTATAATTGAGCCAAACAATGTATAAGCCTTTAATTAAAAAAGTTATAACTAAAGCAATTCCTCCATATAACAATAACTGTTTGCCTGTAACTATACCTAAATAAGAAGCTATTTCACCGAGTACCTCATGATCCAAAATTAATCCCGGATCTGCTACTGCGCTAATGAAAACAGGTATCATCCCAATTCCCACTAGTTCTAACACGGTACCAATAAGCATAAGTAAAAATAAAGCTCCGAACTTCCATTTGTCATTATTTGGAAGTATTTCAAAAAGCTTTTTGAAAGTTTCCTTCATTTAACTAGGATCCAACCTTAAAATATCAATAAAATAACTATCTGAGAACCATAACAGCAAAACTGCAATAGATTTAATCGTTTATCTTTGCAAAATCTCCTTCAACCATATCCTTCACCAGTTCATCAATAGAATAGTTAACTTCCCAACCCAATTTTTCCCGGGCCTTCGAGGCATCTCCCAGCAAGACCTCTACTTCTGTGGGGCGGAAATACTGGGAATCGACTTCGATGAGGACTTCGTCCTGTTGAATTGTTGAATTGTTGAATTGTTGACCAGTTACAGCTTTAAATTGTTCTTCATCGATCGAGTCAACAATTCCTTTTTCGTTGGCACCTTTGCCTTCCCATCGCAGTTCGATGCCGAGGTGATTGAAGGCCATTTCGCAGAAATCTCGCACCTTGGTGGTTTCACCGGTGGCCAGTACCATATCCTCCGGCTCTTCCTGCTGCAGCATCAGCCACATGCCGCGCACATAATCTTTGGCATGTCCCCAGTCGCGCTTCGCTTCTAAATTCCCCAAAAACAGCTTTTCTTGCTGTCCGGTGGCAATGCGTACGGCCGCCCGCGTAATCTTCCGGGTCACAAAGGTTTCACCACGCCGCGGTGATTCATGATTAAACAGGATTCCGTTCACAGCGTACATATCATACGCTTCACGGTAATTTTTGGTGATCCAGTACGCATAGAGCTTCGCGGCGGCATAAGGGGAGCGGGGATAAAAGGGGGTATCCTCGTTTTGGGGCATCTCCTGCACCTTGCCATACAGCTCGGAGGTGGAAGCCTGGTAAAATTTCGTTCTCTTTTCCATGCCTAAAATACGAATGGCTTCCAGCAGCCGCAGTACGCCCATTGCATCTACATCTGCGGTATATTCCGGCGATTCAAAGGATACCTGCACGTGGCTTTGGGCTGCCAGGTTATAAATTTCATTGGGCTGGGTTTCCTGAATGATGCGGATCAGGTTGGTGGAGTCGGTCATGTCTCCGTAGTGCAGGTAAAAGGGCAAGCCCTTGAAGTGCGGATCGTGATAGAGATGGTCTACCCGGTCAGTTTTAATCAGGCTGGCGCGTCGCTTGATGCCGTGTACTTCGTATCCTTTGTCCAGGAGCAGTTCTGCTAAATAGGAGCCGTCCTGACCGGTAACACCGGTGATGAGGGCTGTCTTTTGTCTTGCGCTCACAATTGTTGGTTGTATTTAAAAATTGTTATTAGATTTTCAGTAAGTGCTTCGTTTAAAATGTTGAAGCGTTGAGTTGTTGAACTGTTTAGGGATATATCAACGGTTAACATTTTAACAGTACTACAAAAGTCATTTTAATGCTGTGTTGATTTATGAAGTCGATTCAGCATAGATGTTATATGCTCAAGTTCACTTCTCAATTTCTGGTAACTTGATCCATCTAAAAAACCAAGTTCATTACTAATAATTATTTGATTTAATATCTACTGCTGAGCTATACGCCATGATATAGAACCGGGCTTGATCTTTATTTGAAGTCCTTGAAGAACCTTCCGCAATATTAGAGCTTATTGAAACTGCCGCTCGTCTGAGTTAGCTAACCAAACCAAATTTTTCATGCTTTGGAAAGTTAGATGTTATATCATAAATGGAAACAGTAAGATCCTTGGATTTTTTCCACACATCGAGCTTTTCAAAGCTAAATTTATTCATCTCTTTTTGTTTAGTCATTAAAGAGTTGAATTGTTCATATATTTCGATTTTGATTAAATTAACGCTTAAACAACTCAACATTTCAACATCTTAAGATTTTCTCAATTATTACTAATAACTGAAGACCCCCTTCAACGTTCGTAGGTGGTCTGAGGTCCATAGCCAGCCGCTAATAATACGGATAATTTCAGATGGAGGAAAGGAAAGGCAGTGATTCAGTTATCAGTGTGTCAGTGAACAAATATTTACGAATGTGGAGATTGCTGCGTTCCCTGACGGTCGCTCGCAATGACAGCTTATTAATAAGGATTTGACAGGCGTTGTTTTGTTTTTTGTAAAGCCATCGCCAAACCTAAATCCACAGCACGCCGAACCGTGTTCTTTGCAAGAATATAATTTTCCTTACTATGAGAATCGAATTGCAGGTAAATGATCTGAAATACACTGTCTCGGCATGCGATACGATAGTTTTTTGCTATTTGATAGGTTTGGATCGTTTTTGCTGAATGGAAAATACGATTTATACTTAGTTCTCTTTCGCCTTTTAGCGTTTCGTATTGCACTTTTGGTCACTTAATTGGTATAAATAGAACACCTTAAACGAGGATTTACTCAAAAACGGTACTTATATCCCGGGCAAGCTCTTAATTCCATTTCGCCTTTTGGCATTGCCCCAAAAGGCTCGTAAAAACGCTAGGACCATTGAACTCCTCAGGGTGGACAACATTCGGAAACGCTGATTACAGCTTTAGACCACCCTTCGTCACACAGAAATGGTCCGGGATGGGTTTTGTAGCTTTCAAAATAGCCTATCCTTCCGGCCTTGAAAAGTCAGGATTTGGGTAGTGGGGTAAAAGAAACGGGGTCTGGGGAATAGCGGGAACGCTGAAAGCAAAAGCAGCTCCCGTGGCCAGGCTCTCCCCGGATTTGGGACTGCCAAAGAACAATATCTTGCTATTCCCCAGGACTTTTTTGGTTCGTTTTTTGGTCACAAAAAATGAACACCACCCTTACTCATCTCAAAAAGATATATATATAGATCAGTCCTTGACCTTCACTTCCTTTATCTCATCATAATGATCTTTAAACCATTCGTAGGTCGCCCTGATTCCCTCTTCCAGCTCAATATTATAGGTCCACCCGGCTTCCCTCATACGACTGACATCCATCAGCTTGCGGGGCGTGCCATCTGGTTTTGACGTATCCCAGTTAATGTCGCCCTCATGTCCGGTAATATCCTGTATAAGCAGGGCCAGGTCTTTAATAGTGATATCCTTGCCCGTTCCTACATTATAAAGGTCATGCTCCATTTCGTGATTCAGGGCAAAAAAGACCGCATCGGCCACATCATCCACATGCAGGAACTCGCGCATGGGTGAGCCGGTCCCCCACAGAGGCACAGGAGTATGTCCGTTAATCCTGGCTTCATGAAACTTTCGGATCATAGCCGGGAGCACGTGGGAGGTTTCCAGATCAAAATTGTCATTGGGGCCGTACAAATTTGTCGGCATAAGCGATACATAATTCCGGTCGTACTGTCGCCTCAAAGCATCTACCATCTTTACTCCTGCAATCTTGGCAATGGCATACCATTGGTTGGTCGGCTCCAGGGATCCGGTGAGCAGGGCTTCTTCATTCATCGGCTGATCGGCATGCTTGGGATAAATACAGGAGCTGCCCAGGAATATCAGCTTATCCACTTCCTGCTGGTGAGCAGCAGCAATAATATTGTTCTGTATCTCTAGGTTTTCATACAAAAATTGCCAGGGATATTCATTATTGGCCATGATACCGCCTACCCGTGCCGCGGCATCTATGACTACATCAGGCTGCTCCTTTTCAAAAAATGATTGTACCGCCTGTTGATTACGCAGGTCGAGTTCCGAACTGTTTCTGCAAACCAGGTTATTAAAACCTTCGGCTTCGAGCTTGCGCTTTACGGCAGACCCCACCATACCACGATGACCGGCGATATAAATTTTTGCATCCTTGTTTAATGTTAATGTCGCTTGTCCTTTCCCGCTACTCAATGATATATTATTTTAGTCGTTTAAATTCTTTATTTATTTAGCAGAAGAGTCCAAACTTAACATTTCAACGGCTAAAATCCTTAATTTGTCAGTAATAATTCTGTTTTAGAAAATTTTATAGAGTCTTGTATGAGAAAGTGCCTGCCATTACTATTGCAAACAGACTGTAATACTTTAGCAGAGAGATTGTCCTTACTATAACATGGTCATTGTTCCTTATTAGGACATAGTTCCTGTCCTTACTATAAAAATTGACTTGGACACTTTTGGCATTTTATATACCACTTTTGGGGTGTAAACAGTGAAATATTCCAACAGGGCTTTTCCAAAGATCTATTTTTTACACAAACCGTATCCCTTTATTCTTTTCCGCCTCGTATGTTGAATTGGCACAAAAGGCTCCTAAAAAGCCAAGGACCATTTAACTCCTCGGTGCGGACTACGGTCTTCAACGTTGATTTCTGTCATCGCCCGCCCCTCGTCAGACAGAAATGATCCGGGTGAGGTTTGTCACTTTTAATAGAATCGGCCTGAAAAAGGCAAAGAGACCTATCAGGGTTCCAAAACCTAACAGGGCTTAGAAATCCGGCCTTGAAAAGTCAGGCATCCAGGTAGGTGGAGACGGGGCGGAGGATTAAAAATAATTTTTGTTTGAGGAGCCTTGCGACGAGTTTTAAATTATTTTTCGCAGCCCCGGCGGAACCTGATGACTGAGTTTTCTCAGCCGGTGGTTTTTTGGGTTCGTTTTTGTCCACACAAAAAGGAACAATGGAACTATTCCCTATAAAAAAAATATTGACTTATCATCCCCCAAAGCCCCCTTCGGTTCACATGCAACGACTTTTCAACGGCCCTGCCAAAAGGGGGACTTTATGGTCGGAGCTGTAATTTAAATCACATCCTTAAAAAGTAACACTCAATAACGACTTCAGAACTTTTACATACCCCGAGCTTCCGCAAAACCCGCGGAAGCCCACCAACAGTACGCTAGCGCTACGTCGCAGGCCCTCTCCAGAGGGGAATGATTCGGATTTCTAAAAAGAATGGGAACCTTAAAGCCAGGATCCTTGAAAGCAGGACTCTTATTTCCGGAAGATCGTCGCAGTCGCTCTATACGCTCCTTCACGATGACAGGCGCTGGTTACAATTAAAATATCCGGCGGTGGACGATAGACCACTAACGACCAACACCTGGGATCCGCAATCTAAAATCTGGGATCCTAAATCCGCCATCCGCCTTCTGTTATCCGCTATCCGATATCTGCCATCCGCTATCCGCCAACAACATTTAACCTTTATCCCCTATACCACTCTACAAAATTGCGAAGTCCCCGTTCCAGGTCGTAATCCGGCTGATATCCCAATAACTCTTTGGCCTTGCTCACATCTGCCCAGGTCTGGTGTACATCGCCCGGCACCTTTGGTCCGAAGGTTCTGTTGGGTTCAATACCGGAGGCTTCTTCAATGGCCTCTACCAGCTCCAGCAGCTGTACCGTCCGGTTATTGCCGAGGTTAATGATCTCATACTTGCTGTCACTATAGTCAATAGCCGCCATTACCCCGTCAATGATATCGTCGATATAAGTATAGTCGCGACGGCTGCTGCCGTCCCCATACAGGGTGATCTGCTCGCCATCACTCATCAGGCGCAGGAACTTATGGATGGCCAGGTCCGGCCGCTGTCGCGGTCCATATACGGTAAAAAAGCGCAGCGCCAAAAACCGCATGTCATAGAGCTCGCTGTATACATGCCCCATAAGCTCTCCGCTTACCTTGGTGCTGGCATAGGGACTGATGGGCTTCAGCACATGGTCATCTTCCGCCCACGGTACGTTATCGTTGGTGCCGTATACGCTGCTGGAAGAGGCGAACACAAACTGTTTCACTTCTTTTTCCCGGGCCAGCTCCAGCATATTCTGGGTGCCCATCACGTTCACGTCCTGGAATCCCACCGGGTCTTCGACTGAGGGCCGCACGCCCGCCTTGGCCGCCAGGTGTACGATTACATCAATATCTTCATCTTCGGTAATTTCTTTGAGAAGGGCATCAAGATCCCGGATATCTGCTTCTATCAGCCGGTAGTTGTCATGCTTCCGGTGTTCCGCGATGTTACTCTCTTTGATGGACCGATCGTAAAAAGGATCGAAGTTGTCAATCGTTATAACTTTATCTCCCTGTTCTAGCAGCCGGTCAACTAAATGGCTACCGATGAACCCCGCACCTCCGGTGACGAGCGTTGTTCTTGATGAATTGCTTGTTTCGTTGTTATTGCCTTTCAATGACTTTTTGTTTTTGATTTTGTTGAAACATTGAACTGTTGAAATGTTTATCCTCAATAGATAACAATTCAACGATTAAACAGTTATTTCGTTGCCTTATGTAAGCGATTCAATATTTGTATAGTTGAAAGCTCAATGCTGAAAGCTGAAAGTAAAAAATTTAAGCTTTGAACTTTCAGCCTTCATCTTGTATTCCTCAACTACTAAACCTACTCTTCTCACTCTCCCACCAGCTCTGCACCAGTACCCATCCCAAAGCGATGATGCCTCCCAGCATTCCGGAAACAACCAAAATTAACATTCTGTTGGGGGCACTGTTGCTATGGGGCACACTCACCGGCTGCAGTATAGAAAAGACCGGCGTCTGCTCCTGTACCTGCAGGCGGGCCTGCTCCCGACGCTGGCTCAGGGAGTTATAAATTTCAAAAGCGAGGTTGTACTGCGACTGTAGTTCCTGTTCCCGGGTTTGGGCCTTGGCCGTTGCCAGGTTTACATTACTGTCCCGAAATTCCGCTCGTTTTTGCTGGATTTTTTCAAACCGTTCCCGGGCACTTGCCAACTGTTCTTCTATATATTTCAGATCTTCCTTGGCCTTCTGCGTACGGTATTCCCGCACATATTCTTTTAATAATACGATACCATTTTGAGCTATTTCAGCTGCAGCCTGGGGATCAGGAAATTCAGAGTTTATCGTAATCGTATTACCCTCACTATTAACCGTCAATCTGCTTTTCAATTTATTCGCCGTACTCAGCTGACGCTTACTGATATGTAACACCGAGTCACGATCCACTTCGGTGATTACTTCTTCCTCTTGGTCCTCATCGGAAGAGCTAAACAACCCTATTATTTTACCCGGCAAACCAATCGTATAGCCTTTGATAAATCCTATTAAAGAAAAAGGTTCGTAAATTTCACTAAAAAATACGTGGGGCGTTACCGTAGTATCATATTCCGAAAAAGTGACCGGTTTATTCATCAGCTCTACCTGGTAGGGGATACTCTCCAAAATATCGGGGTAAAGAGAAGGGGGTATACTCTCATTCATCATATTCCCCCCCCCGCTAATTCCCAGCATCCCACCGTACTGTTGCAAAAGTCCGCCCGCTCGTCCCTGCGCAGATTCACTTTCCGGCATCAGGGTAGCACTGGTGGAGTATTCCACCGGACTAAAAAGAGCGATAAGCAGCCCTAGTACCAGGAAGCCCCCGGTAATTTTGGCAATAAGCATGCGCTTGCTCCAGAATGTCTGGAAGAGCTCTATAAGATCAATCTCGTCTTCCTCAATGGGCTGGTAGTCGTATTCAGGAGGTCCACCGTAATATCCCTGTGGAGGTGGGTTTTGGGGTTGGTGCCCTTTCCCGGGTTTGTGATGTTCGTTATTTGGGTCTTCTGTACTCAGCGCTGATCTGTATTAGTAATTCGTATTCTAATTTCTAATTATTTAAACATATCTCAATTGTATCCAGGATTAAGGTTAAGGCTGAGGTTGAGAGGTTTTCTTAACCTTAACACGTAACCTAAACCTTAGCCCTCAACCTAAACTTTTCATAATCTTATTCAGTTGATGGAACAAGTCGTCATACGCTTCAATAAGCTTATCAACTATTTGTTCATCAAAATATTTTACTTTCTGTCCATACAGCAAGTGGCTCTGTGTTTCAAAGGCAGAACCGCGAGCGACAATATAAAAATTTCTTTTGTCTTTCCGAGTATTGCGACCAAAACCTTCAGCAATATTTGCCGCAATACTATTTGCTGATCGTCTTATCTGGGAGGTCAATCCGTAGTCTTCAGATCGAGGGAGTAGCTTAGTCAACTCAAATACCTTATAGGACAATTCATTGGCTTTCTGCCAAACGTTCATATCACGAAAACTTTTAACCATTGCGCCTCTCAACCTTAACCCTCAACCTTAACCTTACATGTAGCCTGCCGCATACAATTCTTATGTCGTTATTTGCCAGATTTTATATTTCGCAGTTTAAGCTACGACGGCTAATATAAAAATTTCGCATGTCTTTTTTAGATTTTTTCATAGCCAGACCTTCCAGGTTTTTGAATCATGATAGTAAATAGAAATACCAAAATATCTTCCTTCCTTTCTATTAACGAAAAATGGAATCAAGACAGTGGAAAATTCTAAAAAACTCTTCCAGCCCAGGATATGCTCTTGTTCTCTTTCGCCTTTTATCATTTTACTCTCCCACTTTTGGATCGCCAAAAATGGCACAAAAAGACCATGCCAAAGGAGGGGGACTTTAATTTCTGGCCTTGTAAAATCAGATATCCGGGCAGGTGAAGACGGAGAACGGCCTTTATTTGGGTAATCGATCTATCACTGGCGCGGGAATTCATTCCCGCGCTACTTATTAACAAGCATATCCATATCCGATTAACTTTTCAATCCTCCTGCCCTCCTTCTTCAGGGAGGAACTCCCCAATACCGGCCTTTGAATATGTTGCTGGTAAAAGTGCAGGGGTTTTAGTGGTAAAAAATCATTTTTGTCTGACGACCGGCAGGGAGGAGTTTTAAATGATTTTAACGTAGGCCCCTAAACGGCAGCAACATTTTCATCGCCGGGGAGTTGTTTGATCATCCAAAAAAGTATTACCCTATGTTCTTTTCCGCCTTTTGGCATTGCCCCAAAAGGCTCGTAAAAACGCTGGGACCATTTATCTCCTCGGTGCGGACTACGTTCATTATCGTTGATTACGGCTACCGCCCGCCCTTCGTCACACAGAAATGGTCCGGGGTGGGCTTTGTCACTTTCAATTGGGTTTAAAATATCCCGACCTTGAAAAGTCGGGCATCCGGATAGGTAGGACAGAGAACTAAGTCGACCTATCACTAGCGCGGGAATTCATTCCCGCGGGCAAGTAATAAAAGGAGCAACTCCTTCTTTTTTGATCCATCCCTTCCCACAAGTAAGAAAAAAACACTAATAACTGGTCCAAGTTGTGAACTCCTGAACCTGCTATCCGATATCCGCTATCTGCCATCCGCCATCCGAACTATAGAGATCAAATTGGAGCATGGCTGCAAAAATGGTATCTTTAGAAGCTTAAATTTAATGATGCTAAACAAACTGATATTTCATGATGAACGCAGCCTTTTTTCTGATGGGAAACCCCGATCAGGCCGGATGGATGAACCTGATCTTCCTGGGAGCTATTTTTCTTATCTTTTACTTTTTTATCATTCGTCCACAGAGCCAGCGCCAGAAAGAGATTAAAAAGATGGTGGATAATCTCGAAAAAGGCGATAAAATCGTCACCTCCGGCGGAATGATTGCCAAGGTAAAAACTGTTGATGATGACACCGTATTAGCGGAAATCGATAATGGCGTCAAGGCACGTTTTAGAAAGAGTGCCATAACCGACGTCAATCCCAATCAAAACGACTAAGTTAAATATTCAGGCTATGTCCGGTGATATTACATTCGATAGCATTGAATCGGCTATCGAAGACATAAAACAGGGCCGCATGGTTATCGTCGCAGATGACGAAGACCGTGAAAACGAAGGCGACTTTGTGATGGCGGCTGAAAAAGTTACGCCCGAGGCTATCAACCTGATGGCCAAATACGGGCGCGGACTTATTTGCGTGCCTATCAAGCGCGAAAAGGCATATTCCCTGAATCTCGACTATATGGTAAGTGAGGGGGCAGATCCCGATGAAGCTGCCTTTACCGTCTCCGTGGATCACCGGGAACTCACCACTACGGGTATTTCGGCAGCCGACCGCGCCAACACCATTAATGAACTTATTAAAGATAATGCCGATCCCGATGCTTTCCGCAGGCCGGGACATGTATTCCCGCTCATCGGGGTGGAAGGCGGGGTGCTTCGCCGCGCCGGACATACGGAAGCGTCCATCGATCTGGCTCAGCTCGCGGGATTAAAGCCTGCCGGCATTATCTGTGAGATCATGAAAGATAACGGCGCCATGGCGCGCCTGCCGGATCTTGCTGAAATTGCTGATGAGTTCAATATGAAACTCATTAATATTAAGGATCTGATCTCTTATCGCATGAAGAATGAATCTCTTGTGCGCAAGGTGGTGGATGTTAATCTGCCAACCATCTACGGAGAGTTTACCCTTCATGCTTTCCAGGAACGCCTGACCGGCGACCATCACCTGGCACTGGCCAAGGGGGAATGGACGGAGGACGAGCCGGTGCTGGTACGGGTACACTCTTCCTGTATGACCGGGGACATTTTCGGATCCAAGCGCTGCGATTGTGGTGAACAGCTGCATCAGGCCCTGCTGAAGGTAGAGAAAGAGGGCAAAGGAGTCGTCCTCTATATGAACCAGGAAGGCCGGGGCATCGGACTGGTTAATAAACTCAAGGCCTATAAGCTCCAGGAACAGGGTATGGATACGGTGGAGGCTAACGAGGCTTTGGGCTTTGAACCCGATCACCGCGACTATGGAGTGGGTGCTCAAATTCTTCGCTCACTGAATATTTGTAAGATGCGCCTGATGACCAATAATCCTGTTAAACGTGTAGGACTGAAAAGTTTCGGCCTTGAAATGACTGAGCGCGTACCTATAGAAGTAGGAGCCTACCCGGAAAATGTTCGCTATCTCAAGACCAAGCGCGACAAGATGGGTCATAAGCTTAAGCTGGACGAACTGGACCCGCATAGCCCCAAATTCCTTGACAGTATTGTCCAAGAGGACTAAAGGAGTTGAATGTTAGAAGGTTAAAGGTTGAAAGTTAACTTCCGACCTCATATCTAACCTGCAACATTTAACTTTCCAACCTTAAACCATCATACATAGCTTTTCTTATCTGCCGTAATCATCCTGAAGGCGGACGATATCATCTTCATCCGAAGGGTTCTCTGGGTCTGTATGCTGCCATATCTCAGCCAGTACCGCCCAGTTATCCAGTCCCACCAGACGATGACGCTCTTCCTGCTCAAGGGTTACAGCTTCTCCCGATTTATACCTTTCAAGTTCACCCTGTTCATCTGTATTACTTTTAATTATCCCTACGGGGCCATCCACAACCTTCCATATTTCTGCACGCCGGTAGTGGTATTGCCAGGAGAGCCGTTTTCCAGGAGCCACAATTAATATCTTGGGACTTAGCTTGCCGGATATATTTAATTCGTCTCTGGAGTAATCTGTAAAATAAACGTTTATAAAATCTTCGGTCTGTTCCTCAGCTATAACAAAAAATCCGCCCCACGGCCGATTCTCATCCTGATCAACGATCGAAAAACCCTGCCCTGCAAGACGATCGTGAACCCTTTTAAATATTTCTTTTTTCTTTTCCTTTAGCTCGGTATCGGTATCCATAATGGCTGACTTTGCTCCTTTCTTTACCAGTCTTGATTGATCCGTAAATAAACGGAAAATATATATAATAAATAAGGAGAAATTATTTCGTCATCTAACCATAACCTAAATCCAAGCTCCATATTATTCTCCTCTACGGGAAAGGGCCAGAAAGGTGAGTAATGTCAGGTGTTTGTTTTGATCTGACAATTTTCCCGGCCTTTGAATATGTTGCTGGTAAAAGTGCGGGGGTCGTAGTGGTAAAAAGTCATTACTGTCTGAGGACCGCCAGGGACGAGTTCAATGATTTTAGCGTAGGCTACCCAAACGGCAGCAACATTTTCATCGCCGGCGACGTTTTTGGGTTCCGTTTTTGCTTCGTTTCAAAAATGGAACAAGAAAAAAATATAAAAAGAACCGATCTGATCATCCCCTTGCCCCCTTTGGTTCTTCTTATGATGCCTTTCAACGCTCATGCCAAAAGGGGGACCCTTCATCGGCCTTTCAATATGCTACAGACCAATCAGAGTTATAGATAAATAGTAGGAGAAGAAAATCGGCGTCACCACTAGAAGCCTTAAAAACCCGCTCCCTCATTCAGATCTACTTTGTATGCTCACCATTTTCCAGTCGCCAGATATCAAGAGGATTCTCATCCTTAAGCTCATCCGGAAGCTGGCTTTCAGGGAAATCCTGGAAACAAACGGGACGTGCAAACCGGTCAATAGCCGAGGTACCTACCGAAGTAGTACGGCTGTCGGTGGTTGCGGGATAGGGTCCGCCGTGTATCATGGCGTGATTGACCTCAACGCCCGTGGGAAAGCCATTAAAAATCAGGCGGCCTACCTTTCGCTGCAACACCGTTACCAAATCGGAATATGTTTCCAGATCCTCTTCTGTTCCGTAGAGCGTAGCAGTAAGATGCCCCTGCAGATTCTCCGCAATGTCAATCAGATCGGCTTTTCCCTCCGCTGATATTGTAAGCGTAGAGGGGCCGAACACTTCCTCTTCCAGCCCGTCATTAGCAAGGAAATTTTTGGAATCCACCTTTAAAAGATGGGGCACTCCGGTATTCGGTGATCCATCTTCCGATCCTGAAGCGACCAGCTGTACGCCTTCCTGCTGAAGCAGCGTTTCCAGACCTTCTTTGTAAGCCGATTGAATTCCTGAAGTCAGCATGGTACCCGTGCCTGCCTTCTTAAAATGATCGGCTACCGCCTGGTGAAAAGCCCGGGCCTCATCTGATTCTTCGTAGGCTACCAGGCCGGGATTTGTGCAAAACTGTCCGACCCCCAGGTTCACCGAGTTCGTCAATCCTTCCGCAACCTCATCTCCTTTCTCCCTGAGTGCTCCCGGGAGCAGAAAAATAGGATTGGTACTGCCCATTTCAGCATACACCGGAATTGGCTCCGGCCGG
Organism: Fodinibius salicampi; assembly: GCF_039545095.1. NCBI lineage: Bacteria > Pseudomonadati > Balneolota > Balneolia > Balneolales > Balneolaceae > Fodinibius > Fodinibius salicampi. The sequence goes on along the minus strand of NZ_BAABRS010000002.1, from coordinate 274,678 downwards.
CTGGTGGCCGCATCGTACAAAGCCTTCCCTCCTTTAAAGGAGCCGGTAAACCCAACCGCTTTAATCAGCGGATGCTCGACGAGTGCCGTTCCTACCTCGTGGGAGATACCCTGAACCATCGAGAATGTGCCTTCCGGCATGCCGGTTTTTTCGACGGCCTTTAGAATGGCACCAGCCACCATTTCGCAGGTGCCGGGATGGGCTGGGTGCGCTTTTACCACAATGGGACATCCGGCAGCCAGTGCCGAGGCCGTATCTCCGCCCGCCACGGAAAATGCCAACGGAAAGTTACTGGCGCCAAAAATAGCAACCGGACCCAGCGCCATCTTCATGCTTCGTACATCCGGGGCCTCATCCGAGCGGTCGATCCGGGCGTCCACCCAGGAACCCTCACGAACGACATCCGCAAAGAGCCGCAGCTGATTGAAGGTGCGCCCCCGCTCCCCGGTCAGGCGTCCTTCAGTCAGGCCCGTTTCTTCGCTGGCCCGTTTGATCAGGGCATCACCAAGCTCCATGATTTCATCGGCTATGGCCTCTAAAAATTCAGCTCGATTGACGGTGCTCTTCTGGCGGTAGTCGTTAAACGCTTCTTCTGCTTTCTGTACCGCCTGATCGACTTCATCGCTCGTAGCCTCAACATAGTCGGGTTTTAGCTTGCTTTCTGTTTCTGGATTTATTCCTTGAAATGTTTTACTACCGTTACCTGAGCGGTGACTTCCAATAAAATTTTGACCTGTAAGTGCCATATCTAATTATCTGACTTTGTTAATTAATGTACCAATGGGTTGAATCGTAATACTTATTTTATCATCATGCTGTAGCGTAAACTCATTAGAGGGCACAATCCCCGTTCCTGTCATCAACAGGCTTCCGTGGGGAAATGAGCACTCTTTGTATAAGTAAGAAACAAGTTCTGTAAAATTTCGTTTGATCTGATCGATCGTAATGTCATCTTCAAATACTAGGGTCCCCTCCCGCTCCACCTGCAGCGCAATAGTGGTATCCTGCGGTAATGGCTGATCGGTTACATAAATACAGGGGCCCACGGCAGCAGAACCGTCATAACATTTGGCCTGAGGTAAATACAGCGGATTTTCTCCTTCAATGCTGCGCGAACTCATATCATTGCCGATAGTGTATCCCACGATCGTACCCTTGGAGGTGATCACCAATGTCAGTTCGGGTTCGGGCACATCCCAGGTGGAATCATCACGTATCCGCACGTATTCGCCGGAACCCACCGTTCGATGTTTGGTCGCCTTAAAAAACAGTTCCGGACGCTCAGCGCTATACACCCGGGCATAAAAATCACTGCCCCCGGCTTCTTTCGACTCTTCCTCGCGGCCCAGCTTGCTATTATAGTATGTGACGCCGCTAGCCCATATTTCCTGCCCGTCCACAGGAGGCTGCAGCTCATTAGCAATCAGATCCGGACCATTCGCAAACGGCTTATTGGATGACGCAATGTCCTTTATTTTTTCATACAGCCGGTCATCGTTAATAAATTGATCCCAGTCCTCATCTTCCAGCAAATAAAATTCATCCCGGTGTTTCAGCAAAATACCCTGACTGGTCTTATAGATTTTCATAATTTTCAAAAGGTCAGTTTAAAATAAAGACAATTTTAAAAAATACATTAAAACTTATTCCCACCGTTCTTCACCCTCTAACAGATATTTTTTTGAGAAGTTCTTCATTGAGTTCAAGACCATATGATCTTACTCTTCTGAGTTGGCATTTAGAAAGTCGTTCACCTCCAGCCAATGCATAAAGGCTTCAAACCAGCGATTGCTGGTGCGATCCGGATTTCCGAGGCCGAACCCGTGCCCTCCATTCTGATAAAGGTGAAACTCAACCGGTACGCCCGCTTCATACCAAGACTTGATTATGCCGAACTTACCGTTGAAAAGAAAATCATCGGCAGCAATGACATTGAACATAGGCGGAGCGTTCTTTGGTACCTCAACTGCACCCATGCCGCCATAGATCGGCCCGATGAAGGCCAGTTCCATGCTCTCAGAGTTAAGCGTAGAGTGCATTGTTAGTCCCGCACCAGCCGAAAAGCCGATCATGCCCAGCCGATCGGTATCCACGCCCCATTCCTTAGATCGCTCGACGATCAGGTCATATGCGGCCTCAGCATCCTCGAGCTGGTTGGACAGGTCGCGGCGTGGTCTACTTGGCGGTCCTTCATCTTGTGAAGAAGTGTCAGCGGCGTCATCGAACGTTCTATTCATCGACTCTCTGAAATCATCAAGTGACTCTGGGGTTGGATGAAGCCGGTATTTGAGTACGAAGGCAGCGATGCCCTGATCCGCCAGAGCCTCCGCTACTTCCCAGCCCTCATTGCCCATAGAGAGCCACCGGAAACCGCCACCGGGCGCCACGATAACCGCTGCGCCGTTTGCTTTGTCTGATTCGGGCAGGAAGGGAGTGAGAGTGGCTTTAGAAATGTTTCTTGCCATCGGGTCGCCCCACTGACGAAACCAGGTTTCAGGTGCGTCTTGTTCCTCAACTCCACCGGTGCCGAGCGGAATGGCGTTCGGCTCGTCAGGGGCTTCAAGTGGATAAATGGTCCCGTCCTGCGCTATGGCAGAAGTAGAGAATACGAGCGCTAAGGTAGCAAATATGAGTACTGAGGAAAGGGTAGCTATTCTAGCCTGATTCATAAATGTAATAGTCATGACTGGGTGATTAATAGTTAGAATATAAATGTATAAAAATTATGTGGAATTCGTATAGCTCCACCAACTAAGGATAGAAATTAAATACACAGTAGAAATATTGATCCATTGTTTATTTTAAATCGATGTTCCTGTTGCCCTTGCATCTTTGGCTAATAAATTATTATTAACAATAGTTGATTTAACCGATGAACAAATAAATAATAAACAATGTAGTGGCCGCTGTTAATCCCAGCACAAAGGTTCCCAGGCTAAAAAGCCGGTAGCCCATCTTGGTATCCATGCCTGTCAATTGGGTAACCACCCAGAAAAAACTGTCGTTCGCATGAGAGAATACGGATGACCCAGCCCCTATTGCCAGAACCACTATCGCCTTTTCTATTTCAGTGACAAAACCAAGGGTCTCCATCATCGGGGTCATAATTGATGCTGCCGTTATAAGGGCCACCGTAGATGATCCCTGAGCGGTTTTTATAGCCGCTGCTAATAAAAAGGGCAGCCAGATACTAAGGTCAATATCTGACAGCATTTGTCCCAGCATTTCGGCGATCCCGGAATTCTGCAGTACCTTCCCGAAAATACCCCCGGCCCCGGTAATCAAAATAATGGAGGTGGCGTCTTTCAGGGCTTTTCCCACCCAGCCGGAAGTAGATAACATGGAAGAATCCAGCTTTTGGGGGAGTAAAAATGCCAAAAACATTCCAATAAGCAAAGCAATAAACGGTTCCCCCATAAAGAGGATAACGTTTGCCACCTCAGCATTGATTGTTTCTTCATACATATTAACAATCGACCTGAGTACAATCAAAATAATAGGTACAAACACAGGCAGTGAAGACTTGAAAGCGCCCGGTGCCTTTTTCATGCGGGCGGCCATCTCTTCCTGGTCAACTTCCGGAATGGGATCGATGTAGGTTTTGGATACGTATTGGGTGGAATAAATGAGTGCGGCAACCAAAGCAATAGCACTGACCGGTATTGCCAGCATCATTACGAGTCCCAGGTCGGCATTGAGTATACCCGCTGCTGCTATCGGGCCCGGAGTGGGAGGCACCAGTGTATGGGTGACCGTTAATCCCAGGGCCAATGCCACAGCTGATCCTGATAGTGTAATTTTAGCCTTTTTTGATAAACTTTTATTGAGGGGCGAAAGCAGGATAAAAGCACTGTCGGCAAATACAGGGATGGATACAAAGTATCCAATAATGCCCATTGCAGTCGGCACTCGTTTTTTGCCGGTCAGGTTCAGTACCTTGTCTGCTATTTTATAGGCTCCGCCCGAATTCTCCAAGAATGCCCCAATAATAACACCGAGTATAATAAGCAGCCCAATACTGCCCAGAGTATCGCCAAATCCACTATTAACGGATTCAATGATTTCATTAAGGGGCATGCCGGAACATAAGCCGTAAAAAAGGGAAACCAGAAAAAGGACAATGAAAGGATGAACCTGATATCGGGCGGTCAACAGGATGATCAGGACTATACTAAGAAGGAGATAAATTACCACCATAACATGGGCAGCCTATTGGCTATTTAACGTGAGTTCGATATAAGAATTTAAAAACATTGATATAAGCTAAAAGCAGTACGGTCGTATTGCAATACGACCGTACAAAGTCTATTTAATTAGTGCAGGTCCCGATCTACTTCAGAGCTTTTTCCCTTTTCCCATTTTTGTAAGTCGTAAATTTCAAATCTTTAAATTAAAATAATAGCGCTACAGTTATGTATCATAATCCGTTAATCAATCATTAGAATATATCATTTCTATCTTCAGATGAAAATCGAATTGTATTTATTTGCCTTTGTTGGAATCTAATGAAGTCGTTATTAATCAAACATTCTTCCGGCCCCCTCTTTATTTCTCTGTCAGGTATAATGAACAAGGAGAGAAAAACAATTTATCCGGATACCGGAAGAGCAAACTTTTTTGGAAATCAAACCAGGTGCGATTCCTCTTCCTTCTCCTCCTCCAGGCTGTCAACCGCACGGGTAATGTTCAGATAAAACTGGCTGGGACCAATAATATCTTCCAGACCCGACCGCTTGAATATATCCCTTACAGGTCCCTTTACACCCGTAAAAATCACGTCAATACCCCCGCTTTCATACTCCTCGGTCAGTTCTTTGAGTGCGTGCCGGGTACTTGCTTCGACCTCATTAATACCGATGGCATCAATAATAACCTGTTCCAGATTCTTGCCGCTTTCAATTTCGAGCTCTTCCAGCTTTTCCTTCATATAGGGAATATTCGCAAAATAAAGGGAGGCATCGATGCGGACGATAGTGGTATGTGTCTGCGTTAATCCTTCAGGATGGCGCTCTAAATCCCGATAATGTTCCGTATCCGGAAGACGACCGAGCATTACAATATTCGGATAGCTGCTGCGGTGAATGACGATCGCCAGGGAAATAAGTACCCCAATACCGATACCTACCAGTATTCCCAGTCCAAGCGTGGCAATAAAAGTAACCATCATAAGTACAAACTCACGCTTGCGTACCTTCCACAAAAAGCGGGCCTCTCCTAATTCTACCAGGCCCGGTACAGCCGTAATTATAATGGCCGCCAGAACCTTTTGGGGCAGATAATAAATTAGATGTGTTAAGAATAACACGGTTAACAAAACAAGTACAGCACTGACCAACAAAGAGATACTGGTTTTTGCCTTATTTGTATCGTTAACGGCTGTGCGCGAAAAACTACCTGCCACTGGATAGGCATTAAAAACAGATCCCACCATATTTGCCAGCCCTATACTGAACAGCTCCTGGTTGGATTCAACCTTGTAATCGGGATTACGGCGGACCATTGCCTTTGCCAGGGCAATAGACTGGGTAAAACTCAGCTGACGGGAAGTACCAAATATGGCATAGATTGCAAGGGGGACAACAGAGGCGTAGAGTCCATATACGGAGGTAGTGCAGCCAGCATGGCATAAGCCATACTTTGGGGAATCAGTAAAATACCAACCGTTAAACCAGCACGTAAATCTTTATTTAAGTAGGAACTGTTATAGTCCCTAAGCCAGTTGGTAATTGGGATATAACGAACAAGCAGCGTTTTATCGCTGTGATTCATCGCTTATTTATACCCTGCTTTTTTGAAATTCCTCACGCACTTCTCATTTTAAATTGCAAATAATGACCTCTGATCATTCCAGGATATTCCACCGAAAACAATTACATCGGGGATTAGCCAGTAGAGGGAAGATGGGCACCTAATGTTGTTGTCGGTTAATTAGCATGGAGGTTATTGGGCACCATAGCCATTAGGGTGTCAGCCAATTAACTTAATATTTACCCGGATTTTCAATATCCGGGACCTAATAAAAGATCTAAAAGTCACTGGGTATGGAATAACATCCCTGGTAATAAGAATTTCTGTCCACTAATACGACGGACAGATAAACTAAAGAGCTTTAGTACAAAAGAGTTTGAGGCACTAACTAATGATGAAGTGGATATATTAAAAGACACTTACAAAAAGATATTTATGGAATAACACTTTTAAATTCCTTGTTGAATCTCCTTATACTTTCGTTTCACTACTTCAGCAATTTTTTTTGAAGCTACACTCCGATATCCCCCATTCCTCCACAACATACCAACTGTTCGACAAGGAATCGGGTTCCTTAATTTTATTGCCTTTAATCCATCAGATACTTTCATTTGCATAGTCAGTGCAGGCAAAATAGTCCCAACGGTAATGTTTTTTTCCAAAGCAGCAAGAAGACTGTTAATAGTATTCATTTCAATTTGTACTTCCGGACTTATCTTAGTTTCTAAAACACAATCTTCCCAAATACGACGTGTACAATATCCTTCGGGAAGTAAAATCAATTTTTGTTGATCAAGTGAATTCACATTCATCCAAGCTTTCTCTGCAAATTCATGATTTGGATTAACAATTAGTAATAAGTCTTCCTCAAATAATGCATCGAACGTCAACGACCGCTCTACAGTTGGATTGAAGCTTATTCCTACATCCAGTTCATGATTCTGAACTTTATGTTCTATTTCTGGTGCGGCCAGTTCCTGTATTTTAAGCTGTATATCTGGAAACTGAGATGAAAAAAAAGATACTACTCGAGGCATCAAATAAGCATTTACAGTTTGCACCACCCCAATAGTAAGAGTACCTCGATATAGCTCTTCCAATTCATCAATAGCCTTTTTGACCCCGTCCACTTCCTTTACAATTCGTTGTGCACGTTGATGCAGCAGCTTTCCTGCTTCTGTGAATCTAAGTCGTTGACCAGAGCGATCGAATAGCTGTACTCCAAGTTCCTCTTCCATACTCTTCACCTGCTGTGAAATCGCTGATTGCGAAATATAAAGCTTGTCTGCTGCTGCTGTTAAAGTGCCTTCCTTAGCAATTGAAAGTAAATATTTAAACTGTCGTAACTCCATAATCACTATAAGTTTTACTTATAAAAGATAGAAGTAAATATCGATAGACTTATACTTAAAAACCAGCCATCTTTAGACTCAACAAAAATTAATATACAAACAACTCATGAGACTACGATTTATACTCTTTACCCTTTTCACCTTGACAATAAGCCTATTCTCTTCAGTCAACATGTATGCCCAGAAAGCTAGTGAACAACAAATTTTAGGGCTTAATACAACTGATATGAATATTACTGAAGCCAGTGTCACCTACAACAAAACAACAGATCAACTCATTTTCCAGATGGAAGTCGATGGAACAGCCGGGCACACCAAACCTGAACCAGCCGGACAGCTCAATGGAGCCCCTGTCCTTGGGTACGTATTTCCTACTACACTCAGTCCGACTGCTGTGGGATTTGGCGATGTGGAAGGCATTCTGGCTTTTGCCATAACTTCTCATCCGGATTTTGATGACACCCCGCTTTGGGACGAAAATGGAGACCACAATTACGAAAATGACGGTAAATGCTATCATACGCACTGGGTGGTGCTTGGGGAAGATGATCGTGTGGAAGGTGGACTTTCCGTAGAAGAGTTCGACAAGGAAGATCAAAGCGTGGTACTTCCACCCACCAATCCAGGCATGTCAATGTATCTTGATTCACCGGGTTTCCCCGTAGTCTTTGATGATGATATGTTGAGCGTTGCCGTACCAGCTCAAAGAGTAAGCAATGAGAAAGCGTTCAATTATGACGGCGTAGCTGCTTATATGGAAGTTTCAACCGAGAAAGGCCAGCCTATGCTGGGGGTTTACAAGGTGTTTAAGGTGTTATCAGGTGATTTAAGCTTGCCTTATTCAGTACAACAGTAATGATTAACCGGTAATAATAATTTCAGTAGTAAGGCGATGTGACCGAGTGGCAGGTGGGAGCTTGCAACGCTTCTTACGGTGGTTCGAATCCACCCATCGCCTCTTTTTGTTATTAGTTATTTAGTTCAATTTGCAATATGAAGAACACTATCAAAAAGAATATTCGGAAGGTTGAAAATCGCATTACTCAAGCCTGTCAGCGGGTGAAACGAGATCCCAGAGATATTCAAATAATTCTAGCTGTCAAGACGGTTAAACCCGAACATATCCTTACAGCGGCCGATTTGGGTTACCCAATGGTTGGTGAAAACCGAGTACAGGAAGCACGTCGAAAAATAAAGCAACTGAGTGATCGTGCGGACAAGTTGGAGTGGCATTATATCGGCCATATTCAAAGCAATAAAGTCAATAAGGTTATAAGATTTGCTTCGATGGTGCATTCTATTGATCGCATGAAAATTGTACGAAAAATGAACCACCGCCTTAAAAAGGTTGGAAAGACAATGGACGTATTAATCCAGGTAAATACCTCAGGAGAGGACAGTAAATACGGCATTCATCCGAGTGATGCTATCAACTTTGTCAGAGAAGCAACCAAATTTAAGCGACTTAACATTAAGGGCCTGATGACTATCGGACTTTTCTCAGATAATTGGCCGAAGGTGCGTGAAGGTTTTGCTCAGTTGCGACAATTGCGCGATACTATTTCCGACCAAAATATTCCGGATATTCAAATGCAGCATCTTTCTATGGGAATGACCAACGACTTTGAATTGGCCATCGAGGAAGGTGCAACAATGGTTCGAATAGGCCGGGCCATTTTTGGTGAACGCGATACCCCTGATTCTTATTATTGGCCGGGCATTGACTCAGCACCATATTCATCCAATCACATATCCGAATAATGCAGCCTAAATCATAGGTATATAGAAATTAGATAGAAATGGAAATACATTATTTGCAACATGTCTCCTTCGAAGGACCAGGTTATATTGAGACCTGGGCCGAACAACAAGACCATAAGCTAACCGGTACACATCTATTTAATGCTGAGACGCTTCCCGCATCTGAAAATATCGACGCATTAATTATAATGGGCGGTCCGATGGGTATTGACGACGAGCAAGATTATCCTTGGCTGAAGAAAGAAAAAGTATTCATTAAGGAATGTATCAGTCGCAAGAAAAAAGTGTTGGGAATCTGTTTGGGAGCCCAGCTTATCGCTGATGCGTTAGGGGCAGAAGTAGTGACTCTCTTAGAAAAAGAGATCGGTTGGTTTCCGGTACAGTGGACCCCATCTGCACGAAATCATCCTACGTTGAATTTTCTTCCTCCTCAACAAATAGTCCTTCACTGGCATGGTGATATGTTTTATCGTCCGAATGGTGCTATCAATTTGGGATGTAGTGAGGGTTGCGAAAACCAAGGTTTTATGCTTGATGATTATGTACTCGGCCTGCAATTCCATTTGGAAATGACAAAAGAAGGGTTATCTCAACTTATTGAAAACAGTCAGCATAAAAATGGTAATGGTCGGTTTGTACAAAACGCCGAGCAAATGCTTACCGAAGGATATTTCGAGCAGAATCATAACACAATGTGCAAATTGCTTGATCGGTTCATAACGTAGCAATACCTGCTTCATTTTCTTATGAATACTAAATATCAGGTTTCCGCTAAGCTATACGCCGTCTGATATGAAGGTGCCGGATACTAAGAAACAATGCCTTGTATTACTATTGTTTTCAACCATCCTAAAACCTATAACCAATTATAACAGATAACGCATAAGAATTAGTCCAAAAGTACCATGTAGATTTGTACGATCGTTATCCTTTAACGCTAACTGAAGGTAAGGGCGTTCATGTTAAACATAGTGATGGCAATGAGTATCCTGCTACACTGGCGGGAATAGCCGTTAAAATGGGCATTTAACCCATAATATCAAATAACTACTATAGCACTATAGCATTCTCCAAAACAAGCTGACTGAGAAATTTGCCGAGATCTCGGGCCTTGATAAATCTTCTTTCGGTAACAGTGGTTCAGAAGCGGTAGAGCGAGCCATAAAATCGGCTCGAAAGTTCCGGAAAGTGCATAATAAAAAAAGGAAAGTTATTAGTACTAATATTTGCAATACTAAATAATAAAACCCCGCAAGTCAAAAACTTACAGGGTTTGCAGTGGGCGATGCAGGATTCGAACCTGCGACTTCTTCCTTGTAAGGGAAGCACTCTAAACCGCTGAGTTAATCGCCCATTTTAAGAGAGCACAAATATACGGATTATTTAATATCTCCCAAAAAGAAACATGCTTCTTTTTTATTTTTATAATAAGCTATCGCTCTTCAAAAAAACAGTGCCATTATTTTAGGTTTTTGAACTTTCATATAGCACTTTTGGTCGCCTTTCCTGCTAAGGTCCGCAGGATAATTTTCCTGTCCTGTAACATCAAGATCGAAAATCAGTATAACAGCTGTCAAAATTTACTAAGATATCAATTAATAACCGATGGATAACATTCCCCAAGGTGATTCATGTAACTCCAGTACCAGCCTGGATTCAGATCAGCAAAACATTGCTGATTTTTTCAGGATATCCAAAATATTCTGGCTGCTGATCCTTCTATTGTTGACGCTGGTAGCCACGCCAACGCCTGCTCAAACAGTCATCAGGGGAACAGTTACCGATACTGAAACGGGAGAAACCCTGCCCTCGGCCAATATATCTATTAAAAATACCTACCGGGGAACCATCTCCAATGAAAACGGAAACTATACGCTGAGCATCCCCGACTCCCTGCTCCCGGCCACCCTGATTGTTCGGTATATCGGGTATCACACCCTGACGAAACCTATTACCCGGGAAACTCCTCAACAACAGGATCTCTCTCTTCAGCCTTCGGTTACTGAAATGGATGAAATTGTAGTAACGGACGAAAATCCCGCGACTCGCATCATGCGCGAAGTAATCCGGCGCAAGCAGCAGTGGCGGCAAGGACTCAATACCTACCAGGCGGAAGCTTATACCCGGCAATCACTGGCTAACGATACCAGCATTGTTTCCATTACCGAATCCATTTCACAAGTATTTTGGGATAAAGAGCAGGGGCACCGCGAAGTGCTCAAATCCAAACGGCAGACCGCCAATATTCAGTCATCCGCTAATTTTGCGGGCGTCAGCTACCTGCCCAACCTATATGATGATAATGTTGACATTGCCGGCTTTGAACTCATGGGTATTACCCATCCCGATGCGCTGGACTATTACAATTTTAAGCTGGTAGACCAAACATCCAGGGATGATCAAACCGTATATGAAATTGAGGTAATTCCTGCCCGTAAGCTGCAGCCGCTTTTCCGGGGGACTGCCTTCGTACTCGATGAAGAGTACGCCTTATTGAAAGTAGACCTGGAGCCTAACGAGGTCGTCACTTTTCCCCGGCCGGTCAAATCCTTCAACACTTCCTACCAGCAGCAGTTCAATAACTTTGGCCGGGATTTCTGGCTGCCCATTGATATGCGCATAACAGGCGATGTCAAGGTATCTATGATTGGACTCAATTTTCCACTCATCAGGTTCAAACAGCTTTCCCGGGTTTCCAATTACGAGATCAATACATCACTGCCGGATTCGCTATATCAGCAGGAAGAAACCTTCACCACCGATAGCACTGCTCAGTCCGACTCACTTCTGGTTCAGCGGGCCAGTGCGGTACCGCTTTCACAAGCCGAAGAAGAAGCCTATGCCAATCTCGATAGTACCGCAACGCTTGAAAAAGCATTTAAACCCAGCGGCTTCCTTTCCCGCTTTGTGGACGATGAGGATGACGAACAAGAATCGGATTCCGGTAGCGGATTCAATCCCATGCAGTATATTCCCGGCCAATTGATGCCTAACGGACGTTTTAATCGCGTAGACGAACTTTTCGCTGGACTTAAATATGAAGTTCAGCCCTTCGATCGCCTTACCCTGCGTGGCAACGGGGGCTACAGCACCGGATATGAGGAGTGGAGCTATGGCGGCGGACTATCAGTGCGATGGCTCAATAAAAACTCTATTAACGCTACCGTGGGATGGGATTATAACGCTCGGACCTCCACCCGTTATACCTCCCATATCTATAACCCTTATTTTACCATTATTCCCAACCTATTGGGAAACGATGGTTACTTTGACTACTACCGCTCGGAAGGATATCGCACCTTTTCAAAATGGGATAACTTCGGCCCGGATCTTTCTCTTGAGATTGGATTTAACAGCGAAGACCACCGCTCGCTCCCCACGACTACGGCCTATGACTTCCTGGGTAAATCTAACAACTATCGATTTAATCCCGCTATTAATGAGGGACGATTAAATAGTCTTGACCTGGTAGCGGGCTACAATATTAATGAAGGTTATAACTTTGGAGTAACCGGACAGAAGTATATCCGCTTTGAGATCGAGCACTCCTCGGATAAACTGGGTAGTGACTTTAATTTTACCCGGTACGAAACTCGCCTTGCGTGGTCTTTTCCGACCTTTTATCAGCGCCGACTCTTCCCTAACACCCTGGACGTAGGAATTAAAGCAGGTACATTTAGTGGAGATCTCCCCTACCAAAAAATGGGAGTTATCGACGGGGCGTTAGGTCCCATCAGTCCCTATGGCATCCTGCGGGCGGCCCGGGGACGTCCATACGAGGGAGAACAGTATATTGCTCTTCATGCAGAGCATGATTTCCGAACCATTCCCTTCGAGGCCATAGGGCTTCAACCATTGGTTGAGCGCAATATTGGACTCATTCTCTTTGGAGGTGCCGCCCGCACCTGGGGGCCCACTGCCAGTCATATTCCAGCACAGTCGAACCAAACATATCTGCCGAATGGAACCGGCGGTATCCACTGGGAAGCAGGTGCTTCGCTCAATGGTATCCTTGGGCTATTTCGTGTAGATATTGCTACCCGCATCGATCAGCCAGCCGTTTTGGTAAATGTTGGAGTTGCCCGGTTGTTTTGACACATCTTCCGAAAAAATCGTAACGATATGGCTTTAGTTAGCTACAGCGTTTAACGGTCAAAGTTAAACCTAAATAGCCTGGGTTCGATATGTAATTAAAACATCTCCCTTTCCTCCTTCAGTTCATAAATGGCAGTTTTCAATGGCCGTGCCATAAGAGAATTTTAATCTCCGGCCTTGAAAAGTCAACCATCCGGGTAGGTGTAGGCGGAGCGGAGGATCAAAAATAATTTCTGTCTGAAGCTCCGTGGGGTTCGGAGCAAGTTAAATTATTTTCTGCAGCCCCGGCGGAACCTGATGGCTGAGTTTTCTCAGCCGGTGATTTTTTGATCATCCAAAAAAGTAATACCTATTCAAGTCAAAAGAGAAAGATAAATGCTATTCAGGGACAAAGCCTGATAATTGAGCTTTTTAAGCTATCCCAGAAGTCAATATCCCCGAATAGGAAGTTCGAGAACTTTTTAAAAGTATCGATTGATGATCCCCTTCGGTTTTCATTTTTATAGCCTTTCACCAGCCGTGCCATAAGGGGGGGATTAATTCCCGACGCTGTAAAGAGGACGAGCCATTTAGGCAAATAAGATGCCGAAAATCGGGTAAAAAGAAAAACTGTGTGAACTGGCGGACAGAATGGTACAATAGATCCTCTCGACCCCTAAACATATTTATCATTTAAAAAAACCTTAACCTATTCCAAATTGTTTAGTTTTTTTACTATACTTAGACTCATTTTAAATAACGAATTAAGTCTCGATAAATATGCCAGCTTTTGAATCCGGTTCAAGCCGTCTTTTGGTTATTGCAAGCGTGTTTTTCCTTTCTGTTTTAGCCATTCAATGCAATACCCAGACAGAAAACGCACAGGAAGGGCAAACCGAAAATGAAGGACCTACAAAAGCGATAGAGGATGTCCCGGAATTAGCCGATGCCATGGGGCAGCTTCAGACATATCTGCACAAATACGCATTAGCTCTGGAAGCTGAAAATCACGAACTGGCTACCTTTTACTTTCACGAGGTACGCGCTTCTGCTGATGGTATTAAAGAAAATATTCCTGGTTATGAAGGATATGATATTGCCCGCTTTATGAGGTTGTTCTTTGATCCCGTCGTGGAACCAGTAGAAGAATCACTGGCAAACAGAAACTGGAAAGAAACCCGTGCCAGGACTATAGAATTGGTTGACGCCTGCAATACCTGCCATAGTGCAACTAACCACGGCTTTGTACAGGTTACTCCGGGCTTCTCAAAAAATCCTTTTAACCAGGATTTTTCTCCACGAGAGTAATACTCATACTACATGCGATTACGGCCGCCGGTCACTAATCCGATAACAATAGAGAAAACCGCTGCTCCGATTATAGACCATATGATCGGAAAGGTTTCCCCCTCAATTTCGACAGGGAATATATAGGTAAAACCAAATTCAGCAGCAATATATTTACCAATAAAGGCCCCAATAAATCCCACTACTATAGATACCAGGCAACCTCCCATCGAGTATCCTGCAATGCTCTGACCTATTCCCCCGCATATCGCTGCAATCAGTAAAAGTATTAGTAATCCCGAAAGTGACATAAGAAATAGTTTTAGGTTAGTTTTCGTCTTCTAATATAACGGCAGATTCCAATGGCTTAATCACTACCGAATCATCTGGTTCAAATATGACACGGTTATCGGTATGAACCAAATATTTTCTGTCATTGAGCTCTACATGGTACGTAATATCATGACCTTTAAATTCTCTGCTTACTACCTTACCAATCTCATCCGGATGTTCATTGGTAGCTTTTTCAAGGGTCAGATGTTCCGGACGAATGGAACAGAGTACTTTTCCACAGGCATTACAGTTCAGCCGCATCCTGCCCAAACCGGTATTGATTTCCGATCCCCCGTTTGCATCTGCATGAAATAGATTCGTGCGACCCAAAAACTGGGCAACGAATTTAGTCTTGGGCTGATAATAGACTTCCTCAGGCGTACCAATTTGCTCAATCTTCCCATCATTCATTACCGCAATGCGATCGGCAAATGAAAGCGCCTCTTCCTGATCGTGGGTTACCAGCAGAGCACTCATTCCAGCCTTCTTTAAAATAGACCGTACCTCTTTGCGCATGGAATCGCGCAACATAGCATCCAAATTGGAGAAAGGTTCATCCAATAGTACAAACTTGGGTTTCGGAGCAATAGCCCGTGCCAAGGCAACGCGTTGCTGCTGTCCTCCCGATAATTCATTGGGACTGCGATCTTTATAATCTCCCATACCGGTGCGGCAGAGCACTTCCTCGGCATATACGTTTCTTTTATGTTTGGGAATATCGGTAAGTCCAAAAGCTACATTTTCGAGTGCGGAAAGATGGGGGAACAGCGCATAATCCTGAAATACAAAACCAATACCCCGATTTTGGGGGGCAATATGGTGATCGGGAGATTCCAGCAGTTTTCCGGCAATCTCCACCGATCCCCGGTCAGCGCGTTCAAAGCCAGCAATGAGGCGCAAACAAGTTGTTTTACCGCATCCGCTGGGTCCCAGCAAGGCAAAAATTTCGTCTTCACGTACGGTAAAATCCAGTCCATCGACTACGGGACCGCTTTCATCAAATGATTTCGTTAAATTTTTAACGGTTAATAAATCTGTCATGATTTTTTTACCTCTTTCGAGAATAACAACCCTACAAAGAGAGCTGAAAATAATAAAATTGCAAGTGCAAAGGGAGCTGCTTCTGCAAACATAGCCTCTCCGGTATACGACCACACCTTAAGCGCCAACGTATCAAACCCTATAGGAGACAATAAGAACGTTATTGAAAGCTCTTTCATTGCAGATAAAAAAACCAAGGAAGCAGCTGCAATAATTCCACCCCGCAAAAGCGGAAGCGTTACTTTAAAAAATGATTTTATTGAAGAATAACCTAACGATTGTGCGGCTTCCTCAAGCTGGGGAGGTGCCTGGTATAATGCACTGCGAACCGGACCTATAGCCTCTGCTAGAAAATGAAGCGAATAGGCAATAACCAGCAACAAAAGTGTTTGGTACAGCCATGGCGAAACATAGAGAGAAAAGAATACCAGGGCCAGAGCAAAGGCCAGCGGTGGTGTAGCGTATCCCAAATACGCTACACGCTCTATGGGATTACTCAATTTTGTGCGATACCGTACTCCTATATAGGCCAGGGGCAGAGCCAGAGCCGTACTGAGCACGGCTGCCGGAGCCGAAGCCTTTACTGAGTTGAGAAAAGCTTCAAACAGATCACCTGCAACCGCCGCAAATACCGTCTGGTTCATCCAGTAGCTGATAGAAGAAACCGGCAAAACAACAGCAACCAAGAAAAGTATTCCTATAAAAGAATAGGCCGGAATAGTCCAAGGACCTAAATCAAGAAAGGTTTTGGCCTTGGCGGCTCCCCGTCCCAACCGGTGAAAAATAGCCTGTTTCAGCAACCGATATTCTAATACCAGAGCTCCTGTAGTCAGGGCCAGAAGCATCAAGGCCAGCCAGGCAGCGTAAATGCGATCATAAGCCGATAAATACTGCAGGTAGAGCGCATAACTAAAGGTTTCAAAACGCATCAGCGAGACCGTACCAAAATCACCGATTACATGGAGACTAACCAGCAGTCCTCCCGCCAATAATGCCGGCTTTAATTGTGGTAAGATAATTTTAAAAAAAGTGGATTTGGCATCATGCCCCAGTGAGCGCGAGGCCTCTTCTATAGACTGGTCCAACCCCAGGAGCGCCGTTCGCAAATTCAGATACAAGTAGGGAAACGTACATATGGTAAGCACAATGAGTGATCCGCTGAATCCGCTTATTCGGGGGAAATTCCACCCAAACATGGTATTAAAGGTTCCGTTATAACCTCCCAGCCCTAACAGAGCGTAGGCCATAATATATCCCGGCATTGCCAGCGGCAGTACTCCTAAAAGCGTAATAAACCGCCGGGCCTTGATACGGCATCGAACGGACAAATAGGCCAGCGGCAAGGCAATAAGGGTATCAAACAACAGTACACTTCCGGTTAGGAGTAGCGTGTTGCCTAACAGGCGTAAATTACGTATCCTAAAAATAACGTTAGTGAGCATCTCTGAAGATGCTCCAAATGCACGTATGAGCAGATAGACCAAGGGCAGCAATACGCCGATGGCGATTAACCCCGCTACTGCCAACAAATACCACGGCGGTGATTTTCTATGTATCTTTGTGTCTAAAATACCGGAATTTAAGCTATAAGGCGTGAAATATTTAGATCAAATCTAAATAGAAACCATCATTATAGCAACTTGAAACTGTAGGGTTCATTTGGAACTACTTTATGTAATTGAAGTTCAAACTATGATTTCTGAATACGCATTTTCCAACTATATAAATTCCCATCATGAAAAGATATACCATACTTTTACTGGCAATAATTTTTATAACCGGAGGGATAGTCGGCTGCGGTCCAAGTGAAGAAGAACAAAGAAAGGCCGAGCAAGCCCGGCAGGATTCCCTGGAGGAAGTCCGCCAGCAGCACCTGGAAGAGCGGCAAGATAGCATTGCCCGAGCTGACAGCATTAAAGCCGCTAAAAAAGCCCAAGAAGCTGAAGAGGAGGAAGAGCGCATGGATGTTGCCTTTGATGAAGACGGGAACTTTGCCGTACAGGTAGAGGCGTGGCGATCGCGCAGGAAGGCTGAAGAGCAAATTAAAAAGTGGCAAAATCGCGGATTTGAGAATGCCTTTGTCGTTCAGCATGGGAATGAGGAAACCGGTGATATCTGGTTTCGCGTTCGGCTGGGACGACTTTCCACACAAGAAGCTGCCCGAAACCTCCAAGCTCAAATTAAAGAGAATTATGGAGCCAATTCCTGGGTATCAACAGCTCAATAAATAAATACTGGTTAGCTTTTTATTTATGAGTGTGCACTTATGACTATCATATCGCCGGATGCTATTCCTGATAAGCTTTCTCAGCTCGATGATTTCTTATCTGAGAAAGAATCAGACTGCAATTTAAGGCCCGGTGCTGAGGCTAATATTATTTGGCAGGAGGATAAGAAGCACAGACAGACCGAATATGCTATCGTCTATTTGCATGGATTCCGTGCTTCCCACCCAGAAGGCGATCCGGTGCATAAAAAAATTGCTGACCAGCTGGGCGCACATCTTTATCTGAGCCGGCTCGAAGAACACGGAATTCGTTCTCCGAATCCCCTAAGGAACCTAACAGAACAAAAATTAATAGATTCCGCACGCTTTGCCTTTGCTATAGGACGAAAGATTGGTCGCAAAGTAATTCTCATGGGGACCTCCACCGGTGGATCGCTTGCTCTTTTTCTCGCAGCCACTTCATCTTTTAGAGAAAATATCAGCAGTCTCATACTCTACTCTCCGCTCATCCGGTTTTATGGCATCAAGCAAAAGCTTTTACAGTGGCCACTCAGCCGAAATATGCTCAGCATTATACCTGGAAAGTCATATCCTATTAAGGAAAGTGCTGCAACGAAAGCTGAAGAACGTATCTGGTATACATCCTATGCATTGCAGGGGGCATTAGCGCTGGGTAAGTTTATTGACCAACATATGCATTCTCCGACCTATAAGAAGGTTCATTGTCCCGTTTTGGCCGGATATTATTACAAAAATAAACAACTGCAAGATAAGGTGGTTTCGGTAAAAGCGATTCAAAATATGATGCCTAAACTAGGCACTTCTTCAAAATATCGCAAAAGTGTCGCCTTTCCGCACGCTCAAACTCATGTTATTTGCAGCTCACTCTTATCTCAATCAGTATCCAGTGTTATAAAGGAAACTTCCTGTTTTCTAAAATACATTGGCACACAATAAAATAGCGAGAACGAAAGACAACATAATCCCCCTGTTATGAAGTGAAAATTAATGTTAAGAAAATATTTGCTTCATATTGGTGAAATATTGTAACTTGATATGCGCTCAAGTAGCGTCTCTCTTGATGAATAGTCAGGGCCTCACAACTGATACTTGTGAGGCCTTATTTTTTTGAATCCTCTCTTAACTTTTTTCGTATAATAAGTTATTCCTCCATTTGTCCATTCCATTGGAATTTAGAATGATACGGAAATTGTTCTTTTTTCACAGCATGAATGGTATTTTTTATTATGTTAGGTACTTTAATTCATCCGGCAAACGATATCTAATTCTAAAAATGCAGCAATGAAAAATTTTAGCATCAACCATAAAAAAGTGGACGACTATGATGTCTTAGAACTTTCCGGTGAGCTGGATGCCCATACCGCTTCGCAACTCGAAAATGCTCTGAAACGACTTATTGATAATAATCAGCACCTTATTATCGTCAACTGCGAGGAACTCGAATATATTGCAAGCGCCGGTCTCGGTGTATTTATGGCATATATTGAAGACGTGAGAGATATGGGCGGAGATATTAAGTTGAGCAATATGAATCCAAAGGTATATAATGTTTTTGATCTGCTTGGCTTCCCTACGCTATATGATATTGTTCAAAAAGAAGAAGAAGCGATCCGAAAGTTCGAAAATGAAGAAAGTGAATAGGCTCAAATTTGTCTGAATCAACTACTACATATAATATTTCTGTACCCGCTTCCACGGAATATCTTTCCAAGGTACGTAACTTTGTGGCCAACCATGCCTCAGAATGTGGTTTCACTGAGCAGGAAATAGCAGATATACGCCTAGCTGTAGATGAGGCCTATACCAATATTATCAAACATGCCTATAAAAACGATCGGCAAAAGGCTGTTGATATAGAACTCGGCTGCGATCAATCTGAACTTTGGATAGCACTGCTGGATACCGGAAATGCTTTCGATCCCAATAATTATAAAAAACCAGATATTCGAGAAAAGATTAAACGCAAAAAAAGAGGGGGAGTGGGTGTTTATCTTATCCGCGAGCTGATGGATGAGGTGGAATATCAAACAGACGAGTCGACTAATACCATTCGTATGACAAAAAGAAAATAACACTTTGAGTCACTCAACCAAACATTCCACTGACCGCGAATCCCGCTTTGAATTAACGGCCCTGCTCGAGACTTCCCGCATGCTCGTGGAGTCTCACGATATGGACTTTGTCCTAAACAACCTGCTGTTTATTACCATGGGTAAACTAATGGTCAGCCAGGCCATGATTTTAATCTACCATCCCGCACGGAATCTCTATGAGGTTTCCAAGTCAAAAGGTCGCCACTGGCCCCAGGAAGGCGAAACCATCTCCTTTTCTTCTCCCCAAGATCTTCAGGATAGATCAGTAATACAAACCGGAATTGATGATGTGGATCTTCCGGAGGTAATTGAGGAAAAAGAGCACTCTACCTTATTTAACCTGCAAACCAGTAATAACCATATCGGTTTTCTTTGCCTCGGCGCAAAAGGAAACGACCAGCCTCTAACAGACGACGAAATTGCCTTTATAGAAAGCCTTTCAATAATTTCATCAGTTGCAATTGCCAACTCACGCATGTTTGGGGAACTCCGAAAAATTAACCGGCAGCTGGACCGAAAAGTTTATGAACTCAATACACTTTTAGATCTGAGCAAAGATTTCAACATCATGGTAGATCGGGATGAGATCATCCGGATCTTTAAATTTGCCATGTTGGGACAGATGCTCATCCGTAAGTTTTTCTTTATACTGGAACACGAACAACAACGCAGGTTTGTTACCACCAGTGGTATCCAAAATGAAGCGAACGATGATGAAATTACTGCTCTTTTTGAACTTGAAGAGGATGTAACCCAAGTAGACGAGGAAATTGCTAAGCACATTCCCTTCCTTCAAAAAAATGAAATCCATGCGGTAATCGGCTTGCGGTTCCAAAGTGAAAAAATAGCTGTGATCGGAGTCGGACCGCGGGCAAATGGTGAGGAATACAGTAGCTCCGATTTTAACTTCCTGCAATCGCTCGGTAACCTTGCGCTCCTCTCGATCCAAAAGACCTTTTTGCTCGAGGAACGTATTGAAAAAGAACGTCTTGAAGAGGAGTTATCCATTGCCAAGAGCATACAAAAAGGATTACTACCGGATCCTATTCCCGAGTGTGAGCAGCTCGATATTGCGGCACAGAACATCTCATCGGCACAGGTTGGCGGAGACTATTTTGATATTTTAAAAACTCCAGCCGACCATTTATTGCTGGCAATTGCCGATGTAACCGGCAAAGGTATGCCGGCAGCATTGCTGATGGCTAATCTTCAGGCGATGTTACACATCCTGCTGCCCATTGATATTACCTTGGCCCAGGCATCTGACCAAGTGAACGATCTTATCTATCAGAATACACCGAACGATAAGTTTATCACCTTTTTCTGGGCCATCTTTAATCCCGAAGCATCCACCCTTCGCTATGTAAATGCGGGGCACAATCCACCGATTCTTCTCCGTAAAGGAAGCGATACCCCTGTTGAGCTACAAGAAGGCGGATTGATTTTAGGGGCCATGCCTACTACTACACCTTATAAAGAAGCAACTGTTGAACTTTCCTCAGGAGACCTGCTGGTTTTATATACAGATGGCGTTACGGAAGCTAAAAATCCTGCAGAAACGGAGGAGTTTGGGGAAGAACGGCTGCTTACTTGCATCAAAAAAAATCGATCAAAATCCTCCGAAAAAATCAAACAGGCAATTATTGACGAGGTACAGTCTTATGCCCACGGGATACAGTATGATGACATCACTCTTATAGTCCTTAAGGTAAACTAGGAGCCTGTCGAACTTAGCTTAAACCTACTGCAAAAGCACCAGTTTGGCCAGATTACGAGCTCTTTTTTGTTAAATAACCCGCTATCCGCCTCAAAAGATCCCAAAATCTGCCTCAAACTGACACATTTTCGTTACGATTTCCTAAGTCCGACAGGCTCCTAGAAAAATCCCAAAACCCCGGGTGAGGACTGATTCAGCTCTAACTGCCGCATAGTCAAAACATTCCGGTAAATTTCATACCTGTTCTTGACCTCCCGCACATATCGGACGGTTTCTATACCCCGACAAAAACCGTGGCGCGCTTTACGATAATAGCTCCTGTGCATTAACTTTAGCAAGGCATCGGCTACCGGTTCCCACTCATTGGGGTTTTTATTCTGATCTATTGCCAGCCTACGGGCATCGGCCAGATGTCCCTCTCCTACATTATAAGCGGCCAAAGAAAAAGACCACTGATTTGTACTGTCCATATAGGAATAATGATCTAAATGCCTCTTCAGAATACGCACCCCCTCCCGTACATTGATTTCTTCATTATAAAGCAGCGTTGTATCCGAAACCTCGGAGTATTGGGGCATCACCTGCATTAAGCCCATCGCACCGGCCCAACTCTTGGCACGGGGATTAAACTTTGTCTCCTGAGCTACAACTGAAGTAACCATTAGCCAATTTATTCCCGCTGAATCTGCTACCGATTTTATCAAATCATCATATGGAGATATACCGTCTGACTCTCCAATACTGGGGTTGGGACTATAATAGTTGGCTAATCGCCGTCCTCCCTCAAAATATCGTTTACGAAGAACCTGCAAAAAGAGCGATCGCTTGGGTTCTTTGTCCTCTCTTAGCTGAAAATGTCCCTCTAAATAATTATTAAGCTCTTTTTTCAATTCAGGAGCATTATTGCGCACCGCCCAGGCAATAGTATCTTTCTCTGCGATGGTAGGCCCCTGTACCAATCCATCCATATAGGAAAAAGCAGCCTGAAAAATATTATCGTCTGCCACCGTTACCTCATACTTTCCTTGTGAGACATCAAACAACAACGACTCCGTATCTTTTTCGTTAGGTACCAAATTTACGTCAATATCAACTCCCTCTTCTTTCAAATCCTGCATGCGATGGAAATAGGAACTATTGCTTCGGACCGTTACTGATAATCCGCTTTGCGCCAGTTCTTCAATAGTCTGGGGAGGATTATCCAGTTCAGAGGAATAAACCAACACTTGATCTACCAAGTTATAGGGACGCGTAAAATCAACATATCGCTGACGTTCGGGTGTTGCTGCATAATTGGCGGCAATAAGATCTCCTTTCCCGCTATTCAATAAATCATACGGACTTTCATTAATACCGGTGATTACTACTTCCAGAGCTAAGTCATGTTCTCTGGCAAACCGACTCACAAGTTCGTATTCAAAGCCCCATTCAATTCCCTGATGGAGGAAATAGGTATTAGAACTGTAACGGGTAATCATACGAAGAACGCCATCCTCCTTGATCTTATCAAAATCGCGCTGCACCGGTTCGGTAACTCTAATTGAAAGTCCCCTATCATCTACAGGGGATTCATTGCCGGAACCACATCCTCCCAGCCAAAGCGAACAGCTAAGCACTACTGCAAGTCCGATTCCTATTGTACGCTCCGTACAACTATTCATAACCATTAGTTTAGTTACCAAAAAGCCACGTTATTATCTCA
Source organism: Fodinibius salicampi (assembly GCF_039545095.1). NCBI lineage: Bacteria > Pseudomonadati > Balneolota > Balneolia > Balneolales > Balneolaceae > Fodinibius > Fodinibius salicampi. The sequence continues at coordinate 251,322 of NZ_BAABRS010000002.1, read as the reverse complement.
TCCGAACACCAAACGTCACATATTTTCTCCTCTCAAAATAGGAAAAAAAGAGGTAAATCATATTTTTCAGTGAATTTATGCTTTTAACAAAGTTGTATAGTATGAATTTTACATTCACCAGATGATAGAAAACTTATTCAAAGATGGGCCCTCAATGCTACTGATACATTTCTACCGGGAGCACTAATACCGGAAGAATACGGGCGATAATGCTTATCAAAAATGTTTTCTACCCCGGCGTTGAGCATTATATCTTCATTCAAATGATAGGATGCTTTTGCGTTTAAAGTAGCCCATGCCGGCGATCCGTCCTCGGTATAAAGGTGTGGTTTACTTCGCTCAGAGGGAGAAAAGTCAGAAATAGGTTTTTGACCGTTAAATTCAGAATAGATTTCTGTCCGTATTCTGTCTCCTTTATAGGTGATTCCGATACGTCCAAACAGGGGGGCTACATGGCGCAACGGCTCATCATTGATGCGATCCCTGCCCCGGGTGTAGGTCAACTCCGATTGAAGGGCAATATGAGTACTTATTTCTGTTGAGAGTCCCACGGAAGCCCCGTACACATAGGCCTGTCCACTGTTTACTACGGCTTCTACCTTACTCATCTGTCCATCATAGCGGATGGAATCCTGCCCATTAAATTCAAAGGGACGCCTCACCATAGCATCCTCCAGCCAGGTGTAGTAGGTATTGATCTCCAACCGGGCCCTCTCATCAAAATCTTTAATAACCGTAAAATCTAAGTTATAGGAATATTCCGGCCCCAAGTCGGCATTAGGCATAATTACCGTTCCCGGCTCGGAATCAAATATTTTAGAAGCGTCATCCACATTGGGTGCCCGAAACCCGGTTGACGCGTTTAAGTTGAACTGTAAATCGTCAAGAGGTCGGTAAATCAATCCCAGGTTTCCGCTTAATGCACCCGTATTAATATCAATGGTGCTAAAAGGAAAATCATAATAGTTATCACTAAAACGCGACTCCAGCAAAATATGGCTATATCTCGCGCCAGCTTCGGCTGTAAGACTGGCAGATAAATCCTGCTGATATTTGGTATATGCAGCTAACTGTATATAGGTACTTCCCTCATCGGGATAGCGGGTGGCAACCGGGGCTTGTTCTCCGCTTACAATATCGGTTTCCACGGCTTCTGATTCCACAAAATTATAAACAGATTCTACCCCGTAGAATAGCTCTTTATCTTCATTCCACTGCTTATCAAAGTCGATATTTGCGGTATAGACATCTACATTTTCTTCCCTGTTTCGTAGCTTGGTATTTTCAAATTTCCGGTCATTTCTGCTCTCCTGGAACCATTGACGTGAAAACACCGCACTTACTTTATCATACCATTTTGTCTGTCCCGTATAATCTATATTCAAGGTATTCATCATCCATATCTGTGGACCGTAATACCACTCTGCATTTACGAGGTCTCCGCTATCTCCATTCTCACGCTGAATCAGTCGGTCGTAACGCGGAATATTACCGGTAGTAGCAAAATGGAATCCATAATTCAAATGCCATCGCCCCGATGGATTATAGCGTACCTTTTGCATCAGATTCAATTGCTCATAGCCGGAAAATCGCTGTATCCTAACATCATCATTTGGGACGATCATATCCTTTCCATTTCTGCGAACGATATATTCCCGGCGTTTTCCGAATTCCGGATAGTCTTCATAAAAATTTCCTCCCGACCTCAAATCACCAAAGTAACTGTAGGTAACACTGCTCAATAGCCCCCACTTTTCAAAACCAACTGCAGCATCCGCATGAAAAGTCCGTTCATTGTTAGCCGTACTATATCGTCCCATGCTGTTCAACTCAAACAGCTTTTCCGCTGCGGAATAAGAGAGCTCCGGATTTTTGGTTTGGAAGTTCATAACTCCTCCGAGTGCGTCACTGCCATAGATTATTGAACCCGGACCGAAAAGTACTTCTGTTCCTTCGACCGCGTTAGGATCAACTGAAATGACATTCTGTAAATTCCCGCTTCGGAATATGGCATTATTCATACGGACACCGTCGACCGAAAGCAATACCGAGTTTGCTGCAAAGCCTCGCAACATCGGACTTCCTCCGCCCATCTGGCTTTTCTGGACAAATACTTTTCCTGAACTTTGCAGCAGATCAGCTGATGTCTGTGGATTATGGAATATCACCTGATCCTCGGAAATACGCGTTACTTTCTGTGGAATATCCGTGATTTTTTGCTCACGCTTATTAGCCGATACAAAAATCTCATCCATAATAACCGGCCGCTCTGTGAGGGCAATTCGGAAATTGCGCTCTTCAACTTCCTTAAATAATAATTGTAATCCCTGGTAGGATGGATGCTGAAAATGCAGGGTATCCCCTTCTGCAAACTTTGTCAGATCAGCCTTCCCATCTAAATCCGTGGACGCAACTTTATTACGACCTTCATTATAGATATATACGTTAGGAATACTCTTAAGTGTAGTTTCGTTGACAACGGTCAACGTTTGGGCAGACAGCCCTTGCGAAGCCAATAAGAAGACAGAAAAGCAAAGAAAAAAAGGCCGTAAATACCGATTCATTACCAACAGTAGATTTAAAATTTAATGCTGATGATAGTACAATCAGAGTGTATTAAAAATACCATGATCATGTGAGATCACCTCCCAAATCAAGAAATTAATCAGGTGAATGAGCCCTGCGCCTCCAGGTAAAAGCAACTCCCATCAGGGTAATAATCATTGCTAGAATCGATAAAAGTGGCGGCAGCTCGGCAAACAGGAAAAAGGCCAATACAGAAGCGAGCAGCGGTTCAACCAGGATAAGAGTGGATAAGAGGGTCGGAGAAATAGATTTAACGGCCAGATTCATAGCTCCATGTCCCAATATCTGGGGACCAAAAGCCAGTCCTGCACCCACCCAAATCCCAATAGTAGAAATATCCATAAGGTTCTTACCCATGCTTAGGGCAATAATAACACAGGCAACAGCGGCATAGAAATAAACCGGAAACACATAATCAATCCACTCTCGCTTTTGACGAATCTTCTGGCCAATAAGAAGATATACTACAAAAATAATGGCTGCCGTTACTGCCATAGCGTTTCCTAACAAAGGGTTAGCAAAAGCTTGCTCTGCCTGACTGTCGCTGATACCCAGTAATACGGCCCCTCCAAAAGCCAGAATAACTCCAACCCAAGTAGTTTTAGCAAATGTACGCTTAAACCACAGGCGTTCTACCAAAATCATGATAATAGGATGTATAGCAACCAATACGGAAGCCGAGGCTACTGAGGTGTAATAGAGAGAAGAAATCCAGAAGGTAAAATGAAGACCAAGGCAAGCCCCGGACAGAGCAATCCACAAGCGTTCTCTTCCCTTCCCTACTCGCTTCTCATTGCTGCGAGTCCACCACCAAAAAGGAAACAGCATAAGGGCGGCAAAAACGGTGCGGTATACCACCAATACCAAAGGTGAGGTATCAGGTGCAAGACGCACTAAAATAGGAGCGAACCCAAAGGCAATTAAGCCCACGAACAGAGCAACCGCAACTTTTACCTTTGGAGAGTAGGTAAACATAAATATGGCCCATGTCCTCGGTTAACGGATACGATCCATCGATTTTACCAACTCAATATCATCCCGGATTTTCTTCCGTGCATATAGCTCTGCGCTAAAAGCGGCTACAAGCAATATCAACCCTATGGTTTCGTCCCAGAGAAAGGTCCCAAATCCACCCAGCGTAAATAAGATTCCACTTCCTAAACCAACCATAATAACCTGTATTAAAAGCGTTATTTTGACCCATTGCAGCTGATTCGATCGACTTTTATAAAGTAAGATACAAACCAGCGGCATGAGTGCCGCAGCGGTCAACACAATGGCAAAAGTAAGGCCAATCCACTGGCTGGGATCATTCATTGCCTGCCGATACAGTGCATTAAAAAAGACGCTCCCGTTAAGAAGAAAGGCGAAAAATAAAAATAATGTTTGGATACGTTGAATCACAGCTACTTCGATTCCTAATTAGTTTCGGTTAGATTCGAATGCCAAGATACTATTTTTTCATCGTTTGGTCATCCTTAACCAAAATTTCTCTCCGATAAAATTTTTAGACTAAAAAAAATAAAAAAGCAGGAGTCTGAATATTCAGACTCCTGCTTCACAACTTATTCTATTCGCTATCCTAAGAAGGAGAAGTTGGTCCTTTTGTTGTATGATAATCCTGAACCTCAGCAGTCATCCCTTTACCTTCTGAAGCTGAAATGATGCCCGGATCTTTATCATCGAAGAAAAACAGATTTACACTGCGCCGTCCTTTTTCAAACAAATAGTAGAGTACCGGAACGAGTATTAAGGTCAGGAAGGTCGCGAAAATAAGTCCATTGATGACAGCAATAGCCATTGGAGCCCACCACGCTGCCTGTTCTCCACCCCAGTACAAATACTCACCCAGATTAGTAAAAAACTCAACCGGACTGTTCGTCAAGACTATAAAATCAAGGTTAAAACCGATAGCCAGCGGGACCAATCCCAGAGTGGTGGTCAGTGCTGTTAAGATAACAGGGCGAAAACGTACTTTACCTCCCCGGACTAGGGCCTCAAACAGTGGCATCTTGTCTCGCCTTCTCAGGATGTCGATGTAATCGATCATAACAATGGCATTGTTAACTACAACGCCCGCCAGGGAAATAATTCCAATACCCGTCATAATAATCACGAATGGCATCTGGAAGATGACCAGCCCATAAAATACGCCGGCAGTGGACATAATCACAGAAGTCATAACAATAAAGGGCTTGCTTACCGAATTAAACTGAGATATAAGGATGAAAGCAATCAGAAACAGTGCTATCAAAAAGGCCATGGATAAAAAGTCAATGGCCTCCTGCTGATCCTCTTGTTGTCCCGTCCAGTTGGCGTTGTAACCGGCCGGCAGCTCATTACTGAGATAGTCATCCAGTGTGGTCTGGACTTCCTGTAGTACAGCATTCGCATTATAATTGGACCTTACATCGGCCATCACTGTGATCACCCGCTCCTGCTCTATATGGGTAATACTGCCGAATCCTTCTCCTATTTCCCATGAAGCTACACTGGAGAGCGGAATCTGACGTCCTTCCTCTACAATGGTGAGGTCATCCAGAACACTTAAATTGTCGCGGAACTGCTCATCCAAACGCACCGTCACTTCATACTCCTCCTTGCCGTCTCGATACTGTGAGGCTTCAACACCGTTAACAGCCTGGCGTATTGTGTTTCCGATCTGCTGGGTCGATAACCCGAACATGGCGGCCTTTTCCCGGTTTACATTGATCTGTATCTCCGGTCGTGCTTCCGAAAGATCCCGTTCCAGCCCATCCAACTTGCCGTAAACCGGGTCGTTTTCGAGCCTATTCATAACCTCTTCAGATATTCTTTCCAGCTCTGGCATCTCCTTACCGGAAATCTCCAGATTGATAGGTTTTCCCGTAGGAGGGCCGTTTTGTGGTTTCTCGACCGTCACTTCAGCACCTGCGATGCCCTCCGAAAAGTTACTGCGAGCATATTCAATCGCATTGAAGGTCGTTCCCGTTCGCTGTTGGTAATCCACAAAATTCAGTACAATGGTTCCCAAATGTGTAGAATTACCCTGACTTGCCATCGGGTTTGCCGTAATAGCCGAACCGGACGTACTCAGTACCGATTCAACATCTTCGCTATTCGGGATATTCGGTACCTTCTGCGTTAACTCATCAATAACAGATTTTGTAAAGTCAACATTGGTTCCAACGGGGGCCTCTACTTGTACATAAGCTTGGGCCGGGGGGATACTTTCCGGGAAAAACTCAATACCTGAATTAAAGAGACCAAAGACTACAAAGCTCGAAATAAGTACCAGCACCGAGATCCCCAGTACCGTTTTACCGTGATGAAGCGACCAGCGCAACGTCTTCTCATATTTATCAAGGACTTTATCGAGCCCCTCTCGCTGCCACCAGTCGCCTACCGGACTCAAAACAAAACGATTCAACAGGTAAAGCAACGTTGCTCCTATAAAAAGCATCGTCCAGGTTAAAAAATTGCTCAACAAGCCAACAAGCAGCAGCAGTGCTGCGGCTCCGGCCATAAACCGTTTACCCTTGGATGTCATTTTAGGCCTGTCGGATTTATCCTCTTGATCCAGGTTCATAAACAGTGCACACAGCACCGGATTAATAATGAGCGCAACAAACAATGAACTGCTTAAGGTAATGATTAGAGTCTGTGGCAGGAAGCTCATAAACTCACCGGTAATTCCCGGCCAGAACAGCAATGGGAAAAAAGCAGCCAGGGTTGTCAGCGTTCCCGATATAATCGGGATGGCTACTTCTCCCGTCCCTTTTTTGGCGGCCGTAAAATTATCGTATCCCTCTTCCAGGTAGCGGTAAATATTTTCCACAACCACAATGGCATTATCCACCAGCATACCCAGTGCCAGTATCAATGAAAAAAGTACAATCATATTCATCGTCATTCCTACGGCGCTTATAACAATAAAGGAAAGGAACATCGACATCGGGATAGCTATTCCTACAAAAGAAGCGTTGCGAACACCCAAAAAGAACAGCAAAATACCCACTACCAAAAGCAGTCCAGAGATAATATTATTTTCGAGACTGCTTACCATCGCATTAATATTGTCACTTTGGTCAGAAGTAATCTCATAATGAGTGGTAGGAGGCAACGTTGGAAGCTCCTCTTCCAAAAGACTTTTAACGGCAGAGGAGGTTTCCAAAATGTTTTCCCCACTCCGTTTTACCACAGAAAGTGAAATCACCGGATTGCTATTCAGCTCGGCGTAGGTCTCGCGCTCTTTAAATCCAAAGTTAACCTCTGCTACGTCTCGTAGATAGATGGGATGATCATCCGGGGCATCAATCACTATATCTTCAATTGGCTCTACGGACTTGAATTCCCCAGGCACACGCAACAGGAACTTCTTGATACCAACATCGATGTTTCCACCGGGAACGGTTACATTTTCTTCCTGTATAGCTGTAACAAGATCAGTAAATGTCAACCCATAATATTTAAGTTTCGGTAAATTGACATCCACTTTAACTTCACGCTCCAATCCACCAGCCAGGTTAACCTCAAGTACCGATGGAATTGTTTCAATCTGATCCTGCAAATCTTCAGCAATCTCCTTAAGCTGAACCAGTCCATATTGGCCCGAAAGATTCACCTGCATAATGGGGAATTCCGAAAAATTAATCTCTTGAATTATCGGATCCTCTGCTTCGGAAGGCAGTTCCGGCTTAGCCAAATCCACTTTCTCGCGCACCTTTTGCAGGGCCTCGTTAATATCCACATCCGCGTTGAACTCCATGTTAATATTTGAATAGCCCTCTGCGGAACTGGATCCCATCTGCTTGATATCTGAAATACCACTCAACTCGTCTTCAAGCTTACGGGTAACCAAGCCTTCCATATCTTCAGGCGAGACACCTGGATAAGTTGTAATAACCATCACATTTGGAACAGTAATATCAGGTGAAGCTTCTTTAGGAATAGTCAGATAGGAATTTACTCCCATGATAGCCACTAATAGTACTAATACCAATACACTAATCCGGTTATCAATAGAGAAAGAAGACAAGCCAAATTCTTTTTGGTCGTCTACATTTCCCACACCGTTACCGGTTATATTCTTATCATCTATCATTGAACCACTCATGGTAATAATGCTTTACTAATTTTCCTGAACAATATTTCTATCTTTCTCTTCAACGATCTTTATACGCATCGCATCCTGCAAAAATGAGGAGCCCACCGTAATAAGCCGTTCATCTTTGCTGAGCCCTTCGGAAACTACCACGTTATTCTTGTATGAGGGACCGAGTTTCACTTGGTTCATCCGGGCAATTTTATTTCCCTCATCATCTTCAGCCACTACATACACCACGTTTTCATTTCCCTCTTTATACACATACTCCTCACCAATTACGAAAGCACTGTCTTTTCTAAACGTCGGGATCTTTATGTTACTGATCATATCTACTTTATATTCTTCGCCTTGGGGAGGTAGTTTAATCTCTATCTCAAATGTTCGGGCTTGTGGATCGATAGACTGCCCCACAAAATTTATTGGCAGCCTTAGTGTATCGCTTTGCTGAAAATCAAACCAAACCTGGGCGGTGTCTCCCTTAGAAACGGCATCAGAATAGATAGATGGTACTCCGGCCGACACGTTGAGTCTGTTATGACCGATTAGACGAAGCAATACTGTGCCGGGACTAGCCATCTCCCCCTCTTCCATAACAATTTCTTCTAAAGTGGCATCAAAAGGCGCATTCACCGTTGTATTCTGCAGATCTACTTCAATAGCCTCAAGTGCTGACTGACTCTGCTCATAAGCAGTTTTAGCATTGATGAGATCCATTTCCGAACCTACACTATCTTGTTCAAACACCTTCTTTAAGCGTTCATATTGCTCCCGTGTCTGCTGGACCTGAGCCGTCAACCGAGCATGTTCGCGCTGCAGCCTACTGTCATCAATCTTGAGGATCGGTGTTCCTTTATTAACCTGGTCTCCCTGATCCACATAATACTCTTGGACCCTTCCTGTTACTTCGGCAGAAATACGAACATCATTTTGAGCCTCTACGGATCCCACCAATTCCAAATAACGTTCAAATAATTGAGCCTTCATGACCTTGGTCTCTACGGTAACACTTTTCACGACCTCTTCTTTAGGCTCCTGTTGCTCTTCGGCACATCCGTTTATCAGTAAAAAAAGTACTATTCCTGCTAAAACTAATTGCTTATTCATTTTACTAAATTTATGATGATTAATTTTAATCATTGAGCTTAGGAAGTTCTTCGTCAACAAAAGGGACCATACCAACTGCCTGATCGTACTGCGCCTTGGCTGACAGATAGTTAAATACCATCTGCGCATAATTAGCTTCAGCCTCACGAAGCTGTAATTCAGCGTTGGCAACATCCAGTTGTGAACCAAGCCCATTTTCCAGTCGTGCCCGAGCCCGGTCATATCCTTCCTGTGCTAACTGCAACGCCTTTTCACGGGCCGGAGCCGTTTCTATTGCTTGGTCCAGATCTTCCCTGGCTGATTGAATTTCATTCTCAGCTGATCGTAGAGCGGAACGTTTTTGTTCCTCGAGGTCTTTCTTTTCAATCTGTGCAATACTCAGGTTGGCCGAGCGTTCAAATCCCTGGAAAATGGGCAAGCTGAGCGTAAGGCCTACAGTTTGTGATCGGGCTCGGCTATCTTCAGTCCCAAAAAATACGGGATTTCCTGCCTGTGACGCCGTCCAATTTAAATTATAATTAGCTGAGAGTGTTGGCAGAAAGCGACTCTTAATAGCTTTCATTTCCTGAATTTTCAATTCATTTCGTTTTTCCAATATCCGAATATCGCCTCGCATATCTGAGACCCTATCTTCTATCGGAGGTTGCTTGCTGTATTGATAGGGCGTCATCTTATCCACCTTTTTAATATTTTCATTGACCTTGTCGGTCGCCTCCTGTGCTGTTATATCAAAATTATTAAGGTCTCCCTTAACCATGAATTCAAGTCCCAAAGGAATGCCTAAAACCACTGCCAACTCGCGATAAGCTTCATCAACGGCATACTTAGCCTGCGTTAGTTGTGGACGCTGATTACTAAGCTGTACCTGTACCTGCAAAACGTTATATTCGTCAACCAGTCCCGCCTTTTGGCGAGCTTTATTTTCCTTCAAGTTTTTTTCCAGCCGTTCAATCGCTGCTTTTTGAAGGCGAAGCTGTTCCTTAGCTACTAATACATTATAGTAGGCAACACGGGTTTGAGTCACTACTTGCTGCGCAGTCGCTCGTAGATTTTCGGCCTGTACAGCCTTAAATACTTTTGAACTACCAATACCAACAAAAGCCTCACCCCTAAAAAGAGTTTGATTTACGGAAAGGCCTCCCTGCCAGTTGTTATCAGTCCCAAACTGTAATGGAACCAATTCGCCAGCCGGGGCATCAGGATCAAAAAACTGTGCGGGCACAAAATTTACTGGTATCTCTAAATTTCGGGTGTAAGTTGCCGAAGCGGAAACATCCGGGAGCACATCGCTCCAAGCAATCCGGACCTGTTCGTCGGCATTTTTGAGGCTGAGTAGTGATCGTTTGATCTCGGAATTATTTGCAAGGGCTACATCAAGGGCTTCTGTCAGTGTTAATACTTTTTGGTCTCCAACAACATCAGAGACAGCCACTGAATCTGATATTTGCCCCCATGCCGGTAATGAAATAAGAACCATAAATACAACCATCATCAAAGCAATTGCTCTGCCGAGCCGCGATAATTTAGCAGATGTATTGTCAATCATATCTTATCTTTGAAATACTTATTTACTATTAAATTAAAATTTACAGCGGGTGGGTATACGTTATTATTTTTCAGATGTTTCATTTTTTTTGACTATCAGTCATTAATTTATTTCGAGCTTCATCAGTAGCAATTCCAGTACCTATAAGATTCAGAAAGCTTTCAAACAACGAGCTAACCTGAATTTCCATATCATCCAACACCTTGAAGTAATGACCGATCCCCTTCATGTGTGTCATCGTGGTAATTCCCCGCGTACTTGACCAAAGGACGATTGCCAACTCCCTGGGATCATAACTTTCATCAATGGTCCCGTCCTGCATACCGATCTGTAAAGCACGAATCATAAAGCCCAATGCTTCACGGCGATTCTCCTCACAATGTCCTGCTATTTCGCTTTCCTGGAGCTCTTCAACATCACTCATGGACTCATAATACATGAAAGCCCTAAAATAATCAGGATTCTCATTTACAAAATTGAGGTAAGTTTCCCCAATCTTCCTGATGAGTTCGAGGCCGGTAAAATCTCCGGCAAACATTTTGGCAAAGCGGCGGTTGAGGATGTCAGATCCACGCTGGGCTATTGCTGTATACAACTCATTCTTACTTTTGAAATAAAGGTAGAGCGTCCCCTTACTCAGTTCTGCCTCATGAGCAATCTCTTCCATGGTAGACTGCTCGATACCCTTTTCAAAAATAACCTTTTCGGCCGCATCTATAATGGTGTTACGACGCTGCTCTTTTTCTCTTTTTTTTCGTTCTTCTTTGCTCATATTTAATTCATGAAATGACTGTCGGTCATAATGTGACCGAAGTTAAGTACTTTAAACTTTCAAAACAAACTTTCCGTTCCCTAAATTATATCCTCAATTCTAATGCTTTGGAGTAGTTGTAATGGAATAATGCCTGTCAGTACCTTGTGGATAACACTTATTGGAAACCAATGCCTACTCAAAAATAATGGCTTCCCTTGTGACAATTGTAGCACGGGCTGTTGTAAAGTTTTTGGACGTAAACTGAGGGGGGGAGGGTATTTGGGGCATTCCACAAAACCGGTCGTTTTTGCAGTACTTTTAGCGACCAAAAGTGCTATATGGAAACTCAAAAGGCGACAAAGAATAATACTAGCCAAAGGAAATAAAAAGATCGAGACTTTTTTGAATTACAGACGCCAAACCACAAGCCTCCTTGTGGCAGAGTCGCTGAAAAAATGCCATGGTAATCTAAATCTAAGCGCTACACATACTCTTAACATAGCGTTAATTAATAACCTACTACCGTCCGAACTGCATCTCCTTTTATTACAGCTCTTTTATCCTTAACCTTTGTACTTCCGATACCATTGGCTTCACTCCTGTCAAAGGATAGATAAAAAAACCTGTCATCATTCTCTATTTTGTAGCCATAGTCCGCTTCCAACTGACGTGAAAGCGTTTCTATGAGCTCCCGGCTCAACGTATTGTCTGACAAGATATCTGAAGCCTGGTCATCTAAAAGATTATTGGAAATCTTGATATGAATCGTTTCATCTTCCTCAAACAGACTAACTACGATCTTAAGAAATCCAACCCCCCTATACTCATATTGAAGCATATTGCTAAATATTTCGTTAATAATCAGCGAACAGGGAATTGCCTGGTTGATATTGATATCCACAGGTTCCAGTTCATAGTCGACCCCAACTGACTGATTCAAGCTAACAGTTTCAATGATTGCGGATATAAGTTTTTTAATGTTCTCATTAAAACTGATATTGGAAAAATTTTGCGACTCGTAAAGAAATTCATGTATAGATGCCATCGTCTTTATGCGTCCCACACTGTGAAAAAGCTTTTGGCGCAACTCTTCACTTTCTGATTGAAAGGCCTGCAATTGCATCATCCCCGATACTACTGCCAGATTGTTTTTAACCCGATGATGGATCTCCATTAAGAGAATTTTCTTCTCTTTCAGAGAATCTTTTAATATCTGCTCTCTTGTCCGCTGATGTGTTACATCCTGCATAGCGCCGATCATCCGTACAGGTTGCCCATCTTCATCCGTCACGACAAAAGCACGATCATAAACATATTTATAAGTACCATCGGCACATCGAAATCTGTACTCCATCTGGAAACGATCTTCCTTTTCCGTCCAGGCATCATCCAGTTTTTGCAAGACATAGGGCCGGTCATCAGGATGGAGCTTGCCTCGCCACCACTTGCCAACCTTGGTAATCCTTTTGGTATCATATCCAAACATTTCACTAATATTGGAGTTATACCTGATAACATCCTCCTCCAGATCCAGATCCCAAATGGTATCGCTCGTAGCTTTGGATACAATTTCATAGCGCTCCACGCTTTCTCGGAGCTTCTGCTCACGCTCCATCTGGTCAGTTATATCCCTGGAATTAACTACATAACCCTCTACGGCAGGATTATTCATCATATTGGTAATGGTCGTCTCTTTCCAACCCGGCAATTCATCAGCATCAAGCGATCGGAAGGGGCCCACCTCTACACGCTCACCGGGGGCAAGCCCCTCTAAAATCCTTTTCAGCCGTTGCCGGTCTTTCGGATGTACGTAGTCAAAAGCACTTTTACCTATAAAATCCTCTGCGTTAATGCCTTCAGATGAATTAGAAAATGGGGCTACATATTTAAAACGACCACTTTTATCTACGATAGAAATTAGATCAGCTCCATCCTGCACCAATGCACGGAAACGTTGCTCTCTAAGTTTAAGAGATTGATGTACTTGTTTAAAACCTATAACAATCTGCAGAATCTTCTGGATACGATCTAAAGCTTCCTGATTCCATAACGAAAGAGAGTGAGACTCCTGACGACAATAACAGCAGAACGAAGCATAAATCTTACCCCCTTCAACCAAAATAGGTATGGCCCAAGAGGCCATCAGGCCTTCCGCAAGTGCGTTCTCCCTCACTTCCTTACATCTTTCGTCCTCAGAAATATGTAAGCACACAACATTTTTTTTGTGATAAGCAGCGACGCCAGCCGAACCGGCATTCGGACCAACCCGTGTGCCATCCAAAAGACTGAGAAATCTATTTGATAATTGCCCCGAAGATATCCAAGAATACATTCTCATGTCTTCGATACGCACTACCACCGGAATAAGATCCGGATGTATTCGCTCTATCGACTCAACGAAATGTTGCAGTATATTCTCCAGTGTATACTGTTCATCAAAACACATCCCGACTATTTCTTCCTCTAATATATAGAGTCCTGATCGAATACCTGCCTTTGAGAAAGAACTATCTTTTTTCAAAACCCGTGTAATAGCGATGTCCAGTCGTTCAATTTGTCCCCGGGAAATATAATCCTCTGCCCCTTCTTCAACCATCCGCAATCCATTTGAATAGTCATTTGTACCAGATAATACAATTATGGGCAAGTTTTCATACTTACTCCTAACCTCCCACAAAAAGTTTTCTATAGAGCTATTATCCTCAGCAATAATCACATCCGGGAGGGTATCTCTCAACTTGCTCAAACAGTCTTCGGTGCAGACTCTCTCCCAAATTATCTCAAAATCCAGCTTCTCTATTCTATTGACCACATGCTGAATTTTTCCGTCAGGTGGTACAACTATATAAATTGTATGCTGTCGATCTTTCAAAATCAATTCAACTATTTTATTAGCAGGAACGATACGGCAACCAAAGGGATATCTTGATATTGATTACCTAATAATTACACCTGCTAAGCTCTTACTATTCCATACCTATTTCAGACTCTGTATTATCGGAGACATCCTTCAATTCTTAAATTATATTTTGTTTTTTTATATTCAGATTAAAATGATTTTCCTCAAACAATTCATATAAATGTTAAACTGACTTCTTTTTTTTACTTTTATTAAATAGTTCTATATTTGACTTTTAAAATGAAATGGTAAGTATTGCTATTAGCTTGATTAGCTGAAATTTTTTAACAAATTATTGAGATGGGATATAAAAGCGAGTCGGTAGCCCAAAACAGTATCATCCAAGAGAAATACGAGACGGTCAGACAATCTATTGTACAAGAGATGTACGATACCAATATTGGATCAGCAGAGGGCGCAGACAGCAGTTATTCTAAATTTGAATCACTGGCCAATAAAACATTTCGGGGAAAACGAAGTATTGATATCGCCATCGGTTGTCTTGCTTTTGCCGTATTTTTAATTGTATATCCTATTTTTGGATTATTTATAAAACTGAGCTCCCGCGGACCTATTCTCTACAAACAACGCCGTACAGGACAACATGGACACGAATTTATCTGCTATAAATTCAGAACAATGCATCAGCTAGATCTTCGGCGGATTGATGGTAAGCCGGTTGTTACCCAGGAAAATGACAAGCGTGTTTTTTGGTTTGGAAGCTTATTGCGAATGACTAATCTGGATGAGATTCCACAGGTACTAAATGTTCTCAAGGGAGATATGAGCCTTATAGGTCCACGCCCTTATCCCATAGAAGAATGTGCCCACTGGAACAATACCTTCGATGATTTTTTCTATCGCTATGCGGTAAAACCAGGCATTTCAGGTTTGGCACAAGTTAAAGGTTATCGCGGCGGTACGCTTGAAGAAGAGCACATGCGGAAGCGTCTCGATTATGATCTTATTTATGTTGAAAAACAGTCGCTCTCACTCGATCTATACGTATTAGGCCGTACAGTATTTAAAATGATCCATCTGGATACCGACGGACATTAGAGCATTGGCTTTTTTCATTATCCCACCAAGAAATATCTTTATTGGATACAGCTTGTTTAAAATATTACAGGTTATCTGTCCATATCCGATCCTCTCTTTTAAAGCTTCTTTTCAGTCCTGATATTCAACAATTTTACCGTTATCTTTAGACTGAAATTTTAACTCCTAAAACAAATAGTCACATGAAAGTTACAGTAGTCGGTGCCGGTGGGAATGTCGGCTCTACCGTATCAATGGCAGTAGCACAGCGCGACTTTGCTAAAGAAGTAGTAATGGTAGATATCGTACAAGAACATAACGGTGAAAAGATATATCCTTCCAAGGGACGTGCCCTTGACCAGTGGGAATCCTCTCCCATTCACAAATTTGATACAAAGCTTACCGGAACAGTAGATTATGAAGACACTGCAGGATCGGATGTGTGTGTAATTACAGCCGGGGTACCGCGTCGACCGGGTATGAGTCGGGATGATCTGCTTGAGACTAACGCCAATATTGTACAGTCTGTTACCGAGCAGCTCATTGCACACTCCCCCAACACGATCATTATTGTTGTTTCCAATCCCCTTGATGTGATGGCCCAGGTAGCCTATGAAACAAGTGGACTGGATTCTAACCGGGTAATGGGTATGGCAGGAATTCTTGATACGGCCCGCTATCGTTCTTTCCTGGCAGAAGAACTGGAGGTCTCTCCAAAAGATATTCAGGCACTTTTACTGGGCGGACACGGAGACACTATGGTACCTCTGCCCCGCTTTACTACCATTGGTGGAATGCCGGTAACCCAATTTATTGATGAGGATAAACTTGAAGAAATTGTAGAACGCACCAAAGGTGGTGGGGGTGAGCTGGTAGAATTGATGGGGACTTCCGCTTGGTACGCACCGGGCGCTGCTGCCGCACAGATGGTCGAGGCGATTCTTTTGGACCAAAACCGCATATTTCCCTGTGCTGCCTACCTAAATGGCGAATATGGCCATAAAGACCTCTTTTTGGGGGTACCAGTCAAACTTGGCAAAGGTGGCATAAAAGAAATAATTGAGGTTGATTTAAATGATGAAGAACAGCAACTTTTAGATACATCAGCTAATCATGTACACTCCGTACTTGATAACTTTCGCAAGCTGATGAACAAATAAATCGCAATAAATTGTTGAAGACGTAAGGCTTCTTCACTACTTGCATTTTTAAAAAAAGGCTCCGTCGATCATAGCGGAGCCTTTTTTGTTTTAGGAACTTTCATCTACGAGTTGGATTCGTGCTACTTTATTTAACAAGCCTTTTTCCATAATCCTTCAACTATTTACAGCTTGAAGGTATTACAACATTTCCGGATCCCCCCTTTATTGACATATGTATTTTATAACTTATTGCCAACCTAGTGTAAGCACAAGTTCTTCAAGCATTTTATTTAAAACTTATTACTCTCCACTCATTATGGCGCACTGACGAGCTCAATATTTTCAGCTACCAGTCCCTTATCGTTTTCAATCAGATCAAATTCAAAAATGAGATGTCGACTCGGTAAAAAGTCGGTATCCAAATTCTCCTCGAATTGAGACACATGGGCAAACACCGTTCGATAGGGCGACTCATCAAAGCGAGAATCTGTAATCCACAAGTTTTCATTCAACCTGACCAGATAGCGGAGAAAACCATACCCCTCATTATGTGCAAAATCATAGCAGACGCCCCGCACGCGCGAGCCTATTTCTCCCCAGCCATAAGGTGACTCAATCGGAAGCAATCCCGGTATCAGATAACCGGAAATATACATATCCGCCTCTTTGCGAAGCTCGGGCGACATATCATCGAATCCCACTAGCTCAACCCGTGTTCCCTTTTGCTGTGCGGCCTTAACGACGCTTACATAGCTACCGTTATTGGTAAGCAAAACAATCTTATCCAGTTGGTCGGCCTGTGTTACAATATCGACGGCCATGTCCATATCTACCGTAGACTTAGTAATGATCTCTCCCGTTTCTTCGTCTTCGTAGTACTGCATCGGCCGCTTAATGACCTTATACTCAAAATCCCGAAGTACTTCACTAAATCTTTCTGTTTTCTCGCGATAGGATTCATCTTCTTCTACTCTCTGCTGATCGTATGCCAAATATACATTCATCCGAGAAGGAATACTTCCATCGCGGCCCGCAAATTTACGTAAAATATCATAACGTAAGCCAAAGCCACCATTCATGGTTACATTTACTGCATCAACAAAAATGCCGATCTTATTTCCCATAAATAATTTCCCCTTAATAATTTTAAATTATACGCCAATAATAATTTTCGAAATGGTGAGCCCTTTCTAATAACTGTTTTCACTCACCGGGATAAACCAAAATGCCAATCATTTATTTCGATGCAGGCCATGCAAAAAGTATAAAGCCTGCTGTACCAATAAATAACATGATTGGCCGGCTTATCCATTCCAAGCCAAGCCACTCTCCCACATAAGGCTGAATGAGCAGGCAAAAAACGGCCAGCAAAATCATGCCCAAACCCCGTCCCAAATCATAGTCTACTTTATAAACCTTAACACTCTGGTAGTACAACAGTAATGCCATCGAAGCATAACTAATAAGCGTAGCCGTAGCCGACCCCATCATCCCCAGATAGGGGATAAGTATGAGATTGGCAGCAATGGTTATACCAGCACCAATAAGGGTAATAACAGGCAGTACTTTTGTTTCCTCCTTAATAAATATGCCCGCTGAAAAATTCATATACCACCCCTGAAACCAGTAGGCCGCGAGCAGCAAAGGCACGATTTCGAGTCCCATCCAATAATCCTTTCCAATAATATAAGCATCCAGTATGGGGACTTTAATCTGAACAATCTGATCGACAAAAAGTGCTACAATCAAAAAGCAAACTCCCGCAACACAGTTAAAATAGCGAAAGACATCTCGATATAAAGCTTTAGAATCGGGATCATCAGCATGGCGAAGGAAAAAGGGCTGCCAGGCCATCCGAAACATCTGAACCAGCAATAACATAAAGACCCCGAGTTTATAGCAAGCATTATAGACTCCAACAACGGCTTCGTGGGTAAATCCAGCTCCATAAAGCTGGTGGATGGTATCCAGCGACAGATAATTGTTAAGCAAGAAGCGGTCGAGACTCTCATTAATGGCATAGCCCAGTCCGGCCGGCACGAATGGCAGACCGAACTTTAATGCTTTCTTGAACAGTATTTGTTTGATATCCCCACGAAGCATATCGGATGTGATAATCCAAAGAACCAGTGTAGTAACGCCCGAAGCTACCAGATTTGCTACAAAAACGGCTTGAATGCCCCATCCCAAACCCAAGATTAGATAGAAATTGAGTCCAATATTTATCAGCACGTTTCCGGTTCGCAGAACGGCAAATAAAACTGATTTACGAACCAGGCGCAGCTCGGCAAAAGGCACAATACACATGGTATCAAACCAAAGGATACCGATCATAAACAAGTAAAAGTTCTCGGTCTCAGGACCAAGGCTCATTAGCGGCATCAATACTGGAGCAGAAAACCACAATGCAACTGCCAGTACCGTTGCAGCAACTAACAATCCTGCTTGTATCGTCTTGAAAACATCTTTGGCTTTTTCTCGGTCTTTGGCATAACGCAGATAGGCCGACTCCATGCCAAAAGTAAAAATCACATTCAGGAACATAATTCCCGAATAAACCAGTCCAACAACACCATACTGTTCCCGCTCAAATACATCCGTATAAAACGGAACCAACAGGTAATTAATAAACCGAGCCAACACGCTGCTGATACCATAAATTAGCGTGTCGGAAAGTAATTCTTTAAGTTTTTTCAAACTGGTTTATGATTTATAGCCATCCATCTACTTGACAAGCTCTTGCATAGCGTGTACTCCCAACACATAACTCTGTTTTCCGAAACCGGTGATTATACCATCGGCCACAGCTCCGGTGAGCGTTTGCTCGCGAAACGCTTCCCTTGCATGTATATTCGACAGATGTACCTCTACAATCGGAATACTAAGCAGATCAAGGGCATCACGAATAGCTACGGATGTATGCGAATATCCGCCAAAATTTGCTATAACGCCATCAACGTTTCCATGTAAAAGCGACTGTATCTTTTCTACCAATTCTCCTTCCAGATTACTTTGAAAGAAGATAAATTCAATATCCGGGAAACTATTGGCCAGTAATCCTTCAATATCTCCAAGGGTATCCGAGCCATAATGTTCCGGATCACGCGTTCCCAGCATGTTCAGGTTGGGACCATTGAGTACGATTAGCTTCATATTTTCACCTCATCACCAATTTGGTCGGCCAACTTTTTCATGCGCTCGTCAGAAACTTCTACGTTATGACCAAGAGCCATTACCTGGTGTGTTTTATATAATGGAATAAGGTGTACATGGGCATGAGGAACCTCCAAGCCCTGTATAATTACACCGGTCCGCAGTGGATCTAAAGCCTCGTCTATAGCATGAGCGATGGTTCGGGAAAAATCCATTGTGCGTTGCATTAGCTTATCCGGCAAATCAAAAAAATAATCAACCTCCTTTTTGGGAACCACCAGTGTATGACCCTCTGCTATAGGATTAATATCTAAAAAAGCAATATGCTCCTCGGTTTCTGCGACCTTGTGACAGGGAATCTCCCCTTCAATAATTTTAGTAAATATAGTAGCCATAAGATTTATTAATCGTTACGGTTTTTTTAATTAAGCTGATGATAGCTTAGCTTATTGTCAAACCTTATCATAAGATATTTTATTACAAGCATGATAGTAAATAACCAAATGAATGTATAAAAGTGTATTTGGGTGTCCAAGTACAGTTTAAACATTCTTCATTTAAAAAAAATAGATTTCCGGTTGAAATTAAAGCAATGAAAGCCGTATATTTGGAATCTGTTTTCAACCCGAGAGTCGGTAGCTCAGCTGGCAGAGCAACGCCCTTTTAAGGCGTGGGTCGTGGGTTCGATCCCCACCCGACTCACACTATCACTATTAAGAAACTCTCTCTCAAGCCTCTGGCGGTTGATAGCCTCAGAGGCTTTTGTTTAACTATACAGGATTTTGCTCTTTTAAAAGGAATAGCATATTCCATAGCCATCTTATGCACGTACTATTTTCATGGAATGGCTGCACCTCAACTTAACGTTGATAAGGAGTATATACTCTTTGAATGTTGCTATCTATTATTTTAATATTCTTTTATGGCCGATCAGCAGAAGCAGTCTCCGAATAACAATCCAAAGGGGAATAAAAATAAGAAAGGTCCAGGCAGAAGATTCCAGTACTCTTTTTATTGGATTATTTTCGCTACCCTGCTTGCCTTCTGGATTTTCAGTTCTCAGGAAGGAGGTCTTTTTGGCGGACCTCCCAACATTGACTACAGTACTTTCCGTGAACAAATTCAATCCGGCAATGTAGAACGGGTAACCGTTCAGGGTGATCAAGTTAAAGGCAAACTTAAGCAGGAAGTTCCACTCAAGGCTGCAGAAGAAGATACAACCAACTACAGTAACTTTACCACCTACCTCCCCTCTTTTGGTGACGATAAGCTAATGGATATGCTTGAAGCCAATAACGTGGAAGTTCAAACCCTGCCCCCCAGCAATTTCGACTGGTGGACGATTCTTATCTGGGGAATTCCCCTGGCTTTCCTCGTAATCATCGGACTCCAGTTCTTCCGCCAGATGCGCATGCAGGGACAAAATATGTTTAAAATCGGTCAGTCTAAGGCCAAGCTGCAGGATGCCGAAAAGGTTGATACTACTTTTGATGACGTGGCCGGTCTTGAAGGAGCTAAAACCGAACTGCAGGAAATTGTCAGCTTTCTCAAAAATCCCAATCAATTTGATTCTCTTGGGGGCGAAATCCCTAAAGGACTGCTGATGGTAGGGCCTCCGGGGACCGGTAAAACCCTGTTAGCCCGGGCGGTCGCTGGTGAAGCAAAAGTACCTTACTTTACGATTACGGGTTCTGATTTTATGGAAATGTTTGTCGGAGTAGGTGCAAAGCGGGTACGCGACATGTTTGAAAAAGCCAAGGAGAAAGAACCTGCGATCATATTTATTGATGAAATTGACTCCATTGGACGTAAACGAGGGGCCGGCGTCGGCGGGGGACATGATGAACGTGAACAGACTCTTAACCAGCTACTAGCCGAACTAGACGGATTTGAACCTAACGAGGGCGTAGTCGTTATTGCAGCTACCAATCGGCCTGATATCCTGGATAAAGCGCTACTTCGTCCCGGACGTTTTGACCGGCAAATAACGGTTCACCTGCCTACCCAGGAACACCGTGCTGAAATATTGAAAATACACGCCAAGAATAAGAAGCTTTCTGATGAAATTGACATAGAGGAAATTGCCCGCTCTACGCCCGGATTTAGCGGAGCTGATTTGCAAAACCTTCTTAATGAAGCTGCTCTCATCGCTGCCAGACACAAGCGCAAGGCTGTTGAACAACAGGATGTGGACCAGGCACGGGACAAAGTCATGATGGGCTTGAAACGTGAAGGGATTCGCCTGTCGGACCATGAGAAAAAACTACTGGCTTATCACGAAGCGGGACACGCTGTTGTAGCAGCGGTATTGCCTAATACGGATCCCATTCATAAAGTCACTGTTATTCCACGCGGGAAGGCGATGGGTGTGACTATACAAATGCCGGAAAAAGAAAAACTGCTGTATGAAAAAAAATATATGCTTGATCGCATGGCAGTGATGATGGGTGGACGCGCCGCTGAAAATCTTATCTTTGATACTGCAACCAGTGGCGCTGAAAATGATCTAAAACAAATTACCAAGCTGGCCCGCAAGATGGTTCTCGACTGGGGCATGAGCGATAAATTTAACAATATTGCTTTCGGTGGTCAGCGCGAACAGGTTTTTCTCGGCGAACAGATGGGAAGTCAACAGGATTTCAGTGACAGTACGGCTCGGGAAATTGATCAGGAGGTTCATCAAATTCTCAAAACAGCCTATGAACGTGCGTTAGAAGCCATTACCGAACACCGTGATATCCTCGACCGTCTCGCAGATGAACTGATCGAGCATGAAGAAGTCTCCGGAAAGTTAGTAATGAAGTGGCTTAACGGCGAGGAGGGAGAGGAAGAAGAAGTTGGAAAAGGCGAGGAGGAAACAGACGAAAAGGATAAAAATTAAGGTGAATCTCATTCTTCCCGTTCAGAGAAAGAATAGTATCTTTATTCTCAACACCTGCTTGTATTTTTCTTTGATTTCTATCATTATGATCCTGAACTGACATTTCTGTCTTAACCTTTTGGAAGCTCTATGTGGAAAGAATTTAAAGCCTTTGCGGTTCGGGGCAATGTCATCGACATGGCGGTGGGTATCATTATTGGCGCAGCCTTTACGGCGGTGATTCAATCGCTTGTAAAAGATATTATGATGCCCCCGCTGGGACTTATTGTCAGCGATATCGACTTTAGCAACGCATACATTATCCTTGCGGAAGGAACTACTTCTGCTCCCTACGAATCTCTACAGGCTGCTGAACAAACCGGAGCGGTTATTCTGCGCTACGGCTCCTTTCTTAATAACTTTATCAGCTTTGCGTTTGTATCCTTTGCTGTCTTTATTTTAATACGATACATAAATAAGCTCAAAGATCCGAAAAAAACTCCGGAACCGGTTTCACCTACTATTAAAAAATGTCCCCACTGTTTATCGGACATTCCATTGGAAGCAACCCGCTGCCCGCATTGCACCTCTAATCTCAAAGAATCAGCTTCCTGATGTCATTTATTCTTCTCTTGGGATTAACGGCGGCTACCTTGACAACGATTGCATTTATTCCCCAAGTCATTAAAACCTGGAAGACAAAATCCGCCGATGACCTTTCTCTTGGCATGTACTCCATATTTTGTACCGGAGTTCTATTATGGCTTATATACGGTATCCTGATTGGAGATATCCCGGTTATTGCGGCTAATACTGTTACTCTGATACTGGCGTTGACGATCCTTTTCTTCAAATTTTTCTATAAAGAATAAGGCAGCTGACCAGCAACTCCATATTCTTTCTTACACAAAGAACATGACCATAAGCGTATATAAACCAGCAGCAAGGCCGGCAGCAGTAAGTGCCAGAGGTATTTGTGTATGAACGTGATCCATGAGATCACAACCAGTAGCTAATGAGGAAAGAATAGTGGTATCAGAAATAGGTGAGCACTGATCTCCAAAGACACTCCCCCCGACTACGGCCCCAAAGCAAAGAGTGATAAAAAACTCCTCCGGCAGTACCGCCCAGGCCAGAGGCATCGCAACCGGAAAAACGACTGCATACGTTCCCCAAGAAGTACCAGCTGAAAATGCGATGAGCATACAAAGTGCCATCAACAATGCTGGAAGCGCTACTGGCCCGATAGCATCTCCTACAAGGGCCACCACATACTCGGCAGTTCCTACTGCCTCTGCCACCTCTTTTAGCGTCACTGCCAGGGCCAGGATTATAGCGCCAATGGTCACTCCTTTACAGCCATCTACAAAACCATCCATTACCGTTTGTAAATCCATTCCCTTGGCCAGCGCAACAAACATTCCGGTCAGTACCGCCAAAACAAAAGCCTCAGCAATTAACAGTGTAGGGTCTTCAGTATTTCCCATAATATAGGCTGTATAGCCGTAGGGAATAATGGCTACTCCCAAGAGCGTGCCAATAGGACCAAAGAAGTCTACCAGTCCTGAACTATAGTCTTCCGGGATATCCAGCTCCGTAAGTTCTGAGGCGGCCATCGGCTGGGCCTCATCATCATCCAGCTTTCCCTCCTCCCGGGAACGGCTCATGGCGTTACGTATCTTCTTTCCTGGGATCCACGGCCATAGTTCCCATGCAAAAAGCAGGGTTAATAACAGGGCAATGATTCCATAGAAATTGAATGGCAATGCCTGAAAAAAGAAGTTTACGCCATCCTGCGTAGTCTCAAACAAGGGGATCGTTCCGGCTACCAGTCCCGCAATATAAATAGGCCACACATTAAAAGGGATAACAGTAGCAGCCGGTGAAGCCGTGGAATCCACCATATATGAAAGTTCTTCGTGAGAAACATCATGTTTGTCTGCAATAGGACGAACGGTTGCCCCGGTCAATACCGTGCTGATTGTACCGCCCTGGTGAAAAACCAAACCCATTAACCAGGTAAAAAACTTGGCACTTTTTGGACCCTGCACTATTTTAGCGCCCGCCCACTCAGCAAAACGCTCTGCACCACCTGTCCGCGTCCATATACCTATAAGTCCGCCGAGCGACCAAAGATAGACCAACAATATTAAAGCAAAGCTTTCTGTACCTATAGATGGAATCAGGAATCCCTGCACTACATTTAAATTACCCGATATAACCCCTCCCAATACAATGCCCACAAACAGGGAACTGATCACTTCCCGTGTCCAAAAAGCCAATCCTATGGCTACAAGCGGCGGCATTACTGACCACCATCCAAAGTGATTATCCTGCTCCGGGATATCACCGGCAAACACCACTCCTAATACGATAAGGATAAACGTAATCCCTAGATTAATTCTGTTTCCCTTTGAAATTTTGGCTATCAGCTGATTTGTATCTGGCATATATTCATTTCTTAATTGTGATGGGCTCCCTTAAGCTGTTTAAAAGCTGTCAACTAAGCAAGTTCACTCTATCATATACTTCTCAATTTTCTATATTAAAGCGTATTGATTAAATTTTTTATATATACCATCGGCTTTCTTTTTTATGCTCACAACGAAAGACTATTTACGAAGCATACTGGCTATCATCGTTTTTTTTGTGATGCTGATTATTGCCACTCCCCTTATTCTTTTTCTGCTGATTATAACCTTGGGACGGGCTTCCAATTTTGTTGTTGAATCTATTGCCCCAGTCATTGTTAAACCGGTATTCTGGGTAAGCGGAATCTCATTTAACATAGAACTGCATGCTGATTCAATTACTGCTCCTGCGGTCTTTATAATCAATCATACTTCTACGCTGGATGTATTGACTATCCTTGCTCTTGGGTTACCTAAAATACGTTATGTTGCCAAATGGGAATTCCAGTACAATCCTATTTTCTTTCTTCTGGGCAGATTAACGGGGCAGATATTTATTCAACGAAAAAAGTCCGAAGAAGCCATTGCCAGACTCCAGAACACATATGAACGTATACAAAAAAAGCAGCTCTCAGTAATTATGGCTCCGGAAGGCTCGCGCAGTCATCCCGGCGTTATCGGTCCCTTTAAAAAAGGCCCGTTCCATATGGCTATGGATCTGGATTATTCCATTGTGCCTATCTATTTCGAAGGCAATCGGGAACTCAGCAAGGGAAATTCCATGCTTACCCAGGCGGGAAAGTTAACTGCCCATATCCATGAACAAATTGATGTATCTGACTGGACGGAAGGAAACCTGGAAAAGCATATCATACAAGTACGGCAGCGGTATCTAAAATGGGCTGGTGTTAAGGACGATAATGTGGATCCAATTGCATAATTACACAGTTAAAATTTAAAATGTTGAAGGGTAAAGGTTAAAAGACTACAGTTATTGAAAGCCAAATATTTAATAAAGGATGGACATACATTTCTGGAAAGCCGTTTTCAATTAACTATTAACTGATAACCAGCAAACTGTTTACGATAACAATCATGAGTATTCACAATATTGAAATTAAAGCTCACTGCAATAATCCTGATGCTATCCGGGATATCCTACAGAAGCACGGTGCTGACTTCATAGGCACCGACCATCAGGTTGATATCTATTTCCAGGTGCCGCAGGGACGGCTAAAGCTGAGAAGGGGAACGATCGAACAAAAACTAATTTTTTATCAGCGTAATAATCAAAAAGGACCCAAATCCTCGGATATTCATCTCGTGCCGGCAACACATCCACAAAAAATGCAGGCCCTCCTGGAAAACGCACTCGGAACCAAGGTAACAGTGGACAAACAGCGGGAAATCTATTTCATCGACAATGTTAAATTCCACATAGATGAGGTAAAAGAGCTGGGTAGTTTTATGGAAATCGAAGCTATTGATGAAGACCGGACGGTCGGAGAAGAAAAGCTACAGCAACAGTGTCAAAAATATATGGCCCTTTTTAACATTCAAGAAGAAGACTTGGTTGCCGAGTCTTATTCCGATCTGCTTTTAAAAAGATAAAACTATCTTAACAGAGGCTTTGTAAAACCTCCTTATCCCCATCTTTTATTCTCTTCCACCTTGTGGCATTACCCCAAAAGGCTCATAAAACGCTAGGAGCATTTAACTCCTCAGGGTGGACAACCTCCGGATACGCTGATTACCGCTCTTGGCCACCCTTCGTCACACAGAAATGGTCCGGGGAGAGCTCTGTCGCTTTCAAGAAAAAAGTAGGAATACCCCGGCCTTGAAAAGTCAGGCATTTTATCCAACATAAGTTCACAGCCCTGATAAGTTACTATATTCAATCCTTCTGTCTTCCTTTCCTAAGGAAGAACTCAGATAAAACTTATACAGGACGAGAACCAAAGTTCCCTTTGGAGAAAGGGGATTTAGCGGAATTGAAAACTATCAGCCTGTAACATTCCTAAAAACCAATTCTCGTGCCCTATGGAATGGAGCTCAATTCCACGGGGCCTGTCCGCCTTCTCCAAGGCGGAACTCCTTTTCTAAGGTTATGACAATCTAAAAAAATATGGATACAGGAGCACTAACGATCGATACTGTTATCCGAAATCTGCCATCTGCTAACCGTCATCCCAGACAACCCATCACTATCGCCTTATTTTTAATTCACAATTGAACTTCGAACCTGCAACATTTAACCTTAAACCTGTAACCCTATATCCTCAAAATGGGCGATCTTTTCGATAACTGAAATAATTACTCAACCGAAAAGCCTATACCCTCGTACCGCCGCTGAGCAGGTATAGAATGGCCATACGGACTGCCACCCCATTGGTCACCTGGCTCAGGATTATCGACCGCTCATGATCGGCTACAGCGCTTTCCATCTCTACCCCGCGATTAACCGGACCGGGATGCATAATGGTAAAATCCGGATACTTCTCCAGATGCTCCATGGTTATGCCAAACATCTGGTGATACTCCCGTATACTTGGAAACAGCTCTGTACCATCCTCCTGCCTCTCCAACTGGATACGCAACGCCATAGCGATGTCGCACCAGGCAAGCGTCTCATCCAGATCGTAAGAGACATTGGCCCCCAGCTCATCAACATAAGCCGGCATCATGGTCTTTGGTCCACAGACCGCTACCTCGGCACCCAGCTTAAGCAACCCGATGATGTTTGATCGTACCACCCGGCTGTGAGCAATATCCCCGATAATAGCTATATGGCGACCGCTAAGATCCGGATAAACCTGCTGCATGGAAAAGAGATCCAGCAGCGCCTGCGTGGGATGCTCATGGGCTCCGTCTCCGGCATTAATAATAGCCGCATCCACACAGCGGGTCAGGAAATGCGGTACGCCGGGACTTTCGTGACGCACGACCACCATATCAATTTTCATGGAACTGATATTCCGAATGGTATCTTTGAGTGATTCCCCTTTTTTAACACTGGATGAACCCGTTGAAAAGTTAACGACATCGGCCCCCATACGTTTCTGCGCCAGTTCAAAAGAGAGCCGGGTGCGAGTGCTATTTTCATAAAAGAGATTAACAATCGTTTTGTCTCTTAACGTAGGCACCTTGGGTACCGGGCGATCCAAAATCTCCCGAAAATACTGAGCCTGGTCCAAAATATATTGAATATCATCGCCGGAATAGTGAGCCAATCCCAGCAGATGTTTTTGCTGAAAGTCGTAATCTCCTTCTCTTTCCTGGAGTTTTATCTCTTCACTCATTATTCCTCCTCTGAATTTTTAACCACGTATACCGCATCTTCTCCGTCCAGCTCCTGAACTTTTACCCGTACCTCTTCCTGAACATGGGTAGGAAGTTTCATACCTACATAATCCGCACAAATCGGAAGCTCCCTATGGCCCCGGTCAATCATACAGCAAAACTTAATACTGTGGGGGCGCCCATAATCCATTAGCGCATCCATTGCCGACCGTACCGTACGTCCAGTATAAAGTACATCATCAATGAGAATGACATCGCGATCGTAAAGATCGAAGGGAATTTCTGTGACTTTTACTTCCGGCATTTTCAGGCGGCTTCGGAAATCATCACGATAAAAGGTAACATCCAGCACTCCGAAATCAGGTTTAAAACCGTATTCCTGTTCAATAATATCCACAATGCGCCTGCCAATATGCACCCCGCGGGTCTGCATGCCGATAATAGCTACTTGTTGGGGATCGTCGTGCGGCTCCAAAAACTGATGGGCAAATCGCAAAAAGGTGCGATTCAGTTCTTCGGCCGACATGATTTTAATCGTGTTCAAACGGATATCCTCGTTTGGTCTTTTTTTAGTAGATGAAAGTAGGCAATGCACAGTAAGAACACAACCCTAAGATAAATAAGAGTTTTTATATATGGCAGCTTGAACTTTTTGGGTGGCGGATGAAGGATGGCGGATAACCTAGCCCCATCATAAAATAAGTTAAACGGCCAACCGGCTTCTGCGTTCAAGCTCGTTCGTCAATGCCTCTTTCTTTTATTAGGTTTTTCCCATTTATTTCTTTCCGCACCTATTTGTTTTGCTGAAGTTGGTGGGATCAGGTGTCATGGAGTTGCCACATCCCATATATATAGCGCGGGAATTAATTCCCGCGCTAGTGATAATAAGGTAATAAATCCATTCGGCCTTGAAGGAACAAAAACATATTCCCTCCGGCCTTTGGTTGTGAGCCGACCAGAGTAGGAACGGGAGAATCGGTCGTCAAAAAACATTTCTGAGCGACCATACAACAATTGAACTTTAGGAACCCTATCTAAGATAAGACCCATAAAAAAAGCCCCTTCCGTTGCCGGAAGAGGCTTTAAAATACTAGCTTAATGGGCTATGTCTTATTCGACATCCCACCAGAAGTTCGAAGTATTGTTATCTTCACCAGGAGTAAGGCTCGAAACACCAGCTTGGTAACTTTGGCTATTCGTTCCCTCCTCAGCACTTGGATAAATGTAACGGCTAGGAATCTCTCCACCGTTTGTCGCATCTACCGCAGGGTACAAGCCAGGATAACCCGTTGCGGTATAAGGATAATCACCGCCGCGGTTATTGCCCCAGTCCATATTATCATTAGTACGACGCCATTCGGACCATGCATCAAATCCCATGGGAAAGAGTGCGACCCATTTTTCTTCAGCAATAACCTGCTCCATACCACCATCAGCGGTTGCAGCATCAACAAGGCGCTGTGCTGCAAAATCTGAGCCATCACTATCTAATGCATCATTTTCATCCCAGTGTGTGTCAACACTTTCGTAGGACATCATGATACCGTTCGTCAACATATCAGCAGCACTTTCGTTGGTCCAGCCTAACTCAGCTGCTTCTGCACGATTTAAGTAGGTATAAGCCGCTGTCATATAGGGGAGATCACTACCGGCATCTGCAACTGCGCTGCTAATAGAGGCTCCACTATTTACAATTCCAGCTATACCATAGGCACCACCAGAAGAAGATGGCTCACTAGATAATACATTTAAACGATCATCATAAGTAGTATTAGAATATACGATTGTTGAATCGTCATTTGTATCACCCATTAAAGCATCTGTAAAAGAATCTGCTAATACGTAATCAGACCCCCGGTTTTGGGACAAAGGATTCGTCGCGCCCGGAGAGTTTTGATAATCGTACCAAGCTTCATTAGCAACGGTTTCTATGACCCCAGCCTCATGATTCAAAGCAGCTGCAAATTCCTGAGCAGCAAAGTCCGCCGACTCAGTATCAGATAACTGAATTGCTAACTGCAAAATGAAAGAGTTGGCAAATTTTTGCCATTTCTCCATTTCGCCACCGTAAAGAACATCTCCGGTCGGCCCCATAGCATCGGGATCTATCATATCTCGAGCGGCTTTTACGCGCTCAATAAGGTTCTGATAGATCGTCTGCTGATTACTATAGGCAGGCGTAGTATTATCCAGCCCGCGGAGTGCTTCTCCCACGGAACCGTCACCGTTACTATAGGGAATAGGTCCCCAAGTATCTGTAACGCGTTTGAATACCAATGCGCTCATAATTTCCGCCACGGCCGCCTGGTTATCGGGATGACCGAAACCGGGAACAGTGCTTGGGATTTCCTCGGCTGTAGTTATTTCATATACTTCCTTGAAATTACTCAGTACCCCGGAATAATAATCGGTCCAGGGATACTGATTCTCTCCATAGGTCATTTCCGTAGTATACGTACTTTGAGCCTGGTACTGCACATAAAGGGTTGGATTGTTGAAGTAGGCACGTCCCCAGTTCGTAAAAAACTGGTTCATCCCACCAGCAAGCAATCCTTCCACATTTGCTTCCTGCGGTACGTCATCATCCTGGTTAATATCGCCGAAATCGACGCTATCACAAGACACTAACGTTACCGTAAGAATACATAAGAATATTGGTAATAATCTAAGTTTCTTCATGGTTAACATCGTTAAAAGGTTACTTTTACATTAAAGCCATAGCTTTTCGTACCTGGCAGCTGACCATTTTCACCATACGTTTCGGCGAGTTCAGAAGGGTCCCATCCATGGACATTATTATCTGCGACAGCTATCATCCAGAGGTTACGACCAACTACTCCTACAGTGGCGGATTGGAGAAAATTACCTATCCACTCACTAGGCAAAGTATAGTTAATACTAAATTCACGAAGCTTCACAAAGTCAGCGTCACGAATAAATGGTTCTGCAATAGTATTTGACTGCCACTGACCGTAATAATCAAAGGCAGGTACATACGTATCAACTGCATTACCATCCGCATCAACACCAGTCACGTGAACACCACCGCCTTCAGAGACAGGATCACGCTTAGGATTACCGCGGTCATTATTGTCAGCTGTTTCCTCAAGCAGGCCTGAATATTGACCCCACTGTTCGGAAAGCGTAAAGAACTGACCACCCTTCTGGAAATCGATGCTGGCAGTCATACTCAATCCTTTATAAGAAAGGGTATTAACAAATCCACCAGTCCAGTCGGGAAGCACGCTGCCAAAGTATTGATTTTGTTCTACAGCAAATAATCCGCTTTCATTAACAATCGGCTGACCGCTCTCATTTCGGCGAATTCCGGGACCTCGTAACTGTCCCCATTCTTCGCCAAGTCTGTGATTTAACGATACATAACCAAAAGCCGCCGTAGTATTGGACATTTCATAAGAATCCAGTCCTTCAGGAAGGCCGGTTACGACAACACTATTTGTTGACCAGTTAACCGTTGCATCCCAGCGGAAATTCTGGTTGACTACCGGAGTTACATCCAGTGTAAGCTCAACCCCTTCACGCTCTAACGAACCTGCATTGGTTAGATATTCGGTGTATCCAGTACCTGAAGACAGGCTGGCCGGAACAATCTCATCATTACGATTCTCCAAATAATAGGTAGCATTTAAACCGAGACGATTACCGAAGAACTCGAGGTCGGTACCCAGCTCAAAAGAAGAACTAAGGGCCGGCTCGATATTAGGATCAACCAGTGTTTCGTCCGTAAAAAGTAACGGATTAGCATTTCCAGTTCTCGGATTTGTGAAAGGATCCTGCTGAAGTGAATATACCTGATTAATGCGTTCAGCAGCAACATCATTACCAACCTGCGCCCAACCAGCACGCAACTTACCGTTGGTAAGGATATCGGAATCAAAGAACTCAGTAAATATGAAGGATAGACCGACGGAAGGATAACCGTAGCCGTTGTTGCCTGAGGGCAGCGCAGAACTGTAGTCCTGACGATAGGTTCCGTCAAGATACAAGAAGTCCTGATATCCAACTGTCGCCTTGGCAAACATACTCAAGACTTTTTTATTCCAGTTGCGCTCAACAGGTATTACCTGCTCGGCAGAGTTGCTGAAACTATATACATCCGGCAGAATTAATC
Source organism: Fodinibius salicampi (assembly GCF_039545095.1). Classification (NCBI taxonomy): domain Bacteria; kingdom Pseudomonadati; phylum Balneolota; class Balneolia; order Balneolales; family Balneolaceae; genus Fodinibius; species Fodinibius salicampi. The sequence continues at coordinate 219,311 of NZ_BAABRS010000002.1, read as the reverse complement.
CTCCGTTTTGCCAGTTATCTCGTGCCATATCAGCACTGAATCGTTTAAACTCCTCTATTCGTACTTCACCACCAACGAAACCATTAATAGACACATCACCAAAGTCCTCATCATATCGCAATCGAGAACTGAAGTTATGCTCTTTGATTTGGTCGCTGTATTCACCGAATGAGTTAATCCATTCGTTATAGAGTGTTGGAGCTGCTGAGTACGTTAAACTATAAGGCAGTTCAAATCGCCTTCTATAATCTTCAGAAGTGGTACTGGCACTACCAACCAATTCTAAATTGCTATTTATCTGATAAGACAAATCAACATTCAACAATAAATTATCGGTGTCGCGTGTTTCGTTATACCGATCCATCCAGGTATATGGATTATACCAGAAAGCGGGCTTATAGTATTCTGACTCAGAACCCCCAAATAATGCAAAAGGTGCTGTAGCCATAATACCAGGTCCCCAGTTATTCCATGAAGCAGTATAACCCTCTGGTGTTTCCAGATCCTTAAGTTCTCGGATCTTATCCATTTCCAGGTTCCGTGCAAACCAAGAGTTGAACTGTCCGGATGTCTGGTTTCCATAACCGTCATCACGAACTTCTCCCTCAATAGCCTGAGTAGCGTAATTCACTTTCAGGCCTACGTGGAAGTCATCGGTAACGTCGTAATCAAAGCTACCGTTCAACGTCTGCTTGTTCAAGTTAGAGTATGGCAGAATACCTCCCTGGGTAAGATTGGAAAAAGCCAACCGGGTATTGTAGCGATCCGTGTTATAATTGATCGCAAAGCCGGTTTTATTGGTCACACCGGTTTCATAAAAGTTCTCAATATTGTTGGGAGCAGCATCCCACGTAGAAGTTTCTCCGTAATAGGGACTATCGGGATACATGTTATACCAGGCAATATAGGGTTCACCGTCAAATTCCGGACCCCAGCTCTCATCGGCATAGCCGCTTACGATATATCGCTCACCGTCAAGAGGTTCCAAATACTCTGGATAGTCTGCATAAAGGCCTTCCAGACTTCCAGCAAGATTACCCATATTAAATCCGTTCTCATAATCAAGTGTTACCCACTCTGATTCTCCAGAGTATCCTTTTCCATATTTATTCTGGAAATTCGGCAGATAAGCAACCTTGTCAAAGGTAGTAGCGCTATTCAATTCGACGCTCATACCGGCTTCCTGGGTTCCTTTTGTCGTAATAATAACAACACCATTCTCACCACGCTGTCCGTAGAGTGCCGTAGCATTCGGCCCCTTAAGCACGTTAACATCCTGAACATTATTCATATCCACAATATTAGGATTGTCAACCGGCACACCATCTATTACATAGAGTGGTTCGGCTAAGTCATCCGTAAGGGATATCGCTCCACGAATACGAATATTACCAAAATCGCCGAGCTTGGAACCAGCCTGTCCAACCATCTGGACACCGGCAACCTTTCCAGCAAGCCCTGTTTTGATATTCGCATCTTGTGTAACGTTCAGCTGTTCCTCAGAAACATTTTGCGTAGAAAACGAAACCGTTCGCTGGCTAACTTCTTCACCAAGCGCCGTAACAACGACCTCATCAAGCTCTACTCCTGATTCAAGCTGAATATCGATTGTAACATTTTCTTGATCAATGGTCACCTGCTGCTCAAATTCGGTGTATCCCACATAAGTGGCCCGAATAGTATAGGTCCCATATTCAATATTATCAATGGTAAATCCCCCATCTACATCTGTGGGAGCTCCTCGTTCAAGTTCGGGTATATAAACATTTACCCCTGGTAATGTTTCCCCGGAACTTGCATCCGTAACGGTACCGCTCAAACTACCGGTCTGGGCAAAAGCCGTACCGACAGAAAGAACACACACCATTACTGTGTATAGTAACTTTCTAAACATAAAGTACCTCATTATTTATTAACGATTAGATTATAGACCAAAGAAAAAAAGACATTAAGAATTTCCTTAATACATAAATGCATAAGGATATCTTTCTGTCTTCTATTAGATTATATATAGCCCATTGTAAAAGCCTGAACAGGATAATATATATTTAATTCCTTGATAATATAATAAACATTGGCTGTCAGCGTTAAGTTAGGTTTTCTTCGTAAGAATTGAAAACATTTTTTTACGCTGACCCCCTACTTTTACGAAATTCCATAAATAGTAAAGGAACAAAACCTTCACATAGTACAATGAAAGGGAAAAGGGATCTTTACTCAATATCTTCCCCTATCTTATCAGATTAAGGAATCAGGATTCTGCTGGGCTGAAAAGTCCAAAGTGTGCTTATTTGTTGTTCTGTCCGAACAAAAATGCTGAATTAAATCATTTTTATTAGCGGTCTATAGGAGTACAGATTACATGTTCAAGGTTAAATGCTTGAAAGATGCAGGTACCGGATTCTTCCAGTAAAAATTTTAAATGAAAAATTAGGAATTAAGAATTAGGCGGCAGCGGTCAGTTATCAGATTGTGGATTAAAAAATTAAAGGTTGAAAATTACATGTTGACGAAACGGATTCCGGATAGCAGATGCTTGATTATGGGCACCATATCATTAATATATTTTAAGAGGAAGCATAAACCGCTACTTTTTGACCCATCCTACACTATTACACTATAAAAATATAGCTTCGTAGAGAAGTGGGTAATGACAGGCGTTGTTTTATTTTTCATATATATGGAAAGGTGTCTGCCATATATATCGGAAGGAGATTCCCATTACTATGGGAAGGAGTCTCCTATATATATGGGAAAATGTTTGCCATTACTATTACAAACAGATTGTAAAAGTATTACAAAGTGTTTGTAATACTTTCGCAGGGAGATTGTCCTTACTAGGGCACAGTCTGTGCTCTTAGTAGGACATGATCTCTGTGCTTACTATGAGAATTAAATTACAGCTAACTGAGCCGAAATACACTGTCTCGGCACGTGATACGATAGTTTTTCTGCTATTTGACGGAACGCATTATTAGGTATTGGTTGAACTATAAGAATCATCACGTTAATCCCACGTTCTTACTGATACTTTTTCCATTGTTCAACCAGCAGGCGGACACAGTTAAAAAGTATCCAAAAAATCTAGATGTATTTAACTTGTTCGCACTGACAGCAGCTGCAGCCGCTGGTCACAGCCCGCAACACCGCGAATGTCAAACAGAAATTCGTCTGGAGAGGCATGTCACTTTATAAAAATTAATCTTCTTTATTCTTTACCGCCTCGTATGTTGAATTGGCACAAAAGGCTCCTAAAAAAGCCAAGGACCATTTAACTCCTCGGTGCGGACTGCGGTCGCGAACGTTGATGACGGCCACCGCCCGCCCCTCGTCAAGCAGAAATTTTCCGGGTTGATTTTATCGCTTTCAATAGGGTTACAAATACAAGGTTTAAACGGCTGGGTAGTTGGAGCCAAGAATGGCCTTTATTTCGATAATCGATCTATCTCTAGCGCGGGAACTAATCCCCGCACTACTCATTAACAAGCATATCCGATTAACTTATCAATACTCCTGCCCTCCTTCTCCAAGGAGGAACTCTCCAATACTTGCCTTATATAAACAAAAGTCTATTTCCTCCGGCCTTTGAATATGTTACTGGTAAAAGTGCAGGGGTTGTAGTGGCAAAAAACCATTTTTGTCTGACGACCAGCGGGAGGAGTTTTAAATGATTTTAACGAAGACCCCTAGACGAGAGCAACATTTTCATCGTCGATCATTTTTTTGGGTTCTTCCAGCTTGTTTGGTCTGCCCACTGGCGGATCGTCGTTTAAAAAATGGAACAAGACATTAAGGTAAAGGAGGCAGACATCTTATATTGTTTCAAGCTACCTGTCAATAAGCGTGCAATTTCGTACCTTTAAAATGAAATCATTTAAGATTCTCAATAATAAAACAAAGCTTTTCCCTTATGCCTGTAACAAATGATGAAATTGCTGAACGCCTTCGCGAAATATATCAGCTGATGCAGCTGGCAGGCGAAAACCGCTTTAGGGCTATCGCTTTTGACCGGGCGGCCCAGACCATCGAATCGCTCAATGACGATATCAACGACTATATTGAAAACGATTCACTGACCGATATTAAGGGCATCGGAGACTCCATTGCCGAGGATATTCGTTCGTACGCTGAAACGGGCACTATTGAAGTGCTAGAGTCGCTCCGAGAACGCATTCCGGAGGGCGTTATTAAATGGCTGGACATCTCGGGACTGGGGCCAAAGAATATTGCTAAAATCCACAAAGAGCTGGGCATCTCCGAATTGGAGGAACTTAAGGAAGCCTGTGAAGACGGACGGGTAGCTTCTCTCGACGGACTGGGAGAAAAGTCGGCACAAAAGATACTAAAATCCATTGAGTGGATGCAGCAGTTTGATAAGCGCTGCCGCCTGGATGAGGCCGTGGAAATTGCCGATCCCATGTATAACTTCCTCAGGGATCAGGAAGGGGTTGAAGCGATAGAAGTCGCCGGTTCGCTGCGGCGTTCCAAGGAGACCATCGGAGATGTTGATATCCTAATCGGGGCTGAGGAAAAATATATTAAAGACCTTTTTGATACTTTTGTGGGTCACGACCTGGTGGTAGAGGTACTTGGCCGCGGGGACACGAAAAGTTCTATCCGTACTAAAGACGGCAGGCAAGTAGACCTTCGTATCGTCAGTCCGGATCAGTTTCCCGCAGCACTGATGTACTTTACCGGCAGCAAGGAGCATAATGTGGTGCTGCGTCAGCGGGCCCGCGAGCGGGGGCTCTCACTCAATGAATATGGCCTTTTTGAACTAAATGAGGAGGGCGATACAGATTTTAACGAACCTATTGACTATTCTTCCGAAACAGATATCTACCAAAAGCTGGATCTGCATTTCATCCCTCCCGAGCTCCGGGAAGATCGCGGGGAGATCTCTTTCTTTGAGCAACATGAAGAGATGGATCTGGTAACCACGGAAGACATCCAGGGAGTCATACACGCACACAGCACCTGGAGCGACGGCAAGTACTCTATCCGCCAGATGGCCGAAGGCTGTATTGAACGCGGATATACCTACCTGGGAATTTCCGATCACTCCCAGACAGCAGCCTATGCCGGGGGACTTTCACCCGACGAAGTAAAGCAACAGTGGGAGGAAATCGATCGCCTGAACGAGGAGTTCCTGGAAGAGGGAACTGACTTCCATATCTTCAAAGGCATTGAGTCAGATATCCTGAGCGACGGCAGTCTTGACTATGAGGATAGCCTGCTGGAGGGCTTCGACTTTGTTATTGCCAGCGTACATTCGGGGTTGGGAATGGACCGAGAAAAAATGATGGAGCGCTTTCGTAATGCTATCAAACATCCCGCTACCCGTATTGTAGGTCATCCAACGGGACGTTTGCTGCTTAAACGCGACGGGAGCGATCTCAATATGAATGAACTTATTGAACTGGCAGCCAAACATAATACGGCCATTGAAATCAATGCCAACCCCCATCGATTGGATTTGGACTGGCGGCACGGTAATAAAGCGCGCGAAACGTTACTGATGTCTTCTATTAATCCTGATGCCCATTCCATCGACGGTATAGATCACATCCCCTATGGGGTACGTATTGCCCGAAAAGGAAAATTTGAAAAAGAACGCATCCTCAATACAAAGTCGGTTGAAGAATTCCGGAAGTGGCTTGTCGGAACATAACAACCGGGGGGGCATCAGTCCCTCCTTCATACTTAATCCAGCAAGTTTATTCGTTGTTAACTTGTGTTTGATGTATTTATATAAACTACATTGCCTGCACCTTCTTTAAAACCGGCGCCGGGTCTGTATCTTTGTCGTCTTCAAATTTATAGGAAGGTACAATCTGCTTCAGCATTCTTTTCGTCTGTTCATTATCTCCGATATAGGCGTATTTGAGAAGCTTATCAATCGTCATTTCAAAATTGTTGATCGGAAGCTCTTTTCTTTTTGCCACATGTATTTTTTCGTGCTGCGTAGAAGAAGTCTGCTCCTTATCGGTAAGTAACTCTTCATAAAGCTTCTCACCGGGACGCATACCGGTAAATACAATATGAACGTCTTCGTTCGGCACCAGTCCGGATAACTTTATGAGATCCCGGGCCATATCAACGATTTTGACAGGCTCTCCCATATCCAGTACATAAATAGAACCATTATTTGCCTGTCCCCCGGCCTGCAATACCAACTGGGAAGCTTCGGGAATAGTCATAAAATAACGAGTCATGTCGGGATGGGTAACCGTTATGGGATCTCCCCGCTTTATTTGCTGCTTAAATTTAGGGATAACACTCCCCCTACTGCCCAATACATTTCCAAAACGTACCGATACGAATACCTGATCTCCCCGGCATCGCTGGGCTCCCCACTGCACAATATACTCAGAAATACGCTTGGAGGTCCCCATGACCGAAGTGGGATTTACCGCTTTGTCAGTAGAGATATTAACAAGTCGATTGATATTATATTTAAGGGATAGCTCAACAAGATTTTTAGTACCTCCTACATTGTTCAAGATAGCCTGCTGTGGATTTTGCTCCATTAAAGGCACATGCTTATAAGCCGCTGCATGGAAAATAACCTCTGGCCGGTACGACTGTATGATAGATTCCAGCACATCCCGGTCGCATATATTTGCGATCCTCGTAATACAGTTTGCATCCATTTTAATGTTACTCAATTCCTGATCAATACTATAAATATTATATTCACTTTGATCTACCAGCAGTATCTCTTTTGGATCAAATTTCAGAACCTGACGCACCATCTCTGAACCTATAGATCCTCCTGCTCCGGTAATCATGACCACACGGTCTTTGACATAATCTGATATTTTTTTGTTTTCCAGCTCTACCGGTTCCCTTTTGAGCAGATCCTTCATATCTACATCACGTATTTCTGTAAGCGTAATATTTCCATTGATAAGTTCATGGAGGGATGGTAGAATCTTATAATTTGCTTCTACTTCCCGGGCCATCTCCACTACTTTTCTTACCACTTTACCAGGAGCAGAAGGAATAGCAATTAGTACTTCCTCTACTTCGTGCGTGCTTGCTACTTCCTGCAGGCTACTAAGAGGACCAAACACCGGGAGACCCAAAAACTTTTGAGACTGCTTATTCGGATTATCATCAAGAAATCCCACCGGCTTCATATTCGATTCGGGGTGCCTCAACATCTCGCGGGCCATCATCGTACCAGCTTCGCCAGCCCCCACAATGAGAATATTCCTTTGCTCGGATTGGTGCCCCTTGTTTTTCCTTCTATGTTCATCCCAGAAGCGAGCAGAAAACCGAACGGCAAACAATAACAAAAATGATAAAATTAGTTCGATAAAAGGAACGCTATAGGGTATGAAAAAGAAGCTACTCTCCCTGAATAATACGGCTAGTGCCATTAGCAAAGCGGAACTGCCTGCCGTTGCTTTAACGATGGAATATACATCCAGAACGCCCACCTTATGCCAACTTTGCCGGTTTAGCCCCAGTTGATAGACAAACAATGCCTTAAAAGGGAGCATGGCTGCCATGACATAAAGAATATGGGGTCCATAGTCAAAAACCGGCATCTCCAGACGTAACGCATACGCAATCGGAATGGCTAAAGTCCAAAGAGAAAGATCGATGATCGTTTTTAGGGCAACTTTTTGACGTATAGAATCCATTTTCGTAATAATGTCTGATGATAATATTTGACTGAATAATGTTGACCTGAAGACTTACCTGTTCCTCAAAGCTTCAGATACTACTGCGATAAAAAATAAATATGAGTCTTCTGACTACTCCTCAGGAGGAGTATTAAATATTATTCTTAATAATTAAGAGACTATTTTAACTTATATCCCTTAAATTTGTTCCCGTTTATATTTTTCATAATTGATAAATAACATACCGATAATATGCCCTGTATGGCTTCAAGGCCTATCATTATAAGAGAAGAAATGTCAAGGAAGCCAACTTGAAAAGACAACCGTCCTATACCTAGTAATAACTGTATCTTCCTGGACGAAACACTCTAATCAGGCCTTGAGTTATGAGCTGTTCGGAGCAAGGAGGGAGAACCGGCAGTAAATAAGCTTGTCTGAGCGACCAACGGGAGTGAGTTTGCTTTTTTACAGGTTCGAGCGGACGCGCTCAGGCGAAAAACCCTCAACCGGGATTCCACGGGGCCGGTCATTTTTTGGTTCCGTTTTTGCATGACTGAAAAAATGGAATAAGACAAGGAGATATTTTTAAAAATCCTGCTCTCTTGTCTCGGGAAATGTTCTTTATCTTCTCCCGCCTTTTAACGTTTCCCTACCACTTTTGGGTCGCCAAAAGTGACGCAAAAACGACCGGCGAACCGGCTTCGGCGTTCGGGATCGGGTGGTACGGAAATAAATGAAGATTTCGTTTGTTCGGTAGCCCTAAACAGAGATAGCCCGGAAGCGGTCATTGCTTTTACCACAGCGTTCCCCATTTATTTCTTTTTCGTACCTCCCGCTCCCTTTCCATGCCTCACCTGCTAAGGCCGGCGGGGTAGGTTGTGGAAGGACTAAAAAATTTAACCACAATCTAATCTTTCGCAAATACCGTAGCCCCCCCTTGTCAAGTAGAATTTTTCCGGGTTAGTTTTGTCGCTTTCAATATAGGATTAGTAATCACCCCGCGTTAAACAATCAGGGAACCAGACAGCTGCAAATCCCTAATCATCCCCCATAGTCCCCTTTGGTTCTCATGTGTTAACTTTCCAAAGGCCTTGCCAAAGGGGGGACTTTAATTTCCGGCTTTGAAAGGTATGATACCCACAACTGAAACTAAAAAACAGAAACAATCGTCTGTACGACTCTTTCACGATCTGCGGGCGTAAGATTTGATCCGGAGGGCAGGCATAACCCATTGTTAAATAGCTTATCCGATACTCCATTCCCATAATAAGGACATGAGTGAAACACCGGCTGTTGGTGCATTGGCTTCCATAGTGGACGCGACTCAATATTTTCTTCTTGTAATGCAAGTCGAAGATCTTCTCTGCTAACCCCATTGGTTTCATCCGGGTTAACCGTTATGGTCGTCAGCCAGCGGTTTGTACTCATATCCGGGTTAGGTTCTTCGTGAAAGGATATCCCCTCAATATCTGACAGTCTGGATTTATAGAATGAATAATTCTCCCTGCGCTGCGCTACTCTTTTGGGAAGCACCTGCATTTGTCCTCTTCCAATGCCGGCCACAACATTACTCATACGATAGTTATACCCAATTTGAGAATGCTGGTAATGCGGTGCGTCATCACGCGCCTGGGTACTCAAGAATCGTGCTTTTTCTATGAGCTTTTCTTCATCCGAAATAAGTGCCCCGCCTCCCGAGGTGGTAATTATTTTATTGCCATTAAAAGACAGGGTGCCCATTTTACCAAAGGTGCCGAGCGACTGTCCCTTATAGGTGGATCCCAAAGCTTCGGCGGCATCTTCTAAAACCGGGATCCCAAACTCTTCTGCTATATCCATGATTTCATCCATCTTACAGGGCATTCCATACAGGTGCACCAGGATGATAGCTTTGGGCTTTTTACCTTTTTCAATCCGATCTTCAATGGCGGTTCTCAAAAGCTCGGGATCCATATTCCAGGTATCCGGCTCACTGTCTATAAAAATGGGAGTTGCCCCCTGATATCTTATGGGATTTGCGGATGCGGCAAACGTAAAGCTTGAGCAAATAACTTCGTCGCCGGGCTGAACATCCAACAAGATTAACCCCAAGTGTAAGGCTGCAGTGCCAGAGGTTAAAACTGCCGTGTGCTTTGCACCGGTAAAGGCCGATATATCCTGCTCAAATCCATCGACATTGGGACCAAGCGGGGCAATCCAGTTTGTTTCAAATGCCTGTTGTACATATTCCTGTTCCTCTTCTCCCATATGGGGCGAGGAAAGCCAAATCTTTTCTTTCATTGCTTCACCTTTTTCTGTCTGTATAAAGGAAAATAGTCTTTGTCATCAAATTCTGTCTGGTCGTTTTCCTGCAGTGCGACGTAATTCAAGTTATTGTATCGCTGCTGATCATGTATGATTCTTAAAGTTGTAAACTGATTTTTTATGGGACTGAATCCTTTCTTAAAACGATAAAGCGAGTCTTCCTTGCTGTTTACTCCTCCCCCGAGGTGCAGCCATTTCTGAAATGAACCGGCGGCCCATTTTATCATCCCATCAAACATCAACTTTGAGGGGGCGTACTCCATGTAGGAAGTCCGGGTGGCACTAAGATGCGACTGTATAATGCCGTTAAAATCAGTAAAAAGTCCTCCAGCCACGACCTCTTTGCCTCTTTCGTCGGTGACGATCGCCAGATGAACATTTTCACCCAATACTTCAAATATCTTATCAAAGTACTCTTTGGAAAAATAGTAATAGTTGGAAGCGTCAAGCCGGTCCATTGACTGTTCATAGATAAATAGGAAATCTTTATAGTAGCTCATATCATCCAGGAAAAACTTAAATCCTTGCTCCCGGAGTTGCCGAATATCCTGGCGGTGATTGGAAGAGTAATCTTTTCGTATCAGATCCAGCTCTTTGTCAAGGGGGACCGATATGGTAAATCCGTGATACTTCTGTTCAACAAGTTTGCTTTGCTGCCATATAAAGGGATTGGACAGCGGATTCATTCGGATAAATGAAGTTATAAAATCTTCTTCGGCTGCATCCTCAATATACTGTTGAAGTATGGCATTCAACATATCCGGGGTAAAGGGTCTTTCAAAAAGAATACCCGGATAACCGTAAGGGCTGGTCAGATCATAATATTCTTTTCCCTTGGCAATGGAGTCTGGAATTTTCCGCTTGATCAGGGGAATCCATACTTTACCAGCATGGGTTTCTGCTATCCAGCAAATGGGCTCGCCTTCAATTATATTTGCGTCCAGCTGTACATATTCGGGAAGATGATAAAAATCATAGTAATCGGCCTGCTTCACCTGTTGCCACTTTCTTCCTTGTTTTTCTACAAACCCTGAAACCATATCGTAGCTATTTATTCATTAAATAAATTGTCTATTTTTGCTCGATTTTTATTTCACTGAAATCTTTTATAAAAACGTCTGGCCTCTGCACCTCCTCGTTTATTACCGAACTATTCTGTGGATGAATATTTGTACCGTCTTCCAATAAACAGACGGTATCCCACCCCAGGTTATTTGGGGCTATAAAGTCTTTCTGAATATTATCGCCGATATATATATAACCCTCGCCCTCTAGTTTATCTTGTATATACGCAAAAGTTCCGGGATCAGGCTTTTTACTGCCAAATTCTTCTGATATAAGAACTTCATCAAAATAATTTTGAAGCCCGAGGCTCTTCAGCTTATTTCTTTGGGTATGACTTCGTCCGTCTGTGATCAAGCCGGTGGTCATACCATTACGTTTAATTTCCTTCAATTTATCAGCAATATGGTCTTCGAGATATATATCCGGTTCATGGTTTCGGTACATCTGGATCAGATCGCTCTTGGTTTTTATCTCTACCTGATATTCTTCGATGATGGTTCCGAACACTTCTTCATCGTCTCGGTAAAGGCTCATCATTCTTTCAAACAGGCCTGGCTGCCCGGACTCTTTTTCCAGAACCTGTGCAATCTCCCGGAAAGCTGATTTCAGATAATCCACCTCCTTATACAGCGTATCATCGAGATCAAAAACAACCACGCTTTTATCACTAATTACCATAGCCATGCACCAGCACCTCATCATCATATCTTAGCATTAGTAGGTTTGCCTCCCACTTCTCATAGTATTCTATGGGTTGGTCAAACAGGTATTCTTCGATCAGCCACTTTGGGAAGTTCGCCCCGGACAGATAACTGAGCGGATATCCACCTCCAAAACGGGGATTAATCTCTATTCCATGGATATCCTGAGTTTCTTTATTCAAAAAGAGCTGCAGGGTAAGACATCCTCTTGCCCCGGATATATAGCCCAGCTTCTCTTTGACATAAGTAACAAGCAGATTCTTTTCGGTCAGACCTTTGTTTACTTCTCCACCCCTTACTTCAATACGTTTTCTGGGCACCACACATTTTAAATCTGAATTGCGGTCGTAGTATAAATCAAGGGTATATTCATCGTGCATCTGGTGATCCAGATATTCAAAGAAAAGCAGTTTTTCATCTTCCAGATGATAATCCCGCAGCTCGGAAGCATCTTTTATTACATAATTATTTTCACTACTGCTGCCATCACAGGGCTTGGCATAAATAGGATATCTTAAATTGTCTCTTTCTATAATTTGCGGCGTTGGAATATCTTTTTCCTCAAAAAATGCTATTGTATTCCGCTTATCCTGACATGCTTTTACCAGCTCTTTCTGTGATACCACCACCTTTACCCCACTCTTTTCCATTTGCTCTTTGTTTTCGGAAAGTATGGGTAATTCCGGATCGATAGTTGGGATAAGTAAATCCACATTGTGGTCCGCACATAGATCTGTGAGCGTAGAGATATAATCAGGACTGGTAACTTTCGGAACTTTAAAACTGCGATCTGATATTTGGCAGGCCGAGGAGAGCCCAGGATTTAAATCAACAGTAAATATTTTTGATTCCGATTCAACTTTCCGGGCTTCTTTCCGGAAAGCACGAACCAGAGAAACCCTCCTTCCTGCGGAAGTAATTAATATATTCATGGATAATACACGTTAATACTTTATTTATTAGCTATTTATACAATAAGTCCAGTGCCTCACAAACCTTCTCATATTCGGCGTAGTCGTCGCCCTTCTTTTTTGAGGGCTGCTGGGGCGAAGGGTCGTCAGCTGTAAGGTGTACTTCAGCTCCGTTGTTGTTGATTAATGATTTAATGGCAGTAATTGTTTCAAGCGGATCCCTACACACATCTTCATATTGCAGTACCAAGTAGTTAGATTCCGGTAACTGGTCAATCTGTTTGTGATAGGCCTTTTCCAGGTAATATACCTGTCCGGCCACCTGTTCCCAGGGAGTAAGATCGCGAAGCTGCTCAAAGTTTTGGGGTTTAAATGAGGCCCAACGGTCAACAGTTCCGAAGAGGCTCCGGCGTAGGTCCAACAATGATAATGCCGTATCTATAGGGGCCCTTTTAATCCAAACGAAGCAGGTTTTATTGAGCGTTTTTTGCATCCGCCGGGCATGCCAGCCGAGCATAAATGATTTAAAGGCTATGGGTTTTTCATAGGCCCACAACATATTTTTAAGGGTCCGGCCTACTCGCTCCCAATCTATATCTTTAGCCTGTTCTTCTGTCTTTTGATAGTGGGTATCATAGCTCAACAAATCGTACCACAGATAATTAAACTCATTCGGTTCATAAATTTTTTCTGTTTTACCATAATCTGAAGAGAGAGTGGAAGAGTAATTATCCCCCAGAAGTTTTTTAGATATTCGAATAGCTGAGACCGGAGCCTTCCAAAAACGGGCAATCAGGTTGTTGATATATCCGACGTCGAGGTGTGAATAAATAAGCTGGGTTAATAGAGTAGTACCGGATCGGGGAACCCCAATAACATGCACGCTTGGCAATGTCTCTTCCAGCTCCCTGTAGTGTTCCTGTTCAAACGGTTCGAGGTGATTGTTAAACGCCTCTATGAATTCTTCGTACCTACGATCTTTTTCAAATTTTTCAGTGACGTCCTGATACTTGATTTCTTCTTTTAGCATTTTACCATTTCTGTTTTCGTATATATGAAATTCAAAGAGTTTATTACTGATACTGCAAATCAGTTAAACTGTTTCTATTGCTCATTGTTATCGGATCCCTGAAAGGGTACGGTTATGACCTTGTCCCCGCCGGGTGAAACTCCCTGTTTTGTTAAAACGATATTCAGCGTTTTGGCTATTATTTTTATATCAAGCCACAGGGAATGATGATCTACATACCATACATCCATCTCAAATCTCTTTTCCCAGCTAACGGCATTTCGCCCATTTACCTGGGCCCAGCCGGTAACCCCCGGCCGTACTTCGTGACGCCTAGCCTGCTCTTCTGAGTAGCGGGGAAGGTATTCCATCTTTAGCGGACGCGGACCGACCAAGCTCATATCTCCTTTCAACACATTGACTAACTCGGGCAGTTCATCGAGACTGGTGCTCCGCAGTTTCTTTCCAAAGGGTGTGAGCCGTTCCTCATTATCAAGCAGATTCCCCTGATCATCTCGCTCATTAGTCATGGACCGAAACTTATACATTATAAATGGCTCGCCATGCAATCCCGGTCGTTTTTGTTTAAAAATAATGGGCAATCCTAATTTAAAATATATGACCAGTCCCAATACTAAATATACCGGCGATAAAAAAATAAGGCCGGCTACACTTGTGACAATGTCAAGCAGCCGCTTCAGTATATCATTTTGATTAGGTTTCATACGGATTTAGTTCGTTGGTTCTTCACAAGGAGTTCAAATACCTCTATGCATTTTCAACGGCAGCCAGCAGTGCAGCTTCTAATTGCTTAGCCAACAGGTTTCTGTTATATCTTTCTTTTGCGAGTGACTTTGCATTTTTTCCTGCCCTTTTTTGCCACTTCTTATCAGACAGATGTTCTGATAATTTAGCAGCAGCCTTTTTAAAATCATTGGGCGGAATAACAAGTCCGGCATCATTTTCTTGAAGGACTTCAGCCTGCCAGCCATAATAATTTATCGCAATGGGTGTACCTGATGCCAGTCCGTCAAAAAATTTATTGGCCGAATTTGCCCACATTTCTTCGAGATCCATAAAAAGAGAAGTAGTGATATCAGCAGCCGAAAAAAGAGCGGGCATCTCCTCTTTTGCCAACTTGCCAGGCATAAAAACATTGCTATTTAATACATCCAGTTCTTTAGCCAGTGATCTTATTTTTTGTTCTTCTGCCCCTCTCCCCACAATTAAAAATCGTACTTCCGGGGCGATCTTTTTCATCTCGGCTGCGACCCTCACCAAGTAGCAAACGTCGTTAATCTTGCCAAAGGTGCCTGCATAAATAACCAGGGGACGATCTCCAAGCCATTCATGGTTTTTCCTGAACTTTAGACCTTCTTCTTCGGGTACATCAAACAGCCCTATATCGCAGCTATTCGGAATCATATGAACCTTATTTTCTGGATAACCCGTGCGCAAAATCCCTGCTTTCATTCCGGGAGATAGGGCTACCACTTGGGAGGCGTTATTATAAGCTCTTCTTTCCAACCATTGTGCCATATAAATCAATAGTTTATTCTGGAGAGCACCGATGGCAATGGGAAGTTCCGGCCAGAGATCCCTGACCTCAAAGACCATCGGCCTGCCTTTTATTTTGGAAGCGAATATTCCTGGTATCGCAATGGTCAGCGGTGTACTTGTTGCAAAGACCACATCCCCCTCCAGCGATGCAGCCTTGGATGAAGCATAAGTAGCAAATTTTAGAAAGGCTTTGACCCGATTTTTAAATCCCATTTTATTGGAATAAGCTACCGGTAACCAATGTACCTGTATGCCGCTTTCTTCCGTTCTGTACCAGTCCGTTTTGTCGGTTGATTCCGACCGGTCTGAGGTTATCATATGCACTTCATGTCCCCAGTCCACGAATCGCCGCCCCATTTCATAGGAACGGGTACCTCCATACATTGATGGCGTATTAAAATATTGATGCAAATAAATAATCTTCATGGATCTTATACTCAGCTATAAGTTTAAAAATATGCCGAATTACAGAGTATCAATACTTTTCTGACCTCCAACACCAATTATTGATAGGTATATTATCTCTTAAAACATTACTCAATAATCTTTCAAGGTCTTTCATAATTATTTTTTGATTTATTGTGTAATCCCTGCATCAGTATTTTTATTATCCAATTTTTGCAAAAAATCTTTCGTTACCTTCCACCAGTCTGCATTACTATCCCATTCAAGCCGCGAAGGAGTCCAAATTACGATACCATCGGCATAC
Organism: Fodinibius salicampi; assembly: GCF_039545095.1. Lineage (NCBI taxonomy): Bacteria > Pseudomonadati > Balneolota > Balneolia > Balneolales > Balneolaceae > Fodinibius > Fodinibius salicampi. The sequence continues at coordinate 203,418 of NZ_BAABRS010000002.1, read as the reverse complement.
TTACGGGCTGTTTTAAGCTGTATTTTCCAGAAATCGGGATCGAGAAACTCCCCTTTTAGCTTCTTGTTATACCCGTGATACTGCGGCCATAAAAACACATATACCGGTTTATCTTCGTTATATTTTCTTGCCTGTTTAATATTAGCGATAGCATAACGTACCCATCGCTGTCGGTCTTGATAGTATGTATAAAGAGAAGGGAAGAACACATCTACCTTGCTTGCAAGCTCCTCAAGATGACGATTTTTTTCTTCCCATTCCCGGTACCGTGATGAGGAGGTATCCTGTATGGCATTCCAGTAATCATGAACCGGCGGCAGGCTATAAAATCCGTATTGCATATCGGGCGTTAATTTCCTGAATGATTCCAGGACTTCTATATAGCGGTCAACACTTTGCTCAACGGTTTGCGCATTTCCTTTAATAGGCCAGTGCTCGATATCGATAACTGCAATATCGTTTTCCTGACGAGCCTTTTCAGCTTGTTTTTCAAGGAGGCTGTCAAAGGGTAAGCTTGTTGTGCCCTTAAGCTCCTGGGTCGTCTTTTTCCACAACCGGGTGGGATAAATAATATGGATCGGCTTTAAACCATATTGGGTTAAGTCTGGCTTCTCTCTATATCCCGTACCGTCAAAAACAACAAATGATGAATCAGGAACCATATTTCCTGTACTATCCGTTGCTGTCGCAAGAACATTTTCAGGTTCATCCTCTTTAACGGATAATGTGAATAGCAATAAAAAAATAAGGGATATATAAAGCTTAAAACGGGCCATGCTAAAACAGCCAGTATATATTATCGATAATTTTTTCTCTGGTTGAATCCTTTTAATTCAATTATCACAAAGATGTTTCATTGTTATTTAAAAATCTTACCCAATGAAACTACTGGCACACCTCCAATTTCCGTAAAGAGAGCTTTTAGATTTAGTGCCAAAGTAAATAGTTCGATACATAATAAGAAAAGGGGGGTCATAGCAACGTAAAATGGCAAGGGGGGGGCAGCTTTTAATGCCAATATTACTTATACACATCTAAAATTACATCCATAAATAAAAAAGCCATAAGACCCGTTTCTAAATAAGCGGATCTTACGGCTCAATTTTACAGGCAGAAACTCTTCCTGGTTTATTTATCTCATAACAAATAATCGATCTAAATTATATATAATATTCTAACTGCTAGTTAGCCCAATCGACCTTACCGAGGTCGACCATGAACTGCCGGGTGGCCACCCACCAGGGAGCATCGTTGTCCCAGTCCTCTTTATCTTTGCGGGGCATCCACAACACAATTCCATCAGCATACTTGCGGGCGGTCTGCAGCTGCAGCTCCCAAAAATCCTGCTCAATAAACCGCCCTCCAAATTCCTCGTAATACGGGTGGTACTGGGGCCACAAAAACACATACACCGGGTTGTCCCCATTTAAGTGGCGCGCCATTTCAATCTGGGCTTTGGCCTCTTTTACCCAGTACTCCTTGTCGTCGTTAAACGTATACAGGGAGGGATAAAAGGCATCCACTTTGTCGGCCAGCAGTTGCAGATCTTCGTTTTGCTGCTTCCATTCCTGGTAGCTGCCCGAATCCACGTTTTTGGTGGAGTTCCAGAAGCTGCGGATCGGCGGGACCCCGTAAAAGCCAACCTGCATGTCCGGGTCTTCGGCCTTGACCCAGTCCACTACCGTCATAAACCGGTCCAAATTGGCCTGGACGGTCTCTTGGTCGCCTTCCAGGGGCCAGTGCTCAATATTGATCACCATATCCCGGGTGCCGTTGCCGGTCGCATCGCGGACGATCCGGGCCAGCTTCTCCTGGTCGGGCATGGTGGTGGTCCCTTCCAGCTCGCTGGTGCTTTGCCCCCACAGGGACGGCGGATAGGCAATGCGAAGCGGGCTCAGTCCGTAGTTGTCCAGCGGCCACGGCTGCGGAACGTAACGCGTCCCGTCAAATACCTTGAAGGCCTCGTCAGATACTACCGGAAAATTGCCGTCGGTATTTGTAGGTTCTTTCCCCAAATCAGTCAAAAACTGCTGGGTTTCATTCCACCATGGAGCGGTACTATCCCATTCCATGCTGCCCGGCGTGGCAATAACTACTCCATCGGCATACTTGCGGGCGGTCTGCAGCTGCAACTGCCAGAAATCCTGCTCGATGGCCCTGTCTTCATATCCATCATAATAAGGATGATACTTAGGCCACAATATGACGTACACCGGGTTATCCCCGTTCAACTCATGAGCAAGCTTAATTTGCTCTTTGGCATCGGTTACCCACTTTTCCCGGTCATCAGTATAAGTGTACAGGGAGGGATAAAAGATATCCACCTGGTCGGCCAGGCTTTGGAGCCGGGTATTCATCTCTATCCAGCTCTGATACGCAATTGAATTCTCAGGCTTGGTCGACCTCGACACCTTTTGGACCGGCAGTGACCGGTATAAACCTACATCTAAATTAGGCTCAGCTTCATTAAGCCAATTTATAACCTCAACATATCTGTTCATCGCTTCCTGCACCTCAGTATCATTCCCAGTTAACGGCCAGTGCTGGATATTCAGGGAAAGCTCATTGGGTCCCAGGGCAGCATCATGGGCAATATTATTGACAAGTTCCTTGTCGGGCAGGGTTATTGTCCCCCGCAATTGTCCGAGACTTTGTCCCCACATCTCCGAAGAGTTTGCCATCTTGAAATATTCTATCCCTGACTGAGTTAACTCATCGGGTTTGGGACGAAAATTTGTGCCGTCGAGCACTTTAAATTCGCTGTCTGAAACTACCGGCAACTCGATACTATCCCAATAGTCTGGAGCTGATGTTTTCCCCAAATCAGTCAAAAACTGCTGGGTTTCATTCCACCATGGAGCGGTATTATCCCATTCCATGCTGCCCGGCGTGGCAATAACTACTCCATCGGCATACTTGCGGGCGGTCTCGAGCTGCAACTGCCAGAAATCCTGCTCGATGGCCCTGTCTTCATATCCATCATAATAAGGATGATACTTAGGCCACAAAATTACATACACCGGGTTATCCCCGTTCAACTCATGGGCAAGCTTAATTTGCTCTTTGGCATCGGTTACCCACTTTTCCCGGTCATCAGTATAAGTGTACAGGGAGGGATAAAAGATATCCACCTGGTCGGCCAGGCTTTGGAGCCGGGTATTCATCTCTATCCAGCTTTGATACGCATCCGAATCTGTGGGCTTCGTTGAGCGTGAGACCTTATGAATCGGGATCGAACGGTACAAGCCAATATTTAAATTGGGTTCGGTTTCTTTGAACTGATCGATGACATTGATATATCGGCTTACTGCTTCCTGCACCTCGGTATCATTCCCAGTTAACGACCAGTGCGGTATGCTAATAGAAAGCTCTGTAGAAGCTAAAATTGCATTATTGGCAAATTCATTAATTAGTTCCTGGTCGGGCAGGGTTGTTGTCCCCTGCAGCTGTCCCGGGCTTTTGCCCCACATGTCGTGAGTATTGGCCATAACAAAATAATCCATGCCTGATTCGGCCAGCTCATCGGGTTTGGGAGTAAAATTTGTGCCGTCAAAAACTTTAAAGTTACTATCAGATACCAGTGGTTCAGAGGTTGCCATCTCTCTTTCAGGGATACTTGAATCGGTACCAGTGATAGTATTTTCACTATCAGCACAACTCGCTATGAGGAGAATTACAAAAATATACTTTGTCCATGTAAATATGTTAGTGAGGTAAGATGGGCTAACATAGGTATTGTTAGCTTTGTTATTGGTGTACATTATGTGTGTTGTAAAGTTATAACTCATCCTTCCTATTTTAGATAGGGATAGTCCAGGACAAGATAATTGGTTGTTATTGAGGTATATAATAAGAAGTGAATACGCTTATTTAACTACAGCTATAATTCCTAAGAAGCCAAAGAAGTACACTTCAAACTTGTATCAATGGACCGTCCAAACCATATGGGTCAGTAGTATTCGTCCAAAATGATATCCTTTATTTATATACGTAATTTTTCGTAAATATACGTATATATACGTAAAAATAAAAGATAAATTTGTATTAATTAGCGAACTGGCTTGCTTCCCGATATTTAGCAGAGGATTTATATCAGATTAGTCTCTTATCTGGCATCCGGGGATAGAAAGGATCCCCTTTTTCTATCTCTCCCTATACAAAAAAAGATGGTGTGCATCAGAATAGTCTGGACTAAAGCCTCCGCATTAAAAATGCCGCGAAAAGTAGCTATTCGACCTTACCGAGGTCGACCATGAACTGCCGGGTGGCCACCCACCAGGGAGCATCGTTGTCCCAGTCCTCTTTATCTTTGCGGGGCATCCACAACACAATTCCATCAGCATACTTGCGGGCGGTCTGCAGCTGCAGCTCCCAAAAATCCTGCTCAATAAACCGCCCTCCAAATTCCTCGTAATACGGGTGGTACTGGGGCCATAAAAACACATATACCGGGTTGTCCCCATTTAAGTGGCGCGCCATTTCAATCTGGGCTTTGGCCTCTTTTACCCAGTACTCCTTGTCGTCGTTAAACGTATACAGGGAGGGATAAAAGGCATCCACTTTGTCGGCCAGCAGTTGCAGATCTTCGTTTTGCTGCTTCCATTCCTGGTAGCTGCCCGAATCCACGTTTTTGGTGGAGTTCCAGAAGCTGCGGATCGGCGGGACCCCGTAAAAGCCAACCTGCATGTCCGGGTCTTCGGCCTTGACCCAGTCCACCACCGTCATAAACCGGTCCAAATTGGCCTGGACGGTCTCTTGGTCGCCTTCCAGGGGCCAGTGCTCAATATTGATCACCATGTTCCGGGTGCCGTTGCCGGCCGCATCGCGGACGATCCGGGCCAGCTTCTCCTGGTCAGGCATGGTGGTGGTCCCTTCCAGCTCGCTGGTGCTTTGCCCCCACAGGGACGGCGGATAGGCAATGCGAAGCGGGCTCAGTCCGTAGTTGTCCAGCGGCCACGGCTGCGGAACGTAACGCGTCCCGTCAAATACCTTGAAGGTACTATCCGTAACTACGGGTGAGGACATACCCAAAAGCATATCCGCTATTTCTGTTTGCTTTGCCAGCTCTTTGTTATCGGAACAGCTGTTTATGAAAAAAGGTATGCTTATAATTAAACTAAGCGTTAAAATAGCGAGGATATTTCTTCCAAAATACATGTTATTGATCCTAAGAATTACTTCCCCATTATACTGAGAATGGTAGAACTAAGAATACAGGGAATAAATTAATGGCAGCCGTAAGCCAATAATTTTAACCAGAAAACATCCCTCATCCCTGTTTTGTATCAAGCCGTAGATACAATTACAGTATACTATGTATTGCAAAAGGCCTTAAATTGTTCCCCCAGAAAATCCTTTCTGCTCACTTTCAGACTTAAGTTATTGTCAATCAATAACTTGCTCGTAAAATTCATGCAGCTTCTTTGCCTCATTTTGCCAACTATATTTCTCTAGTACCGCCTGCCTCCCTCTTTCTCCCATTTCTCTGGCTTTATTGGGGTTACGAATCAGCCACTGAATTGCTTCGGCTATCCCATGTTCATTTTCCGGATCCACACAGATACCACACTCTTCCTCTTCTACTATACTTCTATAAAGCGGGAAGTCAGATGCTATCACAGGAAGACCCAGCGCCATATATTCAAAGATTTTGGTGGGCAGTGATTCCAGGTAATTTGGTACAGGCATCAATATTGCCATTCCGATATGGCAACCAGCCATGATCTTGAGTCCATCTTCCGGTTTTAAAAACCCATGGAGGCGAAGAGTTAAATCATTACTCTGGGCTATTTCTTGCAATTGATTTAAATGGGGATCCGCCCCACCTCCCACGCACTCGAAGTGAACTTCCATCCCCTGTTTGTCGAGTACTTTTAGTGCATCCAGTAAAATAGCGCTACCACGATTGGGTCCAATTCGTCCGATATATCCAATGGTTGGAGTTTGTTGCTTCTTTTTATGAATACGCGCAATCTTATGGGCTTTCGGCATATTTAACACGGTCTCAGAAGTGCGTATCCACGGATATTCCCGCTCATAGGATTCCTCAGCAAAAATTATCCCAAAACGATTTAAGGTTAATTTCTCGAATCCATGGTAAAGGGTGCACAGTATCTTTCGAATACTTTTAGGAACCCATCCCTTCGACCTGATGGAGCCCGGTACGTTTTCATGCATATCAAAAATCACCTTCTTGCCCTTCATACGTAGCAATAGTCCTACCGGAATAAGCTCCGGATCGTGCAGATGATATAACTGGGCATCCTCTTCGAGCGCGTGTTGGAAGGCTTGCATGGTCGTAATCAACATACGCTTTACACGGGATGATTGCCTTTCTAAACCGATAACCGGAATACCTTCAACCTTTCCACTTTCTGCATGAGGAATGATTAAGGTTAAATCATATTTCTCACTCAAACTTTTACATTCTTTCCAGAATATCCGATTGTCAAAAAGCTCATGTACAGAAGATATATGTACAATTTTATTCATCTGATAAAAAAGTTAATCGGGTTTATTTGTTTGAAATTTAAAACCAACATATTTACTGGATGTAGTATTTGTTGGAACAGTTAATCCAGTCCTACTTATATCCATAGCCAAAGCCTATTCTTCCACTTGATCTTCCTTAGTTTTCGGCAACATCATTAGACCCAAGGTGGCAAATAAAAATCGATTATCCGGTATATCCCCACTTACAAATGCGTTAAGCAGTGCGTTTGCAAAGACCATCAGAATAATTAACCGATATGGATTCGATTGTATGACTTTCCAGGATCCCAAATTGCGAAGGGCATAGACAAATAAGGTTGTCATAATCAACATCCCGGCGATACCAAATTCGAATAGCGTCTCCAGAATAATATTATGAGGATAGCCGCGTGCATCAGTACCTTCAACTAAAACCGGCCAGCTTCCCACTCCATACCCAATTAACGGCTGTTTTATCCATAGTTCGAGGGTGGTAACATAATAAGAAAAGCGGGCTTGGGCTGATCCGCCCATCCCATCATTACTTTCCAATAAGAGTTCTAATCGACGTAGAGTCGCTGGTGCGTCCTCTTGGTTCATAAGGTACACCATGCTGGCGATCGACAAAACGACAACCGCAGCTAGAAATGTAAACGACCTTTTGATCCATATTACCGAAGCCGATTCAAATTTGATACTGGCCAGAAGAGGTATCGAAATAGGAATGAGTGTTGCCAGTAAGGGTCCGCGTCCCCCTACGACAAAAAGTAAATAGAGTAAAAAACCGATTATGCCCAACCCTGCTATTTTCAATATTGTAGATCTGGAATAATACAGGATATATCCTAATATAATCAGTACGGCAGGTCCCAGTACTCGTCCGATTCCCAAATAATTTCCACCGAGAGCGGTGACCATCCGTCCCCCTGATTGTTGATAGGCAATAAAAGTTTCCACTGCAATCCAAAATGAAAAGAAGACCACCAGGATTATAAAGCGCTTCAACCGTTCGGTACGGGAGGAAACAATGATGCTAGTTGCCAGCAGGGGCCAATACACCAGCGTTGCTATATACATGGCTTTTTCACTGGCATATATTTCTCCCGGTGTCCAGAAGAAACTTAACAAAACGTACCCGACAAATATAAAATAGATAAAATTTAATTTTAGAGAATCGAGTACAAAGAAGAGATCTTTATAGATTAAGATATAAACACCTGCGGCTACACTTAATACAAGGAAGAGAGCGGTCAAATCTACCGGCACCCAGGCAAACCTCGGATCCGCTTTATACCGCCCGGCATTCAAAAAAAGCACCAGTAGTAATTCAAAGCTTAAAAAGCTTATGATATAGCCGCCAACTTTATTCATACCTTATAATCATATTTTTTGGCGAGCTCTCCTGCTATCGCTTGCAACTTTGCCTTATCCTCACCTTTCCAATGCTCATACCGCGGAAAATTGCCACTACGCTGTTTATTCTTAGGCCCCAAGTCCGTTTTCAGTTGTCTTGGCTGTGGTTCATTAACAAAGTTTAGGATCTCTGTAACCACTGCATCCGGCTGCTTAAACAATTCTTCTGATTTTACTGTCATGACCCTTTGTGGACAACTCTCTTTAAAGTCCTCAATCATCTGATTTGTCCGATTCCATAACCAGGATACCTTTTCAATCCTTGAATAGGTATCCCATTTATCAAAGGCTACATCCTTTTCAATAGGACGTATTTTCCCATAATCAGCTATATAATCACTAGTATAGTATCCTCTGCGCATGCCGCTGCGGACAAATGCACCGGGATGTCTGACTATGTGAACAAACTTTGCTTCGGGCATAAGATCTCGGACGGACGGGGCAAAAAATGTCAATCGGTTGTTTGTTTCCACATATCTTTTTTCGAACATGTAGGCATCCTGAATAAGATGGTATCGCGCCGCCAGGAAAGCAGCTTTCCCTCCTTTATGGTTTACCAGATCATTGTCGTAAAGATATCTTGAGGCAGTCGCTAATCTGGGTATAGCCTCGTGTTCAACATGCAGGGTATCGGACTGTTTCAGTAAATGGGTAACAAAGTCTGTCCCGCAACGACCAGTGGACAACACGAACAAGCCTTTTGTCTTTCCCATAACCCGCTCGGGCAGATCATCAAAATTCTGCATATTATCGATCGCCTTTTGACGGCGATATTTTGTTTTAAAGTAATCAACAGAGTTTGAAATGATTTCCTTTAAAACGCCGTTTATCTCTCGAACTCCAAATTTCATAAACTCATTATCTTTTAAAGGTTGAAAAAATAGACGAATCTATATTCAGATTTTTCTTGACCAATGCATATAGCCATACATTCCAAATGACCATGGAGATAGCCGTTGCTATAGCGGCCCCAATAGCTCCATACAAGTAAATCCCAACGATATTAAGCAGAATATTTATGACAGCGCTAATGCCAAACACTTTGGCACTTTGGTCTTGATTCCCGGTCATATTCATAAAATATCCTACGGATCCTACACTGGCATTTGCCAGTTGACCAAAAACCAAAATGATCAAAATGGTTCTTCCCTCTACAAATTCACTACCAAAAAGGGAAAGTATTAAACCTGAACCTGCAATCAGCACGAGACTGATTAAAAGAGTTGGCCAAAAAACATATTGAGCAATTTTTTTCGCTAACTCCCTCATGGCATTATGCTTTTCTTCCGCATAAAGTTTAGCAATAGTGGGAGCGGCAATAGCATTAACCGCTGACAAGATAAAACTTACCAAGGCAGCCGTTCGGGAAGCAGCATTATATATCCCCGCTTCTTCCGGACCTATCATAGCCCCGACTAAGATAAGATCGCTGCGCTGTATCACCACTAAAAAACTGGATACAAGCATTAACGGTAGTGATACCCTTAGCCAGGTAGGGGTTTCAAACCGAGCCTTTACATTGCTAATCTTCTGCCAGTTATTCTTGAGATAGACCAAAAACTGCCCGCCGACCGAAAGTACATGGCATAAGATTACCAGCACCATAGTATTGATAATACTTACATTACCATGATAGGCCTTATACAAAAAAAGGCTTGTAACTATTAGTATCGGCAGAACGATGACTTGTGGTGTAAAAGCGAGAGCCATTTTGTTTTCAGCTTTCGCCATACCCTGCTGTAAACTTAGCAGGGCACGTAAAGGAATAATGCAAAATCCTAACAGCAAGGTTAATCCGGCTAAACTTTGGAAACCAGGGCCATAGAGTTCTACAATAAACGAGGCTACCACCGCTACCAAAGCACCCGCACCCAGTGTAACCGCCCAGCTTTGGACAATTATACCTTTAAATAATCCCGTTTGCCTATTCGTAAGATAGTCAGGAATAAATCGCATTACCCCGGTGGAAAATCCCAAACCGGCTGGTATAGCCAGGAGGATAGCCCAAGATAGTGCATATACGTAAGGTCCGTATATTTCAGCTCCTAATATGCGGGCTAAAAAAATTTCTGAAAAATACGTCAGACCCGCACCTCCTACCCGAATGACAAATACGAGACTGGCACCTTTTACTAAAATTGACTTTAGTCCCTTTCCATCTAGCACCTCCCTGGCTTCCGCCTTTAGCTTGTCAATCAATTTCTATAGCCACCCTTATTTATAAAAAAGGTTCAAAACCAGATTATTTATCTGAGACGCTCAACAAGTAAAAACCCTGCAGCCGCACTGGATATGACAGGAGCTATAACCCGTACATAATCGATGAAGGCAGGACGGCGCTTTACCTGCAGTGTTACTATATCGTTATTCTGTAAATCATATTCAAACATCTCCTCCGGTTCCGGGTCCTTATAACGGTAATTAAATGTTTTCACATTTACCCGTTTATTACTCTCGTTATAGCGGGAAACTTTAATTTCCAACCGTACCTTTGACCAGTCCAGTGAAGTTTCATTACTCCGAAAACTTGTCGGGCCAAAACTGTAGGAAATGAGCTCTGGTAATTTGGTAGACTTCGGGACAAGATACCGGCCGGCACTATTTACATCTCCCCACACATTAAGGGTATCAGCAAACTCGCCGGGCTCCGCGATACGAATAATCCGCTCGGCCATCCGAAACTGATCACTGTATTGTAGTTGCCTGCCCTGTACTTGCGCTGTGGCCGGATAAGCCATTGCTACAAGAAATAAAACGATTATAAGATTATATACAATGTCTTTCAGCATAATAATGGAGGTGAAAGTTTTAGAGTTAAATAATGTGTATAACTGAATACTATCCTGATTAATGGAACATCACATCTTTAGTATGACATATCTTTAGTATGAGAATAATAATCGTTATAAGTGGATTGATAGTAGCTCGACCTGTTATAGTAATCCGTGCTCTTTGACGGATCAAAAGCCGTAATGGCGAATCCAAGTATATTCGCTCGAATTTTATGCAGATAGTCCAGGGTATGATCCAGTTCAACTTCTTCTGTTTTCCTGAATCTTGTAACTACTACAATTCCGTCTACCAGCTTCATAATAGGAGCTGCATCTGTAACGATACCATAGGGTGCAGTATCAATAAGCACATAGTCGTAGTGCATCCCGAGGTTTTCCAGCAGGTATTCAAATTTAGGATTTTGATTGATAGCAGCTGGATTTGTTGTCTGGCTACCGCTGGGTAAAATATCTACGTTATCAGATAAATAGGAAGGAGATTGAATGGCATTTTCCAGTTTCACATCTCCACGAATCACATCCACAACGCCGGGCGAACGATCTATCCCAAACATATTATGCATACTGGGCTTACCAAGATCCGTATCAACGACAATCACTTTCTTTTTCGCTTCGGCCAGCAGCACGGCTAAATTACTAACCGTTGTTGTTTTACCCTCGCCCTTCGTCGAGCTTGTGATCAAAATGGTTTTCCCCGAGTCATCATCCGACTGGGCATATATAATGTTATAATTCATTCGTCGAAATGCTTCCGCACCGGGTGAAATAGGGTCATGTACGGAAATCAGATCAGAAGAAATTTCCCTGTCTACAACATTTATTTTACTGGAAGAAACCTTCTTCTTAGTTGCTTTTTGCAATACGGGAATTATTCCTAAAACCGGATAATCCCTGGCTCGCAATTCTTCAATACTGGTAATTTTATCACCGAATGAATTCCGGATGGTTAGGTATCCAATGCTAAAGATACCTCCGATGAAAAAACTTACCAACAAATAAAGCTTCCTGTTGGGCTTAACGGGTTCTTGGGGGACATAGGCTTCGTCAACAACTCGTCCCACACCAAATTGAGTCTTTTGCCAAAGCATCATTTCATTGTATTGATCCGAAACGGTTCGATACATCTGCTCGTTGATTTCATGGTCCCTTCTCAATCGGGCAAGATCCATCATATTATCAGGAAGATTGCCAAAAAATTGGCGCTCCTCCTGTAGCCGTTCGTCCAAAACCTCTGCTTTGGCTTCGTACTGATTTTTTTCGGCCTGTAATTCTACCAGTCTTTGATTAATCTCACTAACATCTTGAGTTACTCCGCCATCGGAATTAGATAGCATACCAAGATATTGATCTTTTTCAGAGGTCAGCTCTCCCGTTAACTTCTTAATTTCCTCTTTCATATACTCAATCTCCCTATTAAGCTTTTTAAATTCTTCAGGGGGATTCTCGTCATTTTTCAAGCCGGGATTTTTTGAAAGATATAATGTCTTACGGGTCTGCAACTCAGCAAGCTGATACTGATAGCGTTCTAACCGTGGACCTGAAACCTCAGAATATTGCTCGGAAAGCCCGGGCTTAATATTATCTAAACGTTTCTTGTACTCCTCAATTGCAGAATTTACGGCCACTAAGTCTGCCTTCACTGTTTGTCGTTCCGTCTCCAGCTGACTCAAACTGGTAATAAGCTCCTGAGTTTGGGCATCGACCTCTACTACATTACTTTGATTCATAAAACTGCGGAGACGTTGCTCTGACTCCTTTAGTTTATTTTCCAGTCGATTCCGCTCTTCTTCCAAAAATTCTACGGCCGAATTGGCTGTTTTCCGGTTTATATTAGTAGAAGTGTTGGTATATGTCTCCATTGCCAAATCGACCATGTCCTTTGCTTCTAATCGCGAAGGGCTTTCAAAAGTAACCTGAACTAAATTAGCTTCGGTAGCTTTCTGACTAAAGTTTATCTTCTTTTGTATACGGTTAACCAAAGTATCCTGACTGACAACGGTGGAATCTTCCGGATAGTTTTTCCATAAAATTGGATATATTTCTCCATTCTCCATTCGTTGTCTATCCAATATTTCACTTGCCATATTCAGGGATATTTGACGGGAACGAAGAAATTGAAGCTCATTTTCCAAGGTACTGTTAGCACCAACGGCATAGGTCTTGTTAAGTAGATTTGCCAGCTCACCATTCTCAGCAGACCGATCCTGTGAAGTTTCCTGAATCATAATTGAACCGATCCCCTCGTAAACAGGAGTAACCTGGTAAGAGTAAACTAACGCCCCAACCATACATAAAAATATAGAACCAAGAATTAGTTTTTTGTGCTGCTTAAAAGCAGCAAATATTTTCTTTAGATCAATCCTTCTTTCTACCTCATCCCGTTTATTACGGTTTTGATCACTACTTCCCGGATTCCCTGAAGACATGCCTCCATTGTTATTGGTAAAGTCATTGCGATTCATGGTTTCATTAAATTTTATTGACCCTGATAATGATTTAACGCCTCATCCTACTTTTAATGGCTGTTTTTCTTAAACCTGAATCCGCGGAATTTGTTTCAATCAAAATAAAAAATACACTGTTCTCAGCTTTTGCCAATCGAAAGAAGAAAAAGCTGAGAAATTTACTCCGGCTAAAGTTTTTTTACACAGAGAGTAACTTTGAAAAGAGTTAGTTTTTATTACCTTTCAATAACTTTTTAATAAACAAAACCAGTGGATACATGGAATACAGAAAAATTGGATCTAGCGATTTAACGCTCTCGGCCGTTACTTTTGGCGCATGGGCTGCCGGCGGTTGGATGTGGGGCGGAACCGAACAAAATAATGCGGTGGAAGCCATTCGCACAGCCTATGATCACGGGGTCACTTCTATTGATACCGCTCCGGCCTACGGACAGGGACTAAGCGAAGAAATTGTCGGAGAAGCCATCAAGGACTATCCACGCGATAAGGTTCAGATCCTCACAAAATTTGGCCTGCGCTGGGATACCACAAAAGGAGCCTTCCACTTCGACAGCAAAGACAATGACGGCAACGATATTAAGATTCATAAATACGCCGGAAAGGATGGAATTATTAAGGAATGCGAAGAGAGTCTCCGGCGCCTTGATACCGATTATATAGACCTGTACCAAATTCACTGGCCCGATCCTACTACTCCAATTACTGAAACGATGGAGGCGGTTTATCAATTGAAAAAGGACGGAAAAATCCGCGAAGCTGGGGTTTGCAACTACGATGTGGCTCAAATGAAAGAAGCGGAAACCGTTATTAAGCTAGCATCTAACCAGGTGCCTTACAGTATGGTACGCAGGGATATTAAGGAAGAGGTAGTGCCTCACTGTATCGCAAATAATAAGGGAATTCTGGCCTATAGTCCCCTGCAACGAGGTCTCCTGACAGGCAAGATGGAACCGGGCTATTCATTTGCGGAAGGTGATACCAGGCCCAATGAATTTTATTTTTCTGATGAGAATATCCGGCGAACTAATCGTTTTCTAGATGCTATCCAGCCTCTTGCTGACGAAAAAGATGCGACCCTGGCCCAGCTGGTTATTAAATGGACCATTGAGCAGCCGGGTATCACTATTGCATTGGTAGGCGCACGTAATCCGGAACAGGCTGAACAAAATGCCAAAGCGGTTTCCATCGAATTAAGCGATGATGAAATCAGCTTTATAAATGAGGAACTTGATCAGCTTAGCTTGGTCAAGGAATAGTTATTTATCAAATATTTTACTAATACAAAGACCTGACAGGTTTTCTGCGACCTGTCAGGTCTATTAGCTTTGGGATCTTTACTCCACTTCCTCGATCTATTTATGAAAATAAGTGTCATTCCGTACTCTGACCTGATAATCCGGTATTTTCGCCCTGATGACTGGGCAGGATCTAAAGCAAATACACTTCTAAGCCATTATTTACACATTCCATAAGATCTTTCAACAGGTGTTCAGGATAAACTGAATTTGAAGTTTATAAAGCTATTAAATCTAAGAACTGGCAGGTAACAATAATTCTCGTATTTATTTAGTTTATTACTTGTTGGGAAACCACTAAAAAAAGGAAATTACTATGACACTACGAAGAAGAAGTATCCTGACATTCTTTATCGCTTTTGTGCTGTGTCTCTCTATGAGCGTAGAAAAAAGTACTGCACAACAGGCGCATAAAATAATTCTGGCCGGATATAACCACTCACCATCTGTGCCCACATCGGGTTCAGGGATGGCGACAGTTAGCTTTGAGAATGATACCTTAAAGGTGAAAGGTGACTTTAAAAATTTAGTAGGCGCCTTCAGAGGCGCCTACATCATGGTTGGAGAAAAAGGGAAACCCGGAAATATGCTGTTCCGGCTCGAGGTTGAAGTCAATGAGGAACGGACCGGTGGCGTGATAAAACCAAAGAACAATGCCTTTACCCTTAATGACGCACAAAAGCCACTACTCAAAGACGGCGAACTCTTTATCAATATAACCAGCTATGAACACCCCAGCGGTGAGCTGCGGGGACAGATTCCGGGCATGAATATTGACTAATGCTTTCTAGGCCTGCCAAATATGAATATCCGATTTCCGATTGATACCATTCATTTCATGGCGGCTGTCAATAATACAGTCACTCCATTCGGCTAGCTGCTGATAATCAATATCCGAATGATTCGTGGAAATAATAACGGCATCGAACCCACTAATGGTCTCTTCATCCCAATTTACGCTTTTTGTGCCAGTCCAGTAATCGTGCTCTCGCGTAGGCTTTACTTCCGGGATGTGGGGATCATAGTAGGATACTTCAGCACCATACTTATCCACCAGGTCCATTATCTTGAAGGTAGGTGATTCACGCATATCGTCTACATCAGGCTTATAAGCCAAACCAATAACCAATACCTTACTGCCATTCATCGGTTTTTTGTGGGCATTTAGCGCTTTTAAGGTCTGATTAACCACATATTGCGGCATGGAGGTATTAATCTCACCAGCCAGCTCAATAAAACGGGTATTCTGTTCGTATTCCCGCGCCTTCCAGGTCAAATAAAAGGGATCGATAGGAATACAGTGTCCGCCCAAACCCGGTCCCGGTACAAATTTCATGAAGCCAAAAGGCTTGGTATCGGCCGCATCCAAAACCTCATGCACATCAATTCCCATTTGTTGAAATACTACCTTTAGCTCGTTAACCAAAGCAATGTTCACGGCCCGAAATACATTTTCAGTTATTTTTACCGCTTCAGCTGTCTTGGTATTTGAAACAGGAACCGTCTGCACAATTGAGGTATCATAAAGAGCACAAGCCAGTTTGATTGCATCCTCTCCATGTCCTCCTACCACCTTGGGTATTTTAGAAGTATTGAAATTGGGGTTTCCGGGATCTTCTCGCTCGGGACTGTAAGCTACATAGAAATCTTCTCCCGAAGTAAGACCCGATTTGGATTCCAGTATCGGAATAATCAGTTCCTCGGTCGTACCGGGATAGGTGGTCGATTCCAAGATTACCAGCTGACCTTTTCGAAGATTTTCTCCAACGGTAAAGCAGGTCCGTTCTACATATTGCATATCGGGCTCGCGATGTTCGTCCAATGGTGTGGGCACACACATCATCAGAGCATCAGCTTCTGATAGACGCTTAAAGTCAGTCGTTGCATCAACACGGTCACTTTTTGCCAGTTTCTGCATCATCTCTTTGCCGAGATGTTTAATATACGGACGACCTTCATTAATACAGTTTATCTTATCTTTATCTATATCGAAACCGATAACCGGCATATCATTTTCATGAAAAGTCCACATGAGTGGTAGCCCTACATATCCCAGCCCTATAATACCTACAGTAAATTCTTTC
This sequence comes from Fodinibius salicampi, assembly GCF_039545095.1. Taxonomy (NCBI): domain Bacteria; kingdom Pseudomonadati; phylum Balneolota; class Balneolia; order Balneolales; family Balneolaceae; genus Fodinibius; species Fodinibius salicampi. Next base: position 186,898 of record NZ_BAABRS010000002.1, on the reverse strand, counting down.
TTGTCAATTTTGTCTAGTAACTCTTGAAGCATGATCTTTTATTTATGATAAATTCGTTATTCGTTTAATGTAATCAGATTATAAAAAGGATGAATATACGCATATTACTAATAGATATATACCCTTTTTATCTTACCCGATTTTTACTGCTTGAGTTCCAAAGGCTCAGAGTGAGCTATTGGCAGACTGAATACAAACGTCGTTCCCTCTCCCTCTTCACTCTCCACACTAATTGATCCACCCATTTTTGTAATAAATTCCTTACATAGTCCAAGTCCAAGCCCACTACCTTGTTCATTATGAGTTCCTGCACGCGATTTACTGTTTATACTGAATATTCCCTCCTGCTTTTCTCGGGGAATACCAATACCTGAATCCATAACCATGAATAATATTTCGTTACCGGTACTCTCTGCTTCTATCTCTATCTGATCGCCCTCATCGGTAAATTTAACAGCATTTGAAATCAAATTTCTGAGAACAAGTTGCAATAGAGTTTCATCCGCTTTTACTTTCAAGTCTTCTCTCACATTATTTACAAGGCTCACCCCCTTATACTCGGCAGCAGAATGATGCTCACTCATTACCATATCCGTTATCTGGCGGGCTGAAAGAGACTTTTGGTTTATTGTAAGTCCCGACATTTGATCCCGGGCCCATACCAATAAATTATCTAATAGATTGATGTTTTGATCAAGTCGAATCTCCAGCTCGCTTAACATCTGCCGACGCTCCTTTTCGGTAAGCTTATTATCTTTAAAGAGCTCAAGCATTCCCCTGAGAGAGGAAAGTGGTGAACGCAAATCGTGAGAAGCAATAGCCAGCAACTTATCCTTCACTTCATTTAACTCTTCCAGGTTTTTCCGTTCTTCCTGTAATACGGCATTCATTTGATCCCGTTCTTTCTTCCCCCGATACAACATGTAAAGCGAGATCAAAATAATAACTATAAATATTCCACCAACGATTAATCCTATATTTTGCGCTTTTATACGCTCTTCCTGGGCTTGCTGCTTTTCCCGCAGCAGACGGTTAACCTCTTGTTCATTTACTAGTAAAAGATGGGATTTCGTTTCGGCCAACTGTTGTTCATATGTCTCTGCATCCAGCACTTCTTTGCTCTCTCCCTCAGATTGCTTTTTCCCCTTCTGAACAATCTCAAATGGTACAGTTACCTTGCTATTTTCTGAAATAACACTCCCTTCTTCAGAAGACGGCAAAGCGTTTATATGTTGACTGCTTACCAATATTACAAGCAGCAGTAATATAATGCTTGCCAATCGCATTTGATGATATATTAAATGTTAAAATAAACCCTGAAAATCTATTTTTTGTCCTGCGAAAGTTCCAATTATTTATTTATAAATCAATGCAGAATGGGCAATATTAGCAAAACCTAATATTGAATTCGGGAGAGCTTTAAAATAAGAACAGCAACAGGTATGACCAGCACCTTGTCAAGCAAGGTTTGTCTTCAAAAAATTAGAATGGCTATCCTATACCAACATGGATACATGTGAAAATACTTAGAATCATAAATTCAATTCTAAATATTCGAAGTCATTACCAACTCATTTATTGGGTTGCCTAATCAGAAATAATATCCCCATTATTATGCTAATCCAGGTTGAAATCTATTGATACCTAAGTCTCATTCTCTCCTTTCCTATTTCCCGACTGCCTTATGTCCCATTGGCAAGCCGTCAATAACATTAAGGGCAGGTGTAGGATCTCCCATAATATAGAAATGGATACCGGGCACCCCTCCCTCCAACAATTCGGTACACTGTTGAATTCCCCATTCAATACCGATATTCCGCGCTTCGGTCGGATTAGCCTGTACCTCGTCAGAAAGTTCCTCAGGAATATTAAGATGGAAATATTTGGGCAAAAAGTTAAGATGCCGCTCTCTCGTCAGAATTTTCAGTCCGGGTACGATGGGGCACTCAATGCCCGCCTCCCGGCATTTATCCACAAACCGAAAAAAGGCTTCGTTATCAAAAAACATCTGTGTTACAATATAATCTCCGCCCGAATCCACTTTGTTTTTGAGCATCTGGATATCAAAATCAAGATTCGGAGCCTCAAAATGCTTCTCAGGATAACCGGCCACACCTACGCAAAAATTTGTTTCCTGGGCATTCGTGATATCATCCAGATAACGCCCTTCGTTCATGTCTTTAATCTGCTTGACTAAATCAACCGCATATTTATTGGTTGTCCCGTTCTTTAACCGCTGCACAGAATTTTCGGCGGCATCTCCCCGGATGGCCAGTACATTATCAATACCGAGATAATTCAGCTCAATCAGAGCATCCTCAGTTTCCTCCTTTGTAAACCCCTCACATATCAGATGCGGTACGGGATCCACTCCATATTTATGCATAATAGCAGCACATAGCCCAATCGTACCGGGACGCTTCCTCTTAATATGCCGCTTGATGGTTCCATCGCTCAGCTCCTCGTAATGTGATTCGGCGGCATGGTAAGTTACATCAATAAAGGGCGGATCATATTTCATCACCTGATCAAGCAGGTCAAATACCTTTTTTACGGACCCTCCTCTTTTAGGGGGAATAATCTCAAAGGATATTAGTGGCTCTTCTGCTCGACTATAATGTTCAACGACTTTCATTTAGTATACTATTTATTGTATCTTTGGGTAAGCAAAAAAATTTCAGCGGGTCATCGCTATATTGCGTATTTACGCATCAAAGGTAATCACTTGATGACTTAGTTGAAACTTTTTGTGCAAATACAAGTACCTAACAATCGATTACCGACCGAACGATATGACTTTTGACGAAATTCAGGATTTACTGAACGACCGTATTCTTATTCTGGATGGTGCCATGGGCACGATGATCCAAGAGCACAATCTTTCTGAAGAAGATTACCGCGGCGAGCGGTTTACTGACTATACAAAGGCTGAACTCAAAGGGAACAATGACCTTTTGAGCCTTACCCAGCCGGATATTATCAAAGATATCCACCGCCAATTCCTTGCCGCCGGTTCCGATATTATAGAAACCAATACTTTTAACAGCACGTCTATTTCACAGGCCGACTACCATATGCAGGACCTGGCCTATGAGCTCAATGTGGCCGCCGCTGAGAATGCACGCGAAGTAGCGGATGAGTTTACAAAAAAAACTCCCGACAAACCCCGCCTCGTTGCCGGTGCCATTGGCCCTACCAACAAAACGCTTTCCCTTTCACCGGATGTTGAAGATCCGGGCTACCGGGATATCACTTTCGATCAGCTGAAGGAATCTTATACTGAACAAATTAAAGGCTTGGTGGAGGGAGGCGTTGATATGCTGCTGGTGGAAACCATTTTTGATACACTGAACGCGAAGGCGGCCATTTACGCCATCCACAAATACGGGGAGGAAACCGGTAACGAAATGCCGGTAATGATTTCCGGTACTATTGTAGATCAAAGTGGACGTACACTCTCCGGGCAAACAACCGAGGCATTCTGGATTTCGGTTTCACACACCAAGAACCTGGTAAGTGTAGGACTCAACTGCTCGCTGGGATCCAAGCAGATGCGTCCCTATATCGAGGAACTAGCCAACATTGCCGACTGTCATACCAGCCTTTATCCCAATGCCGGGCTGCCCGATGAGATGGGCGACTATAATGAGTCACCGGAATTTATGGCGGATCAGATGCGAGATTACGCCGAATCCAATTTTGTAAACCTGGTAGGCGGCTGTTGTGGTACTACACCCGAACACATTGAAGCTATGGCTGAAGCTGCCAAAGAATGTGAACCGCGCCGGATTCCAGACCAAAAGCCATACCTGCGTCTCAGCGGCCTCGAACCCCTGGTGGTACGTCCCGATACCAATTTCGTTAATATCGGTGAGCGTACAAACGTCATGGGATCACGCAAGTTCAAACGTCTCATCAAGAACGAGGAATACGAGGAAGCGCTCTCGGTTGCACGGCAACAGGTAGAAAACGGTGCCCAGATTATCGACATTAATATGGATGAGGGCATGCTCGAATCGGAAGAAGTGATGGTCGATTTCCTGCAGCTGGTGGCTACCGAGCCAGATATCTCACGCGTTCCAATTATGATCGACTCCTCCAAATGGTCGGTACTTAAAGCGGGACTCAAAACGGTGCAAGGGAAATGCGTCGTGAACTCTATCAGCCTAAAAGAAGGCGAAGAAGAATTTAAAGAGCATGCGCGGGAGATCCTCAACTTTGGGGGTGCCGTGGTGGTCATGGGCTTTGACGAAAAAGGACAGGCCGACAGTTATGAACGTCGCATTGAAATTGCCGACCGGGCCTATCGTATCCTTACCGAAGAGGTTGGTTTTGCTCCACAGGATATCATTTTTGACCCCAATATCTTGACTGTGGCCACTGGGATAGAAGAGCATAATAATTATGCCGTTGATTTCATCCGCGCCACCGAATGGATTAAGGAGAATTTGCCGCTGGCCAAAGTAAGTGGGGGACTCAGCAACATTTCTTTCTCATTTCGGGGCAATAATAAGGTCCGTGAAGCGATGCACTCGGCTTTTCTGTATCACGCCATACAGGCCGGACTCGATATGGCTATTGTCAATGCGGGTCAGCTGGAAGTGTATGAAGAGATCCCTAAAAAGTTGCGGGAGCTTGTTGAGGATGTTCTGCTTAATCGCCGTGATGATGCAACACAACGGCTCGTGGATTATGCCGAGGAAATTAAGGATGATAAGACTGAATCCAAGGAAAAAACCCAGGAGTGGAGAACTAAATCTGTAGAAGAACGGATTCAACATGCACTGGTTAAAGGTATCGTCAAGCATATTGTGGATGACGTGGAAGAAGCGCGCCAAAAGTATGATCAACCTATCGAAGTGATTGAAGGTCCCATGATGTCCGGAATGGATGTGGTTGGTGATCTCTTCGGATCGGGCAAGATGTTTTTACCGCAGGTGGTAAAAAGTGCCCGGGTAATGAAAAAGGGCGTGGCTCATCTCATTCCCTATATCGAAAAAGAGAAAGCAAAGAATAAGAACAGTGAACCCAAAGCAAAAGTTCTGCTGGCTACCGTTAAAGGAGATGTACACGATATCGGCAAAAATATCGTGGCGGTGGTCCTCCGCTGTAACAATTTTGATGTAATTGATTTGGGAGTTATGGTTCCCTCAGATAAAATTCTTGAAGAAGCGCGCAAGAACAAGGTGGATATCATCGGACTCAGCGGACTTATTACCCCTTCGCTGGATGAAATGGTACACGTGGCCAAGGAGCTGAAACGAGAAGATTTTGAGCAGCCACTCCTCATTGGTGGAGCTACGACATCACGTACTCATACCGCCGTAAAAATTGAACCAAATTACGATCAGCCGGTTATTCACGTTCTAGACGCTTCCCGCTCTGTATCGGTAACCGGCAACCTGGTTTCCAAGACACTGCGCGAAGAATTCTTGAAAAAGACGAAGAACGAATATATAAAATTGCGCGAACGGCATGAGGGACGAGCCAATCGAAAAACCTATCTGCCGATTGAGGAGGCCCGGGAGAATGCCACTTCCATTAACTGGGAATCTACTGAGATCACCAAGCCCAATAAGCTGGGCAAACAGGTATTTGACAATTATCCCCTGGAAGAAATTCGGAATTATATCGACTGGGGACCATTTTTCATCGCTTGGCAGATGAAAGGAAAATTTCCCGAAGTTTTGGAAGACGAAAAGTACGGCGAAGAGGCTCAAAAACTCTACGACGATGCCAACGAGCTGCTCGATAAAATTATCGATCAAAAGCTGTTAAAGGCACGTGCCGTATTGGGATTGTATCCGGCCAATGCTGTGGGCGATGATGTGGAGCTTTATACTGATGACAGTCGTAAAGAGGTGCTTACCACCTTTCACATGCTGCGCCAGCAGGCCAAAAAGCGGAGAGGCCAGCCAAATAAAGCGTTATCTGATTTTGTAGCTCCCAAAGAGACGGGTATTCCCGATTATATGGGAGGTTTTGCCGTAACGGCCGGCATTGGCGCGCCAGAGCTCGTCCAGCAGTTCGAGGACGATCACGATGATTACAATGCCATTCTTACCAAGGCGTTGGCGGATAGACTGGCAGAGGCTTTTACGGAGCTACTGCATGAAAAAGTACGGAAAAATATCTGGGGGTATGCGCCAAATGAGAGCTATAGCAATGAATCGCTCATCCGCGAGCAGTATCAGGGCATACGACCCGCTGCCGGTTACCCGGCCCAGCCCGACCATACCGAAAAACGTATCCTATTTGACTTGCTTGATGTTGAAGAAGAAGCGGGCATTTACCTAACAGAACACTTTGCCATGAATCCAGCGGCCTCCGTTAGCGGTTTGTATTTTGCGCATCCCGACTCTACTTATTTCAATGTTGGTAATTTAGGCAAAGATCAAATCGAGCATTATGCACAGCGTAAAGATATGAGCGTGAAAGAAGTAGAGCGATGGTTAGGCTCGAACTTAAATTATGAGCCATGAAAAAGACATGCCAAGTCCTGGAAACCTGGCATGTCTGCTTCTTAAATAATTAAATTTATTCAGCTGGTTGCAGGCGTTCTACCTTGCTTTTATCCACAGCCTTCATAACCTCGTTCATATTACTCATATCCACCTTATTGGATTCTACATATTCAGCCGGCAAAATAACCACACGAAAGATCTGATCCTGCGTGTATTCACTGCCGACCGTGCTTAAGTCGGTATCTCCCGTTAAGAAGAGCTGTACATCGGCCACGGTATGATCAAAAGCATATTGAAGCTCACCATCATCAAAAAATACAGAAACGGGTAGCGGCTGCCACACGTCGTAACCCGTATCTCCATCCACCTCCCAAAGCAAATATACAGCGACAATATCAGATTCATATACTTCTATATTTGATGGAAAATCGAAATAACGACTGTAGTCATTCCCTCCATTAAAACTGGCTTCCACTTCAAAAGCCTGTCCCATAAGACTGGTTCCAGGAGGCCCTTCAGGTCCCATTGGCCCCCTTTCACCCTGACAACCAACTAAGATAAAGACAGATAATATAGCGACTAATGATTTCATAGGACCTCTGGTTTAAGTTATAATAATCAATTTTATATGAGCACTAACGCCTGTACACAACTTAATATTTCTAAAAAACTATACATTCACATATTCATGCTATTTCACTGATCACCCTCTTTGGATAGATTTTTTATAGACATTCATAACATCCGTTAACCTTTTATTCTTTTCAGTTATGAAACGTTTGTTGCTGTTTATTATCGGAGTTCTATTAGGAATTCAAGCCTGCTCTCCCGAACCTGTTTATCGTCTTAAAGCGGAAGCCGATAATAATCAAACCTCGTATTATCAGGGCGTGGAATATATCCATATGCAAAAAGACAGTGTGCAACTAACGGTAGGTTATTACGAGCATACCTCCAACCTTTTTGCTTTGGAAGTCGAAGTCATTAATAATTCTGACCGCTTTATCCGGGTAGCTCCCGACTCGTTTAAATACGAATCCTATGTCGGGGAGCAGCCTGAAAATCCCGGCAAGTTGCTTACCGTTAATACGGCTAAAGATCCTGAGCAAAAAATCCTGAATATTGATATGGAACTTTCCCGTCAGGAAGTCCGTCAAAAAGGCGATGAATTTCTATTTTATACCTTGCAGGGGTTAACAGTGGCAAGCGCAGTGGCAGCTGATACCAAGGAAGAACGAGAAGAGGCCGGGGAAGATTTGGCCGAAAATGCGGTACACCAACAAATTGATCGCGTGGAATATCGTTACGATCGCTCCAGCCTGCGACAAAGTCGCCAATTTTGGGAAGGTGAGGTCCTTCGCATTACCGATCTTTGGCCCAATGAGAGTATACGTGGACTCGTTTACTTTAAAACAGATCCTGAAGCCCGGCTATATAATATTATTATAAAGATCGAAGAGCTCCATTTTAACACTTGGTTTTTACAACAAAAGTATCAGCCGAAGCACAGTATTGATGAAGATTAAAAACTAGTTTATCTCTTGTGTAACTTCATCAAATATATCCTGCCGGAGAGGCCCTAAATCAAAGTAGTAGCCGTTTTCCTGGCGTCCTACATTCTGGCGATTGGTAAGCAAAATAATAGATATTGAATCCTGAGGTACAGCAACAATATTTGTACCCGTAAATCCAGTATGCCCAAAGGTCCCTTCCGGGGAACCTTTAGCAGATATCGTATTTTTATCCATAGCCCAGCCAAGCGCATTGCCATATTGATCTTTGGTCAAAAAGGTATCGATTACGGATGAGGAGATGAGGTGTCTTCCGTTCACTTCACCTCTTTCAAGCAACAGATCAACGAGCACCTGCAAATCATCAATGGTGGAAAAAAGTCCGGCATGGCCCGCTACACCATTATTGGCATACCAGGCATTGCCATCATTTACTTCGCCTCGGAGCGTATAATCCCGCCAATTGTTCCAGGAGTCGAGATCAACATCCACCTGGTACCCAAACGTATCATCATGTACCATCTGCTTTTCAAAAGGGTTGCCATGTGAAGTTGCGGCGATTGCTTCTGCCCTGACCTTTTTATTGAGAGGATTAAAAGTTGTATGTTGCAGGTTTAAAGGGATATATAATCTTTCATCGAAATAGTCATCCAGCTGTTGGCCCGAAATCCTCTCAATAATATCACCCAGCAGCATAAAACCGAGATCGCTATAGTGACGTTCGGCTCCCACCGGCCACTTAAGCGGTAGTGAAGCGATATATTGATACCGCTCCTGGATATTCGAAGCATGATAATAGGTAGGTACCCACTGTGGCAGTCCGGAAGTATGTGTTAACAAATGACGAATGGTAATCCCGGATTTTACTTCTCCCTTAAATTCCGGTAAATATTTATGAATAGGATCATCCAGTGCTATGGAGTCTGCATCGACAAGCATCATAATACCAAAAGTAGTGGCCATAACTTTGGTCAGAGATGCCAGATCAAATATATGCCCGGGAGTCATTCGTATGGGATCTTCCAATCGTTTCAGGCCATAATCATATTTTTGTGCATAACCGTAGGCCGCGCGGTGTAGGACTGAATCGCCTTTTTTTACCTGGATGACTGCTCCCGGGATATGGTCGGCGACAATCTCCCGCTGGATGAGTGAATCAATGGCCGGAACACGTGCAGACTGATTTATCGGAGCCGTTGAATCCTGTGAGCAGCCCGAAAACATGCCGACTAGTAGCAAAATTCCAAAAAATACTTTTCTATGCATTTACAGTGAAATTAGTCATTCATCCGATGCAATGGTGAGTACCGCCGACCCCTCAAAATTTCCATCCCTTAAATCATCAAGAGCCTCATTTGCCTGATCCAGCGGATACACCGTTATATTGCTGCGGACCGGAATTTGCGGAGCCAGTTTCATGAACTCTTCCCCATCACGCGTGGTCAGATTCGCCACTGATTTTATACTTCGCTCTCCCCAGAGGATCTTATAGGAGAACGAAGGAATATCGCTCATATGGATGCCCGCACATACCACCCGACCGCCTTTTTTCACACTTTTAAGTGCCTGGGGTACCAATGCGCCAACCGGAGCAAAGATAATAGCCGCATCCAGTGGTTCGGGCGGTAGCGTTTCTGATCCCCCGGCCCAGACGGCTCCCCGTTCCAGTGCAAACTGCTGCCCCGCTTCATCTCCCGGACGGGTAAAGGCATATACCTCTCGTTCCTGATGGACAATCAGCTGCGTAAGGATATGAGCTGAAGAGCCAAACCCATAGAGTCCTATTGTCTCACCTTCCCCGGCCATTCGCAGCGCCCGGTACCCGATCAGTCCCGCACAGAGCAGTGGTGCGGCCTGATGAGCATCATAAAATTCTGGAATAGGAAAGCAGTAACGCTCGTCGGCTACGGTAAACTCAGAAAATCCACCGTTAATATTATAACCTGTAAACCGAGCTTCATCACACAAATTCTCTTCCCCTCTTTCGCAGTACACGCACTCGCCACAGGTTTGTCCCAGCCACGGCACCCCGATTTTATCTCCTTTTTTAAATTTCCGTGCTTCAGACCCTGTTTTCTCCACCACACCAACGATCTGGTGACCGGGAATCAGCGGCAGGTTTAGCTCTTCAAGATCACCATCCAGAATATGGAGGTCGGTGCGACAAACCCCACACGACTGCACCCTGATCAGCACCTGTCGATTCCCCGGGGAGGGCTTATCCACCTCTTCAAGCTGGAGTGCTTCATTTGCCTTATGCAGGACCATTGCTTTCATAGTCCTGTAAATTAACGATTTCGAATCTGTGCTGAAAGCGATCCTACAATCACCACAATCAGGCTACCCACCACCGTATATAGCGGCCAGGCAATAGCCAGGGGCTCGCCAGGCAACAGATTGTGAATCGGACCCTCTACCATAAAAAGAAGTGAGGTTAATCCCGCGAAAAAACCGATCATTGCATCCCGCTTATCCGGCTTCGCAAACAGCCGACCTAACAGGAACGCCCCCAACAATCCCCCATAGGTATAAGAAGCGATACCGAGTCCCAATTCCACCACAGCAGGACGTTCCCCCTCTTGTAGCTGTAAAAATGCAAAAAAGAAGGCTGAGCCGGTCAAAATGATCGCCCAAACTACCGTAATAATGCGAGAAACATACAGGTCCTCATCCTGCGTATTACCTTTACCAAAGTATGGCTTGTAAAGATCAAAAGTAGTAGAGGAAGCCAGCGAATTAAGGGAGGAACTGAGACTGCTCATTGCCGCCGCAAACAGGGAAGCTACTATAAGTCCGGAAAAACCCATGGGTAGCTCTTCAACAATAAACTTTGCAAAAATTTCATCGTTGGTAGCCAGTCCCAGCTCAGTGGCCGACTGTGCATCATAAAATGCATACAGCAACAATCCGATAAATAAAAAGAGTCCAAACTGCAGAGCGACGACCACCCCACTCCATACCAACGCCTTCTGACTGTTCTTTGTATTACGGGTGGTTAACAATCGCTGTACAATCAGCTGATCGGTGCCGTGGGAAGCAACGGAAAAAACAGCCCCACCAATTAAAGCCGTAAAAAAAGTATAAGGTTGGGCAATAAATTCAGCAAAAGTTAGATCAAAACCGAAACGGATAACCTGAAGCTTATCTGTTTCGGCTGCCAGATTCAGAGCTCCACCTATTCCCTCCGGCAAATTGGAAATCATAATTGCTCCGGCAAAAACAGCTCCTCCTACATAAACAGCCATCTGCATGACATCCATCCAAACCACCGCCTTGATACCGCCAATAAGGGTATATATAAGAGTAACTACAGCAATAGCTGCAATTGCAAGCAAATAGACTTCAAAGTCAGTCCACCCCACAAAAGCTCCACCCAGTCGCATAATTATAGCCAGCGGAATGGCTGTAGCAAACAATCGTACTCCATCGGCCAACAATCGCGTAACCATAAACGTGGTGCTGGCTGCATTCCGCATAGAGTTGCCAAAACGCTCTTTTAAAAATTGATAGGCGGTTGTCATATTCCCGTCAACGTAGGAAGGAAGAAAGAGTAAGCTGACAATAATACGTCCCACAATATAACCCAGGGTTATCTGTAGAAAAGTCAGGTTTCCGCCATAAGCTACAGCGGGCACACTTATAAAAGTAAGCGTACTTGTTTCGGTGGCAACGACTGAAAACAGGACCGCCCACCAAGGAATATCATGCCCTCCCAAAAAATAATCTGCTGTTGAAGATTGCCGTCCGGCAATGCGTACTCCTATATATGCAACGCCCACAAGGTATACTAAAATAACGGCATAATCGACGAAAGAAAATTCCAATCCTACCCTTTTAATTTATTATTTGTCATTTACATTTCGCTCAAAATAGCGTTATTTACGAATTCAAATTATAGAACATTTTTTTTGTAACCCCAAAGTTACGACCAGCTATTTTTTTGCAGTTGGTATCCGTAATTAAAAAATTTGTCCATGAATTACTATAACGAAACCGAAAAAGTAACCTATTACGAACACATACCCACAGCTATTTACGGCAGTGCTTCCGATGCTTCCAAAGAGGTTGCCGGGGAAGTGGCCGATCTTATCCGCAAGCGTAATAAATCGGGAAAAAAAACGGTTCTGGGCCTGGCCACCGGTTCCACTCCGACCCAGGTCTACGGGGAGCTGATCCGGCTCCACAACGAAGAGGGGCTCTCTTTCGAGAATGTCATTACTTTCAACCTGGATGAATATTACCCGATGGAGCCTCACTCCCTGCAAAGCTATGTTCGGTTTATGAACGAGCACCTGTTCGATCATATCGATATCCCGGAGGAGCAGGTGCATATTCCGGACGGGACGCTGGAAGAAGAAAACATCAACGATTACTGTCGGGAGTATGAGGAAAAAATACGCGCCGCCGGCGGACTGGATATCCAGCTGCTGGGCATTGGGCGAACGGGCCATATCGGATTTAACGAGCCGGGCTCGCGTCCCGACTCCCGTACGCGACTAATCACCCTTGACCGCATTACCCGAAAGGATGCGGCAAGTGACTTTTTTGGGGAAGAAAACGTCCCCCGGCGCGCTATCACAATGGGCGTCGGAACCATCCTGGATGCTGACCGGGTCATCCTGATGGCTTGGGGGGAAGGGAAAGCTCCGATTATCCGGGAAGCCGTGGAAGGAAACATTCGCGAGCAGGTTCCGGCCACGTATCTTCAGGAACATGATAATGCCGAGGTTATTCTGGACGACGCTGCTGCGGAAAAGCTTACGCGCCGGAAGACGCCCTGGCTGCTTACCTCCTGCGACTGGGACGATCAACTTATCCGTAAAGCCGTGGTCTGGCTTTGCCAGGAAGTGGACAAACCGGTACTCAAGCTCACCGATGAAGACTATAACGAGCACGGCATGGGGGACCTGCTTACGCAATACGGTCCGGCTTATGATATTAATCTTAAAGTCTTTAATGAATTGCAGCATACCATTACCGGATGGCCGGGTGGAAAACCCAACGCAGATGATACCAACCGACCGGAGCGCGCCCAGCCCTTTCCCAAGCGGGCCCTGGTATTCAGTCCGCATCCCGATGATGATGTTATTTCCATGGGCGGTACCCTTATTCGCCTGGTAGAGCACGGACACGAGGTCCACGTGGCTTATCAAACGTCCGGTAATATTGCGGTGTTTGATGATGATGTGGTCCGTTTTGTGGATTTCGTCTCCGACTATAACGATATGTTTGATATGGAGCAGGAAGAAGCGGACCAGATGCTGGCAGAGATCAAACAGTTTCTGGACGAGAAAGCCCCTACCCAAGTAGATACCGATGAGATAAAACATATCAAAGGACTCATACGCAAGGGGGAGGCCAAGGCCGCGGGACGGTATTGTGGTATCCCCGAAGATCAGCTTCACTTTTTAGATATGCCATTTTATGAGACGGGGCGCGTTAAAAAGAAGCCCCTATCCCAAGAAGATATCGATATCGTCCGGGAACTCATTCGTGAGGTCCGGCCACACCAGATCTATGTGGCGGGTGACCTGTCAGATCCCCATGGCACCCACCGCGTCTGCTTAAAAGCCATCTTTTCCGCCTTGGAAGAATGCGGCGATGACGACTGGACCGGCGACTGCAAAGTGTGGATGTATCGCGGCGCCTGGCAGGAATGGGATATTAATGAGATCGAAATGGCCGTCCCGATTAGCCCACAGGAGCTGATGAAAAAACGTCGCGCCATTTTCAAACACCAGTCCCAGAAAGATCGTCCCCTCTTCCCTGGAGCCGACGAACGAGAGTTCTGGCAACGATCGGAAGATCGCAATCGCGGGACAGCCCAACTGTACGACAAGCTTGGCTTTGCCGAATACGAGGCCATCGAAGGCTTTGTAGAGTATAAGGACGTCTAAATGAATATATAATATATTTATCTGTTTCATATGGCCCATCGGATAAACAATGTTAATCCGATGGGCTTTTTTATTTAAAAAGGCTACAATTAACGTGAGTAAACAATAGACTTTATAGAGAAGTATTCCAGCTATGATAAGCTTTTAAGCTTATTCATATTACTTATTGTTTCAAGCCTAGACACTTAAAACAGCCATGCCTTTTATTTTAATCCTTTATCTCAAACACAGGCTAACTTAACAAGCCAGATTCAAGAGGCTTTCAACCATTCATAAAATTTCTGTATGGCCTTACCGCGATGGCTAATCTCATTTTTGACCTTCGAGGACAGCTCCGCAAAGGTCTGCTCATAACCATCAGGGCGAAATACCGGATCATATCCAAATCCCCCGTCACCATGTGGTTCAATAGTAATTGTTCCCTCGCAAACGCCTTCAAAAGTATAGGTATCCTTGTCAGTAACAAAGGCCACAACCGTTCGAAACCTGGCATTGCGCTCCGATGGATCCACATCCGAAAGTTCCATAAGCAATTTCTCCAGATTGTCCTCATCCGTTGCTGATTCACCGGCATAACGGGCCGAATAAACCCCCGGACGTCCGCCAAGAGCGTCTACTTCCAGGCCTGTATCATCCGACAAAGCCGGCAGTCCGGTTTCATTATGAACATAACGAGCTTTTTTCAAGGCATTACCCTCAAAGGTATCCGCATCTTCTATAACTTCTTCCAGATTCGGGAAATCGTAGGTAGACTTTAACTGGATATTCAGCGGAGCTAATGTCTCCCGAAGTTCTTTTATCTTGTGTTTATTCTGGGAAGCAAGAACAAAAGTATCCATCACAATAGCTGTTAGTCCGTTGATGAGATGCTGCGCAAGATATCCTGTGCCTGCGGCCACTCCAGTCGGGGACCAAACTGCGATACGATTTTTGATCCTGCCAGGCTGGCCAACCTTCCAGCACCGGCATATCCCAACCCATTGGTAATGCCATACAAGAACGCCCCTGCAAACATATCACCGGCGCCATTGCTATCTACAGCATTCACTTCGTAGGGTTCAATGTCGATAAAAGTTTCCCCATCGTAAATCATAGCGCCATTGGCTCCCTGAGTTATGACAAATCGCTTAGCTTCTTTTTTGAGCAAACTCCGGGCCTCCATAATATCATCTTTGTCAGTATATATTTTCGCTTCTTCTTCATTACAAAAAAGGAGATCAACGGAAGCCCCTATTACTTCATCGAAACGATCACGAAATGCTTCTGCGATAGCGGGATCCGACAACGTAAGAGCTGTTTTAACCCCTTGTTGCTGGGCAATCTTTTTCGTTTGCTTCATGGCCTCAAATCCGGAGTCTGAGGATACCAGGTAGCCCTCTATATAAGCATATTCAGAATCGTGGATAGCCCGCTCGTTAATCTCTTTAGGAGAAAGCGTAGATGTAATTCCCAGGAATGTATTCAGGGTACGCTGTGCTTCATCGGTCACCATTACGAGACACTTACCCGTAATTCCTTCTTCGCGATCCTGGTAATCAAAATTCGTATCGATGCCTGCCTCTCTCATATTTTCGAGATACAGGTCTCCGAATTTATCATTGGCTACCTTGCAAGAATAAAAGGATTTTCCCCCGAATTGATTGACCGCAAAAACCGTATTGGCTGCAGATCCTCCAGGCTTCTCTACTGTTTCCTTTCGATTAATATCCTCAATCAGCTTAAATTGCGTTTCCTCATCTACCAGCGTCATTACACCCTTCTGCACATCATGTTTATCCAGGAACTCATCAGAAACTTCAAACTCCATATCCACTAGTGCATTACCAATACCGTACACATCATACTTTTTACTCATAAAATCCTGATCAAATACTATCTTATCTTTAATCTTTAAGCCTAAAAAGTACGAACTATGATTGGCTGAACAAAGTTTAATCCACATTGAAATAAAAATAGGCACCTGCAAAAACAAGTGCCTATTACAAATATAAATTTGTAGAAAAACTCTAAGCGTTATTAGTTCTGAACAATAGGATCCGGATCTCCGTCGGGATCGCTACTGGCCGAACCATCTGAATTGGGATTTCCTCCGGTTACCAGCAGAATACCGGCAACGTGGGGAGACGCCATAGAAGTACCACTAATGGTATCCGTACCGCCATCTGTCCACAACGAAAGAATATCGACACCGGGCGCAGCGTATTCTATGGGAGGATCTGTCGGTCCCGACCAGTTGGAAAATGAAGCAAAAGTGTCGGTATCATCTGTAGCCGAAACAGTCCAAACATTGTTGTATTCCACACGGGCGGGAGAATAATTATTAGCATCATCCCCATCGTTTCCGGCTGCGATAGCGAAATATATTCCCTGATCGGCAGCATTACGTACAGCGTCATCTACGGCATCGGATGTTCCTCCACCCAGGCTCATATTCGCAACATCACCGGCGGATGCAATGGCTGCCACATAATCAATACCTTCGATAACGTTTGAATAAGAACCACTGCCCCGGTCATCGAGCACTTTTACTGCTACAACCGAAGCACCCGCAGCGACACCTACCACATCAATATTATTATCAATAGCGCCTATGGTACCTGCTACATGCGTACCATGACCATTTCCGTCATCAGGCGTTCCGGAACCGGGTCCCCTATCTACAAAAACTGCGCTTCTGTCCGTATCAACATTTAAGTCTGGATGATCCAGATCAATTCCAGTATCAATTATCCAAGCCGTGCCGTTATTGGCTGTTGCGCCACCTACACGCTCAATACCCCAGGGGACTACCTGACCTGAATCTTCTTCCTCCTCATCCTCATCCCTGCATGAAGGCCACGGCGAACATGATCCCGGAGGAGCTAAAGTAATAAAACGATCTTCCTCGATATAATTAATCCGATCGTCATTTTTTAGATCTTTGAGTTTTCCAGCATCAAGCCTGGCCGCAAAACCCTTCAGAGCTGTGTTATATTTCCCGATTACCGCATCTGCTTCAATACTGTAATCAGAAAATACTTTGTTACGTAACTCTTCAACGCTTTTAACGTCGGATAAAGCCTTGCCTTTGGCATCTTTGTCATTGAAAACGACAATATATTGCCCTTCTATGGCCGCTCCATTTTCCTGAGATTTCTGCTCTGTCTGCTCATCTTCCTGTAAATTGGTTGTTGGCTGATCACAAGCATAAAGGCCAAATGATAATATTATAGCCAATACGCTTATCCTTAGGAGTATTTTTCGCATAATCGTAAATTATTTTATTGAGGTTCTCTCCACCATCCGATGAAGTATTGTAATAGATTGACAACTTCGTGCCAAAATTATGGTCTCTTCCCTAAAAAGTATTTTACCATTATTTACAACCATTAATTATTTGTAACGATATTCATCAAAAACTGAAAATGCAAAAAATATCTCCCATCCCTTTTAGTTTTTTCAACATAAAAACCAATATTTTGACCCGCTCAAAACATTATTTTACCGATTTCCTCTTTTAAAGTGGATGCGTTACATTTATTTTAAGCTAAAATGCATAGCATGCAAAAGCTTATTAATTTTTTAACAGACAGGCTTTCTGGAAAGCTTCCGGGAACTCATTCTCAATTAGCAATGGCTCCCGAGCCGCTGGATGGCGGTGACGACCGGGAAATGGATCCCCCTGAGCATGCCAGCAGAAGCAGCGTTCTTTTGCTGCTGTTTCCCAATGATGAGAATAATCCGGAGCTTGTTCTCACTTTGCGCAGTCATGATATTGATCACGGGGGACAAATTAGCTTTCCCGGCGGACGGTCAGAAAAAAAAGAAAGTGTTCGGCAAACCGCACTGAGAGAAGCCCGGGAAGAAATTGGTGTTTCACCCAACGATATTACGATCATAGGAGAGCTCAGCGAACTCTATATCAGTAACTCAAACAACCTGGTTTTTCCCGTTGTAGGATATACCGATAACCGGCCAACATTTACTATTAATCCCGCTGAAGTTGAAGAAGTATTTGCCGTAGAACTCGATTCTCTCGTGCATAAAAAGAATATTACGGTGGAAGACTGGGACCTCCACTCCTATACCTACCGGGTTCCCTACTGGGATGTGCATCCTGTACCGCTCTGGGGAGCCACGGCCATGATGTTGAATGAATTTCTGGATTTATACCGGGAATTTTTAACTGAACATCCACCAAATTAACCGCGCCATCTGCATGGAAACTCATAAATGTAGTCTTTGCGAACTTGAAACACCGGATCCCCCGATTACAGATTCGGAAGTTAAAGGCACCTTTTGCTGCTCCGGATGCCTGCACGTTTATAAGTTACTGCAGGATATGGAAGGGGAACAGGCAGAACGGTTGCGCCAACAGACTATTAAGCAACGTGTAAGCGAGCAAAATAAAACAGAACTACCCGAAGATTATCAGCAGATCTTTTTTAAGGTAGAAGGAATGCACTGCTCTACTTGCGAATCTTTTCTGGAAACACTGGCAGGTCGCAAAGAGGGGATCTATAAATGTGAAGCGAGCTATGCTTCCGAAATGATCAAAGTCTATTACAATCCCGATGCGTTGGATCCCGATACCCTGCCTCCGGAACTAAGTAAACTGGGGTATGGTGTCCACCAAATGGATGAGGATGCCACCAGTGAGCAACTCAATGAAGTGGGAAGACTGGTCATTGGAGGCTTTTTAGGCATAGTGGGATTACTACTCTATATACTGTTTCTATATCCCTCTTATATATCTGGTGAAGGATTTATCCCACTTACTGCCTCAGAGAAACTTTTTTTCGTTTCCAATATTTTTGTGATGACCACCTTTGTTCTTTTCTATACCGGTTACCCGATCCTTCGGGGAGCGTGGGTGTCTATATCGGTAGCAAAACCGAATATGGATTTGCTGATCACTATTGCAGCGGTGAGTGCCTACCTTTATAGCGTTGGAGCACTACTGACCGGCTCGGCAGAAGTTTATTTTGACGTAACCATGGCTATTGTATTAGTGGTATCGATTGGCAACTACTATGAGAAAAAAATAAAGTCCGGCAAGCAGGATTTACTTTCAAAACTCACCCAAAAACGAATCAGCCATGCCCGACTTAAACAAAACGGACAATCAAGAGAAGTTGCCGTTGAAAACCTGCAGTCTGGCGATCAAATACTGGTTAAGGCTGGAGAACGCATTCCCATCGACGGGACAATTATTGATGGGAAAGGTATTGTAAATGAGGCCCTTATGACAGGAGAATCCATGCCGGTTCCCAAAGAAAAAGGCGACCAGGTACTTAGCGGCACTATTCTGACACAAAATGCACTAACTATTGAAATAGGTTCTACGGTAAAAAGTACCATTGATGAATTAATGCAGATGATGTGGAATATCCAGTCCTCTCGTCCGGGTAAGCAGCGTATAGCAGATCGGATTGCAGCTTGGTTTGTCCCTGCGGTACTTATTTTAGGAGTGGCTACATTCATCTTTCACCTGTGGAATGGAGCCGGCACCACAGATGCAATGCTTAGCTCTCTGGCCGTACTCATCGTATCCTGTCCCTGTGCATTGGGACTTGCCACTCCTCTGGCCATCGCTTCCGGCTTCAGAAGTGCCCTTACCCATGATATTATTTTCAAAACCGCGTCTGTCTTCGAAGAGCAACCGGATACATCCACGGTCGCCTTTGATAAAACCGGGACTTTAACAACCGGTCGCATGCACCTCTTGGATAAAGGAATGAACAGACAAGCACTCAAATATGCGGCCCTGCTAGAGCAATACGCATCGCATCCTATTGCAGAACCTATTGCCCGTGCTTATTCCAATAGTGATAGAGAAGTACAGGATTTCCAAACATTTTCTACTGGAATAAAAGGCATTATTGATGGACATCAAATTTATGTAGGTCAACCCGAATGGATCAGGAAAAATGAGTTTGCTATATCTGAAAAGCAGTGGCGTAAAGTGGAACAAAGCCGAGAGAAAGGCCATGTTCCGGTAGCCGTTGCTTGGGATAAACAGGTGCAAAGCATTCTTGTCGTTGGGGATCAGCTCAGAACAGAAGCTGAGAAAATTGTTTCTGCCCTAAAAAAAGAAGGTAAAAAGGTGGCAATCATTACGGGCGACAGTCAACTAGCAGGTGAAGCCATACAAAAGCAACTTCAACCCGACTTCCTGTTTAGCGAGACACAACCGGATTCTAAATCCAATATTATACGAGAACTCAAAAAGTTTGGCCGCGTTGCCATGATTGGTGATGGAAGCAACGACGCCCCGGCCCTGGCACAGGCAGATCTTGGTATTGCTTTTGGCGATCTTACAGCAATCGCTGCTGAATCAGCACACATTGTAATTCCAAACAATCACCTTCATCTAATACCGTCAGCATTTAAAGCAATACGACTAACTAAAAGTCGAGTCCATCAAAACCTGGGCTGGGCATTTCTCTACAATATTATCACCATTCCATTAGCTATTGCCGGGGCTATCAATCCTCTTTTCGCCGCCGTTGCCATGGCAACAAGCAGTCTCCTTGTGGTAAGCAACTCATCCCGTGATATGGATCTGACCGATAATTAATAAATCTTATTACAATGTTATCCCTTAATAACCGCTAAATATTTTTTATTGATTAACGGCTAAAAAACACACTACCTTCCTCTATTCTTGGTTATACCGGACAGGAATTTTACCAAGCGGAATTTCCTGTTGTATTCGCTTAGTTGAATCGCTCTCAATGTACTGAAATGAACTGATATACAATATGCCAGGAATATCTCCATTCGGCAGCTCCCACTCTGCCGACATTGCTAGCGGAACCGTATCGTCTATTTCCCAGGGATTATTGCCAGTACCGGACAAAATTTTACCGCTTTGCAGTTTCAGGCTGTCAACCTTCACCTGTAATTGCTGCTGAACCAAACTATCCACCGAATTCAAACCCAGTGCAAACCGCCACTCCTGGGCGCTTACTTTAATTCTTAACAAATTAATGGTCAAGGCATTGCTGTAATCGGCAAAAAGAGTATCTCCCTCTTCAATTGCTCTTAACTCAGCAATAGATTCGTTCTGTTGATTTACTTCCTGCTCACCTTCAAATATTTGAACATTAATCAGATTAAACAGGGTCATCAATTCTACCAAAACAGGAATTCCTATACCAATAATTACCAGAACCTTGACTAATCGTTTCGTAGAGTTGCCGGAGGGATCTTCTTTATGGGAATTACTCTCTGTCATAACGGAATCCTATTCGGGTAAAAGCAAGCATCAATTCTGGAAAAGCATTCTATCCACGGCTCCAAAACATAGGCCCTTGTACTGCTCAGGCAAAGACTGGAGCAATGAACAAGGACCTTCTATCAAATATTTAGACGTCATGTAGCAATCAAACAGTTTATCACGATGGTCTGGGCAGTGCTCCCGGCGAAAAGACACCATCTGCTACCATTTCCCAGAGCGGGAATGAATAAGCCAGAAGTACCAGAATAATAGCCAGCGCCAACCAAAGCTTAATATTATCAAGTATTGCAGGGGTATGCTCAACACCTGACAGAGGCTCCGGGATATAATCATCCACCGGCATATCAGACTTCTCTCCTCCCATCCAGGAAGCGATAATAACCCACAGGAAGAGGATCAACGAGATGGTAAGTATGGTTCCTCCGATTGCGATCTGCCACTTCATTTCTCCCATGGTCCCAAAAATGGGCTCAAATTCAAAACCACTGTATTGTGGTTCAGCAGTACGGCGCGGTACCCCGGATAATCCGGCACGGTGCATAGCATTTGACATTAGGGTCATCCCTAAAAACCACGCATAAGGTTGAATTAAAGCCAGAGTCTTAAACTTGAGTTTTCGCCCCGTTAACTGTGGAATAAGCCAGTAACTGATTGCCATGAAGGTCAGCGCCACGGCTGTACCCACGGTAAGGTGGAAGTGCCCGGGCACCCAGATAGTGTTGTGAATAAGAAGGTTAATATTCATCGACGCATTAATCATTCCGCTGAAACCACCCGCGGCAAACATGATTCCCGCCAGGGCACAGCCCACAAAAGCGGGACTGTCCCATGGCAGTTTTCCAATCCACTTTAGATATCCTTTGCCTCCGCGCTGCCGGGCCCCATGTTCCATACTTGCCACCACTGTAAAAAGTGTCATAAGACTGGGCAGTAATAATAGCAGGGTGGTAGCCATCGCATAGAATTTGAATCCGACCGAAATACCAGGATCCGCATACTGGTGATGATATCCCACCGGCGTCGAAAGAATAAGGAATATGATAAATACGATTCGCGTCATGGAATCACTGAATAGACGTCCGCCGGATAGTTTGGGAAGAATTGCGTACCACACATAGTAGGCTGGCAACAGCCAAAAGTACACGACCGCGTGACCAAAATACCAAAACAGTGTGCGAGGAAGCAGCGGTTCGATTTCCGTAACCAAACCCAAAGACCATGGGATCAGAAGCCCTACTACCTCAATGGCCACTCCAATGGTACAAACATACCACATCAGCATGGTAAAAAGGGCCATGAAAGTAAGAATTGGAATCCGATCATTGGGATGGTTATCCCGCCATTTATTATAAGACCAAAACCAGTCTGCTCCGGCCATCCACGAGGCAACAATAACAAGTGCTAGTCCTATATAAAAAGCGGGATGGGCCTGAAGCGGCGGATAAAATGTATAGAGAACAGCGGCCCTTATCGAACTATCCGGCACCAAGCCACCCAGTATCGTAAAGGCCGTCATCACCAATCCAATAACCATCAGCCAAAACCACGACCAGGTAAAGGTCATATTTTCCGGTTCACGATCAAGACTCCGTGTTACGCCCCAGATAAAAAGCCCGGCGATAAAAAAGGTAGTAAATATGAGTGCTAACAGAACACCATGTCCGGTAAGGAGCGTATAATATTCTCCGGAATTAAAAAATCCACGAAATACATCTGTCCGGTGCAATGCCTGTATAAAACCAAATAATCCTCCTATCGCCAGGGCGATAAAAGCAACAATAAAATTCGCTTTGGCTACTTTTGCGGCTTTGGGATACTTGTGTAAAAATGTCATTCTACCAGAGTACTTTTATCAAACTCAGATTCGGGAACTACGTTAATTTTTCCTTCCATCACATGATGGGCGGGACCACAGTATTCATTGCAAACAATACCATACTCCCTCGCTTCCGGAAAGATAGTCGTAAACTTAGAAATTTGTCCGGGAATAGTCATTGTATTCAAGTTCGTACCTACCACATCAAATCCGTGCAGCACATCGGGACTAGTGATATAAAAAGTAACCCGATGATTGGCCGGCACTTCAATAGGTTGCGCGGTACCCGGGACAAAAGAAAACTGAATTGTTTGCACATAAACCTCGTATTCAGTCTCTCCATTTTTTATAATCTCTCGTACGCCCGGATTTCCAAATGGAGTATCCTGCAGATTTTGTGGATCAATAGTCCCACTATCTCCAATTACCTTCAGATCCATCGCCACAAAACCATAAATAACAGTGGCAATGAAGAAGGCAATTAAACCATAGGATAACTTTATCCAGAATTGCTCAAATTTATGTATATGCATATTTCTTATCTATTAGCTAATCTATAATGGAAGGTGCGTTGCCTGCGAATTCTACGAAGTACATGAAAATCCACATCAGAACGACAATTGCAAAATAGATGAGCGTTAGGGTCAAGGTCCCTTTGGGTTGGAACTCATCAATTGTTATTTCACGTTCTATATCGGGATTTCGTTCTTCCCAGCTTCTATCAGCTCCTGCTGCATCAGGTGATTGACTGAGTTCATCGGACATAACAAAACGTATTTTATTATAAATTAAACATGCCGAATGGTTTTAAGACAATTAAGTATTAAATTAAGATAAGTTCAACCGATACTACCTATTTAGATTCATTTTTTTCTGGATGTCAATCCAAGCTTTTCGCTGGATAACAGGTATATTTATTAACTAGATTTACCATCATACAAGTCAAATTGTCCAACATGTCATCAATTAAGCCAAAAACATCAAATCGTGATTTGCTAATATGGACTGGATTTTAGCAGGGATAACATTTGGATTTTTGGGCAGTTTCCACTGCATCGGCATGTGTGGCCCCCTGGCCCTTTCCTTACCCAAAAAATCCCTCGATCAGGTCTATTTCATTGGCTCCAGACTCATATACAATACAGGAAGAGTTGTTACCTATACCGCATTGGGAGGTATCGTTGGTCTGTTCAGCAGGATGATATCCATAAGTGGGTATCAGCAAGCCCTTTCCATTGGAGTGGGAAGCTTGCTCTTGCTTACGCTGGGTTGGAGGAAAATCAGTAATGTGCTGTCCCAGCTGGAATCCCTTCCCTATAAGCTGATCGGCAACCTAACCAACCGGATGAAGTCCCTGTTTGCAAATGGAAGTATGGGCTCACTCTTTTTGATTGGAATCTTAAATGGCTTTCTACCCTGCGGCTTTGTTTACCTTGCTCTGGCAACCGCAGTTACATCCGGTAGTGCCGAATCCAGTATGTTTTTCATGGCCGGCTTTGGATTTGGGACTATTCCGGCCATGCTGGGCGTCAGTTTAGCCGGTGTATTAATCTCAGCCGAATGGCGGCAAAAGCTTAAAAACTTTTCTCCGTACTTTATTGCCGCTGTGGGAATTATCCTCATCCTGCGGGGATTGAATCTAGGTATTCCCTATATTAGTCCGGCCCTATAATAAATGAAGCATTAACTTACCCAGCTTGGGGCATCAATCAAGCGGTTATTATCGGATTCACAGACCGCAAAATTAAAGCCCTGCTGAATACTATACCCTCCAAACTGCCCCTGCTTATTAACAGCAATAAAACCTACCTGGATATTATTGACTGACTCATTCTTCTCAACAATACGCTGTACCGCTTTTTTACAGGCCGTTTCAGGATCATCACCTCGGCGCATATTTTCAACCACGAGGTGACTACCACAGGTACGGATCACCTCTTCTCCCAATCCCGTTGCCGCAGCGGCTCCCACTTCGTTATCCACAAACAGACCGGCCCCGATAAGGGGTGAATCACCCACGCGCCCGTGCATCTTCCAGGCAGCCCCGCTCGTGGTGCATGCACCGGATAGATTGCCATGGCTATCCAGGGCCAGCATCCCGATCGTATCATGATTTTCAATATTTATTTCGGGCTGATAGTCAGCATCTTCTTTCCATTCTTCCCAGTCTTTACGGGATGCTTCGGTCAACAGATTTTCTTTTTCAAACCCCTGATCCAGTGCAAACTGTAACGCTCCCTCTCCCACCAGCATCACATGCGGAGATTCCTCTATCACCTTCCGTGCTACCGATATCGGGTGTTTTATATGCTGAAGAGCCGCCACGGATCCACACTGCTCCTTTTCATCCATAATGCAGGCGTCAAGTGTTACGAACCCATCCCGATCGGGATAGCCGCCATAACCGACTGTACGAACTTCGGGATCCGCTTCCGGTATCCGAACACCGGCTTCAACCGCATCCAACGCGGTCCCTTTCCTGGATAAAATGTTCCAAGCTTCTTCATTTGCCGGGATTCCATGATTCCAGGTGGATATAACAACGGGCTTATTGTTTTTCCCCGAAGTGGTCGGTAAGTGGGGCGACCAGTTTGTTAAGGGGGTCAACCCTCCCAGGGCAGTCAGTTTCAAAAAGCTTTTTCGGCTAATCATAAAATAAAATTAGGAATTTGGTGAAAGAGGAAATAATGCTCATAGTTTACAAAAACAGAAGGGGATTATCATAGCTTTTATTACGGATATTTGACTTTATAATAAATAATCCCATATTAATCGTCGAATTATCCAGAAAATATAAAAGACGGATTTCATGCAATCTGACAGGCCACCTCAATCCTGGGGAGGTATCACATATGGACACAAAGGGGCTTTTTGGACCGGTATTTGGGCCGTAACAATCGGAGTGATCCTTCATCTGCCCATGTATATCAAAGCACATGATGTGGGATATCGCCTTGTCGGCACTCCTATGGATCTTCCGATGAAAATTGGGATGGTTTTAATTGTACTGGGCATGATACTTACTTTGTATGGTTTGCTTCCTAAAAAAGATAAAGCCGATCCGGATATTTTAAACCTAAAAGTACGTGCGCTGGATGACGCACCTATTCGTGGCTCCCATATTGCTCTTTTACTTGTAATGGCAGCGGCCGTTACCATCGATGTTATGAAGCCGACCACCCTCTCCTTTGTCATGCCCGGCATGACAGAAGAGTACGGGCTAAAATCCCCGCTTAATCCCGGTGGCACTATCCCGGCAGCAATCCTTCCTTTATCCGGTATTATCGGCACAGTTTTAGGCTCCTTTCTCTGGGGATGGCTGGGAGATCGTATCGGCCGACGTGCATCTATACTATTGGCTGCCGTGAGCTTTATAGGAACCAGCATATGCGGTTCAATGCCCACATTCGCTATGAATGTATTCATGTGTTTTATCATGGGCTTTGGCGTAGGAGGCATGCTTCCTATTATGTATACAATTATGGCCGAAACCATTCCCGCCCGCCACCGCGGATGGATTATGGTGCTAATAGGAGGTGATGTGGTCGGTGCCTATATTCTTACCAGCTGGCTTGCTGCAGAATTGGTCCCCATTTACAGCTGGCGCATCCTTTGGCTTATCGGACTTCCTACCGGTATCTTCCTTATTATTCTCAATAAATGGATACCCGAATCTCCCCGTTACCTGCTGGCCCAGGGACGAAATGAGGAAGCTAAAGCCGTGATGAGGCGGTTCGGTGCTAAGATTATAGAAGACAAATCTTCTAAATTAGAAGTAGAAAAAGGAGTTAAGGACCGCATGATTCAGCTCTTTCAACCTCCTTTTAGCTATATTACGACTGCTGTTTTACTGCTTGCTCTTGGAGTTGGGCTGGTTTCTTTCGGTTTTCAGCTATGGATTCCTACTAACTTGCAAAAGATGGGTTTTACAGAGGCTGAAGCTAATTATATGCTTCGTGATTCGGCCCTGATTGGATTTCCGCTCAATTTCCTTATTGCGTGGCTCTATGGATTTTGGAGCAGCAAACGAACGCTCATCATGTTAAGTGGACTAACCGCGGCGTCACTCATCGGGTTTTCACTCGCCGGGGAAGCGATAGCCTCAAACCAGATATTGCTTTATGCTCTCCTCATTATGCCTATTTGGGGTATTAGTTCTATTGTTTCTGTACTCTCTGCCTATTGCGTCGAAATATATCCCACACGGCTTCGGTCCCGTGGCAGTGGCCTCGGAGCAGGATTCAGCAAAGCGGGTGGGGTAATTATCATCGGACTGGTTGCTATTTCGGTTGCTCCCCCTTCTATTGCCGGTACAGCACTAATCGGAGCTGTACCAATGGCACTGGCTGCACTGGCTTTAACATTTTTTGGTGTTGAAACACATAAAAGACAACTGGAAGATATTACCGTTCAACAGTTAAAGAATTGGTCATTTCAACCTGTTGAGAAAGGGGAATAATTGTCGGATCGGTACTCAACATGACTGAACGTTTACCACGCTTTAATTAATCCATCATTTCAGCAGCACTCCTGCCAACATCCATACCTATGGCTATTCCCATTCCACTGAGTCCCGCTGCTATATAACGGCAACCATCAACGCGTTCAACAATAGGAGTTTTTGTTGGAGTAAATCCCATAATCCCGGACCACTCGTAATCGATCTGCCATCCTGGTGGTAATCGCAAAACATTAGATACAAAACCAATTAGATAATCTTTGATTCGTTCATTGATCCCAAACTGATTGGTCTCTTCCTCTTCGACTGCAATATTTCGTGCCCCGCCGATCAGCAGACGATTACCGATATTCCGGAAATAAATGTATCCCCGGTCGTGATGAAAAGTTCCTTTCCACGGCATTACATCCTGCTCATCCGTAACCAGTACAAGTCCCCGAGCGGGATGAACCTCTATTTCCGGGAGTAATTTACGGGCAAATCCATTTACGGCCATCAACACATTCTGCCCCTTTAATATTAATGAAGAACTTTCCCCATTCTGAAGCTCTACTTCTCCACTGCTCCCTACTTCCTGTACCGGAGCATTCCACCGTATCTCTACTCCGGACTCGGAGGTCTTTCGAATGAGCTCCTGCATCATCTTACCGGGATGCAAGGCTCCTTCCAAACGGTTATAAATAACCGGATATCCCTCCAATCTCTGGGCTTCATACACCCCTTCTTCGCCCAGCAGCTCTTCCAGCCATCCGTTAAAATGATCTATTTCGGGAGCCACTTCTTTAAACTTTTGCTGTGAATTAAAGAACTCGTACCCTCCACAGGCCTCATAGCCAATAGCTTTCTCACCGAGTGTTTCCTTCAGCAACTGAAGTCCCCGGTAGCGTCGGATGATTCTCCTTCCGATATTTTTCTCCGACTCCTTTTCCATATCCGCCAGATGCTCACCGATGGATCCCACACAGGCAAATCCGGCATTACGGGTGCTGGCACCGAGTGGATGGGAGGCGCGGTCTAATACAAGCACTTGTTTTTCGGAATGTTTTCGCTTATAGAAAAGAGCCGATGAAAGTCCCACGATGCCGGCACCAACAACGATTAAATCGTAGCGATTTTTAGAAACATCTGCTTCCCAAAAAGAGGCTTGAGATTTCATACAAGGTTGAACTCTTTGGAATATTTATTTATCCGACGGAATTGCCTGGAAAACAAAGGAGGCCATCAGGGCAGCGCCGGTCGTAAAGCACTCTTCATCAATGTTATATTTTGGATGATGCCACGAATAGGTAGAACCGGTTTCTTCCCTTCCGGTACCCAAAAAGAAAAATACACCTGGAAATTCCTGCTGGTAAAAGGCAAAATCCTCTCCCGCCATAATGGGCTTATCCAAAAGCACCACATTATCTGCCCCCAGCAACTCACCGGCTGTTTCCACAACCGCATCCGTGGCCCAACCGGTATTGTGTACCGCAGGATATCCATAGTTAAAACTATAGTTATAACTTCCACCCGAAGCCTCCGTTACGCCTTTGACAATTCCCTCAATACGGTCTTTAATCATATCTGCGGTCTCCTGTGCGAGCGTTCTGACCGTCCCCAGCATTTCCGCTTTCTCGGGAATGACATTGTGTACCGAGCCCGCCGCAAGTTTCCCTACCGTAATAACGGCTGCATCTGTGGGATTAACATTTCGACTGACAATGGACTGTATCTGATTTATAATCTGAGCAGACATCACAACCGGATCTACTGCTTCGTGGGGAGATGCGGCGTGCCCCCCTTCCCCAATTACCTCAATTTCAAACTCATCGGGCCGGGCCATGAGGGGTCCCTTGCGCAGGGCAATTCGTCCGGGTTCCAGACCCGGATATGTGTGTAATCCATAAATTACGTCCACGCCCATCCTCTGCAGATAACCTGTTTCACAGAGCAGACGTCCCCCGCCCGGCAGTTTCTCCTCTCCGGGTTGAAATATAAGCAGTACCTTTCCCTCAATCTCTTCTTTGAGATCAGCCAGTATATGAGCTGCTCCCAATAAGTTGGCGGTATGGGCATCATGGCCGCAACAGTGGGCAACTCCTTCATTTTTAGACTTAAATTCTGATTTATGTTCTCCTTCTTCCGTTATAGAAAGCGCATCTATATCCGCACGTAATGCTACAACCTTGTCAGATGATTTTCCTCCCTCAATAATTCCCACACAACCGGTATCCAACGGACGGTCAGCCGGAATATCCAGTTCTTTCAGCTTTTCCAGGATAAAAGTTGTGGTTTCCCTTTCTTCATAGCTCAACTCCGGATATTGATGCAGATGTCGGCGTATGGCCACCATCTCATCGTGATACTGCCGGGCTTTTTCTTTAATCGTATGTAAATCCATAGACATTCAAGTTTTATAGTGACTGCTATATTTCTCAAAAATAGGCAATTTAGCGGAAGTCCCTGAACTTAATTTTGTAACTTTTTTAAGAAGATTCCGTATTTTATGATACAATCATTTTGTTTGCGAACTATAACATCCTTTGTCTTATGAAACGTCGAAAAAAATCCTGGGAAATCATACTTACCGGACTTGTACTAACCGCTTTGGGGATCTACCTGTTAACCCCGGAAGAAACAACCTCTCAGCATCATATTGACCACGCTTCATTTTCGGTTCCGGCCATTCCATCTGTGGAAGGTAAGAACGATGTGTCGGATTCTATTTATGTCAGGCTCCAAAAACTGGAGAGCCTGAAAGTTCTGGAAAACTTTAAGAACATTGAAAATTTTGAGCAGTTCAAAAAAGAATTGGAGAATCTCAAGGAACTGGAAGAGTTGAAAGAACTAAAAAATTCCGAAGAGCTCAAGCAGTTGGAAAAGGAGCTACAGAAAATTGCAGAGCAACAACAGTAAAGCGCACACCGGGACGAACCGGAACATTTTTTATTATATTACAGCAAAAACTTTTTGATCTGATTAATAACCTGTAATGTCCCGCAAAAATTCCGGAAATCAACTTATTGAAACACGCGACGGCTCCCACACGGTTTACTCCTCTCAATTTGATCAGCATTATCACAATCCAAATGGAGCCGTAGCGGAAAGCCGCTATGTATTTTTTGAGCAAACAGGTCTGCCAGAGGCCCTATCCAAGCAAAAAGATATCACTATTCTTGAGCTGGGTTTTGGTACCGGACTCAACCTCATGCTTTTGCTGGATTACTATCTTAGCCGACAATCGGAAGCCCACATCCGGTATTATACCATTGAAGCCTTTCCTCTAAAAGCCGACCTTGTTCAACAGTTTAACTACGAGGATTATCTTACCCATCCCCAAATAGCCCGGAAAGTCATTGCACTTTTCGATAAACTCCAAAAGGGGCTCAATCACTTTACATTATTGGATAACATTGACATCTATCTTTTCAATGGATTCTTTTCGGATTTCAATCCGGACGATTCTATAAGAGCTGACTATATTTTCCATGACGCCTTCTCACCCGATACCAATCCCGACCTCTGGACCGGGAAAGTTTTTGAAACACTAGCACGGCATAGCCATCCGAATGTTATGCTCTCTACATACTGTGCTGCATCTAAAGTACAGGGCGCCATGGCGTGGGCGGGATGGAAAATTGCAAAAGCGCAGGGTGCCCTGGGTAAACGTGAAATGATTGTAGCATCCTTAAGTGATGAACCTCTCTCCCACCTAGAGCGCATCAACGAAGAACGGTTAGCCCGCCGATATAAAGAGGGGGATTTTTAAAGCCCGAACCCTATCGCTCCCGCTCGTTCTTCTGAAATTTCCGCAGTAACTGACCCAGAAATTTATCGCCGTACACTTTGTTGATATGATCCATATCGGCCAAAATAACAAGGCGCTCCTTGCTGCGGGAAAACGCTACGTTTAGCAGCCGCGGGACGGCCAGACCGTTTTTCTCCTCATCAAAGGGACGCACCGAGTAATGACGCCGGTGCCTGTATCTTCCTTCCCCGCTCATTACGGTATCAAATATGATCACATCCTTTTCCCGTCCCTGGAAAGTGTGGATGGTCCCCACCTCTATGGCATCATAACCTTGCTGATACAGTTCCCGACGGATATCGTAGACCGTACTCCGGAAAGGAACGATAATTCCAATCTCCTCAATAGGCACGTTATTTTTGAGCACCAGCCGCTTCAGAATCCGGATCAGCATGGCGCTGTGTACTTCATTAACAGGACTAAATCCGCGCCCCTCATCCTTCTGCGTTAACTCCGGACCGTACTTCCGAGTGTCAATGACATTAACGGTAGGATTACTGCTCTCCTGCTGCCGCAGCATCGGATCCGCATCCTGGTCCATCTCCGCTGTCTTTAGCCGCCCCTCATAAAATACCGTACTCAAAACCTCCGCCAGATCTTCATTCAACCGGTACTGCGTATCGTAAAAGGTCGTCAGGGGACGGTTTTTATCGTGCCAGGCAAACAGATCTTCTGTTTGGTCGGCATCCGAGACAAAGGTAAAGATATCCTCTTCGAGGAAATCTCGTGCCTTCTTATTATCGGTTACCGCTATGGGAGGCAGCTGCATCGGATCCCCCACTGCCACAATATGCGATTTTGCTTTAGCGGCCAATACCATCAGGTAGGGAAGGTTAGCCATTGAGGCCTCATCAATGACTACCGCATCAAACTCCTGTCCGTCAAGTAGTTCTGAGGTACACACTTTGGCAAGCGTTGAGGCTACCAGCTGCTTCTTTTCGAGTTCTACCCGCTCATTAACGGTAACCAGACGGTCGATCTTTTCCTCCACGGCAGCCTCTCCTCCATACTTGTCAAGTCGTTCTCCCAGCCGGGCAATTTCCTCATCCAACTCCTCCGGAACCGTTTCCCCATGCTCCATCAGGTTATCAATCTCCTTTTGGAGTTTCTGATATTTTCCCAGAAGATTGGAAAGTTCTGCTGCTTTTTGTTCCTGTTTCTTGGACTTTTCCTCCAGATGACGATCGAAGAGTACCTGCTCCAGGTGGTCGCTCTCCAGTGCCATCTCTCCAAAACGGGTCACTTTCTCTTCGAGATGCTCCTTCTCCACTGACATCAGGGCCTGAAGCGTGCTGAGTAATCCCACATCCACAGCCCGGTTGGTATTAGCGGCAAAAAGCACCCGTTTCCCTTTAACCAGGTAATTGGCGATCATAAATCCCAGCGTGGATGTCTTTCCCGTCCCCGGTGGTCCCCATACATAGAGCACTTCGTTCTGTAATGCCTTTAGTAGCGATTCGTGTTGGGACTCGTTACGCCGGCTGTCATCCAATACCCGGGTTTTATCATCATCCGTATGATGATGCTCACTATCGGGAAAGAAAAGGCGCTCTAATCGCTGGCGCTCATCCCGGCTGTGTTTATCCAATAATTTGTCAAGCTCCATGCGTAACTTTCGGAGCACAAAATCGTTCTCCCATTCCAGGCTCACTTTCGGAAGAGTATCCCCAAAATTGTGGGGAAAATGCAGTACGGCTTTTTCATCCGTTATTTCCACAGGATAGAGTTCAAACTCCTCATCATATCCCTCTATTTCGGCACGAATAACTTCTGCAAACCGCAGTGAGGTGTTTTTTGATTCGAATTCGTAATGAAAAACTCCCGGCGGGTGATGTTCCGAACGGACTCCCTTAAACAAGACGTCCCGGGCAGGTTTTTCTTGTACTGCCTCAATTTCAGCATTGATTGCCTCCAATGCCCGCTTGATGAGTTTTTTTATGCGCTTATCAGACAATCGGTTACTGGTTAAAAGTTAAAGATTGCAGGTTTCCAATCACCATAAAGGCAATAACAAGTCTTATTTTTTATTTCTTTATTCTTAATTGCTTATTGATCCCATAACTCCGCCCGGATGGTTTCCGCACTTTTTTCAGAAATGCGATACTCCAGTTTTATTCGTTTACGCTCAGGAATCTTCTGCTCAACCAAATTTGCACTTTGGGAGGTATACAAGATAAGATCAGTCTCCCGCACAAACAACGGCAAAGATTTCCCATAAGTGGCCCCCGCTACAAAGGAACCGCCGAATTTAATACTCACCTTCAGCTCGTCAATAACCTTGGGGATGGTCTGATCTTCAGCCGTTACCAATCCAATTGTTTCAATAGCCGCACGATCCACAATCGACAACAGGGTATCCGGATCAATACTGTATACCACCGGCAGCAGACGGCCCTTTTCCGCAAATTCCCGGAACTTATTCACCAGTTGAACGGGGACAAAAAGCGCATCGTACTTCACCGTTTCATTATATTGATTGGCATTGAGCACGCGGCTGCGTACGCCCACCTCTTTTTTAATGGCATCCGCCACCATTTTTCCGAGCTCGTCCGTTTCCCCAATACTGGCGCAACTTTCAATACGATCGGGCCACTCCATAAAGCTCAGTTGCTCCTGGAAAAGTTCATCCAGCTCCGATTCATCCAGGCCATATCCAATAAGCTCCTCCAGCAGCTTTCGGATTTTCTCGGCTCCTACCTCCAGGCGATCGCCTTTATCCAGGTTCGTATTCTGCCGCTCTACGATAAAGCCTTTGCCACGCTCACCCCGAATAAGGCCCTCATCAGCCAGAATATGATACGCCTTCCGTACGGTATGAAAACTGGATTCCAGCTGTTGCCCCAGTTGACGCGTTGAAGGCAACGTTTCGCCTACCTGAAACTGCTTGGTCGCAATCATCAACCGGATCCGGTCTGCAATATGTTTGGCAGAAGTTTTCAACCGTAATTGGATTTAATTTTAGTATTGAATGTTGTTCAGTTGGCAAAGTATCTGCTAAAAGCTCATCATCATGAAGATATCAGTTTTATGGGGGATTCTCATTATCTGTTTTGTCTCTTCCCTCTCGGCTCAAGAAACCGGCAATTACAGCTCGGAGTTTTTAGTATGCGGTTATCCAGATACTTTTAAATTGGACCTGACGGCATTGTCCTGGAAATGGATAGCTCATTAAAAGGTGAGCAATTGATTCCCACGCTGGAAAAATATTTAGAGTAGAGAAATGGACAAAAAATCCGCTGAGATCCTTACAAGTCTTCCAGAGATCTACTTACTGGAGACACAAACACCGCTAAGTCTAAACTGATCTAAAACCAATAGCTTAAAATTGGAACTATGTATGTCCCCTTCCTCAACCAGACCATTCCACTATAGTCAAGCAGGGTACTTCACTATCCTGAAGTACCCTACTTCAGGAACCTAACATTATCTGTGTGGGAGTAGATGTACCATTGTTATACTATTTTAAGAAGATATTTGTGTGGACATACCACGGTGCGTCCCAAAAGTCCTATTTTAGGATGAGTCCCCCGCAATCCGGAATCTGTCATCCGCTATCTGACATCCAGGAAACTAATTACTCTTATCCACCAGCTTTTTTAGCTCCGAAACCAGCATCAACGATTCGATGGGCGTCATTCGGTTGGGATCGCAGGCTTCAAGCTTATCCATCAGCACTTCAATGTTGGGATCCAGCTGAGCCTGAAACAGCGACGGCTGGTTGATCTGCTCCTGCTTCTCCATCTCCTTCGCCGCCTTCTTGACTGCCGCTTTCTTTTTCTTGGCTCCCTCTTCGAGCGTGCCGTTGCTGTCGGTGACATCCAGGCTATGGCTTTCGAGATTCTTGAGAATTTCCTTCGCCCGCTCGATGACAATAGACGGCAGCCCCGCCATATCGGCTACCTGAATACCATAGCTGTGGTCGGCCCCGCCGCGCACCAGCTTACGCAGGAAAATAACCTTGCCGTCATGCTCTTTGACCGACACATTGTAGTTGACGATATGATCGTACATGTTTTCCAGCTCATTCAGCTCATGGTAATGAGTGGCAAAAAGGGTCTTAGCTGCTACGGATGGTTGATTATGCAGATATTCGGCTAACGACCAGGCAATACTTAGTCCGTCGAAGGTACTTGTCCCCCGGCCTACCTCATCCAGAAGAATCAGCGAATTGCGGGTGGCATTATTAAGGATATTTGCGGCTTCATTCATTTCGACCAAGAATGTACTTTCACCAGCCGCCAGATTATCGGAAGCACCCACCCGGGTAAATATTTTATCTACCAGCCCGATATGCGCCTCTTCGGCCGGTACAAAACAACCAATCTGGGCAAGAAGTACGATCAGTCCCGTCTGGCGCAGGATAATACTTTTACCCGCCATATTGGGACCGGTGATAATGAGAATCTGCTCATCTTCGTTTTCCAGATGAATATCATTAGGAATAAAAGGATCGCCGGGTGGGAGTGTTTTCTCTACCACCGGATGGCGGCCTTTGGTAATGTCAATAACCTGATCGTCGGCAATAGCAGGTTTGCAGTAGTTGTTATTGTAGGCTACCTGCGCAAAACTCTGCAGGCAATCGAGTTCGGCCAGGGCCTGTGCAATTTGTTGAACATCCTCAGCAAATTCTGCTACATACAGGCGCAGCTCTTCAAAAAGCTC
Source organism: Fodinibius salicampi (assembly GCF_039545095.1). Taxonomy (NCBI): domain Bacteria; kingdom Pseudomonadati; phylum Balneolota; class Balneolia; order Balneolales; family Balneolaceae; genus Fodinibius; species Fodinibius salicampi. Next base: position 151,080 of record NZ_BAABRS010000002.1, on the reverse strand, counting down.
ATACTCCAGCGTTTTACTGCGCTCCTCGGAAGAAAGTATTTTTTCCTCGACTTCTTTCAGTTCAGGAGTAATATACCGTTCCGAATTGACCAGCGTCTGCTTGCGGATAAAATGGTCAGGCACTTTTTCGGCATGCGTATTGGTCACTTCGATATAGTAGCCATACACCTTGTTATAGCCCACCTTAAGCGACTTGATCCCGGTTTCTGTGGCCAGTTCATCTTTAATTTCGCTGATATAATTCTTTCCATTACGGGCGATGTCTCGCAGTTCATCCAATTCCTCATTAAAACCATCCGCAAAAATACCGCCATCGCGCACGCTGGCCGGGGGATCTTCCACGATCGCTTTATCAATACGTTCCTGCACCTCTACCAGCAGCTTCATCCGTTCCCGGATATCATTTAACAGGGGCTCCTCCAGCTGACTAAATTGCATCTTAATGCGGGGCACTTGGGCCAGTGAAAGCTTAAGCTTCTCCAGGTCCCGCGCATTGGCCCGGCCCACACAAATACGTGATATCAATCGTTCCAGATCGCCTACCTGATCTAATTCCTCACGGAGCTTTTCCCGGATATCGTGATCCACATTCAGCGCTTCAACGGAATTCAGCCGATCCCGTATGGGGCCCATTCGCTTGAGGGGACGCATAATCCACTTACGCAGCAGGCGTCCGCCCATTGCTGTTATGGTATCATCCAGTATGGAGATCAACGTACCTTCACTTTGTCCCTCCTGTATGGTGGTCGTCAGTTCCAGATTTCGCTTGGTGGACCCATCCAGCGCCATATACTCTTGGTTTTCAAAAGACTGCAGCCGTTTGATATGGCCCAGAGACGCTTTTTGCGTTTCCTGTAGGTAGTGCATCAGCGCGCCGGCGGCAATTTGAGCAATTCCCTGTTCTTCAACACCAAATCCTTTAAGAGAATGCGTTTCGAAATGATCCGTAAGCAGGTTATAGCCATAATCGCCTTCATATACCCACTCTTCAATAAACGTGAGGTTATAGTCCAGCAGCGCTTCCGGGACATTATTTTTCAGATATTTCGGAAGCAGTAATTCTGAAGGAGTGACTGATTGCAGCAGATCATGCAACTGTTCCTTTTTTACCTGGCTAAGGGCAAACTCTCCCGTTGAGACATCCGAAAAAGCTACGCCTGCCGTTTTTCCTTCCCAGTAAACGGCCGCCGCGTAATTGTTCCGCTTGTGCTCCAGTAGCTTTTCCGACATGGTAACGCCGGGTGTCGTAATTTCCGTCACTTCACGGGATACGACCTTGCGTCCCGCGTCTTTGGCCTCCGAGGGATTTTCAACCTGTTCACAAACCGCTACCCGATGGCCTTTCTTCACAAGCTTCGGCAGGTAAGTGTCCAGGGCGTGGTATGGAAAGCCAGCCAGGGGCGTCTGATCGCTGCCGTTATTCCGCTTAGTGAGCGTAATACCCAGCTCTTCGCTCACCAGCTTGGCATCATCGGCAAAAGTCTCATAGAAATCTCCCACCCGGAAAAGTAAAATAGCGCCTTCGTGCTGCTCCTTGATCTCATGGTATTGGCGCATCAACGGCGTTAAATCTTTCTTCTTCGTGGTACTCATCGACAAATATGAATTAAATACGTTGAATTTGTTTCAATATTAATATAAAGTATCAAATTGACTGCTTTTTAAGAAGCCTTATTCGAACGATTTTGGTTTAAAAAACAGGAATTAATTACGGCAAATCAATACGATAATCTTCCCCTTAGGTATTAAACCGATATAAGTATGGAGACCGATGTGCCTTACCCGTATTTTTCTTCCCGATTCGATTCAGGCGGCCCGAGTTAACCATTTTCCGATGGAAACCAGACCGATTCAACTCTTTGCCCAGGATCGTTTCATAAAGATTACGCAACTCGCGCATGGTAAATTCATCATCCAGAAGGTTTAATCCCACCGCCCGGTGATCAATGTTTTCCCGGAGGCTTTCCAGCGCTTTTTGGATGATCTGCTCATGATCCCATAACAAAGACGGCAAGTCATGAATATCATACCACTGGCAGCTGTCCGATAAAAAATCGGCAATGGGTTCGGCTTCTTTAAAATCTACCAGTGCATAATAACCCGTTGACATAAACCGCTGGAGCAAAAAGTGGCTTTTAGTTGGTTCCAGCCCGTTTTTTTGCATGACAATCCGCATTGGTTCCGGATTAAAGCGACTAAGACTTCCAAATGTATAGAACTGATTCAAACTTATTTCCTGAAGCCTGGTACGCTCAAAAAGTACGCGGCTGGCCGCTTCATCGAGGTTTTCATCTTTAAGGACAAAGCCACCGGGCAGAGCAAAAAAATCCGTTTCCTTGTACTCCAGGATTAGAGTTTTCAGCACCTTCTCATGGTAGCCAAAGATTACACAATCTATGGCTACACCGGGCAGATATTCATTCCAGTCAACCTCATAATTTTTTTTTCCAGTATGTTCTTCCATGCTCATTTATATCCTTCTGTTTGTACCGTAAAATAAAAATCATTACTATTGTTGCATAGCGTAACAATAGTAACTGTTGATCATTAAACAGTCGCGTAGCTATCTCTGAAGTTATTCATTATAAAATTGAATACCATGTTTAAAAATAAACGGTCTTCTTCTACGGCTGTATTTATAATTTTTCTGTTAATGCTTACCGCCTCTCGGTCTAATGCCCAATCCGATAAACGCTCCGTCCTCACACAAACGACCATAGAAAACGGTACAATAGAAGGAATTGATGATTCCGGAATTGCCATTTATAAAGGCATTCCCTTTGCACAGCCCCCAGTCGGTGACCTGCGCTGGAAGCCCCCTGCGAATCCCGAGGACTGGCAAGGAGTACGAGAAGCAAAAACCTTTGGGCCAGGGTGTATGCAGCTGCCCGTATTTAGCGACATGAATTTCCGTTCGGAAGGATTTAGTGAAGACTGCCTGTATCTTAATGTATGGACACCGGCTAAGTCGGTGGATAAGAATCTTCCGGTTTTGGTTTATTTTTATGGAGGAGGATTTATGGCCGGAGACGGTTCGGAGCCCAGATATGGTGGCGGCAGCATGGCCCGAAACCACGGCATTGTAACGGTTACCGTTAATTATCGCCTGGGTGTATTTGGGTTTATGTCTCATCCTGAATTGACAGCGGAATCGCCACATAATGCTTCCGGCAATTATGGATTACTCGACCAGGCTAAAGCCCTGCAGTGGGTTAAAGATAATATTTCTGCTTTTGGCGGGAACCCGAACGATATTACCATTGCCGGGGAATCAGCGGGATCGATTTCTGTGAGTGCCCAGATGGCATCTCCGCTTTCAAGAGATCTTATTGCCGGGGCTATTGGTGAAAGTGGATCAATCATGGGAGCCCTCCCGGCCGTACCCCTTGAAGAAGCTGAAAATACGGGTCAACAATTCGCTGATTTTATCGATGTCCAATCTCTTTCGGAATTGAGAGCAATAGATGCCGATACTCTGTTAGAGCATACCGGAAAGCAGCAAGCACCGCAATTTAGTCCCACCGTTGACGGTTACTTTTTCCCGAAAGCTCCGGTTGAAATCTATGCGGATGCGGAACAGGCTAATGTGCCCCTTTTTATAGGATGGAACTCCCAGGAGATGAATTACCAGTTTATCATGCAAGGCAATGAGCCCACTCCGGATAATTATGCTCAAAAGGTAAAAGAGCTGTACGGTGAAGATGCCGATAAAATCCTGAAGCTTTATCCGGCTTCAACTACGGAAGAAGCCGTTTATTCAGCTACCGATCTGGCAAGTGATCGCTTTATCGGTTACAGTACCTGGAAGTGGAGTGATATCCACAGCGAGACAGGAACTCAGTCTGTTTACCGGTATTATTATACTCATCCACGTCCGCCTATGGCAAAAGAACAGGGGCAAGATCAGAATAATGGCGAAGAGGGAAACAATGATTTCCCGGAACCTAAAGGAGCTGCCCATGCGGTTGAAATTGAATATCTGATGGGAAATTTGCCCTCAAATAATGTTTTCGCATGGACGGAAGAGGATTACAAAGTTTCGGATATTTTCCAAAATTATGCGGCAAACTTTATCAAGAATAAAAACCCCAATGGACTCGGGGTGCCCTATTGGTCTGCTCTGAATGAAGGCGATACTCCCAAAGTGATTTACATTGGACCCGAAACTCAACTCAAAGAAGAACAACATCGAGAGCGGTACCTGCTGCTGGATGAACTGTATTACCAAGATCAAAACTAAACAGACGAATTTCTGTCTGATCTCCGCGCTGGCATGAGCTATGATCAACGGCTGTAACTGTTGTCAGCACGGACAAGTTAAATTTGTCTGTACTTTTTAGTGACTTTAGTTTATCTGGTCCGACCACTGTCACCTAATTTTTAATTTCCAATTGAAGAACCTCTAACCTTACTCCTCCAACAAAAATCTGTTCGAAATCGAACCCATCTCACCTTATTTCCCGTCCAGCATAAAAAGGGCATTACCAAACAGCAGTTTACCATTGTGCCAGAAGGCCCGGAATAACGGATTGTCTATCATATAGACCACTGATCCGCTCCCCATTGGTTGGACTCCAAAAGTAAGTGTATTTTCAAGGTCTTCTTTAGCTCTATATCCTATAAAGCCACTCATGTGGGCATTTTCTTCTGCGATACCTATATTCCACCCTTTTTCCAGGAAGGCATAAGCATCCGCATCCAGTTTTAGTGAGAAGTAAGGATCATCATAGCCGAAGGCCAATGGGTGTGTCGGGTCCATCGTTATTTTATAAATTGATCCCGCGTTAAAATCCGAAATATTTTCCCGCTGTTGCATTCCAAAACTTTCAACTACAGATATGGAAGAACTATCATTGCTAGGCGGGCTGATTCGCTTCAGTTCGAAGCCATCTTTTCCGGCCAACATCGCATTTGCACTTTGCAGTGCTATCAAGCGACCGCCGGAATGTATCCACTCCCTGATCACCTCCCATCGCTTTTCATTAATCTGATCGCTGTAAGAGCCCGGAGGTAAAATCAAAACATCATAGTTATTCAAGTCCACATCCAGGAAATAATTGGTTCTGAGCATAGTTAGCGGATAATTTATCTGCTGGTCAAAGAAATGCCACACTTCTCCTACTCCATTAGACGAAGTCCCCCTTCCCACGAGCAGTGCAACCCTGGGTTCATCCAAATAACGTACTGATGAAGAACCAAAATCGGGCCCCTTTTCCACTAAACCTGTGGGCACCGCCTTAAGTTGTTCTTTGTGTTCATTGGCAATCTGTTGAATGGTACGATCAAAATCGCCAGTATAATCTTTATTATCACGACGGGTAATAATTAGTGTACCCCGGTCATAGCTTGCCCCATCAACCTCAAAATATTTTTCGGAATAACGTATTTGGATATTTTCTTTTAACAGGGCACTTAACAAACGGACATCTGAAAGATCCTTCCACGATGCCAAATACGCATAGGGAGCCCCAGCTTCGGTGTTATTAATTTCCTTCTGTGGCTTCGGAGCGGGTTCTACATCCAGTCGTTCTTTTAACGCATATCCATCGAGACCAAAGGCATAGTGCTGCTCCCAAGCTGTAATATCATAGGTGACTGAATCCACCAGTTGGGGACGGGGTTCAAAAAAGATACGGGCCAGTACCGACTTCGGCTGATAGGCACTCACCAGGTAATCTTCTTCGGTAACCTCCACACGTTCCGTTTCACCGGTCTGATAATTATATCCCTGAACCGACCGGCTATCCGATGCCTTGCCATAGGTTATTTTATGATGGTCCAGCAGCGTTAAAAGAGATTGTATTTTATCCGTGCTATTATCTCTTTTTATAACATACGTTTTGTATTCACCTTCCGGTTCATTCCTGGAATTATTATAGTAAGAAGAAAATTGCTCAACCAATTTTCCGGCATTTTCAGAGGCGGTTTCAATGGTAGCAAGTCCACTCACTTTGTGATGGATTAATCGGTCATGGAGCGTCAGGGTATCTCCTTCTACCTTTTTGATAGCCAGTCCCGCCCGGCTGTGTCCACCCTGTTCATAGGTCATGCCAATCGCCCCGTTGAAAATGGGATAGGTATCTCCATAACTGGGGTAAAAAAGATCAAAGATTTCGCCCGTAAAATAGAGCCAGTCATTTTCATCAAAGTAGGAGGCATTATTTTTACCGATGGTATACTGAAAATCTTGCTGCCAATCCGTTATGGCCTCATGAAAAGGTTCGGCAGCAGGCGCAAAATAATAGGGGGCATCGTAGCCCTGTTCGTGGAAATCTACATGGATATGAGGCATCCACTGCTGGTATTTCTGCAACCGGAGCCAACTTTCTTTCTGGGTTAGCCAGGCCCAATCCCTGTTCAGATCAAAATAATAGTGATTGGTACGTCCCCCCGGCCACGGCTCGTGATGTTCCCGGGCATCCAACCTGGCGTTAGGCTCCTCACCAGCTGACTGCCTGTACCAATTTGTATAGCGGGTACGTCCATCGGGATTAAGCATTGGATCTATAATCACAACGGTATTATCGAGCCATTCTTTGGTTTCCGGGTTGTCGGCGCGAAGCAACTCATACAATGTTTCCAGAGCTGCTTCGCTGCTGGAGGGCTCATTCCCGTGTACATTATAACTCAACCAGATAATTGCCGTTTCATCATCATCCGCCTTACCATTGATGAGTCCCACGCGCCGCAGATTATTTTGCCTGATCTCTTCCAGTCGATCCATATTTTCTTCTGAAGACACATACATCAGTTTCAGGTTACGTCCTTCATAGCTTTCGCCATAGGTCTCTGCTTGGGCCATAGGAGATTCCTCCGCCAAGTGATCCACATAATCCATCACCTTATGGTGTGGAGTCCACTGACTTCCCAACTCATATCCTAAAAATTGAGAAGGCGACTGCAGCTGAGCTTTTGCAGTATTATGGACACTCAACAGTCCGGATAAACATAGAAAGATCCCTAAAAAACGATATTTCATCCGTATCAACAGCATAAATATTTGCAAAAATTGATTGACCTGATATTTCGATCAGATCGGTATTCTTATTGAATTGAACTTACAATCAGGACGAAGAAGGCGCAAGTCATCAAAGCTCGGAAAGTTTTTCAAAGACTTCAGCAGATACTTTAAAAGCCGTACCGTGACGTATGCCTTCGGGCATTTCCAGGTTTTCTGAAGATTCCTCCCACTCTTCCAGGTCATCTGAAACCAATACCCCAAAACTACCCTGACGATATTTATCAAAATAGAGATGCCATCTTCCGTCTATATTCAAGATTGTAGGGCCCTCTGCCCAATAATCTCCGGTAATAGGTTCCGTGGGTTCAGACCATGGACCTTCAACTTTATCCGCAAATGCAAGACGAATATTTTTTTGAGGGGGAAAAGGCTCATTGGTTTCATCTTTCAATAGCATAGCGTATTGATCGCCGGTATGAAAAATTGCGCCATCTATAACATTAAATCCTTTATCATAGAAAAGCTCAGTATCACTAAAAGAGTTAAAATCTTTGGTTTTAGTATAGTATAAGCGGTGATTATATTGGTCTCCATCTTGTCCGTCGGTTTCAGGAAAACGTCCCGGTATGGTTGTAGCCCAAACAATAATAAACTCCTTCTGTGCTTCGTCATAAAATAGCTCCGGGGCCCATGAATTCAACGCATCCGGTTCATGCTCCATAACAGGAATATACTGTTGCTCCGACCAATTGATCAGATCTTCCGAATGGGCATATCCAATTCCCTTTTCACCCCAGCTGACCGTCCACACCATATGAAAAGTTCCGTCAGATCCCTGTACAATCGAAGGATCACGCATAAGTTGATCCTCTCCTACCTTCGGCTCCAATAACGGTTTCCCCTCGTTAATAGCCTCCCAATTCATTCCATCAGTGCTATGAGCCAAATGCAATCCGTTCTCCCCATTGCCTGTAAAATAAGAAAACAGGTAATGGTCCTCTGTTGAATTGCTGCTACAAGAAATAGCAGTTAATATCAACGACGTAAAAACCAATAGAACGACTGCAGGGAACTTGTTTTTGAAAGTCATAGGGAAATATTTCTCTTAAAAATTATTTGTCCCTATTATAGATTTATTCCCGCATTGCTGCAATAGATTTTTATATGCGCTTTTCTATTAAAACGTAATGGAAGTAATTCCGCTTTTAACTCTTTAAATCAGACAATAAAAAAGGACAGACCCTTACATTACGGGGCCTGTCCTTTCAACCTTCTAATCTAATCTTACAATATATCTGTCGACTATAGTTTAAACGAGAGCTGAAACAAAAAATTGCGTCCGGCCTGTGGATAATAATAATTAAAGAATTGCTCCTCGCCTCCGGCTATATAGCCAAAGGTATATCCGTTGGATGAATACTGTTCATCCAACAGGTTATTAACCATCAAATTGAGGTCTATGCCTTTAAACAGCGGTGCCGCTGTCCAGTTATATCCCAGTCTAAGATCATTAACCAAGTACGGATCAATTGAACGACTCAGGCTTTGTGTATTGTCCAGGTATTGACGCGACACATATTTGGTTGATATCTCAGCTGAAAAATTGTTCATGCTATACCGTAACACAGAATTTCCAATAAAATCGGGAGAAAAGGAGATGTCCGTATTCTCGTAGGTCATTGTTTCTTGGTTGTTCGTATCATAATTATCCAGGTAATAAGTATAATCCTGAATCTTATTGCGGCTTAAGGTGGCATTGCCCGACCATTCAAGGCCATCGAGTAGCTGGATACCTGCCATCAGTTCTATTCCTGCACGATAGCTGTCCGGTACATTTTGCCGGATATCAGCTCCCACATCGTTAATTTCTCCCGTTAGAATAAGCTGATTTTTGTAATCCATATAATAGAAACTAGTCTCTATATGGAACCGCTCAAAAGACCCTTTGTATCCGGCCTCCCAATCGTAGAGTGTTTCATGAGAAGGACGACTTTCGGGCGTGGAATCTACATATTCATTCCGGGTGGGCTCTTTATTCCCAATACTTAGGGAAACAAATGCACGATGATTTTCCTCTAAACGATAGGTAAGTCCTGCCTTCGGATTGAAAAAGGTAAGCCTGTCACTCTGCTGCACATCCACAACTTCTTGTCCACCTTCCGGCAATTCCTGCTGATCCTTACCAAGGAAGTCATAGGTAATGTGCCGGATCTGTGCATCCGCAAAGGCCGTCAGCTCATCACTGAGCTTAAACTCCCCTTTCAAATAGGTATTGAAATCGGTCTTGAAACCATTATTAAAATAATAGCGATCATTAATCATATCACTATCGCCGGCAAATTGTGCCCAAACAACCTCCCCAAAATGATCGCCGTCATATTCATTATAACCGCCTCCCAGGGTAATCGACCACTGGTCGTTGTGCTGATAATCCGTAGAAAAGACCATCCCGTAAAAGTGGTTGTCGAGCCAGAGCTGCCGGATCAAATCGCTTTGACTAATTGTGGTATCAGGCAGTTCAACGGGTGTAATGCTGTACGTGGGAAGGGACTGGTCGGCCTTATACTCTTCGTAGTACCCGCGTCCGTATGTATAATGAAGAGACGCATTCGCATTCCAGCTGTCACCCAGCTGATATGAATAGTGTAGCTGGTAATGGTCCTGCTGGTAATTGTCCGTCTGGTTGTCATAAGGCTCTCCCGGCTTTTCTGTACCGGCAGGATTATATGTACGGTCACCATCTTCAATACGACTTTCAGGTACGCCATACCAAGCCTGATAGGTCTTCTCCTTTCCCGAGAATACATCGGCCCGTAACAGACTGTGATCTCCGTGCCGGGCTGCTGACAAATAGAATGACTTCAAATCCGATTCCGCCCTGTCAATATACCCGTCCGATTCTATTTTAGACAGGCGGCCCTGAACCTGCCAGCCATTATCCATAAGTCCGGAACCGAACAGGACATTAGCCTTCCGGGTATTGAACGAGCCGACAGAAGTATTGACCTCCCCATACGGATCGGGACGCATCTGGGTTGTCTGTATATCCATGGTAGCCCCGAATGCTGCGGCTCCATTGGTAGATGTTCCCACTCCACGCTGCACTTGAATATTCTCTACGGATGAAGCCAGATCGGGCATATTGACCCACCAAACGCCGTGCGATTCAGCATCATTAACCGGTATTCCATTGATCGTAACGTTAATACGCCCCTGATCAACGCCCCGAATACGCAAGCCCGTATATCCGATACCGCCCCCTGCATCCGAAGTAGTCGTTACTGAAGTCATCCCACTAAGCATATATGGCATATCCTGCCCCAGGTTAGAAGACTCAATTTCAGTACGTTCCAGGTTTTCATAAGCCATTGGAGAGGCCTCATCCACGCGTAAAGCCTGTACAAAAACCTGGTTACTCATAATCGCTTCAGGCGTCAACCGGATATCAAGCGGCGTATCCCGTTCTGCCGTATCTATCGTCTTGTTTTTGTAGCCCACATAGGTAATTGTAATTTGGGCGGATTCTTCTTCAAACAATACCAGAGAGAAGGTACCGTCTACTTCGGTTGAAACACCATTTGAGGTATTAACCTGGAGAATATTGGCTCCCGCCAGCGGTTCACCCGTTCGGGCATCGGTTACGGTTCCCGTAATGGCTTGTTGCGCTGCGACTGATGTACTTATCGCAGTGAGCAGACACAGAAAAACTGTGCGTAATAATTGTTTGTAAAACATAAGTTCCTCCGTCTTATAGAGTTATAAGAGCGGGAGATGAACTTGCAAGAAATGCTGATCTGAAGGTGACGATAACGCCACCGGGTTTCCCTACGCCGGTGTTATCCGGGTCAGGTTCTCAGGGTATGATCTCAGCCTGCTTTTGCAAGCACCCCCAACCATGGGTTGTGTTTTTATTGCACACTAAAGATAACGGCTAATAAAATGATCTTCAAAAGAAATGATTCCTATTTTTAACTACCGGATATCTCTTATCCCAGCCAGCCCTCCCGATCGAGACTTCGATACTGAATAGCCTCCGCTATATGATTCGAGCGAATATTTTCAGATTGTTCAAGATCGGCTATGGTTCTGGATACTTTCAGGATACGATCATAGGCACGCGCCGAAAGCCCCAGGGCCGTCATCGCTTTCTTGAGCATCTGCTTTCCGGCTGTATCGAGCGCACAAATTTTGCGTGACATTTTGGTATTCATCTGGGCATTACAATAAATGCCCTCTATTCCCATAAATCTCCGTGTTTGTATTTCCCGCGCCTCAATTACGCGTCCCCGAATAGCAGCAGAGGGTTCGCCTTTGGCCTTAGATGATAATTCTTCGTAGCTCACTTTCTGCACTTCAATATGCAGATCTATCCGATCAAGCAGCGGACCACTGATTTTACTCAAATATCTCTGCATCTGAGCGGGTGTGGAACCGGAAGGATCGGTGGGATCATACCAGTCGCCCGTAGGTGAAGGATTCATTGAAGCCACCAACATAATACGACTTGGATAACTGACACTCATTCGCGCTCTTGAGATACTTACCGAACCATCCTCCAGCGGCTGGCGCATCACTTCCAGTGCACTTCGCTTGAACTCCGGTAGCTCATCTAAAAACAGCACCCCATTATGAGCCATAGATATTTCTCCGGGCATCGGAATGCTCCCGCCGCCTACCAAGGCGACATCAGATACTGTATGATGCGGAGAACGAAATGGACGTGCAGTAACCAAGGCCTCTCCTCCGGGCAATAGGCCAGCCACGGAATGAATTTTAGTCGTTTCCAGGGCCTCATCAAGCGTTAAGGGCGGCAGGATGGCGGGCAGGCGCCGTGCCATCATGGTCTTGCCCGATCCCGGCGGACCGACCATAATAACCGTGTATAGGGTACAACTAATAATTATAAAAAAAATATTAATCCTGTGCGTGGAAGCTATGAAGACACCTCAAAATCCTTTAACGCAATAAGTGGAACATCTCCCTTTGACTCATCCTTACGGGGTAGTTTGTGATCACCTGGTATCCGCATCTCTCGAAGTATCTCATTTGCAAAATATAAATCAAGCTTCAGGAATTGCCCTCCCTTTATATTCTCCTTCCACCCGACCTCAATCTTATCTATTAAACGTCGGAGCTTCTGGTTCAGTTTTACCCGTAAATCAATTAGTGCCTGTCCATCCAGCTCCTCCACACGTTTCCAGAGATCAGTAATATCTTTTATTCGCTGACCTGTGCGTTCTGCAACCTCACGAAGTTGGGTGAGTTCGGCCTCAATATCTTTAATTTTTTGATTTAGTTTTTCGGCTTCATCATCCAGATCGTCTAGAATTTCGTCATATCGCTTCTGTCTTTTCAGACTTGTAGTTTCTCCCAGAATCCGCTCGTAGTTTTTAATCTTATTCTTAACATCATTCAATGCTCCTTTGACACTTAGCAACTCATTTTCTTTGCGTTTTATCTTTAAGTCTCGTTGTTCGGCATCTGGCAAAAGTTCTTCTACAGACAATCCTTTACAATAATCCAAAAGAGATGGTTCAAAATAAAGGTCATATCGTACTGTATCGGTCTGCTCACATTCACCTTTTTGGGCGTTATAACAACGTAAGTACCGCAAACCGTTACCTTTGTTTTGATGGTGCATGGCCCCTCCACATTCCGAACACTTTACAATATGACGGAAAAGATTAGACATCTTACCTGTTGGACCACCCGTGTTGTTTTCACTATTCTGGTCCATAAGCTCCTGAACTGCATCAAAATTATTCTTTTTAATCACTTCTGGATAATAATCCTCCCAAACCTCACCCTCGATCTTTTTTCGTTCTTCATTAGTTTGACGGTTCTTCAAATGGGGGTTGTATTCTCCTATAAGCCGACGATCCCGGAGATATCTATTAATAGTACTTTTAGCCCATTTGCCAGTCGAATTGCGATCTGACTTTTCTAAAAACGGATAACTTTTTTTGTTTAGTTCCTTCATTATCCGGTAGGTGCCTTTCTTGTCCAGTTTCATTTCAAACATTTTTTGAATGACCTCGACTACTTCCTCACGTTCTTTGAATTCAGTTTTGTCATCACTAAGCTTCAGCCACATAGGACATATTTCTGTCAGTTTCTTTCCTCCTTCCTTTGCCTTCTTTCGCTTCTCCTGCCACGTTTCTTGGAGCATTTCGGACTTGCGTTTTGACTCATCATGAGCCCTTTGAATTTCTCCAGTGAGTCGATAGATATTTCCATTCTTACTATAATTTTCTTCAGTAATTTCCCAACGCCTTCCTCCTCCTAAAACAACCAACTTAATTCCGGCGTCAAGAATATCTATTAGTAGTCTCTGGGCTTTCAATGGTTCCAGTCGGGTGAGCCTATCAATATTTTCAATAAGTAGGCAAGAGCCTGCTGTGATTTTATTCGCTTTCACTTTATCAAGGAATTCTCCAAGAGCTCCTTCGGTGATATGTTTTCCTGAAAAGCCAGAAATGCCTTCATCCCGAAGTGATACCAACTTAAGACCTTCATCATCAGCATAGTTTTCTGCATTTTCTATGGCGTCTGTTTGCCTTCGTTCTGTATCACCTTCTTTTTGTTCAGGTGTTGAAAATCTGATGTACGAATATGCTTTTGGTTCACTCATAATACTTGGTAGGTTTTATTGGAATGTAACTTAATGACTTTATACGGGTATATCCATATATGCGGACAACCGAGAACTACAGTCTATGCCCACTGTCGACCGGCTGTCAAAGTGGATAAACCACTGGAACAGGCTATTCCTCTTGGTCTACGGGATTTAAAGTGCCCTCCTTTTTGTCCATCCGCTCTCGTTCCTCTTTGCTGACTCGACCACTGCGGAGCCAGTCATCATTGGCTTCAGTGAGAGGTACCTCTTTGACTATGTTTCCATCCCCATCTTTAAGGGTCATTTTTGCTTTTTTCTTTTTTCGTTTACTCATGGTGGTAGGTTTTTGTGGTTGGTGGTTTCAATTGTCGTCCTCAGTAAACCGCAAGTATATCCTGCGGACAGTAGCGGGGTAGAATTTTTTACCTTCCCGGGTGCGGAAACCTGCATCGTTCAAGCGCTCTGCAATACGAGCATAAGATTCACCTTGATCACGGCGGGGCTCAATGACAGCCATTGCCTGGCGGACGGCATCTGCATTGCGGGCATTCTCGGATATACTGGCCCATGCCTTTTGCCGTGCTTCGTCTGTTAGATTTTCAGGATTCCCCAGCTTGATACCCTTATCCTTGAGGGTATCGAGTGCGGCTTTGGTACGTCGCCCAATTTCTTCTCGTTCATGCTGTATGGTAGTCAGGTTAATACCAAAGGTCAACGTATTGTCGCAAGGAGGTGAAAGAATGCGGAAGTTCATATTAGATCGCTCAAACCGTTCCTTTAGCTCAAATCCAAACTTGACGTTCCGGGTCAGGCGGGACAGGTGGGCGACCAGCAGAGTAGCTCCGGTGGCTTCACACTGCTGTATAGCTTCCTCAAGTATAGGGCGGTTGTCCTCGGCTCCGCTTTCAATCTCTGTATAGGTATCAATGACTTTCGCATCTGTACCATCCAAAAAACGTTCAACCTGTTGGCGCTGGGCTTTTAGTCCCAGCCCGGATGAACCTTGCTGTTTAGTTGAAACTCGGTAATAACAAATGTATTTCATGTTAAGGGGGTTTGGGTTGAGATTTTTTCATCATCAGATGATGAGTTTGGTTTCATGGATTTTTGGTATCAATTTAAAAAGGGTCCTTGTCGCCCTATCACCTTTCCAAAGCGTCAATCAATTATTGGAAAGGTGGAGGTGGTGGGGATTACTCAAATGTATAACAGCCATCTTCATCCTCAATCACCAGCTTTTCAAACTGGTTGTACTTAGGATTCTTACTGTCTGTCAGGATTACATCCGCAGTAGTTTCGGTGATATCTTCTTCAAGTAATATCTCCTTTAACTCCTGTCGGGTATGCTCACCTTCCTTAATCAGTGGCTTCAATATCTGTCGCGAGCGTGCGGCCATGGACATTGTGGCTTTATCATACGCTTCTAAAACAGTAACCCGGTCTTCACTATCAGTGATAAAGCCGTTGAGCTCTTTTTTAGGAGTGTTTTCAATATGCTCAATGGCTTCGTCTGCTTTCAGGTCAGTTGATACTATTTCTTCTTTGGACATAAGTGGTAGGTTTTTGGTTTGTGGGTTCAAGTACAATAAAAACAAGTACTTATCGCTAAGTTGTTGTAATGTAAGAAGATGACCCCCAAAGGACAACGGAATTTATACGGTCGTTTAAAAAATGTTATTTATAAGTATATGGAGGGCAGGAACTTACGAGAACAGTATCTAAGCGGATCATGTTAAGGGGGTTATACGTAGGTACAAGGAAAGGGGAGAGAGTAAGGGATCGCTTGTTGTCAAGGGGATGTCGGGCAGTCTACCCTACTTCGGCGGCTTGTATCCTGCCGGTGTTATCGTTTCATCCAGTCAGGGTCAGTTCTTTCACTTGGGATAGTGTTATCTTCTGTGAGGTCTAATTCATCCAAATCCAGGTCGAGATCGTCAACCATATCGGGCTCATGTGTTTGATTATTCCTCGGTTGGTTTACACGGTTACTCGGGGTATCTGAACCTGCTGTACCACCATCACCGCTTGAACCACTGTATTTTGTCCGTACCATATCACCACTATCAGTATCACCAAACCTATCAGAAGTAACATGGTTAACAAACCTCTTGGTATCCATATCTAATGTATGTTCGGGATTAGCTGATAAAATTTTTGCTTGTAAGCCCATATATGCTTTTAGCTCTGTATCACTTAATGCTTTAAGACCTTTTTTCACTTGGTGGACCGCTTTGCTTATTTCATCCTGTTTATCCTCCCTGCGGTACTCTTCAAGCTTCACCGCTATCTTTGATAACAGCTCATAGGTGGAGCGTGCTTCTTTTATGGCTTTCAGCTGGGTATTTTTTTGTCCATCCTCTTTGGCATCTTCCATCACCTGTTTGGTACTTTGGAGCAGGTCATTGATTCCGCTTAGGATATTTTCAGCGTGACGTTCTTCATCCTCTTTGAAGGCCTTCACCAATTTATCAGGGAGGTGGTTTAAGCGGTGGTACCTGACAGACTGGGGATTAACACCATACTTTTCACCAATTTGGGTATCAGGTTTCCCTTGGATGATTAATTTATTCATTTCCTTTGTCTTGTTGTGGGAGCATACTCGGCAGCGTTGTGGCATAATAAATTATTTTAGTTTCAGGTGAAATCAGGCTTTTTTTTTATCAACTATACTATTCACTCTATTCTATCATTCTTAATACTCACTATATATACCAATCATATTATTATTCTTACCATTATACATGTATTAACTAACAAGGTTAGAAACTAATATGTTGGCTTCCAAGGACTTAACCTTTGTTGGACAGCGGTATCCTTTCGTATGTTTTTTATAGGTGGTATTCATCACCTTTACCAGCTCATCCTTGTACTGATCTTGAATCAAAAAACTATCATGCACCGGGATACACGGAATCCCTTTTTGGGCAAAATTATACAGCACATCAATCGCTATACTGCTGTCTTGGTTCCGGAGTTTGAAGCCCGTAGGTTTCGGGGTGCATAAATGGTGAGCAATCGGTTCATGTACTTCACTAAATTCATCTATCAACGGTCCAGCCTTGGTGATACCTATGCGTTTCAGCTTCTGCTGTAAAAACCATTTATCATAGCTAAGGTGCGGTGAAATGTACTCCCCCGTCTCTTTGTCTTTCCGGGGGAATTGCCACAGCCAATCATTCGCCGCTTTTTCTGCTTCTGTCTTGCCGGGATTATTGATCATGCACAGGAGAATAATTTTTAGGAAGGCCCTTACATAGGGGTTCCGGTGAACTGCGGTATAAGGGTCGTCATCGTACTGACAGCCCTCCCACGTATATAACAACCGAGGGTGTAAGCCGGAGTAATCAACCTCAACCACAGGATCACCATTGATAGAGAGCTGTAATCGTTCTTCCTCTTCGAGCCCCTGAATATGCCGATAACCGCTGGTGTACAATCTGCCATCCCATGACCATTTTTCAACAAACTGACGCTGGACATAGGCATATATTCTGTAGTTCAAAAACAAGACATCAGCATTGGTATTAACTTCATTAATGAGTTCAAGCTTCTTGCGGGTCTTCCGGGTGAAACGGGTATCCCGGTAATCCTTCAGTGGACGTTTGCCGTTTGGGCCCTTAGGTCCTTTCAGTATCACAACCTCATAGGGTACCTCAACGATATTTTTAGGGGAAACTGGGCAAGTCTCTAACAGCTTATCAGTAGCCCATACCCGAGTCTGGGCGGCATTATTTTCATCCTCAAATTTATATCCTTTTTTCATTCCAATGTATCCGTGTTTGTGAAGGGTGTCCATTATATCAATTACAACAGGCCCAACATTGTTGTAGTGGTTCTTTTTGTACTTTGATTCAGTACGGGGCAAACGAACAGCTTTCCATTTATTTTGGAGCACACAAGCAACCAGCTGGAAAAAAGCCCACCGGGTTTCAGATCGGTTAGCGAGTGGTAGATTTTCGAACAACTCCCAAACCATATCTTCCTGATAGTCTGACTGCACTTTCCAAATCCAGCCGCTCCGGCGGAAAAAAGAAATGGCTTCTTTGAGCCATGAGTCAGAACCTTTGCGCTGTTGTAATTCTTTTTCAGCATTTCTGCTAATCGCTTGTGGATTTATTTTTTTCATTATTCCGATCCTTTGCTCCGATCCTAATTAAAAAGAAAGCAGGGGGTGAAGGAGCGGATCGGAAAACTCCTTAAAGCCTGCAGAGCTTTACCCCCTGCTGATATTCGTTATTATTTGCCCTTTCGGGCAGGAGGAAGAAAGTGGTCAAGCTTTCCCCTTCGTGTTTATGAAAAAAGTGGCCTGGGAAAACCCGGTAGGACGACTGCCGGTCAAACCCCAGGCCGGACGGAGAAGCCCTGTCTATGGGGCTCTGTCTTATTATGAGCTTTCATTTTGCTCTAATTCTGTAATTGATTTAGCTCCTTCTGGCCATTCAGGCCAATCAGCTTTGGTAATTTCTAATCTGTCTATCCACTTGGCAATTTTTCCGGGAGTTACAATGAGCTTTTTTGTAGGAGGTTCTTTCCCTTGGGCAGTGGCCTCCTTACAACGTTTGCGGTGAATCTCATCTCGTTTCTCCCGCAGTCCGTTTAGATCAAAAGGTTGTTTGTCAATACCTACTTCTTTTCTCCATTGTATCACCATCTTTTTGTAGTGAAAAATCGGCATCTGGTGATAAGGGGAGTCGGGTTCATCAATATATGGGACATCACTTTTGCTATACTTCACTACCTGACCGTCAACTTCCGTACCTTCCTTAAAACCTTTTTTAGGGTTGACTCCTTTACCAAGCGGGCCATGTGGGAGCAATCTTTGTTTTTTCAGCTGTCCGCGTTTGCGTTTTTCTTCCCGTTTATTTTGCTCAATCGCTTTCTCAACTGTAAACTTTTCAGCCCTGCGGACGTCTAATCTTGCTTCAACTTTTAAACGTTCTTTTAGCAATTCATCCGGCCATTCCTTAGGAGGTTTAAGAGCTTCACCACTGCGGACTTGTTGCTTTTGCCATATTTTGAAATCCCTGTACACCTCCTTAAGATTCTCTTTGGCAAGCGGAATAAGGGCTGTTTTCCATGAGCCCCCTTGTTTGTATCGCCCGTCATCGTTTCCTTCAAGCTGAATCAGATTCGGTTTCAAGTTCTTTATGGACCCCTTTAGGATATCGGAGCGCTTTTCCAGTCTTTGATATTCAGTATCATAAGCCGGAAACGTTCCTTTATCATATCTACGGGAACCATCTGCGGGAGCTTTTGATTTCAGTTTACTTTGATCGTTTCGTGTGGCTGTACTCTGCATATTATTCAAAGTTTATTCCGGTTGGGGGTAAGGGTTTCACTTTACCATTTGACTGGACGGGTCGCTGTTTGGTGATAAACGGAGTATCCTGGTCATTCAGCTCATCATCCTGCATAGGGGGCATCATATAGCCCTGACCAGTTTCTTGATCTTCCTGAACTCCTTCTTGCGTTTTTTCACCGGGCCCGTACAACTTGTCTTCGTCTTCATTAAGCTGCATTCCTGATGGATACAAGGGTTCAACTTTCTGCTTCTTCATAGTGTGTCCTCCTGCTGAGAATATTTGTAATTTCATTTTGATAATATTAATTGGTTAAAATTCTTCGCTTTACTTGCCCTTCATCAAATGTTCTTTCCCAGTCCACGGAACCTATAACCTTCTCAATCTTTTCCCGAGTTGTGGGATTAGGTTTGACTTGCCCGTTTTCAATGTTTGATATCGTCACATTGGTAATACCAGCTACGAATGCAAGCTGTTCCTGAGTGAGTCCCTTACGTACTCGAGCTCTTTTTAAAGGCAAGGCATTATTCATTTTTAAGAAATTTAAAAAAGGTGTTCTGTATTTTAATTTTCTTAAATCTAACGGCAGAGCTCCTGAAGTCCAAATAACGATGTTACATAATGGATAAAACATAGATAGGGCGTTAGATCGAAAATATGAGCCTAATTGGTTTAGGATGGGCTGAAAATTATTATATTAACAGTATGAAAACAGTTATTCCCATATCAATTAAGCGACAAGCGGTAGAACATCTGTCAGCAGTACGGCAGGGGCAGATGAGCCGCAGAGAAGCGGAGCAAACACTTAAGGCCCACCTACGGTATTCCTCAAAGTTAAGGGAGGATCTTGTGGAAGCTCTAAGCCGAGACTATGATCAAGAAGCGGTTGAGGCTATGAAGTATTTTAGGCTGATTTAAAGGAGACTTCAGTATCCAAAAAGAAATTTATAAAGTGCCGCAAGTACAAAAAGGATTAGGCAAATAACAGCAACAATGGCTGGAGGTGTGAGTATATCAGTTATTGTGGCATTTGATCTTTTCATTGCATCGTAAATTGCATAAGCGACAAAACAAAAAAAGATTATTGCAATTACTTGTGACATAGTTATCAAAACTTAATTGAAAAGTGAAAAAAACCAATTCCTAATACTTGGTATAGATAATAAGCCGACAAAAATACTTAACAAGCCTATAATTATTGTCAATACATAACCTGGTGTTTTAAACATTGGAACAGGCTCCTTTCTCTCCATTTCTTTTTGGTGTTCTTTATACGCTTTTTCGACCTCCGGCTCTCCGGGTTCAAATTTCTTAAATCGGTTTTTTTCGTCACATTCAGGCCGACCCTTTGTAATCTTTTCTAAACGATGTCTTTCTTTCTCTTTGAAATTATCACTCCAAACGCCCTGAAAGCATGCTAAATGAAGTTTTGGATTTAGCCAGGTATCAATTCGACCCTTTTCAATTTGTCTACGCTCTTGAATTTTTACTTTTCCTCTATTTATAGCGCCGCCCATACCATCACTTTCAAACTTTGTGAGGAAATAACAATCAACGCATTTAGGCTTCTTTTTAAATAGCCACTTTATATCACTTGGTTTCATAATCTGTTATTAAACTTCATTTCCTCTTTGAACTATTGTACTGATGCTAAGAGAAAATTGAAAATAATTTGTAAGGATTGGCTCCTAAAAGGTACTTACTTATGTGAACTCATAATGTGTCGGGGTCAGTCGCTAAAGGGCTGGCCCTATTATTTACTATGGCAGATCCAGAAAATTTTAAAAATTGGTGGAAAATAGGCCTCGCTTATTTTCTTGTCTATGGCTTAATCATATTAGTGATGTGGTTGTTGGGTATTAATCCAAGATAAATTACTTGTACTCATCAGACTAATTCTAAGAACGGATGATTTGATTAAGAATATTACCGAACTATCTGATAGTTTATTATTATTGAGGAAGTCACTACTTTTATTACTAAACTAAGATGATTATGTTCTAACAGCTTAAAAAAATACCTTTACGGAGAAGAGTGTAAATTAAACAGTTGTTGAAGCTTAATGAATATATCGTGGTATAAGTCTAAAAAAGTTCCAACTTCATCATTTGAGTTAGTATTAGATTGTGGATTAAAGGAACAAATTTATAAAATTAAAAGTTATACGGTTCCGGATGGTTCATCTGAATACAAAAATATAATTGAGGATGATAGGATTCAAAGGAGTATTTATGATAATGAGGCAATTAGAAAAAATCTTCCTACCGTTTGTTATAATTGTCATGGCTTAACTTTAGCAAATCGAAGAGGATGGTTTACAGAACCACAAAGAGTAATTGATAATGAAGGATATCAAGAATTAAAAGGCGATGAAATACTAAGAATTGGAGATATAATCGCTTATTATAAAAAAAGAAATGGTTCGAATAGAAATATACATACGGGAATAATTTGTAATATAGAAGGTTGTAAAGTTAAAGAAGTAAGTAATAAGCAATCAAAAGGGATTAAAGTTCTCTCTAAATGGGGAGCTTTTGGAGAATATATACATGGTATCAATAGCAATCCCTACAACTATGATAGCATAAAATTTTATAGATATCTTAAAACAAACCATTAAAAATATGTTACAGCAAGATATTGATTTTATAGAAAGCCGTGAGATAGCTGCAGATATAATGCTGGGAAATACTGCAATTGATATGTATTACAGAGCAATTGATAACCCTAAATTGAAAAAAGTTTTCAAATCAATTGAAAGTGACCCAACACTAATTGAATTAGTTTTAACAAAGTTCAAAAACTTTATTGATAAAGAACATAGTTATACTTTTGTAGGTACTTTTTTAGCTTATTTAGCGGTATTTTCCAAATCTAAATCAGTATCAGTTAAGAAAGAACTTATTCGTGTTTGTAAAATGATTGACAATGAGTCGTTACTTTATGATGCACTAAATCTTACAATTGAAGAATTAAATAAAAAAATAGAAAACCAAGCCAATTTAATTAGTGAAAAGGAATACTTGATTGGAGAAAGCGGAATATTTAGTGTAGGCTCAGATCTTGGTCAAAGTGAAGGTTTAGCCCTTAAGATAAGTACTGAGGACTTTACTCAAGAAAGAAGTAAGATGAAAATTGCTGAAAGCTAAATTTATAAAAGATTTAATTATAAGTTATGAGAGTAGATTTTTTAATACTTTGTAGATCGTCTTCTATTGATGCAAGTACTGGTTCACTTAGCCTATTCGATATTGTAGAGGAAATAACAGCTGAAAAAGAAGAAAGTGAAAACGAAGATAGCTTTACTCCACCTGAAATCAATTTTAGTATTCAAGCTATTGCAAATTTCACACGAGAGGAAAGTGATGGCAAAGGAGTTTTAGATAAAGAATTTGTTTTACAGCTTGAAAATCCACAAGGTGATGCTAAAATAATTCGAGAAGATTTGCCCGTAAGGTTTGAAGAAAATCACAAAAGATTTCGATTACGAGTAACTATAAATATTACAATTCAAGAAGAAGGGCAATATTTTGTAAGGCTTCTTGATGAAAATAAAAAGCAAGTCGCGATGAATGACATAATATTTAATATTAAAGAAGTTTAAATTTTGAAATTTTGCGATCAATTAATTTGCCCGACCCACTACTTGAGCAGGCCGGGCACCTGAATCAGTTGCAAGCCACTGGCCAGCTCTCCATTGTAGCACTTACGGCTTCAGTAAGTGTTCTGTAACCATCAACTTTCAAGGCAAACCTCTTGTCTTGGGATACCGTCCTCGCCCTGCTATCTTCCCTCTCTTTAACTGACCTGCACCTTGACCACCCACCGGGTACCTTGGTGAAACTATACTTCCATATAGAACGCTCTCTTTTTGTCTCAAATTGGAGTGTAGCACCTGGGTAGATAAAGCCGCGATGAGGACTAATTCTATCAAGTACATCCCGGGCGGGTAAAGGTAACTCTATTCCCATAATTTCTGTGCATTTCACCTCATCTAAAGTCAGCCGTTTTGATGGGGGCAAAGTATGGTTTTCTACGTATTCTGTTTCTTTTTCTGCTGTTTTTGTGGTAGTCATTTTATTACCTCTTTAATTTAGATTATTTGATAACATTCAATATCGTCCAAGGAGATAGAGCTATCCAAATTCCATAAACACAGAAAATCAGTAGTAAGGAAGAAGTAAAAACACCCCTAAAATGCCGTTTACAGCTTATATGAACCGTATATAACAGGATCACATTATGCCCCCCAGCGGCCGATACCTCCAATGCCCGCTTAACGTTTTCTTGTCCCCTCACATCGCTGAAGTCCAGTATTTCCTGCTCTCCATTGCGGCTGAACATTGCCTTAACATCCACATCCAGCGGATGATGGCTTCCCTCGCCTCTCAACCATTCCATTACATCGGACAGGTACTCAAAAGCATGAACATTTATTCCATCTACGACCGCTGCCTCAGGACCGTTTTCGGAAGGAACTACCATATGCTTGAGACCTTTTTTGCGGGCCTGAACCGCCATAGGGAGTACGCCCTTAATGGGACGCAGCTTGCCATCCAGTGCCAGCTCCCCCAAAACCAATGTCTGCTCAAGACGGTCCGTCTCAATTTGTCCGGATACATGCAGCAGGGTTAAGGCGATAGGCAAATCAAAAGCACTGCCTTCCTTGGGAAGATCAGCCGGGGCCAAATTCACGGTTATCCGTCCCCCGGGAAAACTCGCACCCGAATTTTTTAGTGCGGCCTCAATGCGATCACTTGACTCGCTCACCGCCCGATCCGGCAAACCCACCAAAAAATATTTGGGCATCCCTCCCGTTCTATTGACTTCTACTTCAATTAACCTGGCATCCACCCCAATAGTTGAGGCACAATATACTCTTGATAGCATAGGAACTCCTCCAATGATTTTTTTATGGCCAATCTGTAGTAGTGTTATCTTACCAGGAAACCGAAGATTATTTAAATGGATCCCAGTCAAACGCTCAGACCGATTAGCACGTTTTATGAATCTTTACCAATATATTTTCGTATTAAGTAAGTCCTCTAAGGAGGTTATTCCTTACAAAAAAATTTAAAAAGGTACTATTTTTATGAAAGACTCAAGCTCTAGAAAAACCATAAATGAGGAAATACAGGGAACAATATCTGAGATTATCGCCCAGGTAAAGCGACTGATCAGGGAAGGAAATGCCCGACGCGTGCTCATTAAGGATAAAAATGGGAAGGTATTGTTTCAGTCGCAATTAACGGTTGGACTTGCCGGGAGCGCCTTAATCACCATTATCGCCCCTATTGTTTCGGCCATCAGCATGTTCGCCCTGTTGATGAATGATATAAAGATCATAGTAGAACGCTATCCCGAAGATGAAACTGAATCAACGGATGAATACGAAGTGGAAGCCGAATATATTGAAATTCAGGATGAAGAAGAGGAGGAAGGGGAAGACGAAACAGGAACTCCCGAAATGGAAGAAAATTCAACTACGGAAGAAAGAACAGATAAGACCGTAGGAAAAAGTAACAGTGACCAGTAAACAGTGAACAACATTTTGTGCTGTTATCTGGTAACTGATCACTGTTCACTGAAATCATTTCCAGTGTTGCTCGGCTACAGCTTCCTCGCTTACTTCTGCCTCTGCCAGGTACCGTTCGGCATCCAAGGCAGCCTTACATCCGGTTCCCGCGGCCGTCACTGCTTGTCGATATACCGCATCCATTGCATCCCCACAGGCAAAAATACCCGGCATGCCTGTTTTTGTTGACTGTCCTTCAGTCTGGATATATCCGACATCATCCATCTTCACAACCCCTTTAAACAGATCTGTATTGGGTTTATGCCCGATAGCAATAAATACGCCCGTAACATCATCGAGGATGGTAGTTTCCTGCGTTTCATTATTAATAACTTTTACGCCATTTACAGCCTCCTCACCCAATACTTCTTCAAGCTCAGTATCCCACATGAACTCTATTTTTTTATCATTAAAAGCGCGGGTCTGCATCGCTTTGGATGCGCGCAGTTCCTGGCGGCGATGAAGTACCGTTACCTTGCTGGCAAACTTGGTTAGGAATGTAGCCTCTTCCATGGCCGTATCACCGCCTCCGACGACAATCACATGTTCATCCCGAAAAAAGGCTCCGTCACAGGTAGCACAGGCTGAAACACCTTTTCCTCTCAGGCGTTGCTCACTGTCCAGTCCCAGCCATTTGGCCGAAGCACCGGTAGAAACGATGATAGCCTTAGCTTGTATTTGGACTTCTTCATCAATCGTCATGGCATAAGGTCGTTCATCAAAATCGATATTAGTTACCATTCCATAGCGGGTATCAGCCCCGAAACGCTGTGCCTGCTCCCGGAAATCCTGCATCATTTTAGGCCCCATCACGCCTTCCGGGTATCCGGGATAGTTTTCCACATCCGTGGTCTGCATGAGCTGCCCACCGGGCTCCGGCCCTTCAAATACAATTGGATTCAAATCGGCCCGTGCCGCATAAAGTGCTGCCGTTAATCCGGCCGGACCGCTTCCTACAATCACTACGTCAAATGTTTTTCCTGCAATATCTTCCATCAGTCGTCAAAGTTATCTTCTTCAAAATTCATCTAATAATACAAAAATTAGTCGTAAGAATTGAGTCGATATTTTTTATAGAGCATATAGAGTCTATTGAATTAGTAATATTTATAGATCCCGAATGCAACTCTCACCCTTTTACTGTGGAATTCAGGCCGGGAAAGATAATCCCATATGATCTTTTAAAAAGTATTTGCAAAAGTAAATCTTTTACATAAGTTATGGCCGTTAACTTTTAACTGCTTATTTATTGATTGTGACTGTTGCAATTCCCAAAGAAACAGCGGAACATGAAAATCGGGTAGCGCTTATTCCCGAAACAGTAAAGAAACTCACAGATCTGGGACTGGATGTAGTGGTGGAGAAAGAGGCGGGACTTGCCTCTAATTATCTTGATGATGCCTATATTGAATCAGGGGCAACAATTCAGGATGATCGATCCGAATTACTCAAGTCTGCTGATATTCTAATCAGCATTCAAACTCCTCCCTCTGAAGACCTGGAAACGCTTTCCGAAGGCACGATTCTTATCTGCTTTTTATGGGCACTTCAGAATGAAGAGACCGTTGAATTGCTAAAATCCAAGAGCATTACTGCCTTGGGTATGGACGCAATCCCACGCATTTCTCGCGCACAAAACATGGATGCGCTCTCTTCTATGAGCTCTATTGCCGGCTATAAATCGGCTCTTATTGGAGCCAACGAACTGGATCGCTATCTGCCCATGATGATGACCGCAGCCGGAACCATCGCCCCCGCTAAAGTTCTGGTATTGGGTGCCGGAGTAGCAGGCCTGCAGGCCATCGCTACCGCTAAGCGACTGGGTGCCGTGGTAGAAGCTTTTGATATACGTCCGGCCGTAAAGGAACAGGTCGAAAGCTTGGGTGCAACTTTTGTAGAAGTACCCGATCTGGATGACGAATCGGAAACAGAAGGCGGGTATGCCAAAGAACTGGCCGAAGATGAACAGGAAAGGCAGCGGCAGGTTATTCATGAACACGCCAAGAAATCGGATATTATTATAACAACAGCACTCATACCCGGGAAGCCGGCTCCGCTATTGGTGACCAAAGAAATGGTTAATGATATGCATGCAGGCGCTGTTATTGTGGACCTGGCGGCAGAAAATGGAGGGAACTGCGAACTGACAGAAGCGGGTGAAACCGTTATTGAGAATGAAGTTAAGGTCATTGGCCCGATCAATATAACCAGTATGTTAGCCTATCATGCCAGTCAGCTTTATTCCAAAAACATGTGGGGATTACTAAACCACCTGCTGGATGAAGAAGGGAAACCGCACTTCGATTTCGAAGATGAAATTACGCTCAATACTACCATTACGCATGAAGGGGACATCATAAGCCCTATGCTAAAAGAAAATTAAGAATTAATAATGATGAATTAGGAATGGGATAAGCGAAAGCTTTTAATGCCTAATTTTTAATTCATAATTCCTAATTAATAAACACCATGTCGGGACTCATATTTAACCTATTTATTTTTGTCTTAGCCTCCTTTATAGGCTTTGAACTTATATCCAAAGTGCCACCCACGCTACACACTCCACTAATGTCGGGAGCAAATGCCATCTCCGGCATAACCATTATCGGTGCGGTAGTCGTAGCGGGACAAGTGGACAGTCAAGTAGCCCAATTAATCGGATTTTGTGCTATCGTTTTCGCAACAATTAATGTTGTCGGGGGATTTATGGTAACCGACCGCATGCTCGAAATGTTTAAGAAAAAAGATCGTTCCAATGAGTGAGTTTTTACCTTCTGGTATTCAGGCCATACTGCCTGATATTATTCAACTTGTATATCTTGTAGCAACCGGCATTTTTATTGTCGGGATTAAAAGGCTCGGATCTCCGGACACAGCCCGTTCCGGTAATCAGCTTGCTGCCCTAGGCATGTTAATTGGTCTCGTAGTCACTCTATTTGACCAGCAAATAATCAGTTATGAATATATCATTGCCGGTATTGTAATCGGTAGTGCCATTGGTGCCTTTGCAGCCAAGAAAGTAGAAATGACCGCCATGCCGGAAATGGTCGCTATTTTTAATGGTTTTGGTGGTGGGGCCTCCGCATTAGTCGCCTGGGGTGAATTTCGTCGCACCGCCCCGGAACTTTTTGCCGGACAAGAGATTGCCACTATTGGGCTCAGTATTCTGATTGGTTCCATCACCTTTACCGGCAGCTTTGTGGCTTTTGGAAAGCTTAAAGGATTTATCAGCGGTAATCCCATTACCTTTCCGGCACAAAATATTTTCAATGCATTCATTACCATAGTGGGACTTGCGCTGGTCGGATGGCTAACTTTTGATCCTGCCAGTCAGCTCGTCTTCTGGATTATCTTCGGGATTGCCCTTGTTCTGGGTGTGCTTACCGTACTACCCATTGGCGGAGCTGATATGCCGGTCGTCATTTCGCTGCTCAACTCTTACTCAGGTCTTGCTGCCTCCATGGCCGGATTTGTCATTAATAACAACCTCCTGATTATCAGTGGTGCATTAGTAGGAGCTGCGGGACTTATCCTTACCAACATCATGTGTAAGGCCATGAATCGAACGCTGGGCAATGTACTCTTTGGTGCTTTCGGCGGTGATAACGGAGACAGTGGTAGCGGACCCGCCGCAGATACCGATAAAACTGTTCACGAAACGACTGCCCAGGATGTAGCCATTCAATGTGCTTATGCCGACAAGGTAGTTATTACACCTGGTTACGGATTGGCAGTTGCCCAGGCACAACACGTACTGAAGGAAGTGGTTGACAAGCTTGAAAAGAAAGGCGTGGAAGTGAAATATGGCATTCATCCGGTGGCGGGACGTATGCCCGGACATATGAACGTATTGCTGGCCGAGGCTGATGTACCTTACGATCAGCTTTATGATATGGAACAGATTAATCCTGAATTTAAGTCTACCGATGTCGTACTTATTATCGGGGCCAACGACGTTGTCAATCCTGCTGCAAAAACTACACAGGGTAGTCCTATTTACGGTATGCCGATCTTAAACGTAGACGAAGCGGAACGCACTATTGTCTTTAAGCGGAGTCTGAGTCCCGGTTTTGCCGGTATTGATAACGCCCTCTTTTATGAAGAGTCTAACCAGATGTTCTTTGGGGACGCCAAAGAAACCCTGCAGGACCTCTCACAGGCGCTGAGTAATTTATAAAAAGTACTATTAAAGAAAACAGGCTTCAGGAAGCAACATGCAATTTGATTAATTAGCCTTTGCTTTGGTGCTTTTCAACTGACTGAATAAACGGATGCAGTTTTTTTTGCCTGCTATGTCCACTTTGCGATATTTCCTGAAATATATCTACACCATTTAATAATCTATTTGGTCTATAGACCTGTCTTTATATTAATCCCAGGCCTATAACCGGTAATGACAATTCCATCTAATGGGTTTGTATTACATCTCCTGATTAGTAGCCTCACCCAGTTCCCAACAGTAGGAATAGCACTAACTCCTAATGATAGTGGCGCCGACTCTTGGTGTCAGTAACACTAACTGCTAATGTTAGCGCCAATGACTCCCAGTATTAGTATCACTAACTCCTGGTGTTAACGACACTGGCTCCCAGTGTTAGGGGTACTAACTCCAGGTGATAGGGCCGTTCTCATGATAAGGCACAGTTCCGACCATAGGGGTGTCGTTACGGTGCTACGGTTACTGGATCGGCAAGGCGGCCTGACCCTATGCTTGGGTACCGTTTGGGACGATATTCTACTTAGATATACTGCAATAGAGTGGAAAAACTCTCATAAATGTGCAACTGAAGCTGGTATACAAGAACTATTGCCAGACATCTAATATCAAGAATCGGAAATTCAGCATCCGAAACCTGTATCCCACATCTTATCCAGCCCCTAAATACCTACCCAACTTCAGTATCCTGATCATAGCTTTTCATTGCCCTCCAAAAACAGAGGCTCCCCAGCACGCCAGAACAAGTAAAAACCAGCATCAATGCCTTGGCAGGACCATAAGGACCAATAAAAAAGGTATCCATAAGCCAACCTGTAAGTGGAGGACCGATACCGAATCCAACTACACTAATTACAAACAAATACAATCCCCCGGCCAAGGCACGCATATTCGGCTTTACCAAATACTGTATAATGGCCGCTGCTACTCCGTTATACGACGAAGAGATTATATTGGCAAAGCCAATAAGTAGAAGAGCAGTTATTGCCGTTTCAGCAAAAAGACCAAAGTAATACAGAGGTAAACACACCAGTCCCGCTACCGCTCCCATAATGAAACGGTGCCCCCCACCCCACCGGGTTGCCAGCCTATCGGCTACCCAGCCTGATGCCATCACACTAAGGCCCGTAGCCATCATAAACCAGCCATATTGGGGGACCAAGGCCCCGGCATTATGAATATCCGTAAGTACAATTCCAATAAAACCAAGAATGGTGTAGCCGATAAAGGCCAAAAATGAAAATCCCAAAAAATGATATCGAACCGTTTTTTTCCTAAGAATATAAGTAACGACTTCCCTGAAACTACTGACCGCTTCATATCGCTCGTTGTCTTGGGTGATACCCCGTGGTAATTCCCGAATAACCAGCCAGGCGATGACCGCGATCAACAATCCGGGTACACCGACAACCCATAAGGAAGTACGCCAGTCGTAGGCCTGAGCAACAGATCCACCTGCTAAAAACGAAACTCCGATACCGATGAATATTCCCGCCGCGTAAATGGAAAAGACGGTCCCTCGCTGTTCGGGCCTAAAATAATCGGAAAGCAGCGAGTACACTGCCGGACTTAATGCCGACTCGCTGATACCCACAAAAAAACGAGCCACTATTAAAAAAGTAAGTGAACTTGCAAATCCGCTGATAACCGTCATAAGACTCCACACTACCAATCCTGATATGATCATAAGCTTCCGTGAATAAATATCAGCCAAACGACCCATCGGGATACCACAGATGGCATAAATAAACGAAAAGGCCGTACCGTACAATAATCCCACCTGGAAATTACTGAGCACAAGCTCGTCCTGTATTTGTGGAGCAAGAACTGCTATAATCTGCCGGTCAACAAAACTGGAAATATAAATGAGCGTTAATACCCCTAATACCACCCAGGCGTAAGGGGATGAGACAATCTTTTTAGCCTGATCTTTTGGTAGAGACATTATGATAGTTTTCGTTTATTTTAATCAGGCTTAAGGTAGGGGAATTTTTCTGCCTAAATCTACCTTTATTTACTGTCTATTTGTTTACATTATTTAGTTTTTAACGTTTTATCTAACAGCGGCAATGGCCAAAACCAAACAATACGAAGACCTGCAAAAACTACCGGAAAAAACAGAAGAGCAAAAAGCGCACGCTCAAAAAATCCTGAATGCCCTTTATGAACACTATCCCAATCCCCATTGCGCACTCGATTATCGTAATCCGTTTGAATTACTCTGTGCTACCATCTTGAGTGCACAGTGCACGGATGTCCGGGTCAATAAGGTAACCCCGGAGCTTTTTAAAACTTATCCCACCCCGGAAGCGATGGCTGAAGCCCCTATCCAGGAGTTGGAAGAACTGGTGCGCTCTACCGGTTTTTATCGCAATAAGGCAAAAGCATTGAAACAGTCTTCTCAGGCTATCGTCGAAAAACACAATGGCGAAGTACCACAGGATATGGATGCATTACTGGATCTGTACGGTGTAGCCCGAAAAACAGCTAACGTAGTGCTCGGCAACGCCTTTAACATCAATAACGGCGTGGTAGTGGATACCCATGTAAGACGATTTGCCAATCGCTACGGACTTACCGAACACGAAAAAAATACCGACAAGATAGAACGCGATCTTATGGCCCTATTTCCCCGCGAACACTGGACAAACCTATCCCATTTGATTATTCATCATGGACGTAATGCCTGTAAAGCACGCATTTCTACTCCTCCTGACCACCCGCTATGCGAGAAATATGGAATACGTTGTGAATGCCAGGAAATGAGAACATAAACAAAGCATCAGGAATGAAAACGAACGATCTTTTTGACTCCTTAACGGATCCGATTCCACAACTACGTCGTGATATCCAGGTTATTCCCGTACAAAATAACGGGAGCTCATACCTCTATTTCCATGACAGCCGGGGATACGTTCCTTCCGACTTTGCCCTGCATCGGGAAACAGAAACACTACTATCACTGATAGACGGCCGGAAAAGCATCAATGACCTGAAGCCCTACTTCGGAGATGAAGTCTCGGTTCAACAGCTCAAGGAATTCGTCCAATTCCTGGACAAAAACCGCCTGTTATCCTCCGGTTATTACCAGTCATATGCCCGAAAGGTTGAAAGCCAATATGAACAATCCACCATACATACCTCCAATACAGCCGGCAATTCTTATCCCGCTGATCCTAATGAGTTAAAGGGCTTTCTGGGCAACTCCTTCGACAAGCACGACTCTGAAGAAACAAATACATCGGCGAAAGCGCTCTATGCCCCCCATATTGATCCCCGCATAGCACTGGATAGTTATATTAAGGCTTTTGCTCCTATTCGGAACCTAAAACCGAAACGAGTGGTTATGATAGCCACCTCGCACTATGCCGGCTTATATCCGGATACCTACCAGGAGCGCCCTTTTATCCTGGTCAACAAGGATTTTGAACTGCCCTTAGGTACGATCCGCCGTGACCAGGAATCTATCCAACAACTATTGGATAGTGATTGCGGTATTACAACCCATGACCGGGCTCATCGCACCGAGCACAGTATTGAACTACACTTGCTTTTCCTAAGCTATTTATGGGATCATGACTTTCAAATTATTCCCTTTTTAGTACGAAACCTAGATGAGTTGTATTACATGGAAGACGGGCATTTGGGTGAGCAACTAAAGGATTTTTCCCAGTTGATGGACAATAACTTTTCCGGAGATCCGGATACCTTTTTCCTGATCAGCGGCGACCTGGCTCACTTCGGAAAGAAGTTCGGTGATTCCACTGCCGCATCTGACCTTTTCAACGAGGTTGAACACTTTGATCGACAATTTTTAGAGTATGGCTCACAAAACAGAAGGGACTTGCTTCTCAAGTTAATGAAGGAGGAGACCGATCCTTACCGGATTTGCGGATTCCCTCCCCTCTACACATTTCTGAATATTATGCCCGGCTTAAAAGGAAAAATTTTAGACTACGATTTATGGGATGAACGAGAACGTAAAAGTGCGGTGACTTTTGGCTCTATTTTGTACAGTTAACAGGTCGAGGTTTAAATGTTTAAGGTTGGAAAGTTAAAGGTTAAACCCCAACTTTTAACCTTCCTAACTAGCTTAACACTTGAAACTTTCCACTCCTTCTTGTTTCCACAACCTGATTCCTACCTACTGTACCGAACAACTGACACTGTTCGCTGCAGAATGGTCACTCCACAATTTCCATCTTGTCGGCAAAGTACGAAGTAAAATCCCGCATATCTTCCGCCATACCCTCTTCTTCGGTCGAGTTCTCCAGCGTATCCGCCATAGTTACCAGCGTCTGATGAAAAAAGATCTTCATCTCATCTTTCGTCATTTCCTTGGTCCACAGATCCAATCGCAATGTGTCTTTCTGTTCAGGATCCCACATCGATAAGAGCATAGCTTTACAGTTAGCAATCCCTTCTCCCTCTTTATCCGTAGCATTCCAGTCAATTTTTTCGGGAATATTATTGTCGTCGAGTTCTACCGTAATACTTATTTCTTTTTTATTAGCAGACATATTTCCTAAATATTAAATTATTGAAAATTCATTTTTGGCAATGCAGATCCTTGCGGCCGACCTTCTTTTGATCCCCCAACAAGCAAGAGAAAATCCAGATAACTAACAAAGTATCCCATCCTGATTTCAGGAAGGATCACATAAAAAATGGCCTCATCCATCGCGAAATGAATGAGGCCAAAATTACAAACTACTACCGAAAATTAATAACGATAATGGTCAGGCTTGTACGGCCCCTCTTTGGGGACATCAATATATTCGGCCTGATCCTCGGTAAGTTCTTCCAGCTCAACACCGATCTTCTTCAGGTGCAGACGTGCTACTTTCTCATCCAGATCTTTAGGTAATACACTTACCTCCAAATCAAAATCTTCCGGACGATTCCAGAGTGCAATCTGGGCCAAGGTTTGATTGGTAAAGCTGTTTGACATCACAAAAGAGGGATGTCCCGTTGCATTACCCAGGTTCATTAGACGACCTTCGGAAAGGAGGATAATCTCTTTTCCATTGTCATCAAGCTTAAACAGGTCAACCTGTGGCTTAATATTATCGCGCTCGGAATTCTCCTTGAGCCACGCAACATCAATCTCATTATCAAAATGACCGATATTTCCGACGATGGTCTTGTCCTTCATGTTCTTGAAATGGCGCTCCGTAATAATATCCTTATTACCGGTAGCCGTAACCACGATATCGGCTTCCTTAACCGCATCGTCCATCTTCATCACTTCATATCCTTCCATTGCGGCCTGCAATGCACAAATAGGATCGATTTCCGTAACAATGACGCGCGCTCCTGCTCCTCTCAGGGAAGCGGCAGAACCTTTTCCAACATCACCGAAACCAGCTACTACTGCTACTTTACCGGCCAGCATAATATCAGTGGCCCGTTTAACCGCATCTACACACGACTCACGGCAACCATATTTATTATCAAACTTGGATTTAGTAACCGAGTCGTTCACATTAATTGCGGGTGCACCCAGGGTACCATTTTTCGCCATCTTGTAGAGGCGATTCACCCCGGTTGTTGTTTCCTCAGAAATTCCGTTGATACCGTCAAGCAACTCCGGATATTCTTCGTGAACCAGCTTGGTAAGATCTCCGCCGTCATCCAAAATCATATTCAGCGGCTCCCCATCTTCAAAAAACAATGTCTGTTCGATGGCCCACCAAAACTCTTCTTCGTTCATTCCTTTCCATGCATAAACCGGAATACCCTCATCTGCAATAGCAGCTGCAGCGTGATCCTGCGTTGAAAAAATGTTGCAGGAAGACCACTGTACTTCGGCTCCCAACTCTATCAGAGTTTCAATTAACACGGCTGTTTGTATAGTCATGTGCAAGCAACCTGCAATTCGTGCTCCTTCCAGGGGCTGCTCATCAGCATACTCTTCACGCAGCGCTATCAGTCCCGGCATCTCTGCTTCAGCCAGACGTATTTCCTTTCGGCCATATTCAGCCAATCCAATATCTTTTACCTTGTAGGGTAGTTTTTCTTTTACCTTCTGTGCCATAAATAAATTCCTTTTTTCAATTTTATGTAAGCTCTTTAAAATACAACATTTCCTACCGCTACTCAACAAACGGCTGCATAAATAGATTCCTTTGCGATTTACGAATCTTTATGCTCTTCGATAATCTCTTTCAATATTCTATAATCCTCATCAGGACCGGCACTTCCCATGGACTTCTTGATGAAATTGCCGTCCGCATCCACATATACTTTAAAAGGAATGCCCTGAACCCCCAATTTTCGATGCAGCTTATTGGTATCCATCGCATATTGAAAGGTATAATCATTTTCTTCGGCAAATGCCTGAGCATCTTTTTTTGTATCTGTGAAACCGGGTGTTACAGCCAATACCACAAAATCATCCGGATATTCTTCTACCAGCTTTTGCATCGTAGGAAAACTGGCCAGACATGGCTTGCACCACGTTTCCCAGAAATCAATCATTACCACTTTCCCTTCGAATTGATCAACACTTAACGTATCTCCCTCCAGTGAAACAAAAGTTGCCTGTTCCACATACCCAGCATCGGTTGTTGGTTCGGGAACCTGTTCTTTTTGCTCAGTCTGCTCAGATCCTGAGCCTCCGCAGCCTACAGCAAAAGCAAGGAGGAGAGCACAAATTATTCCGTTTATTGAATTCCTAATCATGAAAAAACTTATTTTAAAATTGTTAGCGGTGATTTATACACCAAAGCCCTGTTTAAATCTAATGGCTTAAAATAATCAATTTACAGCAAAAGCCATGACGTTATGATCCTTTACTTTTTTATTTACCACCGGCGCTCGTTTTTGTATCTTAGCGGCTCATTATTAGGGATAAAAAAATAACTACTCTATGACACAGCACGATTTTATTATTGTGGGCGCCGGCATTGTAGGGCTCTCAACGGCGTATAAGCTTTTACTGGCCTATCCGGATGTCAGTATCCTCGTACTTGAAAAAGAAGACAAGGTGGCTGCGCATCAGACGGGTAATAATTCCGGAGTTATTCACTCGGGCATCTACTATAAACCCAACAGCTATCGCGCCAAAAACTGTGTGGAAGGGCGCCATCAACTCGTTGACTTTTGCCAGGAATATGATGTAGATCATGAAATATGCGGCAAAGTGATCGTAGCTACAGAGGAAGAAGATATTCCACGGCTCAAAAATATTTTTGCCACCGGACAGATTAATGGGATTGAAGGCATTTCATTAATTGATCCCCCGGAAATATCAGAAATTGAACCCTACGTCAGCGGTGTTAAAGCTATTCACGTACCCTGTTCGGGTATCGTAGATTATGTGGGGGTTTGCCAAACACTTCGTTCGCTGATTGAAGACCATGGACATACCGTTTTATGCGGACAGGAGGTTCAAAAAGTAAAGACTCAGGAAACTAATATTGACGTTTATACCCAAAAGGAAGCCTTCCATAGCAAATACCTGATTAACTGCGCCGGCCTGTACAGCGACCATGTGGCAGAGTCGGCAGGGGTTGTACCGGATCTGCAAATTGTACCTTTTCGGGGAGAATACTTCGAACTAAAACCAGAAGTTGAACACTTCGTAAACGGACTTATTTATCCCATGCCTAATCCGGCCTTCCCATTTCTGGGCGTACACTTCACCAAGATGGTGCGGGGCGCGATTGAGTGCGGTCCCAATGCGGTTTTTGCTTTCAAACGCGAGGGATACGATAAACTTTCGTTTGATCTTGAAGAAACTATCGAAACACTCAATTTTCCAGGATTCTACAATCTGGCGCGAAAATATTGGAAAATGGGGCTCGAAGAATGGTATCGATCTTTTTCCAAGAAAGCGTTTGTAGAAAATTTGCAGGATTTGATTCCTGCGATACGTCTCCAGCATCTAAAAAAATCTCCTTCAGGTGTACGTGCCATGGCTCTAAAACCCAATGGCGAAATCCTGAATGACTTCCAGTTTGAAGTAACCGCCAACGAGATACATGTACTCAATGCGCCAAGTCCGGCGGCTACGGCGGGACTGGCCATCGGTGATGAAATCGTCAAACGTGCAGAGAAGGCCTTTATGTAGCCCTTATCGGATAAATACTGTTTTCTAATATTCCAGAATAATTATTAGAAACGCAGTCGTTGTCTGATTATACTCAACTTCCTGCTTTCCATCTTGCAAAGGCAGCTAAATATTAGTATATCTTTCCTTTATGGATACCGAATCAAAGTCTTCGCGAGTTAACATTCATACCGATTTTCAAACCCGTCGGCTCTATGCAAATGATGCCTCCAGCTACGAGGAGCTGCCCGAAGGGGTGGCTTTTCCAATATCCCCCGAGGAGATTATTTCACTGGTACATTACGCCAACAAGCATAACCAATCTATAACGGCCCGGGGGGCTGGTACCAGTCTGGCGGGACAGACCACCGGGGGGGGTATCATTATGGATGTCGGGCGCAATATGAATAAAATCTTGGATATTGACCCGCAAAAAAAAACTGCGGATGTTCAACCCGGCGTCATTCGTGATACCCTCAACAGAGAAGCGGGAAAACACGATTTACTCTTTGGTCCCGATACCGCAACCACCAACCGCTGCATGATCGGCGGGATGATCGGCAATAATTCCTGCGGAATTTTTTCTATTAAACATCAAACAACCCGGGAACACCTGCTGGAGCTGGAGACTGTTTTAAGCGACGGCTCCCAAGTCCGATTCAAAGCTCTTACTGAAGAAGAACTATCCGCCAAGATGAAGCTAGACTCCCTCGAAGGGAAGATCTATCGAGAGATGGTGGAGCTTATTCGCAATCACCGGGAAGCCATCCTGGATAACTATCCCCATCCCGAAATTATCCGCCGCAATACCGGCTACGCGCTGGACAGGCTCTGTGAGATGCAGCCTTTTAATCCCGATGGGAGAAAGTTCAACCTGGCAGAGTTACTCTGCGGCAGTGAGGGCACGCTGGCCATGACAACCCGGGCAAAATTGAATCTATTGCCTAAAGACTCCGAGCGGGTAATGGTGGTACCCCATTTTCCCTCTATCCGGAAGGCTATGGAAGCTACCGTTGAAGCCGTCAAAATGGAACCAGCTGCGGTAGAACTGGTGGATGATATTATTTTAGATGCCACCAAAGGGAATATTGAGCAGCGAAACAACCGCTTTTTTCTGGAGGGAAATCCGAAAGGTATTCTCATCATTCAGTTTGAAGGCAATAACAGAAAAATACTGGAGCAAAAAGCACGGAATCTGGCCGATCGTCTGGACAAAAGTGGTCACAGCGATACCGCTCCCATTATTACAGAGAATGATAAAATTGAGCGAGTTTGGAATCTCCGTAAAGCGGGTCTGGGCCTGCTTATGGGACTTGGTTCCAAAGGACGCACGCCCACTTTTAGTGAGGATACGGCCGTTCGCGTTGCCGACCTGCCCGATTATATAGATGATTTCCAGAGAATACTGGATAAACATAACAGCGACTGCGTCTTCTATGCCCATGCCTCCGTAGGTGAGCTGCACCTGCGCCCCGTCATCAACCTACAGGAACCGGAAGAGATTGAAAAAATGAAAACCATGGCCGAAGAAATAGCCGACCTGGTGCGGAGGTATCGCGGCTCCCTTTCCGGTGAGCACGGAGACGGACGTGCCCGTGCTCCGTATATCGAAAAGGTACTCGGATCAGACATGATGCCTCTCCTAAAAAAGGTGAAGCAGATCTGGGATCCCAATAACATCTTTAATCCCGGAAAAATTGTCGATCCCAAACCTATGGAAGCAGACCTGCGGTACTCCCCCTCCTATCATCGCCCACAGGTAGATACCCATTTTAACTGGCGCAAGGAAGAGAGTTTTGCCGACGCCGTGGAGCTGTGTAACGGGGCTGGTGTCTGCCGCAAGCTCTCGGAAAGCGGCGGAACGATGTGCCCTTCGTATATGGCTACCCGGGAAGAAAAAGATTCTACCCGCGGACGTGCGAACCTTTTCCGCCAGCTTTTTTCAGGGAGGGACAAAGAAGCCTTTCAGTCGGAAGAGCTGAACGATGCCCTTGACCTGTGCCTCAGCTGCAAAGCCTGCAAGAGCGAATGTCCCGCTAATGTAGATATGGCTCGCATGAAAGCCGAGTTTAAGCAGGGATGGCACGAAGAGCACCGCATTACCCTTGGGGAGCGCTTCTTTGCCCAGGCCGGCAAGCTATATCCCATTGCCAGTCGGTTTCCCAGACTATCCAACTGGATGATGAAACAGCCTGCCGTGAAAGAACTACTGCAACAGCTGCTGGGTATTGACAAGCGGAGAGACCTGCCCGCCTTTGCCGAATCTACGTTTATGGAATGGTTTGCGAACCGACCACAGAACGATATCCCCGAAACGGATCCACACAATGAGGTGGTTCTTTTAATCGATATTTTCACCAATTACCATGAGCCCGGAATCGGCAAGGCTGCGATTCGGTTTTTAGAGTCGCAGGAGTATACCGTAATCGTCCCTGACATTCATGAAATAGGGCGGCCCCAAATATCCAAAGGGATGCTCGGTCATGCCAAAACCGTACTGGATGATACCCTCGCGACACTCTCGGCTTTTGCCTCCCAGGAAATTCCCATCGTCGGTCTTGAACCTTCGGAAACCCTGACCATTCGCGATGAATACCTCGATCTCTGTGACGACGACCAGCTACAAACAGCACAACAGGTAGCGGATCATACCTACACCTTTGAAGAATTTTCCGCCAACCTAGTACAAGAATCCCCCAAAAGCGACCCCAGGCAAAAGGTCTATGTCCAAACACACTGCCATGCCCAGTCACTCATAGGAAGCTCCTCCATAAAAGGAGCATTACAACAAGCAGGCTATCAAGTACAAATCATGGATGCTGGCTGTTGTGGCATGGCGGGCAGCTTCGGCTATGAAAGAAACCACTATGATGTTTCAATGGATGTTGGGGAGCTGCGGCTCTTTCCCGCCCTTCGTTCGCTACCCGAAGATGCTTTAATCTGCGCGCCTGGGTTCTCCTGCCGGCATCAAATAAAAGACGGTACCAATCGCAAAGCCTTTCACCCGGCACAAATACTTACCAATATATTCGACTAAAGATTCACTCCTGCCAACTGCTTTATTTTTTAGGGAAGCAACCCCAAGTCTCAATTCCTTGTATAGGCAAATAGAAGCGATATCTATTACTTTTAAATCTATTTGTTATGGAAAACTTAAATCGAAGACATTACTTGGTAATTTCCGTCTCACTTGTTCTAACACTGATCATTGCAGGATGTAGTTCCACGAATTCAGACCCAGATCCTGACCCTAATCCTGATCCGAATCCCACCGTAAATTTTAACAGCGGTACCGTAAGTCCAGATGAATCATACAGCTACACCTTTGAAAATGAAGGAAATGTGGAATATTACTGTCAATTTCATACTCCCGACATGCAGGGTGAAATTACGATTAGCAGCAGTGTCGAAGCAGTAGAAAGAGACACGGTTTATATGGAAGGCATGCAATTTAATCCGGCTCAACTCTCCGTTGCTCCTGGTACCGAAGTAGTTTGGCTTAACATTTCTGACCTTGATCACACCGCAACAAGCGGCAATCCTGATTCCAATGATGACAATATAGGCTATTAGAGCTCAGCAGGATCGATAGAAAGCAACTATATTTTCTCCCGTTCAATACGACTATACCTTATAACAGTAAACCCATATCAGGTATCGGCCTTTTCGATGGGGTAGCCCGCCTGCGTCCACGACCGAAAACCACCCTTCAGTGACTTTACATTCGTATAGCCCATTTTCTGCAGGTTATCAGCCGCCAGCGCGGAACGATAACCGCCTCCACAATACAGTACGATCTCACTGTCAGTATTTGGATACTCCTCCTCGACATCCCGTTCCAGGATACCTTTACCAAGGTATTCAGCCCCGGAAATGTGGGATTTATCCCATTCATCCTGCTCGCGCACATCCAGCAGCACAAAATCTTCTTTATTATCGTCATCTAGCTTGTCCTTTACTTCATCCGGACTAATCTCGTCAATACGTGTTTTGGCGTCGTTAACCAAAGTGATGAATCGTTCGGAATGACCTTTACTCATGGTATTTTGTTTAAGACTACTTTAAGATTTAGCGGCATTCAACATTATGAATCCTGCCGTTCTACTTAGTTCTTAAAGGTACTTTTCTCAATAAGTTCCTGCGCACTTTCGATTGCGGCATCCGTAATTTCTTCCCCGCTCATCAGGGTAGCTACCTCATGGATATGCTCGTCGTTATCCAGCGGTTTAATTCGGGAGACTGTGCGATCTTTCTCTTCCACTTTTTCCACCCGGTAATGCTTGTGGGCCTGGCTGGCGATCTGCGGCTGATGCGTAATGGCGATGATCTGACAACGCTTAGACAAGCGCCGCATCGTACGTCCTACTTTCTCAGAAATTTCACCGCT
The DNA here is from genome assembly GCF_039545095.1 of Fodinibius salicampi. Lineage (NCBI taxonomy): Bacteria > Pseudomonadati > Balneolota > Balneolia > Balneolales > Balneolaceae > Fodinibius > Fodinibius salicampi. The sequence goes on along the minus strand of NZ_BAABRS010000002.1, from coordinate 109,972 downwards.
GATACCAGTGTCAATTTCATCAAAAATCATCACCGGCAGACTTTGCTCCCGGGCAATAATTGATTTTAAGGCCAGCATCACGCGGCTGATCTCTCCTCCGGATGCAATCTTAGCCAGCGGCTTGGGCTCTTCCCCCTTATTGGTTGAAATGAAAAGCCGAACCTCGTCTGCTCCATGCTCCGTACACTCAACGGGCTGACCTTCAACGGTAATCCATCCCTGCTCCTCCGAAGAAAACATCCAGTCAATACGGACCTCAAAATTCGCGTGTGGTATGCCCAGATCATACAATTCTTCTTCTACCTGCTGACTTACGTTGCGCCCAACCTGCTCACGAATATCATGCAGCTTTTGGGCTGCCTCAGCAAGAACTTGGGACTGAGTATCAATTGCCTCCTCCATTTTTTCAATCTCGAGATCAAAATTATCCGCCAAATTCAGCTCCTGGCGTATTTCATGCAGGTACTCAATCAATTCTGGGATACTTCTGTGGTACTTCTTCCGCAACCGGTTCAACTCATTCTGACGATTCCGGAGCTGCTCCAGCCGATTGGGATTAAATTCTATTTTGCTGCGATAGCGCTCCGCAAACTGAACGGCTTCCTGAATGGTAATACGGGCTGAGGTTATTTCATCCAGGTAACTCTCGAAATCAGATTCTATACGCGCAAGATCCTCAAGATGCAGCTTCATCCGGTTTAGCAGGTCAACCGCATTCAGTTCATCACCCTCACCGATCTCCACAATTGCAGCCGCCTTTTGCTCCAGCTCTTCGGCATTATCCAACAATTTCATTTCTGCTTCCAGCTCTTCCTCTTCATGGGGATCGAGCTCAGCCTCTTCCAGCTCCTGTACCTGGAATTTATAGAGTTCCACCTTTTCATGGAGATCACGTTCCCGCTTCCGAAGTTCCCGAAGCTCTTTTTGCAATCTTTTCATCTCGTGGTATTCCCGGCGGTACTCCTTTAACGGCGAAATGACCTTTTCAAAACCATCAATAACACTGCGATGGTTCTCTTCTTTTAACAACAGCTGATGATCGTGTTGCCCATGCAGATCTACCAGAAAGTCGCCGACTTCTCTCAATACAGAAATGGTAACCGGCGTATCATTAATAAAGCCGCGGCTTCCGGAGGAACGGATCTCGCGCCGGAGAATAAGCTCGGATCGGATTTCTACGGCATTCTCCTCGAATATCTGCTCAAATTCCGAATAATCATCTACTTCCAGAATGGCTTCGGCTATTGCTTTATCAGCTCCCTGCCGAATCACCTCGGTATCGGCCCGTTCTCCCAAAATCATATTCAGCGCCCCGATAATGATAGACTTTCCGGCGCCGGTCTGACCCGTAAGTATATTCAGCCCTTCCTGAAAGGAAACTTCCAGTTCATCAATCAGCGCAAAATCTTTTATATAAAGCGTCTTTATCATAATGATCACTAATTTAGTAATGCCACAAGGTACAAAGCAACCTGCAAAATATCTGTACTCAATGATTTCTTATTTCTAAAACTTATGTCGGTCTAAATGACTTTAGATTTCGAACTGAAATCCCTTACTTCCCATTTCAAAAGTGGAGGTTTAGTTTTTAGGTATATATTTTGTTATCCTCATCCACCCACAAAAAAAGAAGGCCCCTGCTATAGCAGGAGCCTAAACTTTGGCCTCGGTATTAATCCCTCTTAATAAATAGTCATTAAGTAAGTACGTTTCAGAGGCTAATCCTTACAGAATAATTTGTATTTTCTTCTTTATTAGAAATTTTTAATCTAATTTTACCATGAGTGATCGTCCCATTAAAGAATTTAAAGAATATCATTTGACCGTACCCTCGGAAGATGCAGATGGAATGAGACTGGACAAATACATCGCCACATGCTTAGAAAAAATCTCCCGCACTAAAATTCAAAAAGCGATTGATAAAGATTATGTGACGGTCAACGGTAAAAGCGAGAAATCGTCGTATAATATTGAAGCCGGTGATGAAATAGATATTCGTATCCCCATCCCAGAGCCGCCTGAAGCCAAGCCGCAAAAACTGGATTTGGACATTGTCTTTGAGGATAACGATCTGCTTATCGTCAATAAAGAAGCGGGCATGGTCGTCCACCCGGCCTATGGAAACTGGGACGGTACGCTCGTAAACGGATTAATGTGGCATACAAATGAAGAGCTTTCCAATACGGATAAGGATACCGTACGTCCCGGCATCGTTCATCGACTGGATAAAGATACCAGCGGCATTTTGGTGGTAGCCAAAAACGACGAAACCCACCGGATACTCAGTAAGTACTTCCGGACCAAAGATATAGAGCGGAATTACTGGGCTATTATTTGGGGTACTCCGGATAAGGAAAAGGGTACCATTACTGGCAATATCGGGCGCAACCCGAATGATCGTAAAAACATGACAGTGCTTCCCGGTGACAAAGGCAAAGAGGCCGTAACCCACTACGAGGTGCTGGAATATTTCGATCATCTGACCTTGGTTAAAGTCCGCCTTGAAACGGGCCGTACGCATCAGATACGCGTCCACTTTGCCAATGAGCATCACTGGGTATTTGGGGATCAGCAGTATGGAGGAGACGCCGTGCGGTATGGTCCCAATACCGGCAGTCGTAAGCAGATGTTTCAGAACCTAATGGGGACGCTACAACGACAATGCCTGCATGCCAAAACACTAGGGTTCGAACACCCGTCTACCGGAGAAATGGTGGAGTTTGATTCTCCGCTGCCGGATGATTTCGCCCATGTCCTTCAAATGCTGCAGCAAAATTGCAAGCCTACACTTTAGTTAGCAGAAAAATATATTGCGGGACTTTACTCACCCTTAGATCGATATAAAAATCTTTCGCTTGTAGAGGAAATAGGTTAAGTACCACATGAGACCCAGAACAATGAGCGAGGTGATAACACCCACCCAGGCTGTGGGGAGCGGACCGCCCAGAAACCCGGAAGTAAACACATCCACCATATCATAAAACCAATCTACACCGCCCATCTCGCTGAAAAGATAGATAAACAGGGGATTCATTCCCACAATGGCAAAAAAGCGTCCGGAATATTCATAGCTCTTTCTGACATCAAAAATATAGAATGATGCCGCAAGTACCAGCAAGCACCAACCCCCACTGACAATAGTAAAAGAGGTTGTGGCAATGCGCTTAATAATCGGTGTTAGTGGGTCCATCAGGTAACCCAAGACCACCAGACCTATCCCAAACAGCAGTAATTTTTTCAGTTTATCAGTTGTTTCTCGCTTGCTGATGAGAAGTTGCCCTGCGATCACGCCCCAGATGGTATGAGCAGCCGTAGGGATGGCATTGACGGCCACCCAATGTCCACCGCTTAGTTTGCCCATCAGTACAAGATCCATCCATGCCCCAAAATTTTTGTCGGGTGTAAATGGCTGATTAAATCCCTCGACCGACCACAGGCGATACAATAACTCCGTAATGATAAGTAACCCTACCGAGAAACTAATCTGGAACTTCCAGCTTTTGCGCATAATCAGGAAGGCGACCAAGTAGGTAAAAGAAAGTTGGGATAACACATTCCACAGTTCAAAAACCGGCTCGCCGGAATAAATACAATGCAGAGTAAGCCCCAGCATAAGCAGCATGAATGAACGATAAAGCGTATGTTTGAACGTATCGCCCCACGAGTGTCCCTTATCCCATCGCTTTCCAAAAGAAATAGGCATAGCCACCCCAACGATGAACATAAAAAAGGGCTGTACCAAGTCCCAGAACCGCAGACCGTTCCAGGGATGGTGGTGAAACTGGCTTCCTATGGCGCTAATGATACTTCCCTGAAAGTAGGGTTCCACCACTGCATACCAAAGACCCGCCCCCTCGGCAACCAGCAAAAACATTGTGAGTCCACGGTAAAAATCTAGCGAAAGCAACCGTCCATACTTGTCAAGCAATGAATTGTCAATTTTGTCCATTGATGCCATCCCTTATATTAAAAAAAGTATCCCTTTCCTTTCGTATCCTTTCAATATTCGAATATAAATACGTATATAGGTGAAAATTTTAGCAAAAACAAGGTTAATAGGTTATTAATCCTTTTTATTTGACATTCCTTTGCTTCATTTCAATAATTGACGAAAGGATCGATCAACATTCCCATTGGCCAGCGGATAGGATCTCTGGTCATAAACCTTTACATGTAGATCAATAAAACCCCGTATATCTTCATCGGTTCCGTAGACGTATCCCGGGGCGGTACTGGCCCTTGTCATCTACTCAAATTGATTAAATCGTTTCCGGGCTTCTTTCTCCAGGGTCTCCCGGTGATCAGGATGGGCGATATCAATGAGTGCCCGGGCCCGTTGATGCAGATTTTTGCCATACAGATTGGCAATTCCATATTCGGTCACAATAAAATGGGCATGGGCACGGGTGGTTACTACACCGGCCCCCCGTTTCAGGAAAGGAACAATCTTACTTTCCCCGCGATTGGTAGTGGAAGGCAACGCAATAATCGGCTTCCCGCCTTCGCTGAGCGACGCCCCACGAATAAAGTCCATCTGCCCTCCTACTCCTGAATAGTGATAGGTTCCGATGGAATCTGCGCAAACCTGTCCCGTAATATCCACCTCCACAGCACTATTAATGGCTGTCACTTTCGGGTTTTTACGTATCACTGCCGTATCGTTCACATAGGCCACATCCAGCATCGCAATCATGGGATTATCATCTACAAAGTCATATAAATCGCGGCTGCCCATTACAAAGCTGGCCACTACTTTTTCCGGGTGACTTCTTTTCTTCTTGCCTGTAATTACACCCTTTTTAACCAAGTCAATGACTCCATCACTAAACATCTCCGTATGGATTCCCAAATCGCGATGACCGTCCAGAGCATCCAGAACGGCATTTGGAATAGCGCCAATCCCCATCTGCAGGGTCGCCCCGTCTTCTACCAGCTCCGCACAGTTTTGGCCGATCTGTTGCTCTACATCCGTCGGATTTGGGATGGTTAACTCATGCAGCGGCTCATCTGCTTTGACCAGGGCATTAAACCGGCTGGCATGGAAGATACCATCGCCGTGGGTTCGCGGCATATTGGGATTGACCAGGGCGATCGCCTTCTTCGCGCTCTGGAGAGCCGCGCGACTGGCATCCACCGAAACGCCCAGCGAGCAGTAGCCGTGTTTATCCGGCGGCGAGACCTGAACCAGCGCCATATCAATAGGCAAAATATCTTTTCGGAACAGGCCCGGGACCTCGCTTAAAAAGATGGGCAGATAATCAGCACTCCCCTCGTTTACCGCCTTTCGGACATTAGAGCCCACGAATAACGCATTCGTACTAAACGTATCGCTGTATTCCGGTTTTACATAAGGAGCATCTCCCTCGGTATGAAGATGGATGACCTCGATATCCTCCAATTCAGGTGCACGGTCGGTCATCGCATTGATAAGCGGCTGTGGAGCCGCCGCCACACTGTGGACAAAAACCCGGTCGCCTGAATTAATAAGTTTTACGGCTTCTTCTGCAGTGGTGTATTTTGATTGGTAGGACATAGGGTATTCTTACCTAAAAATGACAGTGAGAGTGATAATAAAATGTGAATAAATTTAGAAAATACTTTTTCTAAATGATATTTTTTCATGAGGGATAAATCTGACAAAGTTCAGACCCAATGTCTACCCGGAACTAGCAATTTAAATCGAATAAATAGTTGATTAAAAAACTGACAAACCTTATCATTGGGGTCTATTCTGAATGCGCCTGTAGCTCAACTGGATAGAGCACCTGATTACGGATCAGGAGGTTAGGGGTTCGAATCCTCTCAGGCGTACTTCCTAAAAAACTTAAACTTTTATAAAACATTTAATCCGAATTTAAAAAAGGAAGGTGATCCCCGCCTCAATCGTCTCCCGGCTATCCAGATAGACCGGAAATTGTCCCCGGTTGTATTGCAGGTAGAGATATTCAAAAAAATGAAACAGACCGGAATCTCTCTCTTCAAATACGTACCCCAAAGAAATGGCTGTGTGCAGTCCCTCATCAAGGCCATTTTCTTTGAGTGCTTGGGCCAAATCCAACGATCGAAAATAGCGAAAATCAGGATTCAGGAGAAACGGCCCAAATCGGACCGCCCAAAATGCTCTCGCATCAAACCGTTGGAATAGGTTGTTGTCTGTATTCAGCACTTCCCGGAAATCAGACCGAACAGGGGTCACAAAAAGGTACGAGAGCTCAACAACCGGCAAAAATTTCTTTGACGAATTGGTATATCTCAGTTCCGTACCCAGTTCAACATTTTGTTCTGTAAACGTTTGATTAGCCTCAAAATTCGCGTTTATACCCAACCCGAGTGCGCCGTAATCTTTGCTTGGTCCCGGTTCCTGACCGATTTGGAGCTCCTGTGCCTTCTTGAATGAAACCAGGTATCCGAAATAGAGATCCAGATGTTGATGATTAGGATTGAGCGCGGGTTTGGAGAGAACCGTTCCGTTTATATTCATATCGAATTCAATATATCGCGGAAATCCGGTTTCGGTGGTGATGGTATATTCGTTCTCCCAACGCATCTCAAAATCTACACCGACTCCAATTTTCTCATTGTCCATCCGCGCCAAGTTGGGTTCAAAGGAAAATGACTGTGCAACCACTGAAGAGTTTACAGCCAATCCCAGTAAAGTAAGCCAATAAATAAAAATACTATTTTTCATCTCATTCATCGTATGTAAAGTTATACATTACATCAATTTGGCAGGAAAGATCCAGTAGGCGCGTTGAGTTCTGACGAATCATACTTTCATACTTTGCACGTGCTTCATTCACAGTCCATTGACCCTCCAGCTTTCCTTCTGCCTCGCATTGATTTACCAAATCAAGCGACATTTTTTTACACTCCTGGTCGAAGGCGGACTGATCTACAAAAGCAAAATCCCAAAATTTCAACTCCTGCATGGTAATGTACGCTCGTCTCGAAAAAGCCTGTTCCTTCTGTTTTGAATACATTTGAGACCCGATAGCAGCAATTACGATTAACGCTGGGTATTTCTGAACCGTCCAATTTGGATGATCGCGCTTCATAGTAAATTCGGCATCTACGCGATCGTGCAACCATGAATTTGGTTGGGCTCCAACATTCTTCCTGTTTTTCTTATGAAAGTTGATGTACCACTCGAAATTTTTCTTCAGAGGTTCAATCCCCAAAAACACTTTAGGGTTGTTGGACGCAATACGTTTAAACTGTTGATTGGATAGCTTATCCCTGAAATAGGACCAAAACAGTTCGTCGGACATATTGAGCCGCAACAGCCAGGAATCCGTCCCAAAGAGAATTCGATCTTGTACAACCGGTCGGTTTAGCAGATTGTTAAGCGTTTGCAAATAGTGAACTTCAAGACCCGGTTCACCCATCATGTCGGTATGATAGGAAACATCGGCATAGACGCCGGTATAATCATCATTTTCCATGAGGTCGAGAATCTTCTTGCCCCAGGTACCATCATCAAATCCATTTGAATGGGATAGAGTCTCGTGTCCGTCGAAATGGGCAAAGCAAATTTTTAGTGTAGGGTGCTGAGCCAAAATCGTCTCCCAGTGTACGGGATTGCAGTAGTCAATGAAGTCTTCCTCAACGTAAAACCCCGTGTGGTTACAATGCATGGTGATAGGAATGTCGTGCTCTTCGCAATAAGCGTAGACATTCATCATTTTAGGACTATCTACCTGATAACCTAACGAGGGATAGAGTTTTACGCCCACAAAACCTCGGTTCTCCAATGCATCTTTCATCAAATCAAAATGGTCCGAGCGTTTCGGATTTACAGCAAAAAACAGAAAAAGTCGTCCTGGGCGCTGCAAGTTAGCTTCTATTAGATCATTTCGCTGGTCGTGAAATCGCTGTTTATCACGATCAGATTCGTTATCCCCGCGAATATCCATCATCAATCCAACAAGAGCATCGTCAGTTGTAAGATGACTAAGCAGATGATCTGTAATGTCAGTGGAGTTTGGTTTGAGGGCAATTCTCAGCGTTTCATAGATATCAAAAAGGTTGGATTCGGAATTATCATTGGCATCACCCCAGGCTGAAAGGGAATTTAAAACCTGCTTTAGTGCAGCCTGGCTCAGATGCTCATTGTTGATATTGATGGCATTGAGTGCCGGGATTTGGTGCAAGTGATTTGAGGCAAAATTTTGAAACAGATCGGTGCTTATAATCGCCTTAATCAACTCCTCCAGGAGCTGATCTTCTGTGAGATGACGAGGTTTATTTGACAGATCGTGGATGAAATTTTCAATCCCCTTAACCAGGTATTCGGGCACATTTTTATGTCGCAATCGATTTCCAATGGCCCGGACGGCTTCACGAGACAACACATTTCGTAGTGTAAATAGATGAGTATGCGTATTGATATTCATAGCTTGAAAGATTCTCTCATATTTATATAGATATATGAGAATTTTACGATTTTGGCAACATTATTTCTTTCAAGTTGTAGCAGTGATTACTTTGCCCCCCTTTCGAAAAAACCTATTGGCGGTATTTACTTAGGATTTCACTCCTCCATAAAAATTTATTTCTATTTAATTGTTATATTATTTTTATAGTCATATTTGGCTCAACGTAATATTACCGACAAAATAGGGAGGGGAGGGATTATGCCATATTTAAATCTGTTTGATGAGATAAGCAGCATTGGTGAGAAGTTTTTAAAGTCTACTGATCGGGGTCATAAAGTATTAAAAAAATATGCCTGGCAGCTGGGCAGCATCAATGAGTTGATCAAGCATACACATTCGCTGGTCATAGAAAAACTTGAGGCTATTGAGGGGACAACGGATATGTCTGAAGCACAACAAATTATCAATAGTTTATCTGGCGGACCTCTATCAGACAGTTTCCGTGTTAACGGTCTTTGCGATATCTTTGTGGGATATGGGGTGTCATTACGAAAGATCGTCGAATCTGATTCCGGGAATAATGAAAAGGAGGCGCCACCGCTCTCTGCTGAAGAAGAAAATCACTGGATCTATTTTTGTGATGCCCTGGAGGAACGAGAACTACAAGTAGCGAACCTTTATTCTAATGAAATCCAAGAAATAGGAGACTTGGTTTGGAACGCGCAAAATATCAATGATCTGGAGGAGCTCAAAGAGCGTGCCCGGCGTGCTAAATATATTCTTACCGATCAGATGGCTGACTTTAACAGCTTGTCAAAAAAATTTCATAAACAATTAGGCAGATCAATATGACACCCGGAGATACTACTGGTTTTAGAACTTTGTCTCATGCACTACGCCAGGTTATTGCCCGGCCAGATATGATTACAGAACTTCAATCCAGGGAAACTCGTAGTAAAACTGCAGCCAAACTCAATTTATCTGAAGAGCAGGCTACCGATTTACTAAACATTATCAACGATCTGGAACAGAATTGGGAGAAGGCTCCATCAGAAGTTCACATCGATCCGCCCGATAATGATATACAGACGGATAAGGAGTTTTTCTCGGAAACGTTTAAACAATTGAGAACAACCTATCGCATCTCCTTAAGCATGAGTGTGACTATTTTTGCAATTGGGATATCATTTTTAATCATTGCTGCCGTACGCTCCTTTACCCAGCCTGAAAGCATTGAAATTACTTCCGTTATTGGAGGCATTGGAATCGTACAAATTATTGCCCTGTTTTACCAAAATCCCCTTTCGGATGTTGCCCGTACAGTATCAAATGCGCAGCAAGGTAAAATTGCAGTTATGTCATACCTTATCGGAGTCTCACTTGTCAATCAACAAATTGGGAAAAAGAGTCCAACCGCTAAACACTTAGAAGAGTTAGTTCAACTGACGGAAGCGACACTCGGCCAGTTACAAACATATGTTGAAGGGACCGTCTCCCCCAAAAAACCGGATGAAGGTTCTGGATCGAATAAGGCCGATAAGGGTACAGATCATTAGTTTGATACGGAAGGGAAACAGATGTAAACTAGCTATTACACTGACTAACTTTACAGAAAGATGATCTGAGATTTAGTATAAATAGATTTTTTATGCCAATCATGATGCTGGATAAGTTGACATAATTGCCGAAAAGCACGTAATCATCGGCTGCTGGGATGATTAATTAGGGCCACAACCATTGATGATCTTGCATTGCCCCTCCCACCGCTGATCAACGCTACTGTAAATCCTGGTTCGTTACCCCTCCATAGGTTTGCCGGATAATCTTACCATCCCTGATAATAAAAGTGTCCGTAGCAAAGCGGAGCTTAAAATCTTCCGTTGATGCTTGCCACAGGATATATCCGACATCTTTTTCCACCACGCTTTTATTAAGGGTAAGCGTACTGCTGTCGCTCGGAAAGGCTTCAAAAGCGTTTACAAAATTTTCTCTTATGGCATCCAGTCCCCGGTAAGTGGCATCCGGCGTTATGAGTACCGATTCTTCGGTATAGTCTTCCATCACCCCTTCCAGATCGTTGTTTACAAATGTTTCCCAGTGATGATCCAGCACTTTTTTTGTCACATCCGGATCTATTGATGTACCTTCATCGGACGTTTCTGTGACACAACTAGCCAACACAAGCATGACTATTACCGTATACATCGTGTATTTTATCATCTGAACCCCTGCTATTAATTGTTAACTTATTTTTGATTTTCCTTATCCGTATCCCTTACTGTTTGAATGATACGCTGGGCGCATCATTTCTTCTTATTCCAATAAACTGTTCCTGAATATTATAAATCCACTGTGTCCGGTCAAATAAAAAGTCAGAATAAACCTGCAGGATGCCTAGATGCAAAAAGAAAAGGCCAGCCGACCAAGGCTGACCTTCCCACCCTCATTAATCAAGGTTATTCAACGGCTATATAGTAAGTACGTTTCAAAGGGCAATCCTTACAAACTTTTTTATTTATTTTTTTCCTTCCCGCCACATTAGGCTGGGGAATATTATATTCACCTGTTATATCAACTCAACGAAAAACTCACTATATGACTATGTTTATCAAAAGGCTATTCAAAAAGTAAGGGAAAAAGCTCAGGGATTATTAACTAACCAGCAATTAGAGATTGGCAAGATCCTCAATCTAAGTGAAAATGTAGAAAAGACCTTCGAAGTTGTTTCTATAAAACAACCTAGTCAAACGGCAAGAATAAATTTAGATGCCGGTCTTAATATAGTTCCTGTAGCGCCCTTTATTTAATAAAAAGTACTATCACAAAACAATCGAATTCACGATTGAATTTACATTAAATTAAAATAAGATCCCTTCCAAAAAGAATTTCCGCAGCATATAGGCTCCACTAAATCACCGATACCTGGATTTGAAAAGAAAATGTGCTCATTTACTAAATAATACTCCAAAATGTCATCAATATTTCCACGCCTATCGACAGCTATTAATTACCCTTTAATTACATTTTATTTACTTATTAGTTATAGATCACTTATATATTACCCTGCCCATGTTAGAATGATTTGCTCTGAATGGGGTAATCAGTGTATATTGTAAATAGTTGATTGAAGAAAAGCTCTGCACCCGCAGGGCTTTTGCTTTATCCCTTCCCTTTTCCGCTCCTTCTCAATACTGATTGATGTATATGCAAATAACGTGGTTAAGTGCCGGTAAGTGCAGTTCATTACGAACCCGCGAAGCAATCTGCCGATCAAAGTTCCTAAAAGGAGATCGCCACACTACATTCGCTATGACAGTATAGTTTTTCAAAAGTCTCTGTAAGACTTTCAAGAGACTCACTCTTCAAAAAATAAATTTATATATGTGTTTTCATATGTAAATTATTACATTATGGTCATATGAGATCACTTACCGACAAACAACAGCAACTTTGGGAGTACATCATTGGGTATATCGTCGATCACGATCAATTCCCAACCTTTTCCAATATACAGGAAGAGTTTGGGTACGCTTCTCCCAATAGCGTTACGCAGCAAATCAATTCACTGGTTCAAAAAAATTACCTGGAGAAAGTGGACTGGGGTAAATATGTCATCCATCCGTCCAGGCGAAATCAAATACCCGGTATTGATCCGGGCATTCCCGTGAAGGGACGCATTGCGGCCGGGGGCATGCACGAGGCCATCCAGGAGAATTTGGGGCACCTACCTGTCGAGATCCATCCGGCAAATACGGATCATTATTTTGCCCTTATCGTTGACGGGGACAGCATGATCGATGCCGATATTAATGATGGCGATTATATCATCATCGACCCCCGGGAGCCCCGCGACGGGGAGATCGGAGCTATTTTATATAATGGAGAAACTACCCTGAAGACCATTCGGAAAAAAAAGCAGGGTATTACCCTGCATCCGGAGAACCCCTCTTACGAACCCATTCATATAACCCCCGACGAATGGGAGCAGGTGCAAGTCTTCGGCACGCTGGTTGGCAAGGCCTGGAAAAAAGACGGGCAGTGGGGACTGGTGTTTCGGGCGGCCTGAGTAAGCTATCCCATAAACTATTTTTCATCAATTTTTCCCGCTTAGTTTCAGCTTTATGAAAACATGGTTTGTATATATGATACGCTGTACCAATGGTAGTCTCTATACCGGAAGTACGAATCATCTGATACGGCGCTGGCATGAACACCGGCAGGGCGACGGAGCCAAATACCTGCAGGCGAACGATCCGAAAGCGGTCGTTTATGTAGAAGAACACCCCGATCGTTCCCAGACCTGCCGGCGGGAATACCGCATTAAGCAATATACCAAGGAGGAGAAAGAATCATTGGTTGCCCCTGCGGAATCCGATGATGGTTGAACTCCGGAATAATGGCTGTTGGATTCGATTGTTTTGTTGTTAACCGTTGTCATTGACCGCATCAATTATCATATTGACTACTTACCAGGGAATTGAATTGATAACATTAACCTAGAACTATGGCTCCCAACAAAAACAGGTCTGAATACAAAAATGACTGGCAAAATACGGTCGTTGCCACGTTCGTCTCGGGACTTCTCTTGGTGGTCATTTTCCTCTGCCCCTGGCGAGTCGAGTCGACCGGGGAGCTCAGATGGAGCCCCATATACCAGCAGCCGATGTCCTATGTACAATCTTATGACGGACAGCGCGGTAGGCAAGGCGGTTCTCAAATTGTATCGGAAAAAGCCCACATTGCCTACGAAATCCTGGCTCTTGAGGTACTTATTTTTACTATCACTGGTGGGATATTGTATATGTTCAGTGCTGGCTCGAACTCTGACGAGGGCGAAAAATCATTGCCCGGGCAATAATCCCCTTCAAAAGCTATTGCTTCCATCCTCACAGTCTTATCACAAATAAGTTCGGGAGGCTTGCATATCAACAGTGGGATAAATAGATTGAATAAAATCTGAAAATATCCTGATCGTTCCTATTTATAAACTAATGTAAGTTCGAGATAATTTTGTACGGTTTAATTACTCTCTGTATTCCATTTAGGGCGTCATCTCGACCACTAGGGAGAGATCTTTGTTGAATGGGCATTCCTTTAGAACAAAAGATTTCTCATTTCTCCCGAGGCGCACCAAAATCAATTCGAAATGACGGAGTAGTTGTTCAGGATTCTACTCTTATAAACTAACGTTACACTAACTATCTCTCTATAAATTCAATAAATAATAACCTGCAAATATGATTAAGCGCTTAACGACCTTTATTTCACTTCCCCTGGTCTTGTTATTGCTCGGGGCTTTTATATTAAATCCATCAGAAAAAACGGAAAAGAGTGACTGGATATCACTATTTGACGGAAAATCCCTGAACGGCTGGGTTCAGAAAAACGGTACGGCCACTTATGAAGTTGTGGATGGAACAATCAAGGGTACGACGAACACCGGCAGCCCTAATTCTTTTCTATGCACCTTTAACGAATTCGGTGATTTTGAACTATCCTTTGAAGTGTTGCTCCACGACGAGGAGCTCAACTCAGGTGTTCAGATTCGTTCCGCAACGCGGGAAGCCGAGGGGGACGAAGCATTCGGGCGGGTCAATGGTCCCCAGGTTGAGATTGAAGCCAGCAGCTCCGGCAGTCCCGAATCCGGATACATCTATGGCGAAGGAGGAACCGGCGGATGGCTGGTAGAAAAAGATGATCGTAACTATCACGATGCTTTCCGGGATGGGGAATGGAACCAATACAAAGTAATCGCCGAAGGACCCCGCATCCAGGTATGGATAAATGGCGAAAAAATAACGGATTTATGGCACGAAGATATATATATGACCCATCCCCGGGGATTTATCGGTCTTCAGGTTCATGGGATTAGTAAAAACGAAGGCCCCTATTCAGTCTCATGGAAAAATATCCGTATCAGGTCTTTATAACAAACGGATATTAATTCTCCAAGGGAGTTTTCACGCCTCTGTCTTTGCCAGTGCTATTACCGCACTCCTTGGAAATATTAAGGTACCTCCCCCCAAAAATAAAAAAAGGCAGCCCGCACTAGCAGGCTGCCTTTGATATCCGGTATAACTGAAATCGAAGTTACTTCAGATCGAAGCGATCCAATTGCATCACTTTGGTCCACGCCTCGACGAAGTCCTTAACAAACTTCTCTTCAGCGTCATCTGCGGCATACGTTTCAGAAAGCGCACGCAGCTCAGACTGAGAACCAAAGATCAGGTCGGTTCGGGTAGCCGTCCACTTAACCTCACCCGTCTCACGATCCTGGCCTTCAAAGAGTTGTTTCTTATCAGAAACCGGCTGCCATACGTAATCCATGTCAAGCAGGTTGACAAAGAAATCGTTAGTCAGCGTTTCCGGACGGTCGGTAAATACGCCGTGATCGGAGTTGTCGTAATTAGCATCCAGCGCACGCATTCCACCTATCAGAACCGTCATTTCAGGCGGGGTAAGCGAGAGCAAGTTAGCCTTATCAACCAGTAGCTCTTCGGGCTTACCTTTACGTACCTTGGGACTGTAATAATTACGGAATCCGTCGGCATCCGGGTTGAGCCATTCAAATGATTCTTCATCCGTCTGTTCGGCAGTGGCATCGTTACGTCCCGGTGCAAAAGGTACTTCTACCTCATGTCCAGCATCACGGGCCGCCTTTTCAACCGCAGCAGAACCACCCAGAACAATCAGGTCAGCAAGCGAAACCCGCTTATTACCGGATTGCGTATTATTGAATTCTTTCTGGATGTTTTTAAGCGATCCAAGCACCTTGGATAATTGCTTGGGATTATTGACTTCCCAATCTTTTTGAGGCGCCAGACGAATGCGGGCACCGTTGGCACCGCCCCGCTTGTCAGAATCGCGATACGTAGATGCGGATGCCCAGGCTGTGGTTACGAGTTCAGATACAGTTAAATCGGTATCCAGGATCTTGCCCTTGAGTTCTTCAATATCCTGAGCGTCAATCAGCTCATAATCAATTTCCGGAATCGGATCCTGCCAGAGCAGGTCTTCTTCAGGAACTTCTGGTCCCAGATAGCGTTCTTTGGGTCCCATATCACGGTGAATAAGTTTAAACCATGCACGGGCATAAGCATCAGCAAATTCATCCGGATTTTCATAAAATCGCTTGGATATTTTCCGGTAGTCGGGATCTACTTTCAGTGCGAGATCCGTAGTCAGCATCATCGGAGCATTTTTCTTATCCGGATCATGGGCGTCAGGCACGGTTCCGTCTCCTTCCCCATCTTTGGGTTGCCACTGGTACGAACCAGCCGGACTCTTCGTTAGCTCCCACTCATATTCAAATAGGTTTTCGAAGAAGCCCATGTCCCACTGGGTTGGATTATTGGTCCATGCCCCCTCTTCACCATCGGTAATGGTGTCTCCGGCATTTCCTGATCCATAGTCACTGGTCCAACCGAAACCCTGTTCTTCGATATCGGCGGCTTCAGGCTCTGGCCCTTTATGTTCTAATGGACCGGCCCCGTGGGTCTTACCAAACGTATGTCCGCCGGCAATGAGCGCAACTGTTTCTTCATCATTCATGGCCATTCGCTTAAACGACTGCCGAATAAAATCAGCTGATTTTTCTGGATCGGGTTCACCATTCGGTCCCTCGGGATTAACATAGATCAAACCCATGTGATCAGCGGCAAGTGGTCCTTGCAGATTACCTTCCTCGTCATGACGCTCACTGGCCAACCACTCTTCTTCGGAACCCCAGTTGACAGAAGTATCCGGTTCCCAGTCGTCTTCACGTCCACCGGCAAAACCAAAGGTCTCAAAGCCCATTGATTCCATCGCAACATTACCGGCCAGTACTAATAAGTCGGCCCAGGATAGTTTTCGTCCATATTTTTGCTTAACAGGCCAAAGCAAGCGACGCGCCTTGTCTAGATTAGCATTATCCGGCCAACTATTAAGGGGTGCAAAACGTTGTTGACCACCGGCAGTACCGCCGCGACCGTCTGCAACGCGGTACGTACCTGCAGCATGCCAGGACATCCTGATAAAGAGTCCACCATAGTGCCCCCAGTCGGCTGGCCACCAGTCCTTGGAATCGGTCATCAGATCGTGCAAATCCTGCTTTACAGCCTCAAAATCCAGCTTTTGAAATTCTTTTGCGTAATCAAAATCGTCATCCATTGGGTTGCCCTTGGATGAATGCTGGCGCAACATATCCACATTTAATCTTTCGGGCCACCATTTATCGAGTTTTGTACCACTAGCTGTGGTTTCATTAGAATCTCCATTATGAAATGGACACTCGCTCACACTACTATTTGATCCATTCTGAGTTTTGTCTTTATCCATACTAAAACCATTTTATCAATTGATATTTATCATTTTTAATGTAATTAAATGATCGCTTCTTCTCTGATAGAAAAATACTATAACCGGTATTAGACTCAGTTATATGATTTGCCTGAAAACGGTATTGCTCACCCGACCTTTCAGCCCTCGATGCCTTGTTCAATACTGTGATAGATAAGTCGATTCCCGTATTGGAGTAGACTATTATTGGCGCAAGATTTAAATTCCGCGCTATTAATAAACTATACCAACCTGTTAAAGCAAATCACTTTTATCGGACAAAGACCGGCTCACCTTTGTCTTCTGTGTGTTCTTCGCTATAGCTGTAATCATTTCCGTTAAAGCCAAGTAATCCCTGATAACTATCCACTTCATTTTCAATCAGGTAGCGTGTCATGGTTCCGCGGTTCTTTTTGGCGTAGAAACCGATGACTTTTAAATCGCCGTTTTTGAAGTCTTTAAACTTGGGTTTAATAACATCCACCTTGAGCTTGTGCGGCTGCAATGCTTTGAAATATTCCTTACTGGCAAGGTTAACGAAAAGCTCATCATCCTCAAGCTCGTCATTCAGAGCTTCGGTAAGGCTGTCGCCCCAGAAATCATATAACCGGTCGTGGCCGTTAATCGACAGCTTGGTCCCCATTTCCAGGCGATAGGGCTGCATCAAATCCAGCGGACGGAGCAGGCCATACATCCCGGATAAAATGCGCAGACTATCCTGAAGCGTATCAATATGGGAATCATCAATAGAATAGGCATCCAGCTCTTTGTAGGCCGATCCGTTAAAAGCGTAGATACATGGACGTGCATTGTCTTTGTTGAACGGCGTTGAGAATTGTTGATACCGCTCGTAATTCAGGTCAGCTAAGTCCTGACTGATGTCCATCAGATCTTTAAGCTCATCTTTCGACATTTCAGCCAGCTTATTATTCAGTGTTTCAGCTTCATCCAGGAAGCGCGGCTTAGTAGCTTCATCCGTGGGTATCTCGCTTTCGTAGTCCAGTGATTTTGCAGGGGAGAGAACAATCTTCATAATAAAAAGGTATCAGCGTTTTAATATTTACATTCCGAATGTCGGATGTAGTAACCCATTTTTACTGGTGGATCATTCCATTTGATGACAATCGGTTGGAGCAGCAAACATATTTACTGACTTGATATCGCCACCTAAAGAATTTTCACCCACTTTTAATAAGATTACGCGCAACTAGCTCTTCCGGATTATTCGCCCCTGCTCTTATACACTGCCCAGGCTGTCAGACCCAAAACGGTCGTGGCCGCTCCGAGCATCAAGGCAATATTTACATCTCTTTGTACCCGTTCGACCTTTTGCACGTACTCCGATCCTACTCCATTCCTGGCAATAATTCCTTCCAGCTCCTTAACTTTTGTTTCCAGTTCTTCGCGTGTTTTATCTTTGATACTCATATTAACTATTTCTCTTTTATGAATTAAGAAATTCTAGTGCATGAGGTTTAAAACACATCTATAAAGTTTTATGAATATCCACTGCAGTATGTTTCCTGTCTAAATGTGCTTACCGAGAACACCTTATGGCTATATTCACTTGTTTTTAACATGAGTATGGCCTCAGCAATTCACTTACTAAAGACCGATCCTATTCCATTTAACGAAACCAGAAAACTGTGGATGTTAATAGCAGTTAATTGCTGCACTTCCAAGAGAAAAGCAGGCTGAAAGTTTCTAATGTCGGGCTTATATTTTATAAGCCCGACATTAGCGCTACCAACTACGACCAATTAAATAGCATATTTCACAAGTTTTTCATAGATAGGCCGGCACTTCTCCAGCAGAGGATTCAAGGCCTCCGGGAAGGGTTCGGTTTTGGGTTGATAGGGTTTAAAACCAGTGGATTGATGAACGCTATCATACCAGTATTTTGCCCAAACGCCGTCCTCCGGACGGGCTCCCTTTTCCCAGCTCAGCATCGCTTCATCAAAAGGGATGCCAATGGAATCACAAAGCTTACGCAATGTACCCGGAGGATCCACAAGAACAGATTTAGAAGTAAGCACCACAAATTCACTCTCCCTCTCCTGAAGGTATTGCAGCAACTCCAGGTGCTGGGCATATCCCACATCCCGCATAGAGGGATTCTTTACCTGCTTGGCGTATGAGGGAAGCATCTCTTTCGGGTCTCGGGTGAGAATAATATTAATGGTGTCTTCTAGAAATGAATGATCCAAATTGACAAGATGGTGGGTCATCTGCTTAAAAAAGACCACCGGTTTATCGTGTGGCCCCATCATCCAGTCTACCACCTTCTGTCCGTCGGTTTCCATGCTTTCCAGCACCTCTTCCGCACCCGGATGATATTCATCCGCATCGGTCTGGCTCATATAATGCCCATATAGCGGCTCGTCATACACTCGAGTATCTTCCCGCTGGGCAAAGGAATACATCAGCGCCGTAGAGATATTACGGGGACCCGACCACAAGCAAACACGTTTGGTATTATTTTTCTCCAATTATTCGTTATTAATCCGTTTAACTTCTGATTCAATAAGCTGCTCGTACAAGGAGCTAAGTTTTCGGGATATCTCCCCATACTCCCCCTTTCCAATGGTTCGTCCGTCCACTTCCGTAACCGGTGTCACGCCTCCAAAAGTACCAGTAACAAACGCTTCATCGGCCCCATAAACATCAAAAAGCGAAAAGTTCTTTTGCCGGCAGGGAATACCATTTCCTTCACAAATCCGAATGATATTTCCCCTTGTAACTCCATTCATGCAGTATTGACCGGTAGAGGTCCACACCTCCCCTTCGGTCACCATAAAGAAATTGGTGGCGTTGCAGGTGGATACGAACCCATTTATATCCAGCATCAGGGCCTCATCGGCGCCGGCTTCCAGCGCCTGGATCAGCGCCTGCACCTCGTGAATTTTACTGTGACAATTGAGCCGGGGGTCAAGATAATCGGGAGAGCCGCGTCGGATGGTACTGGTAAAGAGCGTAATTCCCTTTTCTTTCGTCTCTTTGGAAGCGACCTTGTATTCTGCTATAATCACAAGGTTGGGTCCGCTGATGGTAAGCCGGGGATCCTGTGAGGGTGTCTTCTTTATGCCTCGGGTAAGCATAAAACGAACATGGACATTGTCATTCATATCATTGGCACCCAGCGTGCGCCATATCTTATCAACGAGTTCCTCACGGCTCATCTTCAAATCCATACCCACCGTTGCCGCCGCTTTCCATAGGCGATCGAGGTGTTGATCCAGAAAAACCAGTACTCCTTTATGAAGACGGACTGCTTCCCAAACGCCATCCCCTACCAGGTAACCGCTATCGAATACCGATATCCTGGCCTCCTGGCGGGGTACCAACTCTCCGTTGACATAGATCAATACATCTTCATTTCTGGGGTCTTCAACGGCATCATGTGTTCCGTGCGTCATATTATTACCTCTTTTACAGATTGAACTTGGAGGATCTTCGTTTGCATCAATAGCTTCATAAAATAGGTTGATTAAAAATAAATAATGATTAGTTGCGCCTCTTTTTAAAACGTTTGTGAGTACAGTCTTGATTATATCAAAGTAGAGATTGAAATAAAACTGTGATTCTTTAATTTCGGATAATATTCCAGAACTCCTCATACTACAATTTCTGCTATTCAAGTTTCCTAATCAGTTTATTCATTATTGACCCGGTTGATTCGCTAACCCTAAAGAATCACTACTATTAAAGCTGATACTTTCAAGATTATTACGCTCATAAATTCAATCTAGCTCAAACTATCCCCCTTTCTTTAAGTCCATTAAAATCCTTTAATATGCTTGAAGTTAAAGCAAAATAGCCCCATCATTTAATCGCAATAGAGATAGATATCATCAAAATCGGAATCAGGGTTTAGCAGTAAAGAGAGCAATTAATTGTTGTACGTTGGAGTCATTCATTGACTAATTGCTAATATATCTAACTCTTGAGAGATAAAAAGTAAACAGGCTAAAAAGCCGTTTAGTTGGTGTTCATTTATGGGGCTAAGATCTAGCATTATTATATCTTTTGTTGCTACCATTCTTTTTAGCACAACGCTTTGTGCTCAAGATCAAAATAAAAATGTGCCTTACCAGTATACCGTTAAAGATGGTGATTACCTGATCAGCATCGCCGTAGATTTTGGCAATCCCAACTACTGGGAACAAATCTACAATGCTAACTCAGACAAGATTAAAAGGCCCGATATCATTTATATTGGTCAAAAACTGGATATCCCCGCCGAGATGGTAAGCATCCGGGATACTGCCCTAGTCGATAATCCTGAGCGGCTGAAGAAAGAATACCAAAAACAATTTACAGACAACAAAAAGGAAGGTCTGGATAAAAAAACCCTAAATAAATTTCAGAAGGCCTTTAAGAAGGTCGTTGAACAAGAAAGACGGGAAGAGAAAAAACAGCAAACAGAATCTTCCGGCCAAAGTTCGACGATCGCCATTGATGGCATGGTACTCGACGAAACACGTAGCAAAATGGGGACCGACTTTTACAATGTTTTTTATCGCCACTGGGAGCCCCCTTCAAAAGCCAAAAACTTTATGATCACGATCTCTGAGCAGCCTACGCCGGGGCGTGGATCCGTGATTTCTATTAGTATTGATAACGAAAAGGTATTTCAGAATCGACTGCAGCCCAAATATGCTTACACTGAGAAAGTTGCCAAACATGCAGTGGCAATCTGCTATCGCAGCTTATTGCGTCAACAATCTTCATCAAACGCAATGCTGGGCTATTAATACAAAGAAAATGAAGAAATAAGACTATGAACAGCAAAAAATTAATATTCGCATTTATTCTTTCGGGCATTATGATATTGGGCTTATCGCTTTCGGCTGCCGCCCAGGACTTTGTATACCAGCCCAAAAACCCGGCCTTTGGCGGGACATATGCTAACTACAGCTGGTTGATGAATTCCGCTAACCAGCAGAACAAATTTCAGGGCGGACGTTCGGGTTTCAACCGGGATCCCTTGGCGAATTTTGAACAATCGCTGCAGCGGCAGGTTTTATCACAGCTGACTCGGCAAATTATCGGGGATCGATTTGGGGAAGATAACATCAATCTTGATGAACAAAACACATATGAATTCGGAGAGTTTAACATAAATGTCAATCCAGGCCCCGATGGCGTAAGCATTGATATTCAAAATATTCTTTCCGGGGAATCAACAAGTATTACCATACCGACAGGATTTTCGGGAAATAATTAGTTTAGTAATGAGAAGCAATAAATTAAAACACAAAATTGCACTAAGAATATAGGAGATGAGACAAAAAAAGAGGGCAGCGCCAGAGAACGTTCTGCTGACAATTACTGCCAGCAGAAGTTAGGGAAACTTCTGACGCCACCCGTTGAATATCCTTAATTAAATAAGGTACAAACTCTTCGATAGTTGTTCAACGGTTAGCTCTCTTCATTGTTTCACTCCTTCTTGATTTGGAAATATTTCCAAATCACATCCGAATAATCGGAATAGCTTAATCAAGCTAACTCAAATAAAACAAGAGGATAACTACTATGAAGAAGCTAATGACACTTACATTTGCATTATTTTTGACTGCAGGCTTGGCCTTCGGTCAAAACAACGATGCCAATATCGATCAGGTAAATACTGGCAACGAGGCCAGCATCGATCAGGTCGGTGACAATAACCAAGCTACCGTTGGTCAAGGTGAGAATACCACTGACTTTGCAATAAGAACAACTAGTCCCACAGGTCCATTCTCTACCATTGCTGTAGGATCTGGACATGCCGATGACAACGATGCAACGATTGAACAGAGTGGTTCTTGGAATGCAGCCCTAGTTAGCCAAGGCTATGACGGAGGAAACTCCCAAAACAACGAGGCTATCATCCAGCAATCGGGTACACAAAACTTTACAAATCCCGGACAAGCTGTTGGTGCCTATGCCGAGAATAATTTACTCGAGGTAATTCAGGATGGCTACCGCAACCACGCTACTGTGGGACAGGGTGTTAATGCAAATACCTTCAATAGTGATGCTCTTATCCTTCAGGATGGAGATCACAATTACGCTAATGTTGGACAAACCGGTAGTGGTCAATTTGCTGACGTAGATCAAATCGGTAACAGTAATACTGCTAATATCACGCAATCTAACTAATCATTCTGTTTTGAAAGCATCCCTTGAACGGGATGCTTTCTTTTTTTGATATGATGTAATAATTAAAAAACCTCATATCAGTAAATATTCAATGATAAAATTTTAGTCACATTGATGATGAAAAAGATAATTATACTTGCAATGGCCGTTATACTCACTGCGAGCATAACGCATGCACAAAACAATGCTGAAACTGAACAAATTGGGGATAACAATGAAGCAATAGTAACCCAAGTGGGTAGCAACAATGCATCAGTATATCAAGGGACTCAAAAATATGGTTCAAGTCCTAAAGCATTAGCAGAAAATAACGAAGCGACAGTCACTCAAAACGGTAATTTTGAAGCATTCATTATTCAGGGTGATGCCGGTACTGCTATTAATTCTACAAGTTCAATAAATCAATCCGGAACTAGTGGTTATGCTGCCATCCTACAGGGAGTATATCAAGGCGGTACTGCTATTTCAGCAAATGCTTCAGTAGAGCAAAAACAACAAGGAAATACCGCTCAGATTCGTCAGGGTCTTTTAGGTACAACCGAGGGAGGAAATGCAACTATAAATCAAGCTGGAGCAGGAAACACAGGTATAATCTATCAAGGTGTTCAGGCACAATCATTCTCTTTGGATAATGTTGCTTCGCTAACCCAAAATGGGAATAATAATTCGTCAACTACCATCTTGCAAGGATCAAAATTATCACTCGCCGGGCCCGGTTCAGGAGCAGGAACGGCTGATAATAACACGGGTACTATTATTCAAAATGGTGATAGTAATGGTACTAATGGCGATGGTGTGCGTATACACCAAGGTATTAACGGGGGGTCTGCATTTAATAATACCGGTTACATATTACAGGATGGAGACTTAAATAATGCGATTATCTATCAAGGCGTTGGTAATAACATGTTGTCTCAAGACAGTGATGCTTCTATTTACCAATATTCGGATAACAACATTGCTACCGTTGACCAAATTGGTGCCGCTAATACCGCAACGGTTACACAAAACTAAATGAGGTTTCTGACCGGGGAGGCTTGAACCTGCCTCCCGCGGTTTTTCTTTTTATACACTTTAACCTAACCGTAATGAACGGCTGCCTTTTGATGCATAAAAAAGTATCCATATTTCTACTGTTTTGCTTGCTATTAACGGCTGGATGTGCCTCTTCTCTTCAACCGCTGGAAACCGAGCGCGTTAAACCGGGAATAAACAGCAAAGTACATGAATCTCTTACCAATATGCCGGCCCCGCAGGATAAGGTGGTGGCGGCTGTCTATCGATTCCGGGACCAAACAGGACAGTATAAACCCTCTAATCGCGGAGCAAGCTGGTCGACCGCTGTAACACAGGGAGCTACTTCCATCCTCATAAAATCAATGGAAGATTCAGGATGGTTTACCCCTATTGAACGTGAAGGTATTTCGAACCTGCTCAATGAACGCGAAATTATCAGCAAAACACGACAGCAGAACAACCAAAGCGGGCAGCTCCCTCCCCTGCTCTTTGGTGGTGTACTGCTTGAGGGCGGCATCATCGGCTACGATACTAACGTCATTACTGGGGGTGGCGGCGTTCGATTTTTAGGAACGGGCGGTTCCGGGCAGTTCCGCAAGGATCAGGTAACAATTTATCTGAGAGCTGTTTCAACCCAGACAGGGCGTATTATGAAAACCGTTCATACTACCAAATCCGTTATCTCCCAGCAGCTCGAAAGCGGGGCATTTCGCTATGTGGATACCAATCGCCTGCTGGAAGCCGAGGCTGGCTTTACCTATAACGAGCCTCCCGTAATGGCAGTAACCGAAGCTATTGACGAAGCGGTTAAAACACTGATTGTGGAAGGAGTAGAAGATGGGTTATGGAGTCCACAGGATAGCTCTGAATACGCGCAGTATAAAGAGAATTTTGAACAAGTGAAGGAATGGAAACAAAGGGCAGAAACTAATTATTTCGGCATGACTGAAAATAGTAATCTGCGTTCCGGACTCAACCTGTCCACTAACCTAATTTTTGGAAGCCATATCGGAAGCTATCCGATATCTAAAAAGGCAGGTGGAATTGCCCTGCAGAGCGAATATTTCTTTGGTTCCTCCAATTCGCTTAAACTGAGCGGTCACCGGTCTCAATTAGGTGCACAGGATGTTTTCTCAGAACCTTATACAAATATCGACTTTAGTTTCAATAAGTATTTAACACCGGAATTTACGCTTTCACCTTATATTGGTCTGGGTGGTGGCATCTTAATGTACGACCAGCAGCCAGACTTTACGAACAACACATTCTTTCCTTCGGTAAACGCCGAAGCGGGGCTGGATTACCGGCTTTCTGAAAATCTTGGGCTCCGCATCGGATTTAATTATCGCTACCTGATTCAGGACGGTATTGATGGAGTCACCCGGGGGTCAATACACGATCAACAGTGGAATATATCCACAGGCGTTTCCATTGGATTATGATTTTTGTGGAACTGTCTAATCAAATTACACGGAGGTTATTATGAAAATTTACAAACTACTACTGATTCTAATCACATTTTGCCTTTTCGGGCCTGTTTCTATGCTGGCCCAGGACAGTGAAGCATTTGTCAACCAGGTTGAAAATCCTGGCATTGAACATAACAGTGCCGTCAAAGAGTTTAGCTTCAAATATGCTTTTGGGTTATTGGATGTACTTAACGAGTCGGATTTAGACTTCAGTAATAATAACCGGGCAATTATCAATCAGGAGGGAAGTGGCAATGAAGCTATCCTTGAACAATACGGCAGTGGCAATACGGGCATTATCAACATGCTGGGCAATAATAACTATGCCAAATCCACACAGCAAGGGAGTTCTTTGCTTTCGATTATTAACATGGAAGGAAATAATAATGCCCTCGAATTTCTGCAGCAGGGCCAAAATCGCGGAGCATTATTTCTGTTTCAAGGAAATGACATAAAATATAATGCCAGTCAGTCGGGCAACACCTTTAGCCTTACGCCTCAAAACAGTACTACGCCGGCATTTAATATCCGATCAACCCGACGCAATCTTCCGATTATAATAAGAAACAATTAAAAAACACTTTACCTTTCTGTTTTATGAGTATTAAATATTTTCTGACATTCATTACTTGCATCATCATCTTTGTGGGCTGTTCCAAGGAAACGATTTCCCCGGAATTGTTCGGAAGTATTGAGGGACAGATTTTCAATAGTGAAACGGAGGAAGGGATCCGGGGAGTCAATGTAACAACCAATCCTGCTACTAATTCCATTACCACTAATGAAGATGGCACTTTTGTACTAAATGAAGTCCCCACCGGACAGTATTCTGTGTCCGCCCAAAAATCAGATTTCGAATCTTCAAGTGTAAGCGTTCGGGTTCGTGAAAATAAGGCAGCAACCGCCCAAATCTATTTAGATCCGGAAGGCGGAAACGGGGAAAAGTATCTTTCAGCCCGGGTAACGACATGGGCTGAAACCTCAAATAATGACAGTACTTTTGCTGAAGTCCAATATGAAGTAGAAAATACCAGCGATGATACCGATATCAACCAATATGAAGTCTACTTCGACATACATACTTCTGGGGAGACCTTCTCCTGGGAAGAACGTGATACGACCCTGGCTGCGGGAGAAAAAGATATTGCAGAATTTAAAAAGTATGTCCGGCAGGCCACTATAGATTCTGTGACCGTAAGTGGGACATTTACTTCTAACTAATTGCCCTTGGAATAAAAAGGCAATATCACAATATCAGAACATATTTAGTGAAGACAGTCCTAACAAAATATTGCCTTCCAGGGCTTCTGACTTTTCTACTTGTCAGCAGCCTTATTTTTCTGAATTTTAATAAAGAAGGAAGCCAGAATGGAATTTCGTTTGGTGTAATATCTAAACCAGACACTTTTGAGGTTAACTCCCCTTCTTTACGATCAATTGGTTTCAATAATAACCTCTCGATAAGCAAACAGGCCTTTACCTTGATTGGTACCAGTCAAGTGGCTTCCGGAAAGGATCGTACAGACACAACCGATACCCTCAAGTCGCATTATTATAATGATATGGGTTCGAATAACGAATATAAACAGCTAAAGGCGAACAGCCCGTTCAATGATCAAGTAGTTACTCAGGTTGGATACTCAAATTATGCGGGGCATTCTGTTCTAAACAACAGCTTTTCAGATCTTGTTATTTGCTCAATAGGAAATCAAAATACAGCCGTTCAAAATATTCTGAATGGATATTATAACTCTTTGATGGTCACCCAGAACGGTTCATCCAATGCAGCATACCAGGATATTGCCTTTGAAGGCTTAACCAATATAGCCAATATCAATAACGCACTGCAGACTGGATATAACAATTGGATTAAAAGCTCTCAAACAGGTAGAAACAATAGCATTGATGCCGTTCAGAATGGGGATTCAAATTGGGTTAATATTGAGCAGATCGGTAACAATAATGAGGCAACCATTCGACAATCAGGAAAGGGTAATACGGTCGAAATAAATCAAAATTAAGCGCATATTAATGTACAAATATCTGCTTATTTCCTTCATTCCCTATTCTGAATAGCCTCTCATTTAAAACCGGTGGGTATAACTTATCTTCAGTGCACCGCTCCGTTCAATAGTTCGCAAGCCGGAAAGCTCATCCAGCCAGTTTTGATTATACACCAAATATAAGTCTGAACCTGGTGTAATAATCCAGCGCAGGCGATTATTCATACCTAATCGGCTGCTGAGATTATCGAATTGAACGTTTGTGGTTAAGAAAAGGGATGTTGTAAAATCAATATTTGCTTCGAATCGCAGCAAATCTGCCGTAAAGTTACCCTCTGCAAGATTTACATTCGTTCTAATATATTCCGGAGAAAGTTCAATTCCCGGATAGGGTCGAAGTGTAACCTCTGCAGCATACTCTTTCCGGTTACCAGACCAGAATCCACCAGCCTCAAAACTCAGTTCTGCAGAAATTTTACGATAAGAGGCTGTTTCAACCGTCGTTTCGGTATACCAGTTTATATATTCCTGTTCAGGTATAATAATGGATCCATCTCTTTTTATATCAAAGGGATTCTGCAGTCGCTCGAAATTTCTCGTAATACTAAATGACAGCCCATCATTACTCATAAATTCGATGTCAAACAAAGTGAAGGTTAAGTCCTGTGTAAGCAGGCTAAAGTCAAGATCGGTTAGGTGTTCAAATCGAATGCCCCATTCAATCTGTTGAATAATATCACTGTTACTGAATTGAGGAGCATAACCTATGGAGGGCTGTAATCGGCGAAAAGCATTACGTGGGGTAAATCCAACTGCCGGATCAAAAGCATTTCCAAATTCCCGGTATGATACATGACCCGACCAAGGTTGGTTGGGATAATTAAGGCGTATTCCCCGGGATGACCGATCCCAGATATTTGTTGTATCAATAGATGCAAAGGGCGAGTTGTGAAATACAAAGAATGCCTGAAACTGTAAGTTTTTGTTTCCCATAAAACTGGAAGTTCCCAACTCCAAATCTCCTCCAAACGTATGTCTGTTCTGTAGCTCAGGAGACAGGTCCGAAGCATTTTGCGTTGATCGACGAGTATAAATAACTCCTACCGTACTTTCTGAACCAATATTACGCTTCACCCTGGCCACAGAAAAATTTTCGGGGTTGACCTCTCCGCTTTCACCTGTACGTACATGTAACATGGCTAAATTATAGTCTCCTGTATTACCCAGTAAGCGTGCTCCATAGGTAATAGGAATGGGATTCCCATCCTGCAGACCAATTCTACGGCTAAAATAGGGGTTTACTCCACTACGGGGTGCAAACTCATATATATTACTTCCCTCCAAAAAGAAATCTCGCTGCTCCGGGAAACGTAATGGGAATCGGGTTAAGTTAACCTGACGCTGATCCACTTCTGCTTCAGCAAAATCGGTGTTAAAAGTTACTGAGGCTTTCAGGCTCGGTGTAATACTATAATTGATATCCAATCCGCCATCAATAGTACTATTTGTATTGTCTCCATTCGTATCCTTCTGCTCGGTTCCCTTTATGATACCAAAAGGAACAACCTCAAGGCCTACGCCCTGAGACATTCCCGTCAGTCCGGTAAGTACTCCCGCATTTTGGGGACGGCTTATTCCCTGATTACGGCGATGGCCACTCCAAAGCACCGTTTCACTTTTCCGGCGAATAACCCGCATAAAGTTTGCACCCCATCGCTCACTTTCTACATCAAAATTAAAAGTTCGAAAAGGTATTTTAATTTCGACAGACCAACCGAAATCACCAATAACCGTTCGAGCTTCCCAGATTCCATCCCAATTAAGATTTATGCCCCCTCCCTGTCCCGTATTTATCAGTCCGTCGGTCTTAAGTCCGTTTGGGTTAACCTCTAAAAAGTAAGCGTTTCGCTGATCATTGAACGTATCAAAGATCCAGGTAAAACGTTCATCCGCTACGATGCGGGCATCACGGCGTTTTTGATTCGCTTTAATTTTTGATGGGTTGCTATCATACAAAATTACTCCCAAATAAAGGTACTCCTCATCATAAGCAACGCGCACCTCTGTCTTTTCGGTAGCTTTGGCACCTTCATTGGGCTCCTGCTGAAGAAAGTTCGTGGCAGGACGTATGGTATTCCAAAAGGCCTCTTCAACTTTTCCGTCAAAAACCACCTCTTCTGAAGGCTTAAGCTGATGAGCTTCAATTTGTGGACGCTTTTCAACATCCTGCGCCCACAAGGTCGAAGAAAAAACCACCAGCCAAACTATCGATGCACCAAAAATTCTGAAGTATCTCATTTCCTCATTAATATTCATTGCGAAATAATAAAGAATCCGCAACTATATACTTTGATTCCGTTCCGCTTAATAAAAGAGTTCGTTATAAAGAAACAAAATTAGATATAACTTGGATAGCGATTGACTTATAATATTCAGATGTCCATCCTTAATTCTCTAACAGGTTGTATTTCAGAGGGCTGTTTTTGATCTTCGGTTAATGATCGGGAAAACTCTAAATTCTTTTTAACCATGCCATACATTTCGGATCTTCATGTTCACTCTCATTTCTCCCGGGCTACCAGCAAAAATCTGAATCTTAAGTCACTATACCAGTGGGCAAAAATTAAAGGTATCAATGTGGTTGGAACCGGGGATTTTACTCATCCGGAATGGTTTTCCGAACTCAAAGAAAAGTTACAGCCGGACGGTAGCGGTTTCTTTACGCTAAAAGATCCCCCGGGCGATCCAGCTATCCCGGGCATTCGGACAAAAGATATTGATGTCCGCTTCTGCCTGACAACCGAAATAAGCTCCATTTATAAGTACGGAGACCGGATCCGTAAAAATCATAACCTAGTCTATGCTCCGGATCTGGATACCGTGGAGCGCCTTAATCACAAGCTCGCATCCATTGGAAATTTAGAAGCCGATGGACGCCCTATCCTGGGTCTTCCTTCCCGCGACCTGCTGGAGATTGTTCTGGATACTTCTGAACGCGCTCATCTGGTTCCCGCCCATATCTGGACCCCTTGGTTTTCAACGCTTGGATCCAAGGCGGGCTACGATAGCATTGATAACTGTTTTCGTGATCTTTCCAATCATCTTTTTGCCGTTGAAACGGGGCTTTCGTCCGATCCGGCTATGAATTGGAAGCTTAGCGCCCTTGACCGTTTCACGCTCATTTCCAATTCTGATGCCCACTCTCCCTCCAAGCTGGGGCGCGAAGCCAACCTATTGGATACCGAGCTCAGCTATGATGCTATGTTCGAGGCGTTCAAAACAGGTAATGGATTTATGGGCACCTATGAATTCTATCCGCAGGAAGGCAAGTATCATCACGATGGGCATAGAAAGTGTGATATCTCATTTGAGCCCCAACAAAGTATGGAGCATGATAATATTTGTCCCCAGTGTGGCAAACCACTAACTGTTGGTGTACTTCACCGTGTTGAGGCACTGGCCGACCGGGTGGAATCGCAGCAACCCACGAATGCAGCTGATTATCAATATATCATTCCCCTGCCCGAAGTCTTAGGTGAAATTGAAGACGTAGGTCCCGATACTAAAACCGTCCGAAAGAAATTCCGGCGTATAATTTCAGCATTCGGAAACGAGTTTACCCTGCTCCATGAAGTACCCATTGAAGATATCCGCAAAAAAGCGGGACCTGTATTAGCGGAAGCAATCAAACGTATTCGTAATAATGCAGTTCATCCCCAGCCCGGCTATGACGGGGTATATGGAGTTATCAATGTTTTTGGGCGCGGTGAAATTGAACGCATACGAGGACAACTGGGATTCTTTTCCAATCAGAACACAAACCAAACAGAATCCAATAATCCTGAATCATCAAACATCGCGCCTGCGAAAGAAACAAAGGCACCGGCTACCAACACGCCTAAATTAAATAAGGAGCAACAGTCTGTTGTGGATGCAACAAAAGGTGCAACATTGGTAAAAGCGGGTCCGGGAACCGGCAAAACCCATACTCTCATTGAATGGCTATCCCGACAAATAAAAGAAAACAATACTCCTTCAGAGATTACAGCCATAACCTTTACAAACAAAGCAGCTGATGAAATCAAAGACCGGCTTCTCAGTCGTGTTGGTCCACAAGCTGAAAGCATATCCACTGGTACTTTTCACGCCCTCTGCTGGCGATGGCTACAAGAACAATTCCCCCACCTTACAACAGTTTACGATGCCTCTAACCGAAAGATGACATTGCGAATACTTTTCCCCGATTTAAACAAAACAGATCGTAATAGTCTCTTTGAGCAGTTGACGGACTTTTTAGAATTTGATAAAGATATAGAACCGCGATTTAAAGATCAGGTTGCTACTTATCGCAAACATCTTTGGGAGCAGGGCGTTATAGATATCTCCGACATTATTCACCGTACCCTCGGAGAACTAAAGTCGAACAGGCAATGGCGTTCAGGACTTCGTAAGCGCTGTAGTATATTGGCTGTGGATGAATTTCAGGATATCAATCCCCTGCAGTACCAGCTAGTCAAATTATTGGGCCGGGAACAGGATTTACTGGCCATTGGGGATGCCGATCAAGCTATTTATGGTTTCCGCGGATCCGATGTATCCCTTTTCTTTCGCTTCGAGAGTGATTTTGATGCCCGTAATATTTCGCTTAAACAAAATTACCGGTCAACCGATTCTATTCTGAAAGCAGCATCCTCGCTTATTCAGCATAATAGAGAGCATATAAGAAATGAACTGGCGGCCCAGCGTACATCTGATCATCCCATTTTCAGTGTTGGTACCGAAAATCCCTACCGGGAAGCAGATTATATTCTTAACCAGATCAATCGCTATGTCGGGGGTACTGAAAGCCTTACAACCGGCACGCATACCGACAGCCAATACAGCTATGGGTTTGGAGATATAGCCATACTTTTCCGCACCAATTCGGTAGGAGAAGCACTCTTCAAATCATTATTAAAATCTGGAATTCCCGTCCATTTTGGGGACGGTACTTCTTTTTTAAAAGAACCTCCGTTTACGGTCGTAGGGGACCTACTTCGATTAGTACAGCAACCCAACGATCGCCTTATTCTCAGTAACATCCTCAAAGAAGTATATGAGTGGAACCAAAAACAAATTACTTCATTGCTTCAATCTTTAACAAAATCCCAAACATCTCTGTTTAGTAAAGCCATAAAAGAAACAATTAGCCAATCTCTGTTCGAAGACCTTACTGATTTATCCAATATATATAAAAAAACCGCCTCACTAACCGAATCTAATCCACAGCTGTTGGACGCTGTAACCACTATCTGTGATCACTTCATCGAAGATGAAAAAATGAGCAAACCCCAGCAATTAAAAAAAGAGACACTCCTGGAGCTTGCCGCAGAATCAGAAGGAGAAATCAGCCGCTTTGTGGAACGGCTCCAGCTTAATCCTTATACAGATGCAGGACGGCTCAAAAAGCAAGCTGTACATCTTCTGACATTTCACTCAGCTAAGGGACTTGAATTTCCGGTCGTTTTTATTGCTGCCGCCGAAGAAGGAGTTACTCCTATATTGCGTGAAGATACTAATATTGAAGAAGAGCGCAGGCTTTTTTATGTAGCCATGACCCGGGCCGAAGATGAGCTTCAAATTACTCATTCCAAGGAGCGCTGGCGCTTTGGAACAAAAGAATCTATGCAGCCTTCCCGTTTTATTGACGAAATTTCGAAGGATTATATCACTAAAAAGGTGTCATTTTTAAAAAAATCATCAGACAGCGAGCAAAATAAGGAAGAACAACTCGGACTTTTTTAGATACCCATACCCTTTATATATCCCAAATTCAACTCATTTTAAAATTCGGTAGGTAATCCAAAAAAAATATACTATACTTAGGTGTTTGATCATCATTTATTGCGTAAGCAATGCGATATCAAACATTTAAGTAGCACACGAAGTAAAATTTTTTGGAGATTTACAATGGCAGAACGCGAAGTAGGAACAGTAAAGTGGTTTCATAACGGAAAAGGTTATGGATTCATCACTCGAGAAGAAGGCGAAGACATCTTTGTTCACTATAGTGAAATAGAGATGGAAGGCTATAAAAAGCTAGAGGAAGGTCAAGAAGTCGAATTCACTGTGGCTGAAGGAGATAAAGGCCTTCAAGCTCAAGAGGTAATTCCGATTTAAGAAGCTCTAACATATAGTAAAAGCACCATTGTTAAACAATGGTGCTTTTTTAATATCCCTATATACTTAATTTATTTTAGGGACTGGTTGGCTCTTCAGCGAGCTTGGACTTGTAAGCCATGGCGTAAATCTTCATTTGCTTAACCATGGAAGCAAGACCATTCGACCGGGTGGGTGACAAATGCTGCTCCATCCCTATCTTTTTGATAAATTGGGGATCGTTTGCAATAATATCGTCGGGAGTTTGATTAGAATAAAAACGAACCATGAGAGCGACTAATCCCTTGGTGATAGCCGCGTCACTATCCGCCTCAAATATAACTTTATCCCCTTCCAAGCGGGTATGAAGCCATACCTGTGACTGACATCCCCGTACTAAATTCTCTTCTACTTTATGTTTATCATCTAAGGGATCTAATGTTCTTCCCTGCTTGATAATATGCTTATAGCGTTCAGTCCAATCACTCAGGGCTTGAAACTCATCTATAATCTGTTGTTGAACTTCTTGAATATCTGACATAACAATTCTGTGAAATCCTCATTAATATATTTCAAAAATACAAATTAATGAAGATAATTTAAGTTTGTAAACCTATAAAAGTCCTTTCTCTTCAGTACGCAATCTTTATTAAACTAATTGGACTCTAATTTTTCTCCTAACTCGTGGCATCGCTTGTTTAGCGTTTCCATAACCTTTTTCTGTAGCGAAATATTCTCAACTTCTGCCCGGATTATAGTTTCATTCTTAAGTTTAAATAGACGTGAAGTGCCTTTAACCTGAATAGGAAGACCCGATTTATGCTTAATAATCCCTTTAAACTCTTTATCATTAAAAAAGGCATGTTCATCGGCCTGGTCAAAACGATGCTTTAGAGAGGTCAGGTACTTTTCATGCAACAAATCCCAGATTTTAATTCCCCTCAGCTCGTCTTTTTTATAGCCAATGAGAGATCGAAATGCTTTATTTGCCGAAATAATATTTCCCTGTACGTCTACATCAATTAGTGTCCGATGGGTTTCTTCCCGCAATTCATCAAACTCAATCTTGGTATTTATATACTGCTTTTCAGCCTCTTTCCGTTCCGTAATATCATGCTGGTATGAAACCCAATGCGTAATATTTCCCTCTTTATCGGTAAGCGGATGGATATCCCATTGGTTTACAAATGTACTTCCATCTTTCCGGTAATTAATAGTCTGGCCAAAAAAGCACTGCCCGTTAGATAAGCGTTCTTTAAGCTTGTCTAATACCTTTCGATCCGTCTTAGGTCCCTGTAAAATTCGTGGAGTTTTTCCAATAACTTCATCTTTCGAGTATCCCGTCATTTTACAAAACCCTTCGTTCACATAGACAATTTCAGGGCCCGGCTCTTCCAGCTGCAGATCAGTGATTAGAATAGAGTCGTAGTCGGTGCGTATAGCTGATTCCAATAACTCAAGGTGGCGCTCTTTTTCTTTTTTCTGATTTTTTAGATCAGATACAATTTTTTTTAGCTTGTTAAAGCACTGCTCGTTTTTACAAAGACCTTTCAGCTCTTTTAATTCATCCGACTGCATATTAGGAATCTACTTCTATTTTGGGTTTTGGCGTAGGCTAATGACACTTTAATACTTAGTCCCAACACAAATGTAAAATTAAATCATTCCAAAAAAATACATTTTTTTCTTAAAATCCTCTTTCCGTTACTTCAATAAAAGTTTAGATATGGTATTTAGCTGCATATTAGAAGTTCCTTCGTAAATCTTTCCGATCTTGGCATCCCGGTAATATTTTTCTACGGGATATTCTTTTACGTATCCGTATCCTCCAAACAGGTCAATGGCCTGGGAGGTCACATTTTCCGCCACTTCAGAAGAATGGTATTTCGCCATAGCCGCTTCCTTGAGAAAATCCTTCCCATTCTCTTTTAAACGAGCCGCGTTATATACGAGCAAGCGTGCCGTCTCAATATCAGTAGCCATCTTTGCCAGTTGAAAACGAACCCCCTGGAAATCAGAAATTGTCTGCCCAAACTGCTCGCGTTCCTGAGTATATTCAAGAGTAGCATCCAATGCACCCTGGGCAACACCAACCATCTGTGCTCCGATGCCTATTCGCCCCTCATTCAGAGTTTCCATCGCTACCTTGTATCCTTTTCCTACTTCACCAAGGATATTTTCTTTAGGAACCTTACAATCCTCCAACA
The DNA here is from genome assembly GCF_039545095.1 of Fodinibius salicampi. Classification (NCBI taxonomy): domain Bacteria; kingdom Pseudomonadati; phylum Balneolota; class Balneolia; order Balneolales; family Balneolaceae; genus Fodinibius; species Fodinibius salicampi. The sequence goes on along the minus strand of NZ_BAABRS010000002.1, from coordinate 74,300 downwards.
AAATCTCACAGGTGGAACTGGCGCGTATACCTAATTTATTTTCTTTTTTGGATACCGAAAAGCCCTCAAAATCACGTTCAACTACAAAAGCCGTAATGCCTTTATATCCAGCATCGGGATTAATATTCGCAAATACTAAAAAAATGTCTGCCTCATTAGCATTGGTAATCCACATTTTAGATCCGTTCAGCACATAGTAATCCCCCTCTTCTGTAGCAGTGGTTTTGAGAGCGAAAGCATCGCTGCCTGAACCAGCCTCGGAAAGACAATACGCACCCACCTTTTCAGTAGCCAATTGTGGGAGATAGCGTTCCTTAATACGTTCACTTCCAAAGTTAAGAAAAGCATTATTGACTAAGGTATTTTGCACATCCATAAATACTCCGGCTGAGGCATCTACCCGGGAAATCTGCTCAATAGCTACAATAGACATAAAAAAGGATCCTCCCCCGCCACCATAGGCTTCAGGAATTTCGACTCCCATTAATCCCATTTCAAAAAACTGCTGTACCAAATCAGGATCCAGCTTTGCTTTTTCATCCATCTCCCGAACCTTAGGCCTTATAACACTTTCCGCAAAGTCGCGGGCTGCATCCTGTAACATTTTTTCATCTTCAGTTAGATTGCTTAGCGGCGACATTGGCTGATCTGCTTGTTCCATGGAATAGTTTTTTTATATACATTTTATTTTAATCCTAAATATAGGAAATACACTTAAAAGTATCGGGCCTTATATAGAATATTATAGAATGGAACCAACAAGAGGAGGCAATTATTTAGTAAATAAAGATTAAGCTCTTTATCTTAAATTCTAATCAACCAGATAAGATTGATTATTATGAGTGACACATCATCAGGCAAAAAGTCGTTATTTAAAGAGTTTCCTCCCATATCGACTGAAGAGTGGGAAAAAATCATTGAACGTGATTTAAAAGGTGCCAACTATAAAAAAAAGCTCCGCTGGCAAACTAACGAAGGTATTGCCCCTCTTCCGTTTTATCGCCGGGATGAGCTGGACCGACAACATCCGGTCTCGAAAAAAAATGGGTGCAAAAGAGCCAATAGCTGGGAAATTCGAGAACCTATTTTTGCAAAAGATATTAGCTCTGCAAATCAATCGGCCAGGAATGCGCTTAAGCGCGGGTCAGATGCATTACAATTCCATTTGACCCTACATCGTACCGAAGGCCTGCTGGGCGGCGACCTGCAGGGATTACCAATTCAAAACCAAAAGGGCTTCCACCAACTTTTTGATAATATCTCAATTGAAGATACAGCGCTTCATTTTGACGCAGGCCTTGCCTCTCCTGCCCTTTTAGGGATGCTCTGGAACGAGAGCAAAGAAATTGCTTCAACTCCTAAAAAAATTAAAGCCAGCTTTAGCTACGACCCGTTTATTTATCTGCTGTCGAACGGACATTATCCTAAAGGAAAAAAACAGCTTAGCCGCGACATCCTACAACTTGCTGAATTTACCGATCTCAGACTGCCGAACGTATATCCGCTGTGCATAGATGCTCGGACCTATCACAATATGGGGGGCACAATTGTACAGGAACTCGGTTACGCATTGGCAGGAGCTTCCGAATACCTGACGATGCTTACCAACAACGGATATGATGTTAATAAAGCAAGTGATCGTCTCTACTTTAGCTATTCCATAGGATCCAACTACTTTCTGGAGATAGCCAAGTTTCGGGCCGCGCGGCTGCTTTGGAAGAATTTATTAGAAGCTTATGGTGGCAATCCTGAACATCATAATATCTATCTGCATGGTGAAACTTCCCGGTGGAATAAGACACTTTATGACCCCTATACAAATATGCTGCGTACTTCAACAGAAGGCATGTCCGCTGCTATAGCAGGATGTGACTCCATAACTGTACTTCCCTTTGATCAACATTTCCGGCATAATGATAATTTTTCCCAGCGGATTGCCAGGAACCAGCAGCTTATCTTAAGAGAAGAAGCCTACCTGGATAAAGTCGAAGATCCGTCGGCCGGCTCCTATTATATTGAAAAGCTAACCGATAAACTGGGACAAGAAGCCTGGAATATCTTTCAAGAAGTGGAAACTGAAGGCGGTCTGTTGAAAGCTATAGAAAACGGCACCATACAGTCGGCTATTCAGGAATCCCAACAACTCCGGTATCAGGCAATTGCCAGCCGCGGACGTATTTTTGTAGGGACCAATCAGTATACCAATCCCGACGATCAAATGGCTGCTGAAATTGATTCTGATTATCAAACGGTAGCGCTGAACGACTCCGATATAGATATTCGGAGTGATAGTAATAACCTGCCGGAGTATTTAGCAGAGGCCTTTAATCAGGGGGCCGGCATCGCAGATATAGCATCCCGCTTATTTGATTTCGGGAAACAGCATTATAGAATTGTCCATACCTACCGCGGCCCCCAAGCATTTGAAGAACTGCGGCTAGCTACTGAAAAGCATAAAATGACTCCGAAGGTGCTTAACCTTCCACTCGGTGATAAAAATTGGAGAAAAGCCCGATCCGCATTCTCGGCTAACTTTTTTGGTTGTGCCGGTTTTGATATTGAAGATCCCATCAGTTTTGAAAATATAGATGCCGCCATTAAGGCCGTAAAAGAACAGCAGCCGGATATTGCTGTCATCTGTAGCTCCGACAAGGAATACAAAGAACTCGTACCGGCTATTGCGAAGGAAGTTAATAGCCTTGAGAATCAGCCCATTCTGGTATTAGCCGGACATCCACAGGAAGATCTGGATCACTACAAAGAAGCAGGAATAGATGAATTTATTTATGCCAAATGTAACGTACTTGAAACTTTAAAAAAATTTCAGACAAAGCTTTGTATCATTGACAATTAAAATATGCAACAGATTTAATATTTAGTTCTCAAATTTCACGGCATTTTTAGCCAAATAACTGCATACTTTTTTCAACCCTATTCAACTTCATAAACTAATGAGTTATTCATCGGCTGCCTTAAAGGCTCCGACCTTTTTTATTTATTGTCTGATTATACTGGGTCTTTTGGGATGTAGTCATACTGCTGAACTAACCAGAGACGCTCCTCCGGATAAGCCTATTAATATTGACTATTCAATCATTTATTATATCCATGCCGATGCCGACTATCTATTTCATGATCCCAATGGAAAACCCGTTCGGGCAAATTCTCAGGTATTGGATACTGCCCTTAATGTAGCAGAAAATGCCCGTTCCGGTGAAGTATTTATTTTTTACCAGCAGCCAGAGAAAAAAATCCTGGCACTATTCCCACGTAAAAGCAGCATGTTATATCACTATACAAACGGAGAGAAGACCACCCAGATAAAGTATCGGTATCCTGACGGAAATGAAGATTTCCTCGCTACCGAAGCTCAACTTTACAACCGATACCACTTTCATTCCGGAGATCAGAGCCTACAGAATTATTTTCTCTATTTTGGACATGAGATACCAAATGAGGAAGGAACGAACTATCATCAAACATTGCCAAACCTACGGGTAAATACCTCTTCATTTACAGAAGGTATTGAGCATTTTCTATCAACTGATCAAAAAAAGTTTGATCTTGTTGTGCTTTCTACCTGTAATAACGGGACTCCTGCCATGGCATATTCTCTTGCTCCTGTTGCTAATCGCTTGCTGGCTTCTCCTCAGAATTTACACTTGTCGCATATCGATACAGAAGGCTTGCAATTATTGGAGGATAATCCTGAGACTTCGGCCCGAAAAGTAGCACAATCCGTAGCTGATAGCACTTTTAAACGCCTTAAAAAGGAAATCCAAACTACCATTACACTGGCAGAATATGACTTGGAATCTGTCGGAAGATATATTAACGACCTTTATGATCGCACCACAGCCTTCCAAGATTCGACCCGAATAAATCCATACCGCGAAAATGTGGATTGTGCGCAATTCCCTTTTTTTGATGCGAAAAAATATACACAAGGAATAACAACCTGGTACAGGCCAGCCCGGTTTGGTAGAAATGCTAATACGATGACCCAGCATTCGGGCTGGGGATGCAAGCCCATATCAGAAAATTAAGGAAAAGCCTACACAGCATAATACCTAACGGATAAAAAACAAAACCACTCGAGAGTATCCTATTGTTTGTCACGCCCTCGCTTCGGAATAAGAATAATCTGGGTCCCCAAACTTTTTTAGCGTGCGATAATGAGATGCCACGGCTCCAAAAAAGGTGTCATGATGATTATAAGGGATATCATGCTCCTTTGCCGTTTTCTCAACAATATGGCTGATAGCCGGGTAGTGTACACTGCATATCCTTGGAAAGAGATGATGCTCAATCTGAAAATTCAATCCACCCACAAACCAACACAACGCTTTATTATCACGCCCAAAATTATTTGTAGTAACCATTTCATGAATCATCCAGTGTTCATCAATCATATTTTCTTCATCCGGCACCGGATGGTCGGTCCCCTCAACAACATGAGCAAGCTGGAAGATTATGCCAAGTATGAGTCCGGCTGTAATATGAAGAGTCGTAAATCCAATCAGAAGGTGAATCCATGTAATATCAAGAAAAAGCATCGGCAAAGCCAGCATATAGGTATAGTAAATGGCTTTCGTTACGAATAGAATCACCCATTCGCTGGTTGGATGGGTTTTATTTTTATAGGGACCGATATCATCTTGCAAAAAATATTTATAGTCCTTAATAAAAACCCAGAAAAAGGTAGCCAGACTATAGGCAAAGAAAGCAAGAATATGCTGAATGCGATGAATCGTTTTAAATTCAGAATGGGGCGAGAGGCGGATGAATTCGGCAACTTCAAGATCCTCATCATGTCCGTGAATATTTGTGTAAGTATGATGGATTATATTGTGGGTTATCTTCCAGATATAGCCATTCGCTCCCAGAAGATCGAAAGTAAATCCTAAAGCACGATTAATATATTTATTCGAAGAATAGGCCCCGTGCAGCGCATCATGGGAAACAGAAAACCCGATACCGGCCATCCCTACCCCCATTAAAAAGGTTAAACCCCACATGGCTCCGAGAGAGAGCTGCCCCGACATAATTAATGCATAGGATCCAAAATAAAGGGTCAGTAATACAATGGTTTTTACTACCATTTGCAGATTAGCATGCTTTGAGAGATTATTCTCCTCAAAATACTCATTAACCCGCTTTTTCACGGTTTTACTAAAAGCACGGCTTGTACTATTGTTAAACGTTACTTTCTCAACGTTAGACATAAGCTAATCATCCTGTTATTTATTAGACATATATTTAAAATAGCACAACATTTGCGACAGTATCTTACAAAAGGTCTGGCTGGTATTATAAAAACCCATATAAAGACGAGTAAACGACAAATAATCCTCCTATCAGCCAAAACATTCCTGATAATGAATAAGGATCATCCATTACATAACTTACGTTACAATAAACAAGTTATTTTGCGATTTCCCCACAAATAATTACTCTATATCAAATTAACGGCTATAAACCTATAATAGGTACAAAGGAAAATGATTTTTCACATCCAATAAAGAAATAATAATATATTTTTGGGGCTCCCAGGAAATTATAAAGCCCATGAAATATACCTGTCCAGCTTTTTAAAGCTATCCAGATTTCGTAGGTTAGAACAAAACAACAGCTAAGCCAATAGCATTATTTAATAGGGATTCATTGTCATTCGTAACTTTTTAGCTCTTAATATTTAATGTATTATCGGGTATATCATACTATCAATCTGCCATACTCCCTTTGGGCATGAAATATTGTGCTTATGAGACCAGATTTTTCTGACATACCATTTAGATCGGATTTCCTTTCAGATGACCAAGAAAATGGAGAGCAGACATGGAATACCGCCGAGCAGATTCCCGTAAAGTCTCGTTTCGAAAAATCAGATATTAAAAATTTAGAACATCTGGATTTTGCTGCAGGCATCCCCCCCTATCTGCGCGGGCCTTACGCTACCATGTATACCTACCGACCGTGGACCATACGCCAGTATGCTGGTTTTTCAACAGCGGAAGAATCCAATGAGTTTTATCGCAAGGCACTGGCACAGGGACAAAAAGGACTTTCCGTCGCCTTTGACTTGGCTACCCACCGCGGCTATGACTCTGACCACCCGCGCGTTTCCGGCGATGTGGGCAAAGCAGGCGTGGCCATCGACTCTATCCTAGATATGAAGGTTCTTTTCAATCAGATTCCGCTGGATAAGATGTCAGTTTCCATGACTATGAACGGGGCCGTCATTCCGATTATGGCTTTTTATATCGTAACAGCTGAAGAACAAGGCATATCCAAAGAAAAGCTGGCGGGCACCATCCAGAACGATATCCTAAAAGAATTTATGGTGCGCAATACCTATATATACCCACCTAATCCGTCGATGTGCATTGTCGGAGATATTTTCGAGTATACTTCGGAATATATGCCAAAGTTCAACTCTATCAGCGTGAGTGGTTATCACATGCAGGAAGCGGGGGCTACCTGCGACATTGAGTTGGCTTACACGCTCGCAGACGGTCTTGAATACCTCCGCACGGGTATTGATGCCGGACTAGACATTGATGACTTTGCACCGCGTATCTCGTTTTTCTGGGCTATCGGGATGAATCACTTTATGGAAATTGCCAAGATGCGCGCCGCGCGTATGCTATGGGCAAAACTGGTTAAACGCTTTGATCCTGATAATCCCAAATCGATGTCGCTACGTACGCACAGCCAAACATCAGGATGGAGTCTGACCAAACAAGATCCCTACAACAATGTAGCAAGAACCACAATTGAAGCGATGGCAGCGGCTCTTGGACATACCCAATCCCTGCACACGAATGCGCTGGATGAAGCCATTGCACTCCCTTCTGATTTTTCTGCACGCATTGCCCGTAATACGCAAATATACCTGCAGGAAGAAACGGGCATAACTAAAGCAGTTGATCCCTGGGCAGGCTCTTACTATGTGGAATATCTGACCGACCGAATTGCCCGACGTGCCTGGGAACTGATTGAAGAAGTGGAAGAACTTGGCGGGATGGCCAAAGCCATTGAAACGGGGGTTCCCAAAATGCGGATCGAAGAAGCTGCCGCAAAAAAGCAGGCACGCATCGATTCCGGCAAAGAAACCATTGTGGGTGTTAACAAATATTCCCTTGACAAAGAAGAGCCAATTGACATTCTTGAGGTGGATAATGAAAAAGTTCGAAAGGCCCAGCTCGACAGACTTGATAAGCTCCGGTCCCAACGCAACGAAGAAGAAGTACAATCGGCGTTAAGCGCCATCACAAAAGTAGCCGAAACCGGAGAGGGCAATCTTCTGGATGTTGCAGTGAAGGCCGCCCGCAAACGGGCTACGCTCGGCGAAATATCCGATGCGATGGAGAAAGAGTTCGGACGTTACAAAGCAACCGTAAGATCGGTATCAGGCGTGTATTCCTCAGAAATTGATAAAGATGAAAACTTCCAAAAGGCCCAGAAGCTAGCTGATGAGTTTGCAGATCTGGCCGGACGACGTCCCCGTATTATGGTCGCCAAGATGGGTCAGGATGGCCATGATCGCGGAGCAAAAGTGATATCCACCAGCTTTGCTGATCTTGGTTTTGATGTGGATATCGGTCCGCTGTTCCAGACTCCGGAAGAAGCCGCCCGACAAGCTGTTGAAAATGATGTGCATATTCTGGGTGTTTCCAGCCTGGCTGGCGGACATAAAAGCCTGGTTCCACAAGTGCTTGAAGAACTCAAAAAACTTGGCCGGGATGATATCATGGTTATTGTTGGTGGGGTAGTGCCGGAACAGGACTATGAATTCTTATATGAGAAAGGCGTAGTCGGTATTTTTGGTCCGGGTACGGTTATTTCACTGGCTGCCCAGCAAATTTTGGAGATTTTGATTGATGCTCAGAAATAATTCATTCTCAATAAACTTTCGTTTTTTTAGTTTCCTTAAATTTGTCTGACAAAAACAAAAATAACAACTCTTCACTTTCGTCAACTGAAGGGACGCGGCAAAATAATGCCATCAACAATGAGGCATTAAATCGATTTAAAAACCGGCGCTCCTCCCTTTCTCTGGACGATTATATAGCTGGCATCAAGAATGGTGATCGAACTATTTTGAGCCGTGCCATTACGCTCATTGAAAGCACGAAGTCATCCCATCGGGAACTGGCGCAGAATATCATTGAACAATGCCTTCCTGAAGCCGGAAACTCAATTCGCGTAGGGATTACCGGAGTGCCCGGCGTCGGCAAAAGTACGTTTATCGAATCAATGGGTAATCATATTCTGGAAGAAGGACATAATCTAGCAGTTTTAGCCATCGACCCCAGCAGCATGCGCTCCAGAGGGAGTATTCTCGGTGATAAAACACGCATGGAAACGTTAGCTAATCATGGTAATGCCTTTATTCGTCCCTCTCCCACAGGCGGATCGCTGGGCGGTGTAGCCCGTAAAACACGCGAAACAATTTATCTCTGTGAAGCTGCGGGATATGACACTATTTTTATAGAAACCGTTGGTGTCGGACAGTCAGAAACGGCCGTACATTCTATGGTTGATTTCTTTTTATTATTAATGCTGGCCGGGGCCGGGGATGAATTGCAGGGCATCAAAAGGGGGGTCATGGAGATGGCGGATGCCATTGCCATTAATAAAATCGATGAAGCCAGTAAAAAAGCAGTTTCGCAGGCAGTCCGTGAATATAAAAATGCGCTTCATCTGTATCCGGAAGATCAATCAGGATGGCGTCCCGAAGTTACAACCTGTTCGGCCGTAACTGAAAAAGGTATTCCGGAAATCTGGACTCTCATCCAAGAGTATGTCCGCCTAACAAAGGATAACGGCTACTTCCAGGATAAGCGAAACCGTCAGGCTAAGCATTGGATGTATGATACCATTAGCAATCGACTCAGGGAACACTTTTATGAAAATAAGGCCGTACAAAAACAAAAAGATCAAATTGAACAACAAGTCTTAAACGGGGAAATAAGTTCTTTTAAGGCTGCGCATCAACTACTGGAGTTGTATTTTAAGTCGAAATAAAATTACATTGTTTTTGTAGGTTACCATCATTGACTATCAGATAATACCATAGAAGAACAAATGTCTGATCGGAATCAGCAAATAGCACTCGTTTTATCAGGTGGCGGAGCAAAAGGTGCATTTCAGGTAGGAGCCCTTGAAATTTTTTTTGATCAGGATTATGAATTCGATGTGATCAGCGGTGTTAGCGTTGGGGCCTTGAATGGAGCCATGATTGCCACACAACAATTTTCTGAATTACAACAGCTCTGGCAGTCAGTTAGCAAAAGCGATATTCTGCGCACCCGTCCCATTGCCGGGATTATTAAACAGTTTGCGTTATACAAAATAGGGATCTCCAGTCCTCCACGCGGGATCCACGATCATAAGCCGCTTAAACGACTTCTCTCCAGCTATTTGATTGGTCAAAAAGTCCACACTCCTTTTCACTTTGGCTTCGTTACGCTCGAAAACGGAAACTATGTCAAAGCTACCGTACAAAGAGGAGATCATCGTATAGATGAAGATGATATTTTGCGCATTTTAGCATCTTCTGCCATACCCGTACAATTTGATCCGGTGGATTTCTACAACCAAACACTTGTGGACGGCGGAATACGCAATATTTCTCCCATTGCACAAGTACTGCCGTATAATCCTGATGAGATTGTTATTATGCCTACCGAGCCGCTTGATCGCCAACAGAATAAAGTCAAAGTAAATGATATTCTTCGCATCGCTAAGCGTTCGATTGATGTAATGCTGGAAGAAATTTTCAAAGAAGATATAGAGCGATTTGTCCAAATTAATCGACTTGTCGGACAAGCAGCAAAGCAGGATGCTTCTCTTCAAAAACCCAACGGCACACCCTATAAATACATTGAATCCAATATTGTAGCTCCCCAGAAACCACTGGGCGATTCTCTTGATTTTTCTGAGGATATGATTGATAAGCGCTATGAAGCCGGCAAAGAGCGGGCCCGCCAGGTGCTTGAACTTTCGAATAAAAACGGATCTAGCTAATATTGAGCTCTGATTGTGATGGAGTAAAGGCAACTTCATCCTCTTCTATATCCTGATCCCCAAGTACTTTTGTCATCTCACTGCGGAGTTTCTGGATACTCAATCCACTGGTTAATGAACCATTTTGCGCTACAGATATTCGTCCTGTTTCTTCTGAAACCACTACTACAAAAACATTATTCGTTTCGGTTATCCCCACGGCTGCCCGGTGCCGTGTTCCAAATACAGACGAAATATTTTGATTCTGAGAAATCGGCAGATAGCAACTGGCCGCAACAATCCGGTTACTTCTGATTACAACCGCGCCGTCATGCAGCGGAGTATGCCGGTTAAAAATAGTTTGTAAAAGCTGACTGTTTACGCGAGCATCCAGCTGAATACCTACATCCACCAAATCCTGCAGCGTAGAAGAACGGGCAAATACAATGAGGGCTCCTGTCTGAGTATGTGACATATTACGAACGGCTTCAATCACTTCATCAATAATATCCTCGGAGTTGGACTGTACGAAAAAGCGATCGATATTGGTATTTTGCCCCAACCGGTAGAGAAGTTTTCTTATTTCCGGTTGAAAGATGATAAATACGGCCAGAATTCCTACATCCAGAATACCGCGCAGGATAAAGTTAATAGTACTAAGCCCCATTGCACTTACGGCAGCATTTACGAGAATAATAAAAACAAGTCCTACAGCAGCCTGAATGGCAAAGGTTCCCCGTATCCACCGGTAAAGGTAGAATAATACCATCGTAATAATTAGGACTTCAACAAAGTCCGTAATTCCAAATTCTAAGAATCCAATGGGGATCAACGGAGTATCCTCTTTAACTAAAATTATTTATATGTGCATAAATATAACTATAATTTTAGCAACTTAAATATCCTGATGGAATAGACTTCCTTCATATATAACAGCAATCCAAGCTCACAACTAACCTTTTAAACTGAAGTGAGGACGTTATAGACCATTAACGAATCATGGGCTTCTTTCACATCGTGTACGCGAATAATATTCGCCCCCTGCAACATCGCATGATAGTGTACAGCAATAGTCCCGATAAGACGTCCATTGACATCCCGGCCTTTTAAAATGTCCCCAATCATCGATTTTCGGGAAGCACCTACCATGATAGGATAGCCCAAAGATCGAAAAGCATCCAGATCCGCTATAAGTTTTCGATTATGCTCCAGTGTTTTGCCAAAACCAATGCCCGGATCTATGATAATCGTATCCAGTTCCCTCTCTTCGGCCAGAGCAATTTTTTGTTTTAAAAAAAGGTAGACATCATTGGTTACTTCATCATAGGTAGGATTCTCCTGCATGGTTTCCGGATTTCCCTGCGTATGCATTAGAATATAACCGGCATCATATTCTGCACATAAACCTGCTAACAACGGTTCCTTAAGTCCGCTCACATCATTAACTAAATGCACACCCCGCTCCAATGCCTCCCTTGCCACCTTATACTTTGTAGTATCAATTGAAAAAAAGGTATCCGGAAATTGTTTTACTGCTTTTTCAATGATCGGAATTACCCGATCAATCTCCTCCTCTTCTGATACCGGTTCTGCACCAGGACGGGTGGATTCTCCTCCAATATCAATGATGGCCGCCCCCTCGGAGATCATTCTCCCAATACGATTGAGCGCTTCATCCGTCTGATTAAACTTACCACCATCAGAAAAAGAATCCGGGGTAGCATTCAGAATCCCCATGATTTTAGGGGATGAGAGAACCAAATCTTTACCTCTTACAGAAAATTGATTGCTGAATTTAGAGTTAGCCATTATTTAAGTAAGACTTAAGCTGATATAGATAAAGTTTTAATTTAAATGGAAATAACAGCATTTTAAGCCTGCTTGGAGCCAATCAGAAGATCGACCAGCTCCCACTCTATTTATTCGGCGGAAATTGGTATCAGTTCAATATCCGAAAACCAAAGACTAATCCCACTCTTCCTGCAGGTGATCCAGTTTGTCTTCCACTTCGGCCCACTCATCCGCATCAGGCAGGTCATCTTTGGTCATATTAATAATGCGATCGGACCACTTCTCTGCCAGCCGTTCATTCAGTTCAATATAATGCTCCCATTCCATGGGCACTTCATCGTCCGGATAGATAGCCTCAACCGGACACTCAGCTACACATGCATCACAGTCAATACATTCCAGCGGATCAATGGTTAAAAAGTTGGGTCCTTCACGAAAGGCATCCACCGGACATACAGCCGCACAGTTGGTATATTTACAATTAATGCACGGTTCTGTTACTATATATGCCATTAGAAATCTGTTCTTCTATTGTGTTTCAAAGTTGGCCTAAATATCCCGGCTTCAGCGGATAGATGCAACGTTTTTGGCAAACAAATTTATTTTAAAAGGACTCTAACGCTATCCAGGGAACCATCATTAGGAGCGGGCTCAGTCCCCATAAGCTCATTCATTAGCTCATAGAGATGAATATTCTGAAAAGCTTCCACAGTGGTATCCTTTTTAAATGCAGGCCCATGCGCTAAAAAGAAGGCATGCATCGCCTTTTTATTCGGATCATATCCATGGGTGCCTCGCGGAAGCGATTTAATAAATTGCTCTCTGTTTTTCGAATCCAAAATGGTATATCCCAAATCAGCAATTAGCACTATATCCGATACACGCCGGCTATTCTTTATATGATACCGATCTGGTATATTTTCTTTTTTATAAACGCGATAGAACTCCTCTTGTGCTTTTAACGCTTCGAAAATCTCCGTTTCTTTTCCGGATTCGGGCTGTATCATCGTTAGGGGACCCCATATGATTCGCTCGATATCATCCATATTTACGATCTTATCGAGATCAATAATTTTCTCCTCTGATAAGTCAATCATCCCGTGATCAGAAACGACCAGAATATTCGTTCTGTCCCATAGGCCGCTATCCTGAAGCTGCTCTTTGAGGTAACCCATAATACGATCGGCTTCCCTAATAGCGACCTCCAACGAATCCGATTTTGTCCCGTAACGATGTCCTTGCGTATCTAAGTGACTAAAATAGAGGGTAGCAAAATCAACGTCCTCTTCTTCGGAGTCCGAAAGCCACTTCACAACAGTATCTACACGAGCCTTATGGGGCATATCGTCGTTGTATCGTTTCCAGTGTGTGGGATGCATCCCCTGAATGTCGGCTTCCGATCCTATCCAAAACATCGTTCCGGTTTTAATACCCTGCTTTTCGAGGGTATTCCAGATGGGTTCACCGCCGTACCATTTTCCATCTTCTACGGCTTCGCGGTCGCGTATACGATACCATTCCTCCCACTCCGGGTCGTACATGGTATTATTGACAAAGCCGGAATTTTCGGGATACAGTCCCGTCGCAATGGCGTAGTGATTGGGGAACGTTTTGCTTGGGAATACGGGAATAAGTCCCTCTGCCCTAACTCCTTCAGAAACCAAGGTATCAAAACGGAGAGTTTCTACCTTTTCGAGATAATTGTATCGAAACCCGTCAAAGGAAATTAATAATAGCTTATCATTTTGGGACGGTTCTGTCGAGTTATCACCACAACCGGTTAGCCCATTGATTAAAATGAGATAAACAAAGAATTGAACAAATATCTTACTCATTGTTGGTAATCATTTATTACAAATAAAAAAGGGCAGCTCAAAGGACTGCCCTGTACAATTAACCTATCTTCAAATCTCCAAACAGCTACTTAGAATTCGTATGACAAAGAGACATTCCAGGTTCTTCCAAACCCGTACCATACAAAATTACGCTTATCAATGCCGTTCCATGTCTCGTCACCGGAAGACGCGTGAATGTTGGTATTTGATTCTGCTATATATGTGGTATCAAACAGGTTATTGACATTAACCCGAAGCGAAGCTGACTGTCCAAACAGATCGAAGCGGTATGTAGAACCAACGTCTACCAATCCATAAGCAGGCAGCTTTAAGGCTCCCTCATTGTCTGGATCTGTAAAATAACTGCCTCCACCTTCCGTAAGATCGTAATCAGCATACAGGTTATCTACATGACGATAACCGGCATCCACGCTCAAATCACCAAGTTGATAATCCGCACCGATGAATCCAACAAATTGAGCCGCATCACCTACCTTCACGCCATCGGTATAAAGAGTGGCCGTACCAATTTGATTTCGGTCATCGTCAAATAGAGTTGCTTCGAAGTTATTGTTATACTTCCAATCACCTATTGACAACATTCCTTCTAATGTTAAATTTTCTGTGGGTCGAGTGGTCGTTTCAAGCTCAATACCATTGTGGCGCTGATCAACATCATCGAATTGTGCAGTTCCAAATGTACCACCCTCATTCGGAAAACTATCTTCAATGAAACGGTTACCCCAAACTGTAGAGTAGAGGTTCAAACTAACATCAAGCCAGTATGAACTATAACCGTATCCTAACTCAACAGATGTAATCTGTTCGTTTTGAAGATCCGGATTGATATCATTTTGGAAGTTAGGGAAAACAGCATCAAAGAGTGGCTGTCTGGAAATGAAACCAGCGTTGGCAAAAACATTATGCCGATCACTAATGTTATAGTTTGCACCACCTTTTACATACCCTCCGAGAACATTCTTTTCCTCAGAAAGTGCATTACCAGGTTCGGCAAAAAAGTCTTCACGCTGATAACCCTGATTTGATAAACCTCCCTGAAGAACAGCTGAAAACTGATCAGTATCATATTCAACCATCCCGTTAACGCCTTGCCAATCAACAAAACCTATATTGTAATAATCGATCTTCGGACCAGTAAGGCCTGTGTCATTAAATGGGGATGCGTCTATGGTATTGTCGGGCTCAATAATTTGACCCATCGAGTTCGCATTACCTGTAGAAAAATAGCCATCTAATCCTAACATATCATTCATCGCACGGTAGTGATACCCGGTGTAATCACGCAGGTCTATACCTAAAGAGAATGTAAACTTATCCACTTCTGCTTCTAACTTTGAGATTGCCCCATACCAGTTATGAGAGTTCATGGAAGCTCTGCGAACCAGTACTGCATTATTGACATTATTATCACTGTAACCGTTAGATCCAATCAGTTGGCCGTTGTAGACATCTGGTGATCCCGTGTAACCCGAAGTAGTTGACCGATTGATCTCTACTACGCGATCAAAGTTTATTGTTCCATCGGAATTTCTGACCCCGTCGCCATCTTCTAAATAATGGGCAGTAAGATCTTCATTACCTCCGAAAGGATAAAGGTCTAGATCTGAATTAAAATAATAGTTTCCACGAGGTCCGGTACCGCCACCACGACCGGCAGAACCATAAAGTGAGCTAGCAAGCGTAACATTCTCACTGATTTCCCAATCCCAGTTCAATGTAGCAAGGGGCTTATTATAAAAATTACGCTCCATATTATATTCTTCACCATTTAGCGTACCTCCGTTGGTATTCCACCGGCGGTCAATTCCATCATCCCCAAAGTTCTCATAGTCGCGAATAGACACATAAGTACTACGTTGATGGTGCCACTGGCCTGCCCCGAGAACAGATAAGTTAAAAGAGTGGCTGTCATTAGGTTCATATCCGACTGCAGCAAAATAGGTCCAACCTTCACCACTGGTGTTATTTATATATCCATCTCCTTGCCAGTGACTTAAAAGGAATGAAGCGGACCAACCATTTTCACTAAGCCCGGTATTATATGAGGCCGTAGATTTAAGGTATCCGTCATTTCCTACCATTTGAGAAACAGAACCGCCTCTCTCATTCTCGGCTGTCCTTGTAAAAATCGAAACGGTTCCACCAACAGAAGGGACCGCAAGATTCGATGCACCCAAACCGCGTTGAATCTGGATTCCAGATGCAACATCCGTTAAACCTTGCCAGTTAGACCAATAGACCCATCCATTTTCCATATCATTAACTGGCTGTCCATTAATGAGGAATGCAGTATTTCTTTGGCTAAATCCACGTAGCGAAATACGGGAATCTCCATAACCACCGCCCTCTTTCGTTGCATAAGCACCAGGCGTTTCATTCATTATTTCTGGAAATTCCTGATTACCAACCTCTTGAGAAATTTCTCTTGGTGTAATTGTAGTTACCGCAATAGGCGTCTCCCTTTCTCGAGCAATATCAATAGTGCGGCTTGAGACTACTATCTCGCCTAAAGCTTTTTCATCTGGCTGAAGATATATTTCCATTCCTTGTTCTGCGGAAACCTCTTGCTGTCGGTATCCAACAAATGATACTACCAGGATATCTCCTTCCTGTGCATTAATTGTAAAAGTACCATCAGTATCTGTAGATGTACCCGTCTGCGTACCTTGTATAATAACATTAGCACCTGGTAGAGGTTCATTTGAACTTCCATCAAATACTGTACCGCTTATTTGCGCTACTGACACCAAAGGGAATATCAATAGAGCAATAAGAAAAAGTCCGTATCGTTTCATAGTCGATAGATGTGTTCGTTTTAGATTAGTGATTGTAACGTGCTGTATCCACACGCTTGATTTTGTAGTGAATAAATATAACTAACTCAAAGTTACGAAAACATTAAGTCTGGCTGATCTATTTTAGCCTAATAAGATAATAAAATGACGGGACTTATTGTATAAACTGATACTTCCTTGCAGGATAAAAAAATTTTATTAAAAAATTTCTCTGTATAGAACGGAGAGTAGATTCTGGTTACAGGGGATAGTACCCCATTGCTCTACGGCCAAAAATCTTTTTTTCAATTATTTTCTACAAAACTCTCTCTTAATTCTTCAAATAATTTAAAATCTTTTCAAACTTAATATGCACTATTTGCATATAATTCAAGCTATTAGCTGTGCGAGTGACCTGGATTTTCTAAAAAAAATACTTGTTGTGCTTGCGGGAATAGCTATATTTGCTTCAAGTTGTAACCACATCTAATTCAACAAAGATGGAACTTTCCTTTCCTAACTTCATTTAAAAATGACACAAACAATTAAATATCTTAAATCAACCCTAATTAATTCTATTTCCATGAAAAAGACATTAACGGCTATCTTTTTAGCAGCTTTATTAAGTGTATCTCTTAATTCAGTTACTAAAGCACAACAGCAGGCTGGTAGCGGTACCGGCATCGGCTTTATGGTGGGTGAACCAACGGGTCTGAGTCTCAAGTCATGGACCGGCGGAAATAATGCTTTTGATGCAGGATTAGCATGGTCTTTAGGCAGATATGATGCCATTAACATCCATGCTGATTATCTGTGGCACAATTTCGACCTATTTGATGTAAATACCGGAACCATGCCTCTCTATTACGGAATCGGAGGGCGCCTGGTTTTGGCAGAAAATGATGCCATTATTGGGGCACGTGTGCCGGTAGGAATCAACTATCTTTTTGAGAATGATCCTATTGGCTTATTCCTGGAGGTCGCACCAATTTTTAACTTAGCACCCGCAACCGACTTTGATGTGGATGGGGCATTAGGTGTTCGATTTTATCTCTAAAACCATATTCCCTTAAATAAAAAAAAGGCGGACCGGATGTAACCTGTCCGCCTTTTTTTATTTCTATTCTTTTTCCTATAACCTGTTAATTGGACTCAGCACGTATTTCATCCATCTTCTCCGTCAGGTCATCCATCTTTTGTTGTTTCGCTTCTAGTTTCTGCTCAACTTTTTCAATTTTTTCCTCTACTTGATCGAGCAGGCTATTGCCTCCGCTGGATGGCTTGAAATAGGTTTTCTTCTCCTTGAACTGGAGTACTTCTTTTTCCAAACTACGGGCTTCTTTCTTAACCTTTTTATACTCCTTGCGCAGTTTCTGGATCTGATTCCGCTCCTTAGTATCCAAGTCGGCTTTTGCCAGCTCCTGATCAAACTTGTCTCCCGACTTAGCCGCCCGCATGCGATCATAAATTACATCACAAACCTCACGGTATTGCTTCCACATTTCGTTTTTATGCTTAATAGGAACATAGCCTACATTTTTGAACTTTTCCTGAAGTCCTTTGGCTATATCAACAGCCTCAATAGGATCTTCATGCTGTCCCAGTTCACGCAGCTTTTCTAAAATCTCTTTCTTTTTTTCGAGATTCTCTTTGCGTTCCTCCTTAACCTCTTTGAAATGATCTCTGCGGCGATCATAAAATTCATCCATCGCCCCTTTGAACTGTTTCCATATTTTATTGGATTTGTTACGGGCTACCGGACCAATTTCTTTCCACCGGTCCATCAGGTTTTGCATTTGCGAATGGCCCTTCT
This sequence comes from Fodinibius salicampi, assembly GCF_039545095.1. Lineage (NCBI taxonomy): Bacteria > Pseudomonadati > Balneolota > Balneolia > Balneolales > Balneolaceae > Fodinibius > Fodinibius salicampi. The sequence continues at coordinate 56,055 of NZ_BAABRS010000002.1, read as the reverse complement.
CAAAATCATCAGTATGCTTTATTTCATTCGCTTTATCAATAAGCTCGAGCTTTTGCTCGTAGTGCTTTTCTTCCTGCTTCTTTATCTTCTCCTGATTCTCTGACTTAATCTTATTAAACTCATCCGTTGCCTCCTTAAACCGCGACCACAGCTTATCTTCGGCACGCTGCGGCAGATTACCCACTTTTTTCCATCGCCGGTGCAGCTTATTTATTTTCCGGGCTGCTGTAGCAAGGTCATCCGCCTCCAACAGTGATTCAGCCTCTTCAATAAGATTTTCCTTTTTACTGGTAAAACTATCTACCTTACTCTGATGCTCGGGGTTATAGCGATATTTTCGGTCGTAAAACTCATCCTGGGCATTTTTATATCGTTCCCAAACCTCATTTGCCTTTTCCTTGGGAACCCGGCCTATCTTCTTCCACTGATTTGTCAGATCTTCAAATTTTTCGTCTATTTCCTCCCAGTTTTCGGTCTCATGATCTATCGACTTTGCCACCCGCTCCATCTTTTCCAGGACCGTTAGCTTAACCATAAGATTGTCTTCTCGCTTCTGGCGCTGCTGCACCAAGCGATCTACCTTATGCTCATTGAAGGTACTGAGCAACTCCTCAAAACGCTCATCAAAACCTTCACCCTTACCCGAAGGCATGGGTCCGATACTATTCCACTGTCCTTTTATTTGGCTGACTCTCTTGGTGGCTGTCCATGTTTCGTTTGAGATAATACCCTCAAACTCTTCCAGTAATTTCTTTTTTGTTTCAAAGTTTTCTTCTTTCTGTTTATTTAGCTGCTCGTAATGCTCCTCTTTCCGTTGTTCAAATTCTTCTACGGCCTCATTGAACTTTTTAAAAAGCTTTTTGACCTCATCCGAATCTGTCTCAGGTCCGTCTGACCATTCGTGACTCAGTTTATCTAATTCCATCGATACATACGGCCAGTCCGTTTGCTTGGCAAGATCCTGGGCTTTCTCAACAATAGACCGATAATACTCCACTGGATCTTCTTCTGAATCCTCTTCAGTGGCTTCTTCATCCTCATCACTTTCATTTTCGGAAACAGTATCTTCTGCTACTTTTTCTTCCTCAGATCCCTCAGCCTCCACAGATTCCGTTTTATCACTGCCATTGGCCTCAGACTCTTCGGCGACGACTTCTTCTTTTTCTCCCTCATCCGAGGACTCTTTGTCATCTATCGATTCAGTCTTTTCAGCAACTTCATCACTTTCTTCTGTTTCTCCCTTTTTAAGAGCTGTTTTCTGTTCTTTTATTTTATCTATGAGTTTCCCAACATCACCAATACAATCCGTATTCTTGACTTCTTCCTCAAGCTCATTCAGTGTATCCAGGTTCAAGTCACCTGCCTCATTTTCCAACAGGTCGTTGACTTTTTCTTTCAGCTCCGCGAAGGCACCTTTCAATTCTTCTACTGTTGACTCAACCTCATCTTCTGAGATCTCGCTAATTTTTTGGGGAGGCTCTCCCTTTAAAAACAGTTCATTTTCTTCAGTTAAAAATACGTCTTCATCCTCGTACAGGTATTCGGATGTCTTCTTATGATCTTCCATAGTCGATTTCACAGAAACCTCAATTGTAACACTTCACAATTCAAATTAACAGCTACACAGCTTTTTTATGTTAAGGTAAGATAATATTTCTAATCAACTTATTACAATTGTATACCAAGACAAAAATTTTGGGCAAATAAAAAGGAGCCACCCTTAATTTGGTGGCTCCTTATATCTCAAATATTAATACAACCGGACTCTACGATTCGTCCTGATTATATAAGTATACATCCTGCGAAGGATAAGGAAAATTGATACCCTCTTCATCAAAACGTTCCTTAATGCGTTTGGTAAGGTCAAATTTGAGCGCCCAATAATCCTCTTTACTTGTCCATGGACGCACGTTAATATTTACCGAACTTCCCCCCAGTTCCGAAACTGCAACTTGTGGAGCCGGATCTTCCAGGACTCGATTATCTTCAGCAAGTATCTCATTGACAACCCGCATCGCTTCATCCATATCATCATCGTAGCCAAAGCCGATTACCATATCGAGTCGGCGGATAGCATTTTCGGACATATTTTTAATATTGGTGCCCCAGACATTTGAGTTGGGTAAAGTCATAGCAATATTATCAAACGTATTTAATTTTGTAACGACAATACCAATCTCTTGTACTACTCCGGAGGTGCCTGCGATATCAACAGCATCTCCCACCTTAAAGGGACGCATCACCAATATCATAATACCGGCTGCAAAATCAGCAAGAACGCCTTGCCATGCCAGACCAACGGCCAGACCCAAGGCACCCAAAACAGCAACTAAACTAGCAGTTTGGACTCCAAACTGCCCAAGTACCGCCATGACGACCACAACCAAAATAAGTATTTTGGTAACCTTGGCGAAGAGGAGTGTCAGCGTATCATCAAGTTTCTCAGATGCTCTGCCTTTTTGGGTAATCTTTCCCTTGGCCCAGTTAGCTACAATCCATCCAACTATGAGTATGAGAATGGCAAAAATAACATTTAGCCCATACTCTATAACATAGGGCGTCGCCGTCTCCATCATTCCATTTATATCTTCCATATTACCCCCAAAGTTTGATTAAATATAAGATTCCAATGTACTCGTTTATTTATTCTTTATCAGATATAGTTTGCCCACCGACCAACTTCCTTAATTAAACAGGCAAATGGATCTGCCTGTTATTTACTTCTTTAAAATAGATTTTATTTCGGTAAACCCTTCTTTTATATCATCCCAAAGAAGCTCTGCATCTTTCTTTATTTCTTCGAATGCGTCCTCTCCGGAATCTTTAATTTTTTCTAGTTTATCGCGCAGCTTAGAACGCTTCTGCTTAAGCTCTGCTGTTTTCTTATTTAATTTTACTTTCAATTCATCCGATTCCTGTTCGGCTTTTTCCTGGAACTCATCAATACGTTTATTCCATTCTTTAAGCTTTGCTTCCAGCTTATCAATATATTCTTCTCGTGTGGCCATAATAAATATTTTCTTTAATTTTTTAGCTTTATTACGCTCGTTATAGTCATGCTTATTCGATATAAAAAATAATCCTGGCGAGTAGTAAAATACTCTCTCGGCAGAATAAATATCAATATATGTGTGAATGAATTACTCGAGGTGACTTCGAAGCATCCAGGCTGTTTTGGAATGTACCTTCAATCGTTCTGTTAACAGATCTATAGTTGCCTCATCTTCGGCCTCATTTGCAGGTTTCAGAGCCTCTCGTGCTGTACGTAGTACCTGCTCATTCCCCAAAGCCAAACGGCGGACCATTTCCAACGCTTCAGGTTCCTCCGTATCTTCCTCAATAGAAGTTAATTGATGAAACTCTTTAAACGTACCCGGTGCCCGATAACCCAACGCCCGGATGCGTTCTGCAATTTCATCGATAGCATCAGCCAGTTCTGTATACTGATGCTCGAACTGCTCATGGAGCGAATGGAATAGTTCTCCAGTTACATTCCAATGGTAATTATGCGTTTTCAAATACAACATATATGAATCTGCCAACACCTTTGACAGTTCATCTGCAATGGCCTTACGATTCTTTTCACTTATTCCAATATTAATTTTCATCCGTGGTGCCGTTTTTGTTTGAATATCACTCATAGTCAAACCTCTTTCTTTTAGTTTTTTACAACAATTACTGAAAGATGTTTCCTTTATAGTATTTAAGAAATACTTTCTTACTTATTGCTACTTCTGCTCCAATCTCGATATAGATATAACAAAAAAAGGGGAGGTAGTATTCCGAATACGTGATAAAATGTTTTTATAGAGAGGATAAAAAAAACTAAAGGTCCCGCCCTTATTCCGTATGACTTTCTTTCTTCCACCGGTAATGGTCTATGAGCCGAAGCATATCAGCCGGTATCTTAGCCTCATAACGTACCATGCGCTTTTTTCGGGGATGTTTAAAAGCCAGTTGATAAGCATGTAATGCCTGACGATTGATAAGCTGCTCCTCCTCTTCTTCAGGTGCATAATGCTGATCTCCCACCAGCTGATGCCCTATATGCTCAAATTGTACCCGAATCTGATTTTTCAGACCGGTGTCCAATTCTACTTCTAACAGGGTATTTTCCAAAAATCGTTCTTTGACCTTGTATGAAAGGCGGGCTGGTGTAGCCCCCTCCTCATCCGGATCTACGACAATATTGCGAAATCCTTCTTTAATAAGTTTCAGGTGATGTTCAAGCGTTCCCTCATCTCTCTCTACAATCCCGCGGACCACCGCTAAATAGGTTCGTTTAGGCTCGTGGTTACGAAATTTTTGATATAAGTCATCGTATGCACGCTTATTTTTTGCAAATACCATGATACCGCTGGTGTAGCGATCAATACGATGAACCGTTCCCACCCGCACTCCATGTTTTCCCAGGTGATCAGCCACCAGGTCAAATAGATTTTTTACACTACTATTGGGAATAGGAACCGCTAATAGTCCTGCAGGTTTGTCGACAACAAAAATATCCTTATCCTGATGAATAATATAAAAAGGACGCTTTTTTGCTGCCATAGATATCCTACGAGTTTAAAACTGAAGCAATGACGTGAAGTGGTATGCGTATTATGCTTCTGCTTCTACATCATGCACTTCTTTAAGAATGGCTTTGGCATTGGAATCACCTTCTTGTAAAACGCGATGCTGCAGATTGGTTATAATCTCCTGCTGAGCTTTTTCAAAGGCTTCATCTTTAGCCTGTTTTTCGTTTCCCGTACGGATAAGATCGTATACATCATCCGCACGAATAATACTGTACAGATCGTCATCATTAAAAGCATGAGAACGTAATTTTTCATACTCCTTGAAGACTTCAGGAAACTGCTTGCTATCTTCTACTTTAGTAATAATTTCTACATCTTTGGGGCCCTCAGCACTGAGAGGTGTCTTACATAAATAGAAAAACTTGTGCTCGTATTTCATACGATATAGACTTTAACAGTTAATTTTTTTGATATCGATTTCTAGCAAAGATAACAAAAAAATATATACCTTCTTAAAAGAAGGTGGATATGATATTTAATTAATTACTTCCCTGGTTTATACTTTTTTACGCCTCCCTTTCATACACATAGCCTAATTAAATAGATTTTTTTGTTAAACGATCTTATAATTTCATCACACGCACCCTTATTTATAAGTTAAATATTCAATATTTTACCCAGCCATTTATGCATCTTTTGAAATAAGTTGTTTAGCAACAATGTCTTTCGAAATTATTTTTGTTTTTGCCTTGCTTGGGCTTGCTCTTTTCTTATTTGCTACAGACTATGTATCGTTTGATGTAGCTGCCATTATATTAGTCGTCTGTCTTTTAGCATCAGGCATACTTACACCCCAAGAGGGATTTTCAGGAGTCAGTAATCCCGCGACCATTACTATCGCGGCCATGTTTGTAATCAGTGAGGGCCTCCGCAGAACCGGAATACTCAATAAAGCTGGTAACTTTTTTTGTGCCAAAATGGAAAACAGCTTTTGGCCGTGGCTCCTTGTTATGTTGCTATTTGTGAGCTTTACCTCCTCTTTTATGAATAATACGGCCGTGATTATGATTTTCATTCCGGTCATGATTGATATTGCAACCCGTATTGGCATCAGTCCCTCAAAGTTGTTAATGCCTCTTTCTTTTGCCGGCATTTTTGGTGGTATCAGTACCCTTATCGGAACCTCAACAAATTTATTGGTAAGTTCTATTGTAGAAGATCGGGGAGGCACAGGATTTAGCATGTTCGACTTTACACCAATGGGACTGTTATTTTTGGGAGCCGGTTTTCTTTATATGTTTTTATATGGAATAAACGCCATCCCATCACGGCGCGAGGAAGAAGAAGATGAACTGACGGCAGAATTTGGAATGAACGAGTACCTCACCGACTTAACTGTCCAGCCGGGGTCAGACCTTATTGGCAATATTCTGGATGCCGAAAAGCTAACGCGTGCGCTTGACCTTGACGTTTTGCGAATCTTCAAATCAGGGTACGACTCCTCCGCACAACGAAACGAGGTTCGAATCCAGAAAAATGATATATTACGTATCCGCGGTAGCGCCGATGAAATTGAAAAATTACTTCGTCGTGAGGATTTGGCCTTACGTCCCTCCCATGAATGGGTTGACATGGATCTTCAACACGGACGGGATGCCCTCGTCGAGGCAGCGGTGGCTCCGGAATCTTCCCTCGAAGCCTTAAAACTATCTGATATCGATTTTGGAGAACGTTTTGGAGCAGTTCCACTGGCTATTCGACATCATGGAAAACTCCAACAAGAAAAGCTGGGAGACATTCAGCTCAGTGGTGGAGATTCTATTTTACTCAGCATGAGCAAAGAGCGTATTCAAGAACTGAGTAACGATCCGGCCTTTGTCATTACCTCTGAACTTGATGTCATGCGGCCCCGCACCGAGAAAACTCCCATTGTCCTCGGCATATTAGCAATGGTAGTGGGTATTGCAGCACTGGGAATTGCCCCCATAGTCGTTACGGCTCCGGCCGGAGTTATTGCGCTGATTCTTACCGGATGCATATCTACTGAAGAAGCCTACACGGCCATAAACTGGAAAATTATTATGCTGCTGGTCGGAGTTTTACCATTGGGAACTGCCATTGACAAAACAGGGGCAGGAGCTATAATTGCAGAAACTCTGATTAATCTGCTACATGACTTGGGGCCAGTAGCACTTCTGTCAGGTTTATATCTGATTACCACCATGATTACTGCTATAATAACAACGAACGCTTCTGTGGCACTGTTGGCCCCCATTGCCTTTGAGGTAGCCGGGCAAATAGGAGTAAATCCTGAACCCATGGTCCTTGCGGTAAGTTATGCCGCATGCCTTACCTTTATCACTCCCTTTGGACATCATGCGAATACCCTCATTTATGGTCCGGGGCAATACAAATTCACTGATTTTACAAAAATAGGATTGCCGTTAAACCTTATTTACTGGATTATCGCTACGGTTTTTATACCTATCATCTGGCCGCTATAGAAAAGAAACAGCAAATACTATGGACGTTAGTCCTTATCCTTTTTTATTCACTGTAACCTATGCGGCTTCGTTAAGCTTTATTACCCCTTTTTGTTTTCAGACAAATACCTTGATTTACAGTGCTGGACAGTATAAATTTACTGACTTTACCAAAATAGGTTTACCTCTTAATATCATTTTTTGGATTCTGGCAACTATTTTTATTCCCATATTTTGGTCATTTTAACTTATGCTTAAATGGCTCAAGAAGACTTTTAAAATCGTTGATTGGCTTCCCTTTTATAGCCTATCAAAATTCCAGGGAGATTTGTCTGCGGGACTTACTACGGGTATTATGTTCATTCCGCAGGGAATGGCTTATGCCGTAATTGCCGGCGTACCTCCCATTTATGGACTATATGCCGGAGTTATTCCCCTCTTGGTCTATCCTTTTCTGGGGACTTCTAAAAATCTTTCTGTGGGGCCCGTTGCGGTTGACATGCTTATTATCGCGGCGGGAGTTAGTTTATTGGCAGAACCCAACAGTGCCGAATATATATCGCTGGCTATCCTGCTTACAATGATGGCCGGCGGATTACAATTGATCATGGGATCCATGCAGCTTGGCGCGGTCTTTAATGTGTTTTCACGTCCGGTTATTGCCGGATTTACCCTTGCCGCTCCGCTCATAATCGCCTTCACGCAGATGAACAATCTTTTAGGCATAGAGCTATCCAACAGTCAGTACATTGTTGTTATTATAGAAGAAGTGATTCAAAAGTTCGATCAAATAGATCCCTATACATTTGCCTGGGGCGGAACAGCCATTGCTCTTTTAGCAATAATCAAGTACATAAAATCTAGCTTCCCTGCTTCGGTGGTTATTTTAGTTCTTAGTATTGCGACAGCCTGGTTTTTAAATGCCGGTACCCAGGGCATTCAACTGGTTGGAGATATTCCTACCGGACTTCCCCCGCTGACGATGCCTGACATTAACTTTAATAATATGAGAGAGCTGTTGCCCACCGCCATAACCCTTGCGCTTGTACAATTTATGGTTGTTGCCTCACTGGGACGTACTTTTGCTAAAAAACACGATTATATTATTGATGCCAACCATGAACTGGTTGCTATTGGGGCTTCCAATTTCCTAGGAAGTTTTTTCCAATCTATACCGGTTTCCGGAAGTTTTTCACGATCAGCGGCTTCAGAACAGGCTAATGTTCAAACTCCCCTAGCCAATATCATTACTTCTTCAGTAATAATAGCGACCCTACTATTTCTTACTCCGATTTTCTATTTCCTGCCCATGCCAATCCTGGCAGCAATCATCATCGTATCTGCCCTCAATTTGATCGACATCCAGGAATTTAAGTTTCTGTTCACTACCAAAAAGAGCGAGGGATTAATTGCCACTTTTACTGCAGTCTGTACTCTTTTTATTGGTATTCAGGAAGGCATTTTATTGGGAGTAGTAGCCTCTATGGTTAACATGCTGTATAAATATAGCCGGCCCAATGTTGCTGAGCTGGGACTCATCCCGGGGACGAGACTGTTCCAAAACATTAACCGGAATTCTGAGGCACAACCCATTGATGGTATTCTGATACTCCGCGTTGATGCTTCCTTTTCTTTCATGAACGCCGACTTTTTCCGCGATTACATCATCAAGAAAACGGAAGAACGAAATGAACGCACTCGGTATGTCATTATTGACGGAAGCACGATTAATACACTGGATACCACTGCGGTTGACCAGCTAAAATCAATGATTACAACCCTAAAGAACTGGGATATTGAACTTTATATAACCGGCCTCAAGGGTCCGGTTCGGGATGTCGTTGACAAGTCGGGAGTCCGTAACTTCCTGGGAGCCGACCATTTCTACCGAGAGCCTCATGAAGCAGTCAAACATATCTTAGAAAAAATGGATAAAGCAGACGATACTTCGCGACTTCCTATCTATAAAAAAGAAGTAGACAATACGGATCTATAAATCCGAAGCTATATCTATTATACCTTGCTACGTATCAACTGTTTTTAAAATGTACCTTGGGGCATAGTAAGTAAGGGTCGCTCCCCGGGCAAGCATAAAAAGCGTCATCGCAAACCAGAGCGCATGATTGCCCAAAAATTCCACTCCTATAAAATAGGCCGGCAAGAAACAGCCGATGGTTGCAATAATCATTGAATTGCGCATAGGAATTGTTTCGGTGGCTCCTATAAAAACCCCGTCCCAAAGATAAGAGAAGCTGCTCACCGTGGGCCCTGCAATTGTCCAGGCAAATACCGTCATGGCCGTAGCAATGACTTTCTGCTGGTCGGTAAATATTTCGAGGATATGTACATTAAAGACCGCATATATCGCTGACGCAAGAACTCCAATGCCGACTCCCCAAATAAAACAATATTTCACAGCTAGCTTTAACCGTTTTTGCTGGCGCGACCCCTTATAGCGTCCGATCAAACTTTCTGCGGCATAGGCAAAGCCATCAATTCCATACGAGACCATCATCCAAAGTTGTAGCAAAATGGAATTCGCAGCTAATATTACATCCCCAAAAGAAGCTGACTTGGCTGTAAAGAAGGAAAAAGTAAAAATCAGGCAAAGAGTACGGATAAAAATATCGCGATTTACCGAAAAGAATTTTTTCAATGCTTTAACTTCGAGTAAAACCGTCTGCGCATATCCCTTTAGCCAATCCCTGTATTTATATATCAGTAATGTAACAGCTAAAGAGATCCCTGCATAACGGGCAATAAGCGTTCCGATAGCCACTCCATCCACATGCATGCCAAGCGCGTATACGAAATACACATCAAGCGCTATATTCAGCGCATTTAGAAAGATAGTGACGATCATCGGATAACGAGCGTTCTGCATCCCAAGGAACCAACCGTTAATTGCATAGAGTCCAAGCGTGGCAGGAGCCGAATAGATTCGAATATCAAAATAGATCCGGGTATAGCGTTCCACTTCCGGAGATGCCTCAACCAGCCAAAAGCTAATATCTGCTATCCAGGCCTGAAGTAAGATGATAAGAAAGCTAAACAGACCCGCCACCATCAGGGCTCGCGCCAGCGTCATAACGCTTTCTGTTTTGTTTTCTTCTCCGTAGGCTTGGGCAGTAATACCCGTTGTCCCCATCCGCAAAAATCCAAACCCCCAAAATATAAAGTTGAAAATCATTCCTCCGAGAGAAATAGCGCCCAGATAGTACGCATCTTCCAAGTGTCCCACCAGTGCGGTATCTACTGCGCCTAACAACGGAACCGATAGGTTGCTGATAATATTGGGTATAGCCAGGTTTAGAATCTTACGATTCAATGGATGCTATTTTTTGCTGTTGGTATTATCGCCGTATATCTGCTTGCGAAGTTTTTTGATAAGGCGCTCAATATAACCCAAGCCCAACAAAATTACGATTACGATAACCGTAAGAATAGAGGCCAGCATGAACTCTTGTAACGCAACAGTAATACCGATTGCAGCTGCAAATAAGATAGAAGCAGCAGTGGTTAGTCCCTCAACACTCTCTTTCTGGTTACGAAAAATGATAGTACCTGCTCCCAAAAAACTAATGCCGGTAATAATTGCCTCCATAATTCGAATAGGATCGGCCTGGATGACTTCTACAACCGGTCCGTTACTATAATTAGCGATCATAATATCTCCCAACACTACTAAAAGAGAAGAAGCTCCACATACGAGCATATGGGTTCGAAGCCCGGCGGGTTTTTCTGCTAATTCACGTTCCAGACCAATTAAGCTACCTAGCAATATAGCAAATACTACTTTAGTGGTCGGCATCCATAAAAATGAAGGTTCCATAATATTCGTTTAAACTAAAATTTTAACACAGTTGAATATCTTTAACTGTAAGAATTACCTTTTAGGTTCCAAAATAAATATAAAATGTTATTCTAAATGAATATTAGTTATTGGAAAAACCGCTGGGAAAAAGGCAACACAGGATGGCATATGGATCATGTTTATCCACTACTGCCTAAACTTTGGCCTCAATTTAATCTTCCCGCTAATGCAAAAGTGCTAGTACCTCTCTGTGGAAAGAGCATAGATTTACTTTGGCTACTACAGAAAAACTTTCATGTAATTGGAATTGAAGTATCAGCAAAAGCCATAAAACAGCTTGAACGAAACAGCTCTCTTTTTTTTACGTGCACAAATCGCAAGGGACATACTGTTTTTGAAGCGAACTCAATGGAGATTTGGAAGGATGATTTCCTGAATATTTCGCCTGACGTAATTGGCAAAGTTGATGCTATTTACGACAAAGCTGCTCTTATTGCTTTACCTCCGGAAATAAGAAAAAAATATATCCCACATCTACAATCTTTTTGCCATTCTCATACTCAAATTCTCCTGCAAACCTTCGAATATAAACAGGAAGAGATGCAGGGACCTCCCTTCTCAGTGTCTCAAAAAGAATTGAGGACTTATTTTAATCCCAACTTTGAAATTAAGCTGTTATATGAAAAATCAAAACTAAATGAATTTGAAAGATTCAAAGAACGCGGACTAACATCCTATTTCATCGAAAAAGTATATCAAATTTATCCAAAATAGAACATGGCTTTTCCAACTTTTACTTTTAGCTTGCTATCGGCAGGCAGCTTTTTTTAGTTACAGTTGCATATCAATATGCCGGAATGTATTTTCAAAGTCGTAATTTCGCTAAACACTATAATAACATATCCATCGCCACATGAATGTTGAAAAGCGTAATAAACTTATTAGTATTGTACTGGCAATTATCATTATTGCTTTAGGGTATTGGCTCTATCGTTCAATTGTAGACCCTTATCAAGAAGTTATTGACCGTGAACAAATGACCGAAAGGGTTCGCAATCAAATGATGAGCGTTCGAGACGCTCTTATCCATTACGATCGAAATGTCGGAGACTTTCCACCAACTGAGGGTGGACTTGATACGCTGGTACAATATATTAAATCAGATTCGGTGAGACAGGTAGCAGACTCTCTGTTTATACCTGAGAATACTCCCGGAGAATTCAATCCCGATTCGCTGATTTATTCACCGCGTCCTCCGCACAATAAATTTGAATATACTCTCAACGATACCCTTCGCCCTCCAATTTATCTGTTGGAAGACCCTGACAGCGAAGATAAAATCGGATCGCTTGAGAACACTACCCAACTCAACGAAACCAGCTGGAATTAATGGCAAATGGAGCAGAAACATCCAAGCTTAGGACTATGTTTTTTCGGCAGTCAGCTTTTTTATGCTGTCAATGAGCCGAATGCTCCAAATTCCCTGGCACGAATAGGTTCTTTTGATTTTAATACGGATACCACAAAAATGTTAATGGGCCAGTCATTGGCCCATTTTCGTGGTATCAATCAAACCATATCTCAGCTTAAGGAAGAATATGGCATACGCCATCTTCGTATCCACTCCTTCCCTAAACAGGAATGCTGGACTACCGTTCCCAAAATAGTATATGATAATGCGGATGAACGGGAACGCTATATCAGTATTTTAATGCGGGAAACCGATCGCAGTGAAATCCATCCAACCTGGTATAACCTTAGCAACCAGGACTATAAGTTTTTGCTGCTGCGTACCGACCATTACCAGTCTAACCTGCAAAAGCTTTCAACAAACACCTCTTCAACTGATCTTATAAGCGATTTTGAAATAGGCGGCCGTTGGACCCAGCATGCCAATCCCGGTGGATCATTTATGACGATCGGCTGCTTTGAAAACTGTATCAGCATAAGCTCCTTTATCTTAGGGAAACTGCGCGGGGCCACCTATCTCACCTTTGAGGAGCCCGAAAACCTGCCCTATTTTTGGCTCCAGAGCTCAAAGGAATTGGGATGGATGAATGGACTCCATGAACAAATATACGTTTATGGCATTAACACCTTTCAAATAATTGATTTACTTAAGTCGTTTTGGGACGATTCGGGGACCGTTACCAAAATGAATACGCTCGAACAAATGCAGATAGAAGCTGATGAGTCCACCTACGGCTTTGCTCTTGAAAAAGCCTTCCCTGCTATTATGTTGGCTCTAAATTATAACTAACTTTTCTGCTTGCTATACAGATACGGCTTCAATATAATTTTTCGTACCTTTGAGTGAGCCACTGTGTAAATAAAAATACTACTATTTTTTTTATGCGTATTATTACCGGCCTTTTGAAGGGTCGAAATATCCATATTCCCAAAACGCTGAATGTACGTCCCACTACGAACCGGGTAAAAGAGGGACTTTTTTCCACCCTTGACTCCCGAAAGTATATTCGCGGGGCAAGAGTGCTTGATCTTTTCGGTGGTTCTGGTAATTTAGGAATTGAAGCCTTATCCCGAGGGGCTGAAAGCGTTCTTTTTGTCGATAGTGATCGGCGTAATATTAAGCATATTGAAAGAGTTGCCAAAGAATTTGATCTTTCAGACCAAATACGGACCACGCCCTCAAAAGTAGAGGATTTTTTAGAGGGAATGGCTCTTCCTTACGATATAATTTTTTCCGATCCTCCCTATGATTATCCATATATGGAACAGATGATTAGTACCATTATTCAGGATGGGTGGCTGGCTAAAAATGGATGGCTTATTGTGGAACATGATAAACGCCATAACTTTAAGGAAAATCCGCACTGTGCTTCTGAAAAAACCTACGGACGTACCTGTGTCAGTTTCTTTCTGGCTGAAAAAGGAGCCGAATTCTAACCCAACAATACCTTTATGGATACTTTAGCTCTTTATCCCGGTTCTTTTGATCCCTTTACCTATGGACATCTGGATATCCTCGAACGCGCTACCGACCTGTTCGATAAAATTATTGTTACTATTGCCATTAATAACAGGAAAGATTCCGTATTCAGCGGGGATGAACGGGAAGCATTAATACAACAAAGTATTGAAGATAAGGAGTGGTCCTCGAGGGTTGAAATACAACAATTTACCGGATTACTGGTTGATTTCGCCAAAGAAAAAAATGCTCAGACACTTGTTCGCGGGGTGCGGCAAATCTCAGATTTCGAATATGAATTTCGGATGGCTCTTACCAATCGTCGTCTTGCTCCAGATGTCGATACGGTTTTCCTCATGCCCAACGAACAGCTGACCTTCATATCGGCTTCACTGGTGAAAGAGGTGGGTTACTGGGGTGGCGACCTATCTTCCTTTGTACCCGAACATGTAGCAAAGGCTCTGAAAGAAAAGTTTGAAGAACAAAAGCAAAAAGAACTTTAACGATATTATAAGAGCTGACACCAAAAATACAATGAAGAATAACCGAAAATGGATGATAACGATGGCGCTTCTGTTTTGTATAACAGCAGGAGTAGCTGCACAAGACCATTCTTCTATCCGTACGCTGGTCATAACCGGAGCCGCCCCGTATGGATATCACCCGTGGAAGAATAATATCGAATTGATAGAGCCCCGTCTGGAAGCTTTCGGACTTGATAAACCCAAATACCACATAGCCAAAGGGCTTGAAGACTGGCGTAAGTGGGAGGGCGATTACCACAACTTCGATGCCATTGTAATTATCTATTATTGGTCTCAGGCTCCTGAAGCTGAGCTGGAAAAGCTCGACCAATATGTTCGTGACGGCGGAGCACTGGTAGTGGTTCACTCAGCACTGGCTGGCTTTTGGAAACAGGATATTTTTGACCATTGGACGGGAATCGCCTATCGTGAGCGTGATTCAGAATATGGGCATAGCCTGGCATTCGATAAGGAGGGCAAAAAAATGGTCCTTCCGCCCGGTAAAGGAAAGGGATCGGGCCACGCGCCCATCGATACCTTCCGGATTCATACCCGTGATCCCGGCCATCCGATCATGAAAGACCTCCCCGAAACATGGATGCAGTCGGAGGACGAACTCTATTACAATCTGAGGGGGCCGAATCCCAATCTGCAGGTACTTGCCGTTGCACGGGCACACGACGGTACGTACGCTCCCCAGGCTTGGGTGCGAAATCACGGGGAGGGCCGAATTTTCAGTCTTACACCCGGACATCACCAGCCCGGCGCCTCTTCAGTAGGTTTCATTACCCTGCTGGCCAGGGGGATAGAATGGGCGGCAACCGGCGATGTAACTTTTGAGGTCCCTTCGAACTTCCCCGGCGAACATACGCCTTCCACAGCATTGCCGCGTTTTGAGCGATGAGCAATAGCATGCCGCAGGTGTAATCACCCACCTGGTATTCAAACACCATCCCGTCCCAATATTCTAATCCCGAGCCCAAATTCTCGGAACGGATATGGATATGAATAAAAGCGACGCATTTAAGGAGTTATAAATACAACCATTTAGCTATGTTTTTGATGATGATACCTTGAATTGCCATTTCCATACCCACGCAACTCATCGTATTTCTTTACCTGTTCTGTAGTCAAAATTCCTATCATTTGAATATGTGTATTAACATGCGCAGCACGTAATGTTCCTTTAATCTTACCAATCTCGACAAGCAAAGAATCAACAGTTGAAGAGGAAACGTTGCCAGACTCAAACATTTGATTGAGTGCTTGTTCTTTGGCAATGTATGTTTCTCCAATATTTATCGCTTTCTCTTTCATTTTATTGAAAAGCAATTGGGTTTGCTCTTTTTGCTTACTCGACAATTCAAGCTCATCTGCTAATTCAAGAACATGCTTTGGTCCAGGATATTGATTTAATTCTGCGACTTTTGATAATCCCATACCCTTGCCATTCAAATAACCCTCAACTTCCTGGGTAGTCAAAGCTTTAATTTCCCTGGCTTCTTGTCCAGTATAATGTAAGTGTTGATTGTGAGAACACCCAATTAGAAAGGCCAAACAAAGTATAAATACGAGATAAGAAATTCGATTCATAGTAGTATGGTTTAATATGATTCGTTTTTGTTTTAGGCCATAGAACAACATTGCTCATAAGCTACAACATCAAAGTGAGATAAAAATAACACCATTTAAAGACCCTTATCTGACTTGAATGTCAACACTTTTGAAATGATAACTTCATAGCCGCTATACCATTTATTATAACTCTGCTTGGCTTTTTGGTGGTCTGGATGATTTGAAAACTCCTTCAGTGATTCTAAGCTATCCCAATAGTAAACCACTGATCTTTTATTTTCTTCTTCATTAGACCAACTTTCCTTACCCAAAAAGCCAGTATTGGTATTTGCAGCTTTATCTATGATATTATTTAAGTGCTCAAATTCTGACTCATAATTTTTAAAGCGGAATATAAAAGTAGCCGAATACACGGAAGAGTCGCTATTGGTTAGCTCACTTATTTGTTGAGCACTTCTTTTCATACTTTATGTCATTTTTGGATTGATAAAAATGGATATAACAACCTTGCAGCCACTACGCTGAAGTAGCATACCTACGTAGACTGTAGATAAGGGCGCACGCATTGATAGTTGAATTAGAAACTAACAAAAGAAGCGCCTTAAAACCAAGAGCGGCAAATTTAAGACGGTATCGGTAAGCAAGGGTAATCACCGAACTCGGTCGACAGCTAAAGGTTTGAACCAAGGATTTATAGAAATGAAATACCTAAAATCTAGGGAAGGACTGTCTGCTTAACATTTTCCTTTTTTGAAAGGATTATACCGCCTCTCAATATTGGTTATAATCCCTCAATCTTACCTACCCTTACCACCGGCATATCGTTATGGTCAATAAAATAGAACCGGTCCTTTTCATCCATCCAAATAGCCGGATGATGGGATTCAAAATTTAAAAGATGATTGTTAATCGCTATTTCATCAAAGGAGCCGGTTCCGATCAAACTCCCCTCTGGATCAAAAACCTCAACCATGGTCTGCAGTGAATCCTGATCCTGCATACGCTGACCACTGAAGTGAAGCACTTTCCCATCGTTTGCTTGCACAATACCAATGCTATAGCTGTTAATTTTGCCCCGTGACCGTTGCTGTCCTTCATCTCCATAGGTAACAATAGACATGCTGCCTTTCTCATCTGTATCTACGACTACCGCTTCCTCCCAATTCGTTTGTCCATCAAACGTATTAACGAGCTTCCATTCATCTGCTGATTTTTCAAATTCATAAACCTTCCCGTCGTAAATGCCCGGGACATACCAGAAGCTGTCTTCACCTGTTTTTATAAAATTTCCGCTATTCATGCTGTTGCTGATCATATCAACAAATTTGGCATCGCCCTTTGACACCAGCTGATCAAAAGCTCCAAAAGAATTGATACGATTCTCGAATGATTTACTGTAGCGATGAAAAACGTATTTTCGGTAATTGCTGGGATCATCCTCCCCAATATTTCTTGGCTTTTTTAGCATAATGTAGTTTCCATCAGCTGTTTGGAAAAACTTTTCCGACCATACCGTTCCCGCTTGCGAAGGCGCGTACTCTGAGAGAATATCACCCTTTTTTGAGAACCACGTGACGCGCTGACTCTCCATATCAAGCGCCACAATTTCATTTTTGTTGTTTAAATTGAAAATAGGTCCGGAAGGAAACTCTCCCGGGCCGTTGCCCGACCTGCCGATAGAGCGTAAGTATTTGCCTTGTGGTCCAAACGCCATGATCGTTTTTTGCTGGCCCTCTGCGATATAGAGGTTTTGCCGATTATCTGTACGTATTTGATAAGGTGATACCAGGAAATATTTTGTATCTGCATCCGAATTTTCGCCAATGGTGAATGATTCTTCAAAAGAGAGAGATAATTTTTCAGGTGCCATCTCTGAAACAAATCCGCTAATGGTAAAAAGCAGAATGAATACTACAGCACAAAATAGTTTTGGATAGAAAGAATAAATATTCGGCTTCATGACATGCAATTATGAACTGAAATTTATTACAAATGCAAAATGTGTGTTACGGATTATTTACATAATTCATTGGGCTACCTACTCAATTTTAACGGTATAACCTCGCGTTATAAATACTATCTAAATAATATATATTAGGTGTATAATATGCAACAATGCCAAGAATTCAGTCAAAAGGCCTTTAAATGGAATGTTATCTGCATTGGCAATGCCTCTTAGACGCCCATTTGCAGAGCCTTTACCCTTCCCTATAATAAAACAGACCACTTTCCGGTAGGGAAGCAGGGTACTTCGGGATAGGGAAGTAGCCTTCCGCATAGGTAAGTGGTCCGTTACAGGTAGGCAAAGTACTTACTGCGCCAGATTAACCGGTGCTATTCTACCGTTAGTACCGGGGCGAATATACCGGTGCGCAGCGTATTGCTGTTATAGGCTGTATTGCGAACTTCCAGCCGATAGGTGCCGGCAGCCAAATCCCCGGGGATCTGCAGAGTGAGGGTCTTGGGTTCGTTGGTGCGGACCTGGGCGGCCTCGGTCTCCGAATCGTCTGACTGGCTGACAAAGAAGACCCCTTCCTCTTCAAGATTGCTGAGGATCTTCAGGTTGGTGCCAGTAACTTCCAGCACACCATCGGGCGTTATGATATCATTGTTGGTGGTACTGCTCCAATCATAGATACTGTCAATTTCAGGCGTAATTTGCCGTCCATCAACCCTGCGCAGGGTAATCTCATCAGTAACTCCGGTAACGGATTTTTTGGGGATTATACTCACCAGCACCTCGTGGCGGGCCGGATCGAATTTATCATCGTCGTTCTGGAATACTCCGCTGGTGCCAAAGCGTGTGCGGACGTACTCGTCGGTGTAGCCTTCGCCCTCGCGGATGTAATCGGTTATTTTTTGCCAGTAGTTATCAATGACGGCATTCGTTTCGGTAGTTTTGAGAATAGAACCGGGGCCTGTTATTTCCTCGATCAGGTCCTAGCGAGTATTCATGGTTACATCCACCGGCTGGGCCAGGCGGTCGTCGGGGTTGTCTGCGGTAAAGTTATTGTTGTATAAACTATAGTGTAACATGTTACCAGGATTATGTTGTTGTGTTTTTGTTCGTAACGATGTGACGGTGCAGAGGACAGGCAGGGCGTATCCCTCTTGATACTTACTATTTTTACTTGATGAGTTATACTTCCCGGGTCGCCTGTAGCACCAACGTATATAGGTAAGTACCTTTGGGGGAGAAATCCTTACACATTTTTTTAAAAATTTGACGAAGGAATGGCCGCTGGCATATACTCATCGCATGAGCAGCAGGGTATAGACCCCAGATGTTCTTGCATCTTTTTTCACAATCAGTATTTGCAGATCAATTCCCAAATCAAAGCAATCAATCTCCCTAAATCCCTCTTTTCTAAGAGGTACTTAGGGACTCCTTAACTAAAACAACGAGTTCTTCCTTGGAGAAAGAAACCAGCAGGATTGAATAATGGGTTTTCTTACTTCCCTTTTTGGATGATCAAAAGCCTGCTGGCTGGTAAAGAATAGCGTTTAAACTCCTTTTAGAATAAGAGCCCACTTTTTTCTATTTTCAGTCCTCTGTTAAACTCAATTTAAACCGAAGGAACCAACTCCAATGATTTCCAAGCGTGCCCAAGCCGTTGCCCCCTCGGCAACGCTCAAAATTTCAGCAAAAGCCAAAGAACTCCAGCGACAGGGAGTTTCCATTATCTCTTTAAGTGCCGGAGAACCGGATTTCCCAACTCCCAGACACGTTTGCGATGCCGCTATCAACGCAATTAACGAAGGATTCCATGGCTACACCATGAATACGGGAACCCCGGAACTGCGCGAAAGTATTTCCGATAAGTTACAGCGCGATAACAGCCTTTCCTATGATCCCTCCCAGATTGTATGTACTAACGGAGCCAAACAAGCGCTTGGATTTAGTATGCTGGCTATGCTCGATGAAGGCGACGAAGTTATCATACCCGCTCCATACTGGGTTTCGTATCCGGAAATGGTAAAAGTAGCGGGAGCAACCCCGGTAACCATACGCACTTCGTTCGAAAATAACTATCGAATGAGTGCAGACCAGCTGGAAAAAGCAATTACGGATCAAACCAAAGCGGTAATGCTCTGCTCTCCTTCCAATCCTACCGGCACCTGCTATACAGCCGAGGAACTGGAAACATTAGCTGACGTCCTGCGCAAACACCCGCAGGTTACTATCATATCAGATGAGATCTATGAATACATTGTATTTGAAGAAGATCATGTGGGCATTTTAAATGTAGCGCCCGATCTTAAAGACCGGACCGTGCTCATTAACGGATTTTCCAAGGGATTCGCCATGACTGGATGGCGGCTGGGCTATCTTGCAGCACCACAGGAGTTTGCGGATGCAGTGGCGAAAATACAGAGCCAGGAGACCTCCGCTCCTTCGGCCATCTCTCAAAAAGCCGGAGAGGCAGCTTATCGTGGCAACCTGGATGCCGTACTGGAAATGCGTGCTTCCTTTAAAAAGAGGCGTGATTTCATCTATAACAAACTCTCCGAGATCGAAGGACTAAAGTGTTTTAAACCCTCTGGCGCCTTTTACGTATTCCCTGATATTTCTCACTATCTGGGTACAACTACTGATGGGGGTACCAGCATTGAAACGAGTACGGACCTTTGCCTGTACTTGATTGAAGAGCAGGGACTGGCCGCCGTGCCCGGCGACGCTTTTGGAGAGCCCAATGGTATTCGTTTGAGTTACGCATCGTCAATGGAGGATTTAACCGAAGCAATTAAACGGCTTGAAAAAGGGCTAAAGTCACTTGCCTGAAAAAATGGCCTGCAGATATATTTTGGCACACTTTATGCTTATTCAAAGTGCTAATTATTTATTATAAACAACTATCACTTTTTAAAACATTATGCCTACGTATAAATACAAGCGAGAAGACGGAACCACCTTTGAAATTAAACAAAGTATTAATGACGATGCATTGGAGGAATGTCCCGAAACCGGCCAAAAAGTGAAGCGAGTCATCTCTGGCGGGGGCGGAGTTGTATATAAAGGCGATGGCTGGTACGTTACCGATTACAAAGATAGCGACCGAAAAGAAAAACGTGCCAAAGCTGCTGAAAAAAACAACGGCAATGGAGAAGCTTCCAAAGCATCCGAAAATTCCAGCAGCAGTACATAAAATAACGACTCATAACTAAACAAGGAGTTCCTTTGCCTCCCAAGCGCTCTCAAATACATGAAGAAGCTTTAGAACGATTCGTATTGCTTTGGGGGGAAATGGCATCGGCTTGGGGCATCAACAAGACCATGGCGCAAATTCATGCCTTGCTCTATGCAGAGACTGATCCTTTGGATACGGATGCCATTATGAATCAACTGGATATCAGCCGGGGAAATGCCAACATGAATCTCCGGAATCTCCTGCAGTGGGACCTCATTCATAAAGTCCATTTCAAGGGAAATAGAAAAGACTATTACACGGCTGAAAAGGAAGTCTGGAATATCGTTTCTACTATCATCAGAGAACGACAGCAGCGCGAGGTAGCGCCCATTACACAAAATCTGAATGAATGCCTGCAGCTTTTCGAAAAAAAGGAACAACTATCGGAGGAGGAAGAAGCATTCAAGGAACGTATAGAAAACTTTACCGATTTTCTGAATATGTTCGATCGCTTTACCGAAGCCTTGCTACCCTATATCAACAAGCGCAACCTGAAATTCCTAAAGCACCTGGTGAAACTGGCTGAGATGAAGCATTCTATTTCCGACAGCAGTACCTCATCAACAGAAGGAAATAATATAAATGAGTAACAAGTCTACAAGAGAAATCGGCCGCGAGGGAGAGGAATTAGCTGCGGCCTATCTTGAATCCAAGGGATATACTATCCTGGATAAAAACTATCACTTTATGCAGGCAGAAGTGGATATTGTAGCCTATGATAATGAAGCATGTATTGTGTTTGTTGAGGTTAAAAAACGATCTTCCAACCGGTACGGAGAGCCCGAAGAGTATATTGACCAGGAAAAGAAGGAAAATATTTATAAAGCGGCCGAAGCCTGGATATATGAACGAAAAATGGATGGGGCCCCTATTCGATTTGACGTTATCTCCATTATCCAAAAATCAAATGAAGCCCCGCATATTAAACATTTTGAGCGCGCCTTTACTCCCGGACGAAATTAATACCTGAAGTGCCCAAAATTTCTTTCGTTGCGTTTCATACTTTTTTTAAGCTATCTTTGGGAGTACCAGATATAAACTACTACCTTAACAGGCTGTATGAATCTTCAGCATTTTAATCCACTTAGATGGCGAAAATCATTCCTCGGACTCATCCTTGGAGGATTCCTATTCATATGGTTTGCATTTATTGATACTTATAGCATATGGACGCGAATTCAACTCAACCACCAGATGAATGATCTTCAGGAGAAGAAACAGGAGCTGCAGGAAGAAACCCATATCCTTAGAGAGAAAATTGATAAATTAAAAACCGATCCCAATCTCCTGGAACGAATTGCACGAGAAGAATATGGCATGAAAAGAGAAGGAGAAACGGTATACAAAATAAAGGAAGTGGATTAGTCTTTTTGTATTTTACACTTCATTTCTTAGAACATCTGCCTTATACTAAGCTATCTCTTATTTATTTATCATTTTGTGGGTCTTTTTGCTCCCATAATTCATTTCGGTGCTCAGCAATATCGTTAAATGAACAGAAGTCAAACATATCCCAAAAGAAAATTTGTATTGTGTGGGTGGATATTCCTACTTCTTTGTTTGACTTTCGCACCAACCGTAAAAGGTCAGGATAGAGGCCGGCCAGAAACCCCACGCACAGATCCCAGCAGCCAACAGCGCCAGCAACGGCAACAGCAGCAACAAGGGCAAGGAGGAGGCATTCCGAACCAGCCCGAACAGGAAGGACAGATAAACTTTCAATCAAGTGATTCACTGGTTTTTGTTTTTGACACCAGCCGCACAGCTACGCTCTATGGGTCAGCATCGGTCACCCATACTTCCGGGCAGCTAAAGGCGGGGAAGGTGTCAATGGATATTGATAATAATCTTGTGAGCGCCAATACCCAAACACCGGAAGATACTCTTTCAAAACCAGTTCTAGTCCGTGAAAATGACGAGGTGCGTAGTGATCGCATTGATTATAATTACAAAACTGAGAAAGGTCGATTTGAAGTAGCTCGGGTAAATATCCAGGATGGCAATATTATCGGAACCCGGGTAAAAAAAACAGGCCCCCACGTTATCTTTCTGGAGGATGCCATCTACTCCACCTGTACGCTCGATCACCCGCACTACTATATCAAGGCAGACCGTATGAAGGTAGTGGATGAGGAAAAAGTCTTTTTTGAGCGGGCTCGCCTATATATACTGGATATTCCCTATCCGCTTGTTTTTCCTTTTGGGTATTTACCCGGGCGGTTTGACCGGCAGCAATCGGGACTCCTGGAGCCTACTTATGCTTTTCAAAATAAGCAAACAAGGGGCTTGGGACTTCAAAACCTAGGGTGGTTCCAATATTTTAATGATTATATAACAGGGCAAGCTTCAGTCGATATCTTTACCTCGGGCACTTATTTTGTAGATGCGCAAACAAATTATCGTCTCCGCAACAAATTCAACGGCGGTATTCAGATAGGATATTCTAAAGAACGTCAGGGGCTGGAGCCAACGGATCCCGACTTTTCAACCAGCGTACAGAAAAGACTTAGCATTTCTCACCAGCAGGATATTTCTCCCTATGCCAGTTTTAATGCCAATATAAACCTGCGTACCGCCGACTATTTCCAACAGAATTCTTACGATCCCACTGATCGGGCAGAAACCAGTACCAGCTCTAACATTAATTACCGTTATCGACATCCGGAGAACCTCTATAATTTCAATGTTTCTGTCCGCCAAAATCAAAATTTCAAGACGAACAGAACGCGTCTCTCCGGACCTGACATGAATTTCAGCTTAAAACGTTTTTCTCCTTTTGAGAACAGTCAGACGACCTCCCAAAATTCTAAGTGGTACGAAAATATTTCATTAAGCTATCAAAATACCTTTGACTCGGAGTTTGACTACTCTCCGATCCGCCAAGACTCTGCCCGCTACAATTGGTTTGAAGCCCTTCGGGATCCTGCTAAATACGAAGAGGCCACGGGCAATTCTGAACATTATGAATTCGGGTTTCGCCAGCAAGCCGACATCAGCTTGGGACAAATTTTATCCAGCCGCTTTGTTAACTTGAGCGCTAATGCCAATTATAATGAATACTGGTTTCCCCAAACAACGCGAAAGTTTTTTAATCCCGATTCCAACCGGGTCGAAGAAGAGCGAGTAAGAGGATTTACGACAGCGCGTGATTTTTCAACAGGTCTGAATTTCTCCACGACCGTTTATGGACTTATGAATGCCAATATCGGCAACTTTGAGAGCTTCCGGCATACGATACGTCCTTCCCTGTCCCTCACCTATCGTCCCGACTTCAGCAACGATTTCTGGGGTTTTTACCGCACTGTACAAACGGATACCACAGTACAAGCGGATGGAACCGTGCCCACCCAGCGTTACTCAATTTTTGAAAACGAAGTGTTTAGCGGTCCGGGACAAGGTGAACAACGGGCGCTTGGATTTAGTATCGACAATACTTTTGAAGGAAAGCAAGTTAAACGCGATTCCACGGGTGAAAAACAAGAGAATGTCGTCCGGCTAATCGACCGGCTCAGCCTTAGCTCAAGCTATAACTTTGCTGCCGACAGTATTAAACTGGCTGACTTAAATACATCATTTTCTGCAAAAATCATTGATGGCATGAACATACGGGCCAATGCACGGTTTAACTTTTATGAGCGCAATGAACGGGGAAGAAAAATTGACAAATTTTTGCTGACCAATTCGGGCAAACCCTTTGAAATGACTCAATTCTCAGCCAGTACCAGTTATTCCTTTGATTGGGGCAGAAGTAGCGGTCTTCAAACCAGTAATCGGGAGCCAAGCTACCCAGAGTATTACGATCCGCTTAACCAAAGCATATTTCACCCGGTTGATCCCCACTTCAACCGACAACCTGTGCAGGATTTTAGTTCCCCCTTATCCTTTTCCGTCAACCTCAGCTACCGCTGGAATTTGAATCCCACGGGATCAAACAATACCTCTGCCACAATAAATGCCAGTAATATTAATCTAAAACTGACACCCAAGTGGGATTTCCGTACTCAAATTGGCTATGACTTTGTACGTAAAGAATTGACTCCCTCCCAATTTTCCCTTAACAGGCGCCTGCATTGCTGGAATCTTTCATTTACTATGAATCCCTTTGGAGAATCACAGTATTACTTCTTTTCCCTCCGCATTGATGCTGGTCGCCTGCAAGGAATTATTCAAAAACTTCCGATCCTCAATAACCTTGAACGAAGCTCAAGTCCCACCGGTCGTGGAGCACCACGCGGATTTTAATCCTCCCGGCTTTCCATATATTTCACAACGTATTTCCCCAGAACGTCAAACTCCAGGTTTACGGAATCTCCTGTTTCTCTGGCATTCAAGTTCGTATGATTATAGGTATAGGGAATAATGGCAATAGTAAATTGGCAATCCTTTTCATTTGCCACGGTAAGGCTGATACCATCCACAGATATACTTCCGCGCCCTACAATAAGAGATTGGTATTCATCCGGATAGGAGATAGTGAACAGATAATCGGTCCCTTCCTGATCTATCTTTTCAATGGTACCAACTGCATCTACATGTCCCTGCACCAAATGCCCATCCAGTAATTGATCGGGGTGGAGCGAGCGCTCTAAATTAACCGGGTCGTTCTGCGCCAGATCACCAATATTGGTCTTACGGAGCGTTTCTTCTACGCTTTGTACCGTAAAGCCATATTCATCAAACGCAGTTACGGTGTGGCATACCCCATTGATGCTGATACTTTGATCGACCTGAAGCTGGTCTGAAAATTCACACGCAATAGTGAGCTCTTTGCCACCTTGCAAATCCTTTACCCTCGCAATCGTACCAACCTCTTGTATTATTCCTGTAAACATATGTTCGCTCTATGTTAAAAGTATCCTGTAAACAACAAATCCTGGCCTACCTGTCGCCATTTCACTTCCCTGAATTCCATAACCTCTTCCATCCTGTTGATGCCAACGCCCAGCACCGACTTTGTTCCTCCTCCTAACATCTTAGGAGCTATAAAGCATTCCACCTTATCAACCAGCTGCTCACTTAGCAGTGCAGAATTTAGATTTTGTCCTCCTTCTACCAAAATAGATGTAAGAGGCAATTTCCCCAGCTCTATAAGCGATTTTTTAAGGTCAGTATGCCCCTCCTTTTCATCAATAAGCAAGGTTTTACCTCGAAAATAATCCGACTTTAGTATACTAAGCATTGGATCGGCTTCATTGGTGAACTTTTCCTCATTATGGGTCAACACAATGGTATTTTCCTCATATTGATCAGTAAAAAGATTTAGATCATCCGGTAAATCCAGAGGACCGTCTATCACAATCCGATGAGGCTGACGTCCCTCTACATGTCGCACTGTAAGGCGGGGATTATCTAGCAGAGCCGTATTACGTCCCACCATAACCGCATCATACCGGCTGCGCCACTCATGGACCAATGTTCGGGATTGTGTACCAGTGATCCATTCCGAATTTCCATCCGGCGCAGCGATATAACCGTCCAGTGTCTGAGCAATCTTGAGGGTTACAAACGGTCGGTTAAACGCTTGATGATACAAGAAAAATTCATTTAGCCGCTTTGCTTCCTCTTCGAGTACTCCCACATCAACAGTAATATCATGGTTGCGCAAGTACTCTATTCCCTTGCCGGCTACTTTGGGGGTAGGGTCTTCCATTGCCACTACTACGCGATCAATAGGAAGGGTCGCCAACATCTCGCAACAGGGGGGCGTGTTCCCCTGATGAGCACAAGGCTCAAGCGTTACATAAACCGTAGCATTCTTCAACAGGTCGGGATCAGCGATATCATCCACAGCATTTTGTTCTGCATGGGCCTGTCCGTATCGTTCATGATATCCCTGCCCAATTTTTTTTCCCTCGGCAGATATAATGACACAACCAACCATAGGATTAGGTGAAACATGCCCGGCCCCGTGTTCTGCAATTTCAAGGGCCAATTTCATCCACTTTTCGTCTTTGTTGGTCATATTCCACCTTTTAAAATAAGAGCAACTAATTTACAAGACTATCTAAAACAAAACAGGGCAAGAAGCATTCCCTCTTGCCCTGTTAATTTACTATTAAACTATAATAATATTCTAGCCCCTTAACACCCGGGAACGGTTATCTACGATATCTGCATTCTCCCTCAGCTGCTCAATCCATGTATTCATAAAGGCTGCTCCTTTTTGTTGGCGAAGCGTATCACGAATTTCTTGCCGCTGCGATTGCGTCATATTACTGGAATCGGCTTCCTGCAGGGTCTCCACTCGAACAACAAAAACAGCACTGTTGCCTTCAATAGCGCCGGATAGATTCCCTTCTTCAAGCCCAAATATGGCTCCAACAACCTTCGGTTCACGTCCAGCCCCCGGTATATTTGAGGCATTCATTGCAATACTCTCTGCTGATGAAACTTCCTTCCCGGCAGACTCAGCCAGAGAAGTTAAATCATCATTTTGTTCCAACAGACCTTCAACACGTTCGTGTAATTGCTGCTTGCGCTTTTGTGTGGTTACTATTGAACGAATCTGTTCTTGAACTTCCTCAAACGGACGTACTCCGGCAGGTACAATTTCATCCACCTTGATAACTACAAACTGATTAGATAGTTCGAGCGCACCCGAAATTTCGCCTTCGCTTGCGCTTTCAAGGAAGCTCATCACCTGTTGACTCTCTCCAATACCCGGAATGAACCCTGAGCCTTTTGTTGCTGAAGTTTCCTGTTCCTCGAGCCCGCGCCGCTCGGCCTCTCCTTCGAAGCCGTCTTCCTCGGCAAAGAAGCTAAAGTCATCTGCCTCTTTTGCCCGTTCATCGACCGTATTAACAGGATCGGCAATAATATCCATACTAAAAACTACAAAGCTGACTTCGGAACCACTCTCACCAACTTTCTTAAGCAGGTATAAACGACCCTGTTCCGCAATCACTTCGCTGACTTCTCCTACTTCTAAATCAATAACGGGTGTAAAGAGGTCACGTATGTTCTCTTCCTCTACGGTTCTGACTGAATACTCTGTCGTAGATTGATAATTACTTAAAAACAGCGAATCATTTTCAGCTTGGGCAAAATCCTCTCGCAAGTCTTCCATCTCCTGAAATGTGCGAGCCGTATCCTGAGCAGTCGGCGTCTTATCAAAGCTTACATAGCTAAACTGATAGGTCTCCTCGCGTTCAAACTGACTCGAATTATTATTGTAGTACTCTCGCAGGTCATCTTCGGTTACAGAAATCTCACTTTCTGCTACATCTGCATATGGGAACCGCACAAAAGCAATATCAGCGGTAGTATTTCTCCGGATATACTCTTGTTCAATCTCATATTGACTAACTTCCATCGAAGACTGCAGATAGCTATTCATCTTCTGCTGGCGTCGTTTTTGACGCATCTGATCCTCTATAGCAATCCACAGCTCCCGGTTTTCGGGTGATTCGATAGCCGTACGAAGTGCCACACGATCTATGGTACCGTCCTCACCCTGGAATTGCTGGCGAATGAACGGATCAGGGTTTTCGCCCATAATCATATCCACCACCTCTTGGTCCGTAACCTTAATACCCAGATCATTCATTTTCTGCTGGAGAAGCTTCCCCGTTACTACTTCATTCCAGGCACGCTCCTCAAAATTAGCCCTTGTTTCAGGATCTACAGAATTGCCGGTTTGCTGAGAGTACTGCTCAATATAATAGCTGATACGATTATTATATTCCTCAATTGAAATCTCTTCTCCATTTACCGAACCCAAAGATCGGGGCCCTTGCATAATTGCATCAAAAAACTGGGTATCGGCCAGCACCCATAATAATCCGAATGAGATAATAAGTACCCATAAGATTACACCGGTACTTTGCCTCATTTTATCCATTACACCCATAAATAAAACCTCTTATCTACTTCTTAATTTTTTTCAAAAATATTGTTTCCAACAGAATTGCTCATCTGCTTTCTAGCCTCTAAATATACAAGAAGCCTGTGCTAAGAGCAATTGAGCCTTCACTGAAATTTATTTCTTATACAAGGGGATCCAGAGTACAAAATTTAAAAAACCTCGATGAGCCTCATATGCTTCAGGTATTTCCCAGGATCTTCGTTGATATTTTTGATGAGCTTCTCCATTTCTCCTGAAAGCCCCTCTAAATTTTCATAAAGAGTTGGATCATTCACCAATTTGCCAAGGCTTCCCTCTCCGTCATTAATTTTTACCAGAATCTCCTGCAGCTGCTTATTAGTTTCTGTTAGATCCCGGCTCAAAACCTCAAGCTCTTGGACAGTTCCTTCCAAACCCACCATCACAGAATCAATCCGTTCCTTATTTCGAGTACTTACCGTATCTACGTTGGCTAAAAATTGCTGAGCATGTGTAATGCTTTGCTCCAGATCGGACCGCTTATTCCGGAAAAGGGTAGAAATTTCATCTGTAGTACTTTGTATATTGGTTAGTGTAGTATCCACTTTTGCCTGGGCTTCCTCATCAAAAAGTGTATTTAGCTCTTCAAGCAGGTTGTTTAACTTTCCAAACGACTCAGAAACATCCTCACTGAGCTGGCGGCCTTCCTGGCTGAGAACTTCCATCATTCCACTCTCGTAAACGCCTTTCATCCGGTCATTGTGTTCCAGATACTGATCTGAATTTCCCCGTCTAACGACTATTGCCTTTTCATCCAGAAGACCGGAGGAACGAAGGTGTGCTTCCGAATCTACCGGTATCTCCGTATCCAAACCAAAGCTCATTGTTACCCTTACGCTATCTCCTTCAACGAGTGACATCCCTTTAACAGAACCAACCTTGACGCCATTAATGTAAACATAACTTCCCGGAGTAAGTCCGTCTGCCTTTTCAAACTGGGTATACATTATCTTTGACTGGCGAAAGAGAGGCATATCTCCCATTATACGGTAGCCCAATACTGATATCAGCAGAGCAACCAAAATTGTTAGTGCGACCTTTAATTCATTACTAATTTTCAAAATAACTCCTGTCCGTTTCTAAATTTTATATTCGCTGGCTGTTATAAAATCCATTAGTTCCTTATTATCACTTTCTCGCATCTCCTCAACCGTACCATACCAACACAATCCCTTATTCTCTAAAAAAACTACGTTATCAGCAATTTTCAGTACGCTGTGGATATCGTGCGTTACAACGATGGAGGTAATATTCAAATTCTCCGCCATATAAATAATTAACTGGTTTATTTCTTCTGATGTTTGCGGATCCAGTCCCGATGTAGGTTCGTCATAAATCAGGAAATCGGGCTGTAAAATCGTTGCCCGTGCCAAGGCAACCCGGCGGCGCATTCCCCCCGAAAGCTCAGCTGGTGATCGATCGCCCGTACCTGCCAAGTTAACCATTTCCAGAGCTTCTTCTACTTTTTCGGAAATTTCTTTGTCCGTTAAATCAGAGAAATAATGCAACGGAAAAGCAATGTTTTCAGCCGTATTCAGTGAATCGAACAAGGCCGACCCCTGAAAAAGAACGCCAAATCGTTGACGCATCTTACGCAACTCTACATATTCAAGCTCAAAAATATTTTTATCATCAATGATTACCTCTCCGGAATCCGGATAGATGAGCGCATTCAGATGCTTAACCAATACTGATTTCCCACATCCGGAGCGACCTATAATAGCTACAGTTTCTCCTTCTGCAATTTTAAAGGAAATATCTTCCCAAACAAGGTTAGAACCAAAACTTTTGCTAAGATTACGAATCTCTATCATAGATTTCTTCGAACATTATAGAAATACAGCGGCAAGTACAAAATCAGCTAATAATACATAAATACAGCTTAAAACCGTAGCCTGTGTTGTTCCTTTCCCAACGCCTTCAGCGCCCCCACTAGCATAATATCCTTTAAAACAGGAAACGGAAGTTATCACAAAACCGAATACAAAGGCTTTAAGTATACCAAATGTTACATCCCATGGGAAAAAGAATTCACGTGCACCGGACATAAACTCTGTTGGAGATATCGCACCGGATACATAACCGGCCGTAACGCCTCCTATAATACCCGAAGCGCTGGCAAATATATATAATATAGGAAACATAATAAGTCCGGCGAGCACTCGGGGCAGAACCAGAAATGAAACCGAATTAAATCCCATAGATTCCAGTGCATCAATTTGCTCGGTTACCCGCATGGTGCCAAGTTCTGTTGCTATGCGTGCGCCCACCTTGCCAGCCAGTACCAAACTAGTAATCACAGCTGCAAGCTCAATAAGTAACGACTCCGAAGTAATAGCCCCAATTACTGAAATGGGGATAAAGGCAATATCCAGCTGGTATGCAGTCTGTATAGTCATTACAGCCCCGGTAAACACCCCGGTGAGCAAAACGATAGGAACGGATTCATACCCTATCTTTAGCAACTCACTAACCAGATTTTTTTTATATGTGTTTACCTCGTACAGCGATCGTAAAGATCTGTATAAGAGCAGGCTGTACTTTCCAAATTTTTCAAGTGATTCCATAAAATATCTTTTCTATATCAACCTTGGAAACTATTAAATTTCTATGTCGTTGTCATTTCGTACACTTTATTTTTTCAACTATATTGTAATCCTTCGATTATGCCAATAATATTTAGGATATGAAAAGTTTTTTTAAAGACATTATTGATAATATTATAGCTTTGCGCATTGGCATTGCGCTTGTGGTATTAACCGTTATCTTTTTTATCGGATCTACCGGGTACCATCTAATTGATGGGATGAGTTTTTTTGATGGTTTTTATATGACTTTCATTACCATAACAACTATTGGCTTTTCTGAGCTAACGAACCTGTCAGCAGCAGGCCGTGTGTTTACTATCGTTGTCTTTGTAATGGGTATAGGAGTAATATCGTATATTGCCACACAAACAACGCAACTTATTTTTGAAAGCGAAATTTTTAGAATTAAAGCTATGAAAGCCCAACTTCAAAAAATGAACAACCATTATATTGTCGCGGGTTATGGGCGCATTGGTCATCGTATCGCCCAGGTACTCAAGGAGGCTGATATTCCATTGGTCATTATTGAAAAAAGCGATAGCAAAATTGAAGATATTAAAGATGACCAGCTTCTGTACGTTTCCGGAGATGCCCAAGAGGAAGACACTCTCATGGAGGCCGGTATTGACCGTGCCAAAGGATTCATATGTACGTTATCCCGCGACCAGGATAATGTATTTGCTACTCTTGTTGCCCGGGAACTGAATAAAGATTTACTTATTTTAGTTAGAACGAACCAGCATAAAAATACAAAAAAGATTTTACGAGCGGGAGCGGATAAAGTTATCTCCCCTTACGAGATTGGAGCAGATCGAATGGCTAACGTCATATTGCGTCCCCATGTGGATCAATTTATCAATCATATACAGGGCGGAACAACCGATGATGATGTGCAGAATCATGTCTTTGAAGAAATTCGGGTTGGAGAAGGATCAGAACTTGACGGAGAAACGCTTTCCGAAGCTAAAATACGTCAAAAATATTTTGTCGCTATTATTGCAATCATTTCGAAGGATAAAGATCTTATCCAATTTAATCCCGGAAGTGAGGATACTATTTCGGCCGGCGACTCCCTTATTGTTCTGGGCGATGTTGACGATATAAAGAAGTTACGCAGAGATGGATGTGATGATGACAGATCTATCTCTGATCGCGTCTCCACTTATAATTTTTTAGATATAATTAATTCACAGACTACTAATAATCCTGATATTGTATGATACGTTATTTAACAGCAGGCGAATCTCATGGTCCCCAATTAACCGGTATTATTGAAGGTGTTCCTGCAGGACTCCCTATTACGGAAGATGAAATTGCGTTACACCTTGCGCGCCGCCAAAAGGGGTATGGCCGCGGCGGACGAATGGCATTTGAAAAAGATCGCGCTGAGATACTCTCTGGAGTACGCTTTGGAAAAACAACTGGGGCACCTATAGCCCTGCAAATGCCCAATCGTGCTTTTGAAAAAGATGATGCCAACTGGCCTAAGGTAATGGCAAAGGAAGGCGACGGGAAAGATGTGGAGCCCATTACAGTACCGAGACCGGGCCATGCAGATCTCACCGGCGTACAGAAATATCGATACGATGATATTCGTCCCTCGATAGAACGGTCCAGTGCCCGAGAAACCGCTATGCGCGTAGCCTGTAGCTCAATAGCCCGCAAATTGTTAAAATATTTTGGTATTGAAATAGGCGGACATGTTACCCGCATTGGAAGCGTAGGGTATGAACAGCCATGGGAATCGGTCCGATCGATTGTTGACCCCATGCTAAAGGATGGTGCTGAAACCGTATTTCGGACGGCTGATGAATCAGCGGTACGCTGCCTTGACGAAGAGCTTACCGAACGAATGCGTGAGCTTATTATCAAGCGGCGGAAAGAAGGAAGCTCTCTAGGAGGCCATTGGGAAATACTGGTAACTGGCCTCCCCGCCGGACTGGGAAGTTTTGTGCACTGGGACCGAAAGCTTGACGGGCAATTGGCTCAGGCTATTATCGGAACTCAGGCTATGAAGGGTGTTGAAATTGGACAAGGATTTGAATCCGGTCGGCGCCACGGTCAGGTTGTACACGATGAAATCACCTACGAAGATGACCAATTTAAGCGCCGTACTAATCGGATGGGTGGTATCGAAGGGGGCGTAACAACCGGCATGCCGCTTATTATCCGCGGCGTGATGAAACCAATCCCTACCATGCTTACGCCTATAGGCACTGTGGACATCAATACAAAGGAAGAAAAAGACACTCGTTATGAGCGGTCGGATGTTTGTGCACTACCTCGCGCTGTTGTAGTAATAGAAAGTGTTGTTGCCCCGGTACTGGCTAACGCTTTTCTGGAAAAATTTGGCGGTGATTCGGTTTCTGAAATTGAAGAACGCTATCAAAAAAACTAAAATAGGATGAATCCTGATACGTTACCTATAACGTTATGAATGAGGATACCAAATCAAAAATAAAACAGCTGGCTCAACAGATTAAGAAAAATCCGGGTGATTCTTTTTCTAAATTTGCTTTGGCCCTGGAATTTAGAAAAGAGGGCCAGCAAAAAAATGCACGTATTTTGTTTGAAGATATTCTTAATAACGATCCTGACTATGTGGGAGTATATTATCACCTGGGGAAGCTTTATGAATTACAGGATCGACTAGATGATGCCAAAAACATCTATGAGCGAGGTATCCCAAAAGCTGAACAACAAAACAAAATGCGTACAAAATCAGAATTGAAAGAAGCTCTGCAAAATGTACAACTAGAAATTGATGAAATTAGTCATGACTAAAAACAAACCGTACTTTTTTGCCGACATTCTTGGGATTGTTTTGGTTTTATTCATGTTGCTGCCGGGAAGCTCTCTGGCACAAACCACGACCCATACCGTCCAGCAAGGAGAAACACTGTACAAAATTGCAGATCAATATAATGTTGAGGTAGAGCAGCTGGAGGCATGGAATGATATTAATGCTAATGAGCTTTCGGTGGGTACCGAATTGGTTATCCGGCAGACCTCCTCTTCCAACCAAAGCCAAGATGAAAATGCTGTACTTCATACCGTCAAAGATAACGAAACCCTTTTTTCGATATCCAAACAGTATAATGTTACCATTGCCGAACTAAAATCGTGGAATAATCTCGAATCAAACAATTTAAATATCGGACAAGAGCTTACGATATATCCCTCTGAGTCCAGTGAGGACGGAGAGCAATCCATTACTACTGAAGAGGACACCCAAACTAATACCTATTATACCGTTAAAAATAACGACTCTCTGTTTAAAATTGCCCGGGACCACGAAATGACGGTTGACCAGTTGAAGGAGTTAAACAATCTTTCATCGAACACTATACGGGTTGGACAACAATTAACGGTTCGAGCGACCTCTTCTACTCCCTCTGTTTCGTCAGCAGCCAGCTCTTCGGCACAGGGACAATTTATCAATCACCGGATAAGTGGTTCTACATCAATATCAGAATTGATCGAAGAATTCGAAATGGATGAAGAGGAATTTCGTGCTTTAAATCCGGATATTACCTCCTCGACGCTCCGAAGCGGCCAGGAAGTAACAGTCTTGGCTCCCCCCAGCAAAACATTCGAAAACCCTTATGCAAAAAACAGCAGCTCCATGGAAAACCTTGGATCAATATCGGTTTCTCCTTACGAGCAAAAAGCCAAAGCAACCCCAACTACCAGTGGTGAGCTCTATAATCCCGACGCGCTAACCGGCGCTCATTCAAACATCGCATTGGGTTCTGTTATTTTTGTGGAAAATCCCGATTACCCACATGGTATTTTTGTGCGAATAAATGATCGTATTACCGGCAACGGACTAAAGCTATCGTCCGCCGCATGGAACGTCCTAAACTATTCCGGCAGTAGCGGCTCTGCAACAATTTTCCAAAACTGATGACAAAACCCGGCAGTACTATAAAGCGGTATTTCTCTACCACCCATTCTTTACTGTATAGCTACCTTATAAGTCTTCCGCTGTTGATTCTCTACGAAGTTCTTATTCGGGTATCTCAACCCGGACAGGATCAAATCGTCCGAATTTCAGTGGATATGTGGATCAAAACGTTATTTTCCTACGTAGATCCAAATGTTCTTTCCATTACCTTGATTCTGGTTGCGGTTCTTGGTCTTTTTATCCTATATAAAGAACGGCACCGCCTCTCGTCCCTCAAGTTAAAGTATTTCCTCATCATGATATTTGAGGCGTCAATCTATGCTTTCGTCCTCTCAATACTTATTTCTCTTACTGTTGGAAGCCTGGTACAACTTATACAAAGCTCTCCTATTGAAAGCCTGTCAATACTACAAAAAATGGCTCTTTCTCTGGGTGCCGGACTTTATGAAGAATTATTTTTTCGCGTCATTTTAGTCTCGACATTGCTCTGGATATTCAACCATTTCTTCAAGAAACAAGTGGTAGCTTATACCGGGGCCATTATTATAGCAGCCCTCCTTTTTAGTTTAGCTCATTATTTTGGATCAATGGGCGATCCTTTTACCCTTGGATCTTTCTTATTTCGATTTCTTTTCGGCCTATCTCTAAATGCCATTTACATATGGCGGGGATTTGGCATGGCTGCCTGGACTCATGCGATTTATGATCTTATGGTGATCGTTTTTTAATAAAATATAATTGGTATGTAAAAGATTATATTGTCTTTAAGAAAGCTTCACAAAATTTATGTATGTTAAATGACATATGTATTGCCTATGAAGCTCATTAGATAAACCGATTAAGATTTTAAATACAAAATCAATATTATACTAATTGATCAAGCTGAGTAGCACAGGTAATAGTAAATCCATAGTGATTTTAAACATTAGCAATCAGAAGCTGATATAGGGAATGGCCGAATTAACGAAGGAGGAAGTCCAGAAGCAGGAAGATTTCGAGGAAGAAATTATTCCTCATTTGGACGCTATGTATAATTTTGCTCTGCGCCTGACATCCGATCCCAGTGATGCGGAGGATCTGGTACAGGATACTATTGTCAAGGCGTATCGCTTTTTCAGCAGTTACGAAAAAGGTACCAACGCCAAAGCATGGCTTTTCCGTATTCTAAAAAACTCCTATATAAACAACTACAGGAAAAAGTCTAAAAAGCCTAATCAGGTTGACTATGATGAGGTGTCTACTTTCTATGAAACAATCCGTGCCGAAAGAACGGATACCTCGGACCTCGAAGATAAGATGTTTCGTGATCTTATCGACGATGACATCTCTAACGCCCTGGATGAACTTCCAGAGGACTTTAGAACGGTTGTTTTGCTTTGCGACGTAGAAGGATTTACCTACGAAGAGATAGCGAATATGCTGGATGTTCCCATTGGCACTATCCGGTCGAGACTACATCGGGGACGTAATTTGCTGAAATCCCAATTAATGGAATATGCCCAGGAACGCGGTTATCAGCCAGATTAAATTAGTATTTAATCACTATGTTTTAGCCGTTGAGGGCTCTGATGATTTTTGTTCGGAAAGTTCTGTGAGATCTACCTTCAGGATTATTCGCATGGTTGTCCCCTTCCCTACTTCTGTATCATAAACCATCAACTTACCTTTGTGGTATCCTTCAACAATCCGTTTGGTGAGGCTAAGTCCAAGTCCCCAGCCTCTCTTCTTAGTACTATATCCCGGTTTAAAGATCTCATTTTGATATTTCTTTTCAATTCCCACTCCGGTATCAGCAATTTCTATAATGACCTCATTTTCTACCCGCTTCATCTTTATGGAAACCTGTGCTTTGGTTGCAGAGGACTTAATGGCATCCATCGCATTTTTAATTAAATTCTCCAAGGCCCACTGAAATAAATCGGGATTAACTTTAGCCTGAATTCCCGACTCAAGTTCGCAGAATACATCCACATTTTTGCCCCGCTTCGGTAAACGGTGCTTCATGTAATTGACAACGTCTTCAATAATAGGACCCAGACGATGATATTCAAGTTCAGGTTCTGATCCGATCTGATTGAACCGTTCTGACACTCCGCGAAGCCTGCTAATATCATTTTCCAGCTCATCACAAATACGCTCTGTAAACTCATCACCCTTTTTCTCTTCCCTCAACAACTCTATCCAACCATACATACTCGAAAGGGGCGTGCCTAATTGGTGTGCAGCCTCTTTAGTCATGCCCACCCATAGGTTCGATTGTTCTGATCGGCTAATCGTGCGGTAACTTACAAATCCAATTCCCAATAATAGAGCCAACAAACTAAGTTGAATGTATGGAAAGTAGCGCAAATACCGGACCGTAGGACTTTCTCCATAATACACATACTGAGTCATATCGTAGTCATCACCCACCATCCTTATTTCAATAGGATCGTTCATGGAGGAGTAGTACTCAATGAGATCTTGGTCATCCATATTCGTATCTACATCCTCTTTAAAGAAAACCTCTCCATTTTCATCCGCAATAATTCTGGGAACCAAAAAACGATCTTCACTTAACACAATTTCCTGTGTTACAAAGGTTTGTGATGTACGGTCTGCCTCTGCATCCTCAATAAGCTTAATAATACTGTCCGGTACAAATGATTCCCTGCGAAGATAGTCCGCGGCTTCAAGTAAATTTTGGCTAATTTCCTCCTGAACAGGATTACTCGTGTATTCAATAGCCTTTGCCCACAGTTCCACTCCCGATTTTTCCTGTTGCAGTATGCGACTTATCAAATACTGATTGTAAGCAAAAGAACCGATACCCAGTAATATAAACAGTACTACCAGGAAAATATTAATTCTATTTGACGTAACGTATGGTTTCATAGCACCCGTTCAGGGTATTCTCACAAGATTATCAGATATATATTTTACAAAATAAAAAAGGCATCACCGAATGATGATGCCTTTTCTTCTAATTTTTTATCAAAGTTATTATGCCGATGCCTTCCGCTTCTCATAAACCGGCGGAGCATCTTCATCAATAGTTTCTTTGGTTATTACGCATCGCTCTATGTTTTTCATAGAAGGAAGCGTAAACATGATCTCCAGCATTGACGACTCCATGATAGAACGAAGTCCCCGGGCGCCGGTTTTTCTCTTAAGCGCTTTCTCAACGATAAGTTCAAGTGCCTCTTCCTCAAAAATAAGTTCAACCCCTTCCATCTGGAACAGCTTCTTATACTGTTTCAGCAAAGAATTCTTGGGCTTGACAAGAATATCGATCATAGCATCTTTTGAGAGCTGGTGGAGGCCTGAAATAACGGGCAGGCGTCCGATAAGCTCCGGAATAAGCCCATAGCGTTGTAAATCCTCTGATTCTACATAGGTAAAAATATCCGGATCTTCTTTATCGAAAGTTACCTGCTCTTCAGAATGGAAACCAAGAGAGCTAACGGACATTCGTCGCGCTATAATCTCTTCAAGGCCACTAAAAGCTCCACCGCATATAAACAGGATATCAGAAGTATCTACCTGAATAAAGCTCTGCTCGGGATGCTTTCGTCCTCCTTTGGGAGGTATATTAGCAACCGTTCCCTCCAGAATTTTCAAAAGGGCTTGCTGTACTCCTTCACCGGATACATCACGCGTGATAGAAGGATTATCGCTTTTACGGGCAACCTTATCCACTTCGTCGATATAAACAATGCCTCGTTTTGCCTGTTCTACATCGTAATCGGCTGACTGTAAAAGACTCGAAAGAATGCTTTCCACATCTTCTCCCACATAACCCGCTTCCGTAAGTACGGTTGCATCGGCAATGGTAAACGGGACGTCAATAATATTTGCCATGGTACGCGCCAACAGCGTTTTACCGCAGCCGGTCGGACCCAATAGCATAATATTACTCTTTTCAACCTCCGTATCGTCAAACTCATCCTGAAGGTCAGAGTTAATACGCTTGTAATGGTTATATACCGCCACAGAAAGCGTTTTCTTTGCTCCCTCCTGGCCGATCACATATTCATCAAGCTTGGCCTTAATTTCTGCCGGCTTAAGCAGCTGTTGATAGTTCTTCTCTCGTTTCTTGGACATAGAGGCCAGATCACTCTTCACGATGCCGGAAGCATCAGCCACGCAGCGGTCACAGATGTATACGTCATCAGGTCCTGCTACCATACTATTAACTTCATGGCTTGATCGGCCACAAAAAGAACAGTGGATGGTATTGTCATTATTGTGCTGTTCTTTATCGCTCATAATCTTTACTAAACTATAAGATTACTCTTCTTTATTTTTGTCGCGCTCCATGATATTATCAATCAATCCGTAGTCCTTTGCTTCATCGGCGCTCATCCATTTATTCCGATCGGAATCTTCCATGACCTGCTCAGCATCTTTGCCGCTGTGCTTGGCCAAAATACTGCTAATTAGCTTCTTTATACGAAGGATTTCCTGTGCCTCAATCTCAATATCGCTTGCTTGTCCGCGCACACCACCCAGAGGCTGGTGAATCATCACACGGGCATTGGGCAATAAATTTCTCTTCCCTGCTGCTCCACCAGCCAGCAGAACGGCTCCCATGGATGCCGCCATACCCACACAGGTAGTTGCCACATCACACTTAACATACTGCAT
Source organism: Fodinibius salicampi (assembly GCF_039545095.1). Classification (NCBI taxonomy): domain Bacteria; kingdom Pseudomonadati; phylum Balneolota; class Balneolia; order Balneolales; family Balneolaceae; genus Fodinibius; species Fodinibius salicampi. Next base: position 16,018 of record NZ_BAABRS010000002.1, on the reverse strand, counting down.
GGTATCATAAATTGCGAATCCTGATGATACAACCCCCCCGGGGCTATTAATATAAAGATTAATATCCTTTTCGGGATCTTCGGATTCAAGAAATAATAACTGTGCTACAATCGAGCTTGCTACGGTATCATTAACCGGCGTTCCCAAAAAGATAATGCGATCCTTAAGTAGTCGGGAATATATATCAAATGCGCGCTCTCCCCGCTCGGTCTTCTCGACCACCATTGGCACCAAATTGTTATTCTGTATCTGGGAAACATCGGCATTTTCCGTATCGGGCATTTCAAATAATGGTTGTTTGTTCATAATCTACTTGGAAATAAAACTAAATTTTATTCAAAAAAATTGATCGCAGCCTTCACTTAAGCTTTGACTTTTTCATCATGCTTTTGCTGATAAGTTTCCTTATCGATTTCATTGACTTCAACAACTTCCTTCAACTTGTCGAACACCTTATTCTCGCGAATATTATTTCTCAGGCTTTCCAGTTGCTGTGGGTTCTGTGCAAAAAGGTTCCTTAATTGATCAACACTTACCCCGTACTGCGCCGCCTGTTGCTCAAGTTGAGCATCTATATCTTCGGGTTTTATCTCGATATCGTCAAATTTTTCTTGCAGTTTTTCATTTAGGAAAAACCACATTGCATCGCGCACAGCCCTGTCATGTATTTCTTCTTTGTACTCCTCTTCATCGAAACTAGGAGGAAGTTCTCCGCCGGACTGCTGCTTTACGCGCTCTACATATTGGTTCTCCACTTGGTTCACAAACACTTCCGGAACCTCGAAATCATGTTTATCAACAAGTTCATCGACCACATCGTTCTTAAATAGATCATCAGCAGACTGATCGTAATAGTCCTGGATACGGCTTTTCACAAGACTTTTATATTCATCTACATTTTTTGCTTCTTCATTACTCTGCTGCTTGGCAAATGCATCCGTAAGCTCAGCCTTATGTAATTTTTCCACCTTTTGAATAGTTAGCCGGAAGGTATCTGCTTCCTCTCCTTCTCCGAGGGTAACATCTACCTCATCACCGGTTTCATGTCCCAACAGATCGTCCTTAAACTGCGCAAATTCCTCCTTGCGTAAATCGATAACCTGTCCTTCGTCCGTTTCTTCCTCAACAGGCTCACCCTCTTCATTCAGATGGGTTGCATCAACCGTTACTTTACTTTCTTCAGTAATTTCTTCTTCTACAACTTCCCAATTCCCTTGCTGTTCAAGCTGGCGATCAATCTCTTCCTGAACTTCTTCATCCGTCACATCATGCACTAACCGATCAACAGAGACCTCTTCCAAATCACCCAACTCAAAATCAGGACGGGCACCAATCTTAAATTTAGCCTCCAGCTCATCGTCTTCCCAAATCAGGTCGAGCATTTGGCTTTCTCCCACGGGATCATATTCAGGAACGACCTCGTTTTCGAATACATCCTGAACATATTTGTTAACTTCTTCCCGTTCTATTTCATCGCCAAAACGCTTTCGAACAATCTTAAGCGGTACCTTACCGGGACGAAAGCCAGGCATATTAATTTGTCCGCGATACTTTTTATAAGCCTCTTTAAAATTCGGCTCCAGATCTTCGCGTTGTGCCGAAATAACAATTTCTTTGTCAACAGAGGTGATGTCGTTTACAGTAATTTCCACAGAATTTGCTTATTTAATTAGAATAGTAATACTATATTACTTAACTATTGTGTTGGTATAATTTAACTTGTACGAGAGGGGGGACTCGAACCCCCACGCCAAAAAAGGCACTAGATCCTAAATCTAGCGCGTCTACCAATTCCGCCACTCTCGCAGAAACGCTAACCCCCGATCATCCATGATTCACGGGGGTTTCAGAGCCACGAAAACTACGGTTTTTTTGCCCATTTTTCAACAGAAATAATTTAACCGGCCGCCGCAAATCGCTATGAGCCATTTAATGTTTTTTGTAGCTTATAGGTTCCGCCAAATTCTTAATAAACTCAAACTGCCATGTTTTTCAATCTGCGTCTCGTTTACATAACAGCTCCAAACAAGGAAGAAGCTAAATCCATAGGTCGCACTCTGGTTGAAGAAAAACTGGCGGCTTGCGTAAATATTGTAGACGGCATGGAATCCATTTATCGCTGGGAGGGAGAAATAGTCGAGGATCAGGAAACAATTTTGATCGCCAAAACACCTTATCATAACGTAAAAGACCTTACCAGCCGGGTAAAAGAACTACATAACTACGACTGTCCATGCATCATTTCACTACAGCTTACCGAACAGGAAGGGAATGAAGAATACCAGCATTGGCTACTTAAAAATTCAAGAAATCAAGAAATAAATTACGAAATCGATGATATTTGAGAGTAAAGGAGAGCAAAACCATCAAAATTACTCCTGTATTTCTCAATTATTGTGTAATCCGCATTCCGTCTTCGACTGCTCATTCCATCGCCCATTGCGTCCCACCCCGGGTACCGTACAATGCGTACAGCCTACAGAGTGGTATCCCTGCTCTTTTAGTGGATGTTGGGGCAATCCATGACCAACAATATATTCCTCAACCAGCGAACTATTCCAATCTATTAGAGGATAAAATTTAAGCATCTCGTCTTTTTCATCGACAATCTGCAAGGTGTTGCGATGATCATTTTGGAAACCAATCAGTCCCGACATCCACACATCGTGTTTACCTTTCATCTTTTCGATAGGCTCAACCTTATTTATCTCACAACATCTATCAGCGTCCTGACTCCATAACTGTTTTTCCTTAGTCATCCCATGCCTCTCCTCGTCAGGATGAACATCTATTACATTAAGATCCAGCAGGCGTGTCAGTCGTTTTTTATAGGTAAGTGTTTCATCAAAGTGGTACCCAGTATCAATAAAATAAATAGGGTAGCCAGGGTTAATCCGACTTACCAAATGCAGTAATACAGCAGATGTAGTTCCAAAAGAGGATGTGACAAGTACCTTTTCAAACGAATTAAAAACCTGGGCTACGCGTGCATCTACTATCTTTGTAGAGAGCGATCGATTTATTTTTTCTTTATTGACAAGATACATATAGTTTCCATTTACTATTGATCATACATATCACCTTAATTAATACGGCCTTAATCTAACATTGCCTAACCTAAAAGTCGAATTTAAAAATAATATCTGTCAGGCCGTTGTCAACCGGCCCGAAAAGCACAACGCTGTAAACTTCGAAGTGATAGAAGCACTGGAAGATCTCATCGGGCGTATCGAGAAGGATGAAGAGACACGATGTCTGATTCTGAAGGGAGCAGGCAGCCAGTCATTTATTTCCGGAGGTGACCTGCGTGAGTTTCATACCCTTAAAAAAGCTGAGGATGCAAAGCCTATGGCCCAGCGCATGGTCAGCCTGCTCACACGCATAGAAAAGCTACCTTGCTGGACCATTGCCTCTATAAACGGGGCTGCTTACGGGGGCGGATGTGAAATAATGCTTGCCTTTGACTTTCGGATTGCTTCCTTCGATGCGGTCTTTGGCTTTACCCAAAGCAAGTTCTATCTCCCTCCGGGCTGGGGCGGACTTACCCGCCTTGTGGAACGCGTCGGTCGCTCTACAGCCCTGCGCTGGCTGGGAGCAGCAAAAGTAGTTAATGCCAAAGAAGCACTCCGATATAACCTAGTAGACCGGTTGACCGATCCTAAAAAACTCTCCGGGGAAAGCTGGGAATGGGCAGAACAGCTCACTCGTAACGATAGGGCTTTTATCAAAAACTTAAAAGAACAGGCTCTGCAATTGGCCCATGCCCGGTGGAAGGCTATTGAGTCCGAACTTGATTCCTTTGCTAAATTCTGGGAAAGTGACCTCCATCATAAACGGGTACAAAAATTCCTGGATCGAAAAGAGGATTAATCCGGATTAAAATTACTCTTTCACTTTTTGTCGCAGGTATATCTCCGTTTCATACCGGTCTCCACGCCGCCATAACTCTACTTGCATGGAATCTCCTTCCGAAAACTCTCTCATAAGCGCCTGGGCATGCATTTGGCTTTGTATCCGCTCATCACCAATTCTCAAGATAATATCTCCCGGCACAATTCCTGCTTCAAAAGCCGGTCCATCACGATTGACACTTTGTACCAGCAGTCCCGTCACCGCCGGAAGATTATAGCGAGCAGCTAATTGATAGGTCATCTCAGCGGTGCTAAAACCCGGATCAAAGGGAAGCTGTACCTCCCCTGAAAGTTCGAGTTGACGTATAATCTTCTGTACCCGGTTACTGGGAATAGCAAATCCCAATCCTACAAAACCAGAACTGGTTCCTCCGGTGAAAATAAAGGTATTCACCCCAATCACTTTGCCTTCGCTATCAACCAGCGGTCCCCCTGAGTTTCCGCGATTAATAGCGGCATCGGTCTGTATCATATCCATATATACCCGCGGCTCATTAGGATTGGGGCGAAAATCCCTGTTTTTAGCACTCACCACCCCCACCGTTACAGAAGGTCGTGCGGATTTAAACAATCCAAATGGATTACCGACTGCCAATGACCACTCTCCAACAATTACACTGTCCGAATTACCAAACTCTACAGCAGGAAATTCGCGGTCGGCATCCATTTTAAGCAGGGTAAGATCGGCGAGTTCATCCGAGCCGAGAACTTCAGCTTCATACTGCGATCCCTCCGGCAGAGAAATCATTACTTTTTTGGCATTTTCTCCCGCTACATGCTGATTTGTCACCACCAGACCATCTTTACTTATGATAAATCCCGAGCCCATACTGCTAACCTCTTGCTCCATGGGAACAGAAAAGAATCGGTTATAAAATTCGCTGAACGCCTGGCCTCTGCGCGTCACAACTTCCGTTACCGTAATGCTGACTACCGCCGGGCTTACCTTTTCCACCGCATTGGTGATGGCGGTTCTTCGACTTTGGGAAATATTTTGAGTGACTGGCTGACTGTTGCTTTCTACTGTTTGCGAGCGGGTCCCTTCCCCATTTGCCGAAGGAGAAGTAGACTGAGAGAGAGAAGAGCCCGAGGCCTGCATCACCCGCTGGACCTTATTGGTATTTTCCTGCTGAGGTACATCAGCGCAACTAGTAATAAAAAGGAGAAACAGGAATGTGGCATTCATGCCAAAAAGAGAATATTTCATCTCGATATTCGGAAAATTTATGTTACGACTTATCTACGCTTACTAACTGCTTGGACCCAATTTCCACAATTTCCCGGATGGTTTCCTCAAGGGGGCCCGGATGCCAGGCTCCAGAAGCCTTTTTATGGCCTCCACCGCCAATCTCACGAGCCCATTTATTGACATCTACTTCATCACTTTTAGACCGCAGGCTCATCTTAACGCCATCGCCGAGCGCTTTAAACAGTACGGCGGCTTTAATACCCCGCACGCTCAGCGGATAGGCTACAAAGCCTTCAGTATCATCATTGGTGGTATTGGTTTCTTCAAGCATTTCTTTGGTAACGTACATTATAGCGATTTGATTGTCTTCGAATAATTCAATCGTGCCCATCGCCTTACTGAGCAGGTGCAGTTGATTTAAACTTTTATTGGAAAACACCTTCTCGGCCACTTCATTGGGACGGAACTGGCCGAGGCGTAACAACTCAGAAGCAATATTCATCGTCTCTGGCGTAACGCTGTCATATTGCAGGGAGCCGGTATCCGTTAAAATACCCGTATAGAGCGCTTTTGCTACTTTTTCGTCAACCTGCGAGACATCATTTTGAAGGAAAAGATGAAATATGAGCTCACACGTTGATGAAGCCTCCTCTACCGATATACTGAAATCAAAGCCATCATAAGGATCGGGATGATGATCAACCATATAGGTTGGTTTGGGATCATCCTGAATATAATCTGAAAAGCTACCAAAACGCTTCGGAGAATTTCCGTCAAGGACAAGAAATGCATCACATTTTTTCAAAAGAGACTCATCCGGCTTCTGTATGGGATAGTATTCAGCAAGCCAATGAAGATTTAAAGGTACTTCATCATCATTAAAGGCATACGTCTCGATACCATTTTTCTCCAACCAGAGGCAGGCGGCTATCTGCGCACCTATACAATCACCGTCTGGCCGAATATGAGAATAAACGCCTACGGTACGATATTCCTTTAATTTTTGAATGAGTTCTTCAAACATAATAACGGATTAGACCGCAAAAAATAAGCTTATTAAAATGGTACATAGCTATGAAGAAAGCAATATTTTTTTCAGGGGTATAATCTATCCCAATTTTACCGTATCATACTCGTTCCATATCCGGTTAAAAACTATTAAGGCCTCTTTTTATGGATAAAATGCTCATTTTATGCAATGGCGAGCCCCCGTCTGAAAAATTGTTTTACAAATATCGAGCGAAGACAGACTACTTTATTGCGGCGGATGGCGGAGGCAATATAGCTCGTCAATTCAGTGATACCCCCGATGTAGTGATTGGAGATTTGGATAGTTTTGAGGATCGAGACACCGATAACTTCAGAATTATTCATAGACCCGGCCAGGAATCAAATGATCTTGAAAAAGCACTATCCCTGGCCCAACAAAAGGGAGGATCACATATCTATATTTTGGGAGCAACCGGACTTCGCCTCGACCATACGCTCAAAAATTTATCCGTCCTCAAACAGTTCAACCGTCAGTTCGAAGATCTCTTCCTCATTGACAATTTTGGAAAGAGCCAGATTCTCCCCCACTCTTTTTCCAAAGAACTTCCCATAGGAACATTGGTTTCCCTTTTTCCGCTCTCCGGCAAAGTTACCAATATCACCACCGAAGGGCTCAAATACTCCCTCAAAGACGAAACCCTGGAAAATGGAGTGAGGGATGGCTCTTCCAATACAGTTGTCGGTACCCCCATTACGATCACTCATAAAAAAGGAGACCTACTCTTCTTCGAAGCTTTTTAGAGGCTCTTAACTTCTTTTGAAAGTAGCCACTTTCGGAATATCTTTAACCCATTTTAATTCAATCGTAGCCGTCCCTTGACTGAACTTGAATTTACACTCATTGACTGGGCAATGATTCTGATCTATTTTGGGTTGCTGGTCTATTTGACCTGGCAGCGCGACTGGGATCCTGACGATGAGGAATCGTACCTGCTTTCCGGACGAAAAATGAGTCTACCGGCCTTCGTTGCTACGCTCGTATCTACGTGGTACGGCGGAATACTCGGAGTCGGAGAATACAGCTACCAGTTTGGTATCTCGCAATGGCTGCTGTTCGGATTTCCCTTCTATGTGTTTTCCGCCCTCTTTGCGTGGCTACTGGCCGGCAAAATCCGGATGAACAAAGCCCTCTCCCTGCCGGAAGCAGTGGGCAACTTCTATGGCGAAAAAGCCGGACGCTTTTCGGCCCTCCCCATCTTTATCCTGGTTAGTCCCGCCCCCTATATTCTGATGCTGGGACTTATTTTCCAATATCTTACCGGCGGATCGGGCGACTTCCTATGGTATGCGAGCGCAGTAGCCCTCTTTTCGGTAGCCTATGTTACTTTTGGCGGATTCAGTGCCGTAGTGCATACCGATATGCTTCAGATTGCGCTCATGTTCGGGGGTTTTATCTCCCTGCTTATCTTTGCCGGGATGGATTTCGGGGGAATGGGACAGCTCTGGAGCCAGATGCCAGACAACTATCGCGATATTACCGGCGGACATGATCTGCAATACATCCTGGTCTGGTTTTTTATTGCCCTGTGGACCTTCGTTGATCCGAGTTTTCATCAGCGCGCCGCAGCAGCCAAAAATCCAAAGACCGCTAAAAAAGGGATCTTTATCTCCATCCTGCTTTGGTCCGTCTTTGATTTCCTAACCATGTTCAGCGGTATTTACGGGTGGGCCATCCTCGGTCCTGATCTAGCCGAACCCGTCATGGTATATCCCTATTTAGCCAACGAAATACTGCCTATTGGCTTCAAGGGCCTGTTTTTTGTGGCTCTACTGGCGACCATCATGTCCACACTGGACAGCTACCTCTTCTTATCGGGACAAACACTCGGGCGTGATTTCCTGGTAAAATTCTTCCCCAAGGTAAAGAATAATACGTTAACACAGATCAGCATCATCATTGCGGCCATCCTGGGAATTTTGCTGATTATCGTCTATCCCAGTGTAATCGATCTCTGGTATATTATCGGCTCGGTGATGCTTCCCGGTCTCCTGATTCCTGTTTTGGGCGTTTACCTGCGCTTCTTCACACTGAAAAAAGGTTGGGTCTTGCCCACCATGGTTACTAGTATAGGTGTTTCCCTACTGTGGCTTGTCATTGGGACCATCACCGCGGAAGGGAGCTATGAATATAAATTCCTGGGAATGGAGCCTTTCTATCCGGGCCTTGGGATCAGTATCCTATTTTGGCTGGTTGGCAGAAATCCCGATGGCGGACTGCTCGAAGAAACGGAGTTCACCAAAGAAATTACGGAATGAGCCAATAGCCCAGTACCATCACCGATCTAAGAAGTTATTTTTTCTTACAGTATTTTATGAATAAGAACCTCCTAGAAGTTCTTTTCCTACCACAACCCAGCCTTCGACTGGATCCTTTTTTATATATAATCGAAATGATAATTCTGAATACGATGTATATTCATCTGCTCTTACTGCAAAACATTGAAAGTTAGGACTTTCATTTTGTTCAAAATCAGACTCTGCACAATTATCTATAGAAGTACTTTTGGGCTGACCAAAAATAATAGATAGGAAAAAACCCTTTTTCTTACAATGCGGTGGAACATCGGATCGTAATTTTTCAGGGTCTTTTAGGTTTGATGGATCTGGAAGTCCTTGTGAAAAAACACAATCAAGATCAGCAATTATATCTGTATCTTCCAAATCAAATTTCTCAATTATCTTGATACGCTTCTTTAATAGCTTGGAAGAACTCGATTGCAAATGTTCTTCTTCTAATCGTGTAAATTGTTGATATGTAGAATCTATCATTCGAGGATCAATACGCAGATATTCTAGGTCTTTTGGATCATCAAATTGTAAACCTGCAGTGTCTACATATTGTACAAGTGTAGTAAAAAGAGCAGCATCAGATTCCAAAGAATAAAGTGTGCCTTTGGTTTTACAGGAATAAGAGTTAGTTATAAGAAGTATACTACCAATAAGTAGAAAACATGAATGTAAGTGTATCCATCTCATTTTTAAAACTAGCTTGTTAATAAACCTTTTGAAGAATGGTAAATCCACTTGCCATTACTTTTTTTCTTAAAAGTATCTATGACTATGACTCCCATAGTTTTATTTCTTTTTATTGTATGTACTATAATAGCGTATTTTTTCCTACTAAGGGAATGGAAAAATAGTGAATAATCGTCAACTCCGAAGGGAGTTGATATCCAGGCGGGGGAACGCTGTAGTCATAATACTCAGGGAACTCCTCCCGACTGATCAAATAATCGGTATCCCAGCCCCATTCTTTCCACTCTGCCGGTTCGTAGTTTTCCCATTGCTTTTGCCAAGCCTCCAAGTCTTCTTGCGAGATAGTCAGACTGTCGCTGTTAAGATAATCAGCCGTCAGCTTATCTTTGGATAGTACAATGCTAGTATCCTTGATCGATTCCTCATAAACAGCGATACTGTCGCCCTCGGCATATTTTTGGAGCAGCGTGTTGAGGATTTGCAGGCGCTCCTCATGCAGCTGCTGTTTGGGATTCATACCACATCCGGAGGTAACTAAAAGAACACATAGCCCTCCTGCTACAAATAAGTAAAGAAGTCGCCGGTTAATTGCCTTAAACCTCAAAACACAAACTTAAGTTGTGGTGATGTTACTTTTTGATTGGACCTTCCAAACTTTATCAGTTTTTTTCAACAGCACAATATCAACATTCCAGTTATACTTCCCAGATTTGTAGGCAACTTCTACAAAAGCATGTTTACTGCTGATAAGCGGTATAGAAAAAAAATAAACTGTTAAGGACGTTTCTATGGTTACTCCAGGTGGCGGTGGCCCCTCATAATCAAATGATTTGGGATACTCCTTTTCCGTTATAAAAGAGGGAGTTTCCCATCCCCATTCTTTCCATTCAACTGTTTCTATTTCACGGAGTTGTTTTTCCCACGCCTGCATATCTTTCCTAGTGATGGAGGAAAAAGCTTCCCTGAAATAGTCACTGTCTTTGTAACTAGTAAAGTTAATATCTTCAGTATCATACTCATACGATTCGTGGAAAACCGCTATTGAATCTTCATAAGTTTGATAATGAGAAACCAGTGCATTTAACACATTAATTTTTTCGGGTTTAGAAACATTATTTTTGTCACACCCCTGCATTAAGAGTAGAACAATTAATCCAAATAAGACAAAAACTATACATTTTTTGTTAATGCTAATTGCATATATCATTATTACGACTTCTTAGTTCTTCTTTAGCATTATTATATCCTTTTCTTATTTTAGCTTTATAAGCTTCGGAAGCGTTTTTCCATCCTTCATTATCTTTATCATATATGCCAACCCAAGCTAATCCTTGATAATAACTAAAGGGCATCCTTCCATTATCAAAATCGGAGGTCGCTTCGGCAATTAAGGTGATGTATTCTTCGTAGCCCATAGCTTGGTGTTCGGCATTACTTTGATTGGCTTCATCAGTTTCTTGGTTCCTGGTAGCTACATAGTTTTCCCAATCTTCAGTAATCGATCCCGGAAAGTTCGGAAGTGTCGAAGTATCTGCATTATCCAACAGGTATCGTCGCATCTCGGCGTGCATAGCTTCGTGCATCATTGTAACCGCTGTTTCTATTGGATATCTATTCGATATCCTTGTTTCATTTAGTACCATTGTGAAATTATTACTTCCACGTTCACTCTCAAGAAACGGGACATCAGAATTTAACTTTACTTTAATAGTTAAATTAAAGTTAGTGCTTTTCCCGGCATTGTGTTGATTACTTTTAATGATGCAGCAGTTTGAGATACAAAATCCTTTTTAATATTCACCTCATAGGGCTTTAAGAGGTAGAAATATAAAGTGTAACTCTATAAATGGGAGACCAAGTATCTCCCTTATTACTTAAAATGTATAATTGCCTTATCTTGCTGGATTTCGAAATCTTATTTTGATAGATAAGAGCTTTATCTCCCTCCTTATTAAAGAAAGGTGTAGAATAGTAAAAAAAAGATTCCAATTTTTCCTGTTGTGTGTAAAATTCTTCAATTTCATGGTGGCTTTTGGCAATAATAGGAAGGCTCCTGCTCTCCTGCCGACTCCACTTCTTTGATTTATAATTAGATATATCCTCATTCCACTGGCCAACTTCCTCTTTAGTAAAAAGAGTATCTATATCATTTCCATATGTGAAACCATATTGGTTCAAAAATTCCACCGTAAGTGGTTTCTCAAATTTTAAGGTATCAACAGATTTATAATATAATACAATGCTGTCGGGTTCATCTGTATATGAAATATGTTTTTTAAATTTTTTTGTCCCCGCTGAATCTATCGGTTCAAAATAAATATTAAGGCTATCCTGTTGTTCCTCGATTAAGGTCCGAAGAATTTTATTGGTTTCTACCTCTTTTGATTGTTCAGCACAACCAACAAAGATTACCAATATTATAACTATTATGGTAATGTTAGCTACATCTTTCATTGACAAAGGCCCCCCAGTCACTCGAAAAATCTCCCAGGAATCCTGGCAGGGTTGATGTATCTGTCGCACCATGCAAATATCTCCTCATTTTAAGGATATCTTCTGATGTGTGTCTCTTATTGGATAATCTCGGTATATTCGACTGGGGTGATAATTGCATATCTATTTAGCGAATCAATTTGGACAATGAATATTTGTTTAAAGCTTTTGTTCAAATCGAATATTTGGATTGGTTCTTTTCTACTTGCCTTTTCCTGAACTTCCTGAAAATATTCTGAATAGTATTCTTTCAGCCAGTTATAATTTCTAATATTTAAACTATTTAATTCTGAAATAGATATGGTATCCTTTTGGGATATATTTTTTGCTCTAAAATCCAACGGATCGCTTCTCAACTTTTGAGGATAAAGGTCAAAATGAAAATTAAGCTGGCAGAGAGAATCTGCAGTCGATCTTTTACTGTCCATCATTGTTTCTCCATCTTCTTGAAACAAGAGATAGAGTGAGGAATTGGTTTGTGCTACAGTTGTATTCCAAAATAAAATTATTGGAACAAAAATTAGAAACATCAATATAGGCCTTTTCATCACATTTGATGGCTTTAGGTTATATCATTGGCAATTCTTACTACCTGTGCTCAAAAATACTTGGTACTCTGAATTATAATATTCTTGCTGATCAGTCGATAATTGATTCCAAACAGTTGTCCCTTGTAAGCCTTTCCATGCTATACTTTCGTAAAAAGATTCTGAATGCTGATTATTATCATATTCTTGGAGGCCATTAACAATAGTATTTATATAATGAGCGGCCATTTGTTGATGGCTCCAATCTCCTTCCCTACCGTATCTTGTATAATAATCATAGATTCCAGGAAAATTTTTTGTCGTTATTTCTCCACCTACCGATGCTATTTTTCTCTTCATTTCTGCGTGAATGGCTTCATGTAAAAGGGTTCTGGCTATATCTAAGGAAGGAAGATCTAAATATCGACTATTTAGTGTAATAGTAAATTGTTTGCTACCAGTCATACTAGTTTCACCCAGTGTTATTGTGTTATTTTCATCTGGAATATCATCTGCCTTAATCTCCAAATCAAAGTTGGGGAAAATCTGCCGGAAGGAGCTATAAATCATTGGAAACTCAAAAAAAGGAAGGAAACTCAACTACAGCTTATGGACTTACGTACTCTACAGAATTAAGCATCCATCTCAATTTTAAGACTAGCTTGTAAATAAGCCTTTTGAAGAATGATAGATCCATTTTCCATTTTTCTTTTCCATTATTATATACACAACAACCCATGAATGTTTACCGCGGGAAGTAGCTACATTAACAAAGGCATGATTTTCTCCCACTATAGGCATAGAAAAGTAAACGATCTTAACAAAAGTTTTAACTTCAAACCCGGGCGGAGGAACGCTGTAATCATAATACTCGGGAAACTCCTCCCGACTGATCAAATAATCGGTATCCCAGCCCCATTCTTTCCACTCTGCCGGTTCGTAGTTTTCCCATTGCTTTTGCCAAGCCTCCAAGTCTTCTTGCGAGATGGTCAGGCTATCATTATTTAGATAATTAGTCGCTAGCTTTTCTTTGGGTAAAGAAATACTGATATCCTGAATCGACTCTTCATAGACGGCAATACTGTCGCCTTCTGCATATTTTTGGAGCAACGTGTTGAGGATTTGCAGGCGCTCCTCATGCAGCTGCTGTTTGGAATTCGTATGACATCCAGAGGACACTAAAAGAACGCATAGTCCTCCTGCTGCAAGTAAGTAAATAAGTCGCCCGTTAATTGCTGCAAACATCGGAGCTCCTGTTTCGTGCAGCCTGGTATTTTTGACCATCTTATTCTGGTCTGCAGGCTCCTTTAAGAGTACGATTAGTAATACGATAGCTACTTAGGTAGAATAAATCTCAATTCTATTGCTAAAAATAATTAGATTAAGATCTCTAAGTAGTAATAATATTTCTTTTTGACGCAATACTCCATTCACCCGCTGTCTTTTTTAAAATGATCCTATACACATTCCAAGAATACTTACCTGATTTTTTTGCAACAAATAGCAATGCATTTTCTTTACCTACCAATGGAACGGAGAAATAAAGTACAGTAATATAATTAGTAATTTCAGTACCTGGAGGAGGAATACTATACTCAAAGTAGTCAGGAAATTCGTTTTTGCTAATCAAAGAGATATTCTTCCATCCCCATTTTTCCCAATATACCCTCTTATAGTTTTCATGTTGATTATTCCATCTTTGAATATCTTCATTTGATATTTTTGTAGTATTAAAACTGGTTAACTTCATATACCGGTCAATATCACTCAATGAGCTTTCAAATACGGCAATGCTATCCTTATAGCTATTCTCATATTCCTGATAAACTAAATGAAGAATATGATTCCGCTGAGAATATATCTCCTTTTCTTCATTACAATTAGTTAAAAATGAGATAATGAAGAAAAAAGAAAAAGAGAATACTATTAATCTTTTCATTGTTAATTACAATAATCAGAATTTCTATTATCTAATTCTTCTTGAGCATCAATGTAGTTTTGTCCTACAGCATTTCGTTCCGTTAAAGGCGAATGGCAACCCTTGCCTTTAATAGCCTGATCACTCTTATGTCGTAAAAACATTGTTTACAGCAATAACAACCCACTTACCATCTTTTTTGCCAAGTAAATACACATCTACTGCCACAGAACCATAACCTTTATTCGTTTCAGCAGCTACAAATGCCCGATTAGAACTAACCAAGGGTACAGAAAGGGAAATAATACGTATGCGTTTGGAAGCAGGCCTTTCAACGGGAGGCAATTGGGCCTCTCCTGAAAAATAGTCGGGATAGTCCTCCCTGGAGATAAAGTTAGGCGTATCCCAACCCCAGCGAGGCCAAAAAGCCTCAGGTTTTTCATTTAATTGGTTATTAAATGTTTGAATATCTTCATCCGTAAAAGTAAAAGCTTTCCGCAAAGAATCTTCATCACCATATAAAGAATGTGCTTGGATAGACTCTATCTCTGATAAGCTAAGTGTATCCCAGTCTTTCAATGAACTCTCATAAGAATAGGAATTTTTAGCAATACGAATACTGTTGTCTTCAAATGTTTGGTAGTATAATGCGTTTAGAACAGCTACCCGCTGTTCATTTACGCTTGTACCTTCACAACCTGCTATACATAAGAATGAGAGACAAAGAAATGAAATAAAAAAATACAGCTTCATAATTAATTACACATTTTATTAGTTCTATCTTCCAAGATTTCTTTTGCAGCGTCCAAATTATTAAGTATTTGTGTTCTTTCTTGTGGCGTATATTCCGTATACCAAACATTATTAGCATCGGGTGAAAGACCAATCCAACTTAATGCTTGATAATATTCAAAGGACATTCTGTTATTATCAAAATCGGAAGCAGCCTGGGCTATAAAATCGACATATTCTTTAGCCATTGCGATATGTTCGGCATTTTCTTGATTTCTTGTAGCTACGTAATTTTTCCAATCTTCGGTAATCGATCCCGGGAAGTTTTGTAGGGTAGAGGTATCAGCATTATCTAATAGATACCGGCGCATTTCTGCATGCATGGCTTCATGTAAATATGTAATGGCCACCTCAACCGAGCTTCGGTCCTGCGCTAAATGATTGTTAGCCATTATGACAAAATTCTTTCTTCCATCATTATCATCAACGATATCTAAACCACCAAGGAACTCGTCCCCATTTTCATCTTCTAATATTGGAGCACCTGAAAAGATCAAATCATAATTGGTGTAAGACATGCCGAATTCGGCAATAAGATCTTGCATACTATTTGTATCAAGTACTCGGTCGACCGTGCATTTAAGTTTGGGAAATTTATCTAATTCTTTAGTATCAATGCCAATAGTTCCCATAAAGCCCACGATCTTATCCTTCACTTCCATTTCAAAGCATCCATGGACGGGATCCCCGCACGGGGCGCCTCCATCGCCTGAGCTACCGCCTCCTGAATCTCCACCACTTCCGCCAGTGGAGCCTCCATCACCTCCTGATCCACCGCCTCCACCTGAGGAACACACCCTGCTCGTGGTACTACCACTACAGGTTCGACCTGTATATTCACGGGATCCATCGCTATAGACTCTGTACCAGTCAGTACAATGATGCGTGGTAACCGTAACGCACACCAGTTGCATTTCATCCGTATCCGTTTTTCCTCTGGTATTATCCCACATTTCAAACTCATCTTTTGTTTCCTCCGGAATAAAGTCGGTTACTTCCCCTTCTTTATAAATGGTGGCTAACACTTTCTCCCCTGCTTCGTCAAACAGCGAAACCCGGCCGGTAAAATCCCCCGCATCCGCCCAGCTAAGGTCCGGGGTCTTTGTATTTCCCGGTTCCAAAAACTGCAATAAATAAAATTCAGGCTGATCTCCGGGCACAG